>DATMMF010000012.1:0-176376 GCA_035569835.1 Solirubrobacteraceae bacterium
ACCCATTTGCGACGACCAGCCCAGCCCCCTCAGACGGCGTCGGGCTCGACCCGCTGCTGCGCTTCCCGACGATGATGATCCACCCGCCGATGCTCTACTCGGGCTACACGCTGTGCATCATCCCGCTGGCCTTCGGCATGGGAGCCCTGCTGGCGCGCAAACTCGACATCGAGTGGATCACGGCCACCCGGCGGTTCGCGCTCGCCGCCTGGCTGTTCCTCGGAATCGGCATCCTGCTCGGCGCCCGCTGGTCCTACTCGGAGCTCGGCTGGGGCGGCTACTGGGGCTGGGACGCCGTCGAGAACGCGTCGCTGATGCCGTGGCTGACCGCGACGGCGTTCCTGCACTCGCTGATGATCCAGGAGAAACGCGGGATGCTGAAGGTCTGGAACGTGTCGCTCGTGCTCGCCACCGGCACGCTCGCGATCATGGGCACGTTCCTGGTCCGCAGCGGCGTGCTGAACTCGATCCACGCCTTCGGCGGCGCAACGCTGGGCGTGCCGTTCGTGTGCCTGATCGCGGTCCTCATCATCGGCTCGATCTACCTCGTCACGAGCCGCCGCGAGATGCTGCGATCCGAGAACCGCCTCGACTCGCTGCTCTCGCGCGAGTCGGTCTTCCTGGTCAACAACCTCGTGCTCGTCGCGCTCTGCTTCGTGATCTTCTGGGGGACCTACTTCCCGCTCATCTCCGAGGCCGTGTCGGGAACCGAATCGTCCGTCGGGCCGCCGTGGTTCGACCGCTACACCGTCCCGCTCGCGCTCGTGCTCGTCCTGCTGAGCGGCATCGGCCCGGTGATCGCGTGGCGCCGGGCGACGCTCGCCAACGCGCGCCGCAACTTCCTCGTGCCGACCGTCGCCGCGCTCGCCACGGCCGCTGTCCTGCTCGGAGCCGGCGTCGGGCACAAGCCGCTGGCCGTCGCGCTGTTCTGCTGCGCCGCGTTCGTGTTCGCGAGCGTCGGGCAGGAGTTCGCGCGCGGCACGCGCGCCCGCCGCGCGATGGCGGGCGAGTCGATCCCGGTCGCGCTGCTCGCGCTGGTGCGCCGCAACCGCCGCCGCTACGGCGGCTACATCGTCCACGTCGGCATCGCCGTGCTGTTCATCGGCGTCGCCGCGTCATCGTCCTTCCAGCACGCGACCGAGACGCAGATGCGTCCCGGCCAGTCGACCCGCGTCGGCGCCTACACGGTTCGCTATGTGCGCCCGACGGCGTCGATCACGCCGAAGTACGACCGTGCCCACACAGGCTCGACGCTCGCGCTCGGCGCCGAAGTCGACGTCACGAAGAACGGCCGGCACGTCGCGACGCTCAACCCGAGCGAGGGCTACTACGCCTCCCAGGAAGCCGCGCAGGGCACGGTCGGCAGCCTGATCGGCGGCCAGCCGGTCAGCCACGTCGCGATCGACGGCGGCGTCACGCGTGACGTGTGGAGCGCGATCTCGCCGGAAATCGAAGCGCCGGCCCTGAAGCGGATCGTGGACGTGGGGAATCGCACCTTGGGTTCCGAAGAGGCGCCGATCGCGCTGCTCTACCTCGCGCGCAGCTACCTGAAATCCCCGCCGCCCGCGCAGTTCCACTTCATCGTCTCGCCGCTCGTGATGTGGATCTGGATCGGCGGGCTGATCGTGTTCATCGGCGGCCTGATCGCCGTGTGGCCGGCACCCAGCACGGTCCGCGCACGGGTCGCGGCCCGCGCCCGCGTGCGCCTGCCGCGGCGCGTCGTCAGGGCCTGAGCGCCGGGAGCGCGCGCTGATCGCAACGGCCGGGAACGGAGCCCGATGGCGATCGTGATCGTCCTGTCCATCGTCGTGCTGCTCGTGCTGATCGTGCTGCTCGTAGGCGCCCCGCTGCGGCAGGCCGCGGCGCGGCGCGCCGGCGCGGTGGAGGGAGACACGGATAACCTCGCCGCCGGGGACCGCGCGCGCGACGAGCTCGAGGCCGCGCGCGAGGCCAAGTACCGGGAGATCCGCGACGCGGAGCTCGACTTCCGGACGGGCAAGCTCTCTGAGCGCGACTACCGCGAGCTGGACGCCGAGCTGCGCGCCGAGGCGCTCGTGATCCTCGACGAGTTGGACGCCGGCGTCAGGCCCAGGGGCGCTTCAGGAGCACGATCGCGTTCACGAAGAACAGGACCGCGAAGACGACCGTCCAGCGATTGAGGTTGCGCTCCACCATCGAGCCGCCGCCGAGCGGCCCGGTGCCGCTGCCGACGCCGAACGCGCCGGACAGGCCGGAGTCCTTGCCCGAGTGCATGAGCACCAGGAACACGAGGATCACGGCGAGGATCACCTGCAGGACCGAGTCGACCGTTTCCACGAGCGACAGGGTAGCGGAGCGGGTCACGCGCCGTGCCGGGAAACGCAGCGGGCACCGCGCAAGTCCTCGCCCAAACGGGGGTAATGGATGCACGTGTCCCGCGGATCACGCATACTTCGGCCCCAGCTCACCTCGAGAACTGTTGCCAGAGCGATTACGAATCCTTTACGGATTCATGGTGCTCTGCCGATATGACTCCCGGTGGGCGTATCCAGTGACCGTGGATCCGGTGCGCCGACCACGCCAATGGGACGACCCGAAGATGAACGAGAACGAGGCATGACGCCGCCCACCAGAGCCCGTCGCAGGGCTCTTCGTGCTGTGCTGGGAGCGCTTGCCGGGGGAGGACTCACCGCCGCAAGCCTCGCCGCGCCCGTCGCCACGAGTGAGGCCGCGTCCAACATCGGCGGGGTACCCACAACGCCTGAAGTCTCGGCGCCGGAACTGCCGGGCGAAGCGAGCTCGCCGGCGACGGCGACGAGCACGACCACCACCCCGGCGCCGTCGACGCCCTCGCCGACGACCACGCCGAGCACCGGGACGACCACCACCCCGCAGCCCCAGGCGCCCAAGCAGGAAGCGCCGTCGGTCGTGCTGCAACGACGGCAGAAAACGACCCAGGGCTCGAAGAGCAACCCGAAGACGAGCAGCGCGACCGGCAAATCCAAGGCGAACGGCGCGAACAACGTCGAAGGCTCGCCGCAGGCGGTCGCGAAGGCGGGCGCGCTGGCCGCGGTGCTCGCCTCCTCTCAGGCATCGACGCAGTCTCTGGCGTTCTACCGGGTGCCGCTGTTCATGCTCCCGATCTACCAGGCGGCCGCCGTCCAGTACGGCGTGCCGTGGCAGATCCTCGCCGGGATCAACGAAATCGAGACCGACTACGGCGCCGACCAGTCGGTGTCGAGCGCCGGCGCGGTCGGCTGGATGCAGTTCATGCCGGAAACCTGGTCGATGTACGGCGTGGACGCCCTCAACGCCGGCTACGCGGACCCCTACAACCCCGTCGACGCCGTGTTCGCCGCGGCGCGCTACCTGCGCGCGGCCGGGGCCGCCACCGATCTGCGGCGCGCGATCCTCGCCTACAACCACTCCGAAGAATACGTCGACTCGGTGATGCTGCGCGCGAAGCTGATCTCGACCTACCCGAAGCCCGTGATCGCGACGCTGACCGGGCTGGTGGACGGCCGTCCGCCGGTCGGAACGGGCTCGTTGGAATGGAGCGCCGCGCACGCCGAAGCCGAAGCGCCCTCCGCGTCGAGCGCGACCGCGAATGCCGCGGCCGCCAAGCCGAAGCCGTCCCCCGCGACGCCCGGCGCCAGCGCGGCTGTCTCGCCGGCCGCCGCCGCGGCGGCAGCGGCGCACGCGCAGCCCGCACCGAACCCGCAGGTCGTCAACCTGACGAGCGCGCCGAACGCCTCCGTCGTCGCCGTCCAGGACGGGCGGGTGATCAAGATCGGCAAGAACAGCAAGCTCGGGAGCTTCATCGTGCTGCGCGACGTCTACGGCGACGTCTTCACCTACGCCGGCCTGGGCAGCATCGCGCGGAGCTACACGCGGCAGAAGCCGAGTCGCGCGAGCGGCAACTCGTCCGTCGTGCAGGTCGCGAGCAGCCACGACCCCGCCCCCTCGAAAGCGGCGACCGCCGGCACCCAGGCCCCCGTCACGCTGCAGGTCAAGACGCCCGCGCCCCAGAACCACGGCGCGGCCGGCGGGCGCGCGGAAATCGCCAGCGCCGAAGGCGTGCCGGCGGGGATGGACCGCCGGCGGCTGTCGGCCAGGCCAGGCAACCCCGACGCGAAAGCCGCCGCGAGCGCGTCGGCCGCGCGCAAGGCGGCGCGCGCCAAGGCCGCGCAGCGGCTGCCGCTGCGGGCCGGCTCGGTCGTCCCCAGCGGGACGGTGCTCGGCAAGGTATGGACCGGTCAGGGCGCTCACGCCGGACACATGCGGTTCGCGATCAAACCGGCCGGGGACAGCGGCTACATCGACCCGGGGCCGGTGCTAGCGAACTGGGCCGAGCTGCAGAAGGCGCTCTACCCCCAGGGTGCGCGTTCGACCGACGCGCTGCTCGGCGCGACCGCCAGCGACGTGTTCCTGCTCTCGCGTGCCGACCTCGAGCGCACCGTGCTGTCGGATCCCGGCATCACGATCAACGGCTGCGCGCGCGGGGACGTCGCCTCCGGGGCGATCGACAAACGCGTGCTCGCGGTGCTCGCGTTCCTCTCGCGCAGCGGTCTGAAGCCGACCGTCAGCGCGCTGCGCTGCGGGCAGAGCCAGTACACCAGCGCGGGCGTGCGCTCGCCTCACTACCGCGGCGACGCCGTCGACATCAGCGCCATCAACGGCGTGCCGCTGGTCCACCACCAGGGCCCCGGCACGATCGCGGACCTGACGATCCGCGCGCTGCTCACGCTGCCCGCGGAATTCGTGCCGCACGAAATCCTCAGCCTCATGCACTACCCGGCCTCGCCCCAGACGAAGGCCGTCTCATCGCACTGGAACCAGATCGAGCTGGTCTTCCAGCCGGCCGCGGCGCACCTGCAGCCCGCGGCCGCGCCCGCCTCGGTCGCGCACTCCGCGGCCAAGGGCAAGGCGGCGCCGGCCCCCGTCGTCACCACGACGGTCCTCAGCTCGCTGCAGTGGACGCAGCTCGTCACGCGCATCGGCGCGATCCCGGCGCCGAAGATCGGCTACAAGCCGTCCCCGTCGGCGATCGGCGACCCGAAGAGCAAGTAGGGCCTCGCCCGCCGGAGCCGGCGGGAAGGGCTGGCCGACTCACTCGAAGGCCGGCATGGAGCGCCGGCCGAGTCCCCTGTCTGCCGGCGATGGCGCCGACCCCGTCTGCGATCATGGCCGCGTGAGCAGCTTCGGCGGGATCGACCTGGGCGGCACCAAGATCCAGGCCGTCGTCGTCGACGACCGCCACGACGCGCTCGGCTCGGCCCGCCGTCCCACGCCGACCGCCGGCGGTCCGGAGGATGTCGCAGCCGAGATGGCCACGACCCTGCGCGAAGCGGCCGAGCAGGCCGGCGAGGACGTCTCGGCGCTCACGGGCATCGGCGTGGGCTCACCCGGCGTGGTCTCCGCCGGGACTGTGACGAGCGCGCGCAACCTGCCTGGTTGGGAAGGCTCGTTTCCGCTCGCCGAGCGCCTGGAGAAGCTGCTCGGGCCGTCGGTGCGGCTCGGCAACGACGTGCAGGTCGCGACGGTCGCCGAGGTCGAGCTGGGAGCCGGCCGCCCGTTCCAGTCCCTGCTCGGCGTGTTCTGGGGCACGGGCGTCGGCGGCTGCCCGGTCCTCGATCGCCGGCCGTGGCGCGGGCGCGGCGGCGCCGGCGAGATCGGGCACATGGTCGTCGAGATGAACGGTGCCCGCTGCACCTGCGGCCGGCGTGGCTGCATGGAGGCCTACGCGGGCCGCGCGGCGATGGAAATCCACGTCAAGAAGCTCGTCGAGAAAGGCGAGAAGACCGACCTCTTCACGATCGCCGAACACCACGAACGCGAGCGGCTGACCAGCGGCGTCTGGGCGCGGGCGCTCGAGAAGGAAGACAAGCTCGCCGTGCGGATGATCGACCGCGCCGTCGCGGCGCTCGCGGCCGCCGTCGCCTCGGCGATCAACCTGCTCGACGTCGAGGCCGTGATCCTCGGTGGCGGGCTCGGCGTGCGCTTCGGGGCGCCGATGGCGGAGCGACTGTCGAAGGAGATGCTGCCTCACCTGTTCGCCGACTCGCGCCCGCCGCACGTCGAGGTGGCCGCGCTCGGCGACCTCGGCGGCGCGATCGGCGCCACGCTGCTCGTCGCCCGGATGGGCGCGGGCGCGGAGCCCGCCGGGCATGACGTCGCCGCGGGCGTGACGGACTGAGGGGCGCCGTCAGGCGCCGACCGTGACCGCGACCAGCACGATCGACAGGCAGGAGAGGATCGCGACGGTGATCCCGGTCGCGGCGTCCAGCAAGCCGCGGCTGCGGCGTTCGCCCATCACGCGGCGCGAGCGCGAGAGCAGCCAGATGAACATGAGGTTGATCGGCAGCAGCAGCCCGTTGACGACCTGGACGCCGATCAGCAGCGAGAACACCGGCACGCCCGGGATCACCGCCACGATCGCGCTGATCGCGATCATCGCCGTGATGACGCCCACGAACACGGGCGCCTCCTCACGGCGGCGCCCGACGCCCTTCTCGTAGCCGAGCGACTCGGAGACCACATACGAGGTCGCGATCGGGAGGATCGCGCAGGCGAGCAGGCTCGCGCCGAGCAGCCCGATCCCGAACAGGGTCTCGGCGAACTGGCCTGCGAACGGGCTGAGCGCGCGCGCCGCCTGCGCCGCCGAGTTGATTTCGTGCACGCCGTGCTTGTAGAGCGTGGCGCCCGTGGCGATCACGATGAAGGCCGAGATCAGGCAGGCGAAGATCGACCCGGCCACGGCCTCGTGTTCCTCATGGCCGAGGTCCTCCTCGCGTACGCCGCGCTCGACCGTCGCCGACTGCAGATACTGCTGCATGTACGGGGTGATCGTGGTCCCGATCGTCGCGATCAGCAGCACGATGTAGGCCGAGTTCGTGTGGATCGTCGGTTTGACGATCGCCTTGCCGACTTCGGCCCAGTCCGGGTGCGCGAGGATCGCCGCGATCGGATAGGCGAAGAACGGGATCGTGAACCAGATGAAGATCCGCTCGGCGCTCCGGTAGGAGCCGCGGACGATGATCAGCCAGATGCCGACGGCGATGATCGGCACGGTCACCTGCACGGGGATGTGGGCGAGCCCGAGCGCCGCGCCCGCGCCGACGAAGTCCGAGATGCAGATGCCGAGGTTCGCGACGAGCACGGCGGTCGTCGCGAGAACCGACCAGCGGATCCCGTACTCCTCGCGCACGAGCTCGGCCAGCCCCTTGCCGGTCACGACGCCCATCCGCGCCGCGAGCAGCTGCACGATCGCCAGCGAGATCGTGATCAGGACGATCGTCCACAGCAGGTCGTAGCCGTACTTGGCGCCGATCGAGGAGTAGGTGGCGATGCCGCCGGCGTCGTTGCCCGCGTTCGCGGCGATCAGGCCCGGGCCGAGCAGGCCCAGCATGGCGAAGATCGCGGTGCGGCGACGGTTAAGCCGGGCAGGCAGACGCGGTCGGCCACGTGTGGCCGACCGGACACGACGCATGACGGGCGGTACTCGGACCGCCATCGAACTGGCCGCCTGCTGAGCTCATCGGGGCCAGTCTATTGAGTCGTTGCGCGCGGGCTTGAAAGCGGGCGTTCAGTCCTCGCCGAGCAGGCCGAAGCGCCGCCGCCAGCCGCGCGGCAGCATCGCCTCGAGCACGTCGTCGACGGTGACGACGCCGAGCATCCGCTTGTGCTCGTCGACGACCGGCACCGCCGTGAGGTTGTAGTCGGCCATCAGCCTCGCCACCTCCTCGAAGGAGGCATCGGGCGCGAGGCACGGCAGCTCGTGCTTGAGCTCGGCATCCAGGCGGCGTTCGGGGTCGGCGCGCAGCAGCGCCGTGACCGGCACCGCACCCGCGAGCTCGCCGTCGGCGCCGCTCACGAACACGGTCGTGAGCAGCTCGGGCGCGACGCGGCTGTGGCGTACGGCGCGCAGCGCCTGCTCGGCGGTGCTCGACCCCGCCAGCAGGACGAAGTCGGGACTCATCAGGCCGCCCGCCTCCGCGGGGTCGTACCCGAGCAGAGCCCGGACCTTCACGCGCTGGCTGACCGGAAGCAGCGCGATCAGCCGCTCACGGCGGTCGTCCTCGAACTCGCCGAGCACGTCAGCGGCGTCGTCGGCCGCCATTCGGGAGAGGATCTCGGCGACCTGCTCATCGGGGCGGTTCTCGAGGAACTCGCGCTGGTGCTGGTCGTCGAGCTCCTCGAAGACGTCGGCCTCCAGCTCGCGGTCGTCGTCGCCGACGGCCTGGATGATCTCCTCGCCCTCCTGGCGCGAGGCCGCCTCGACGAGGTCTGCGATCTGGGCCGGGTGGAGCTTCGCCAGCTTCGGGTGGGGCACCCGCAGCCGCACGGTCGGGACGTGCCCGACGAACGGCTCGACGCCGGCCCAGTCGAGGAAGGTCCCGGTCGCGATGTGCGCGCCGAGCGGCTTCGGCAGCAGACGCCGCAGCCCTCCCCGCGGGCCGGTGTCGACGCCGACGACGCGCCAGGACCCCGCGACGTCCGCGAGCTCGATCTCGTTCGCCCGCACCAGGCGCGCGCCCTGCACGTTGATCAGCTGGCGGTCGAGCAGGTCGCGCCGCAGCAGGACCTCCTCGGGGCGGCGCTCGAAGTGGCGCAGGTCGAGCTTGGCCTTGCGCAGCACCACGCCGTCGGCGCCGATCTGCGAGACGCGGTCGACGCCCAGGTACGAGCGCCTTCCGGCGACCATCACGAGCAGGCCGGTGATCGGCGGATATCCGGAACCGCCCAGACGCACGATCACGTCCTCGACCTTGCCGAGCCGCTCGCCGCCGGAGTCGCGCAGCGGGCTGCCGACGATCTGCGAGAGGTGGAGGATCGGCGGCGTGTCAGCTGGGAGGCGTCCGCCCCGTCCACGCTCGCTGGCCTGCGAGGCCGACGCGTTCATCGACCCATCCTACGCGGCGCCGCGACGGTCCCTCTATGGTCGCTTGGAGCGATGCCCTTCTGGCTGTCGATCGCCTGCCTTTCGGCCTTCCAGGGCACGCTCGTCGCGCTGCCCGCGGCGGTCCGGTGGGCGCCGCTGCGACGGCTGCGCGCCGGCGGCTGGGCGGCGGTGCTGCCCGTCTCGATCGTCGCCTTCGTTGCGATCGCGCGAGCGGCCGAAAGCGCGAGCGCCGAGGGGCTCACGTATCTCGCGCTGGTCGCCGTGCCGCCGCTGGCGGCGCTCGCGCTCGGCTGGCTGTCGAGGGGAGCGCGGCCGCGCCGCGCGCTGTGGGCGGGAGCGCTGTTCGCGCTCGCGTGGGCGGACCGCGGCGGCTTCGCCGGCAACGCGGCGGCGACGCTGCTCTCGGGCCTCAGCTGCGTCGCGCTCGGTGCGCTGCTCGGCGCGATCACGCCGCCGCGCTGGCTGGCCGCCGGGATCGTGGCGATGGCGATCGCCGACACCGCGCTCGTCGTCTCGGATCTGCTCCAGCAGCCGAACGACGCGCTCAACGCCGCTCACCCCGCCGCGGGCCTGCCCCGCCTCCAGGCCGAGGTGTTCGGCAACGCGGTGATGGGTTACGGCGATCTGTTCGTCGCGGCCGTGCTCGGCGGAATGCTCGCCGCGCAGGGGCGCGTTCAGATTCCCGCGGCGCTGCTCACGGCGGCCCTGGCGGTGTGCTTCGACCTGCTGTTCTTCGCGGTGAACGAGCTGCCCGCGACAGTGCCGGTCGCGCTCGCGCTCGGCGTGCTCGAACTCAGGGCGCTCCGCCGCCGGAGACGATCCGCCGCGGCCCCAGCCGCCGAGCGCGGGGCTCGCCTTCGGGCTCGGCCTGCACCAGCTCATCCTGCAGGTGATCCTCGAGCTCGCCCTGCGAGGCGATCGCCCGCGCCGTGATCTCCAGCGGCGGCGGCGCGTCCAGCTCACGCTCGGAGGACGCCCCGGCCTGCTCGATGCGCCGCACCTGCGGCATCACCCGGCTGTCGAACGAGCCGACCGCCTCGTTGTAGGCGGCGACGGCGGAGCCGAGCTGGCGACCCGCCTTCGCGAAGGGCGTCACGAAGCGCGCCAGGCGCGTGTGCAGCTCGCGCGCGGACTCGGCGATCTCGCGCGCGGACTCCGCGATCTGCTCCTGGCGCCAGCCGTAGTGCACGGCGCGCAGCAGCCCGATCAGCGTCGTCGGCGTCGCCAGCAGCACCTGCTGGGCGACGCCGTACTCGATCAGCCCGGGGTCCTTCGCGAGCGCGGCCTGGTAGATGCCGTCGGAGGGCACGAACATCACGACGAACTCGGGGGTCGAGTCGAACTGGCGCTGGTAGCCCTTCGAGGCGAGCTTGACGATGTGATCGCGCGTCTGGCGTGCGTGGCTGGCGACGTGGACCTCGCGCTCGTCCTCGTCCTCGGTCTCGAGAGCGAGCAGGTAGGCGTCGAGCGGCACCTTGGAGTCGACCACGATCAGGTTGCCGCCCGGGAGCTTCACGAGCATGTCCGGGCGCAGCGCCCCGTCGGGCGTCTGGATCGTGCTCTGCTCGACGAAGTCGCAGTGCGAGACCATGCCGGCCATCTCAACGACGTTGCGCAGCTGGATCTCCCCCCAGGAGCCGCGCGTCGAGGGCCGCTTGAGCGCGCTCACGAGGCTGCCCGTCTCGCGCTGCAGCGTGCCGACCCCCTCGCTCAGCTGACGGACCATCTGTGCGAGCTCGCCCTGCGCCTGGCGCCGCTCGCGCTCCAGGCGGGCGACCTCGCTCTGCATGCGGACGAGCTGCTCCTGGACGGGCGCGACGACGCCCCTGATCTGCTCGGTGCGCTTGTCCATCTCGCCCGCCGCGCGCTGCTCCTCGGCGCCGCGTGACTCGGCGGCGCTGCGCGCGAGCGAGCTCCTCGTCTGCTCCATCACGTCGAGCGAGAGCGCCTTCAGCTCCTGGCGCAGCCGCTCGCTGTCGCGGCGCAGCACCAAGACGGCGCCCACGGCGCCGACCAGGACTCCCGCTATCGCCAGTACCGCAGTCATCGCTTTCTCCCTGTCCTTGGGCGGCTGTCAAACATCGCACCGGCGCCGGACGGCAAAGGCCGGACCTCGCAACCGCGAAGGTTCCGGCTTGACACATGGACATGCGCGGGTCTATCGTGACGCCTTGCGGCGAGCCGCACCAGGCGTCGCTACGGCCATCGAGAGGCCGAAACGAGGGGTCGTGCCAAGGCGGAGGGGATCTGCGGGGGCATGGTCCGCAGATACAAGAGGAGGGTTAAATGTCAGCCAAGAACGGCTCGACGCGGTCGCTTCGACTGCTCGGCTGCCTCATGGCGGTCGCATTGCTGGGTTCGGCGCTGTTCGCGTCGGGCGCCAGTGCAAAAACGAAAACGCCGATCAAAGCGACTTACCTCGCGCTCGGCGACTCGCTGGCGTTCGGGTACTCGTCGCAGCAGTACAACGAAGGCGTTGTCGCTGGTTTCGAGAACCCCGAAAACTTCGAAGCCGGCTACGTCCAGGACCTGTGGGGCCGCATGCACGGCTCGAAACAGGGGATCCGGCTGCAGAACGATGGCTGCCCGGGCGAGACGACGACCTCGATGATCGGGCCGGCGCTCGCGAAAAAACTGAACGCAACGCCGCAGTTCGAAGAATCGCAGACCAAAGGCGAATCGCTGCCGATCACGGGCACTGAAACGCCGCCGGCCTCGCTTCCGAACTGCCTGTACCAGGAAGCTTGGAACGTGCTGAAAACCGTCGGCGCGGGCGGACCGCTGCACCACTCCTACGGCGGCAAGTCCCAGCTCGAAGACGCGATCACGTCGATCAAGGAAGCGCAGATCGCCAAACAGCCGGTCACGACGATCTCGCTGAACATCGGCCCGAACGACCAGCTTCACGGCGTCAAAGCCGTCGAAAAAGAAATCGAAGCGAAAGTCAAGGCTTTCGCCGAAGGCGAAGTTCGGAAAAAATTCGTCGAACCGGTCGCGTTGAAAGAGGTTCAAGAAAAAATCGTCGAACCTGCGGTCCAAAAAGAGGTCGAAGAAAAATACATCAACCCGGCCGTGGTCCAGAAATGCGTCGAAAAAGTGCTCCCGGAAACGGGCGGCGCGGAACCCGAAACCGAAGAAAAGGTCAACATCTGCCTGTTCACCGAAGGCAAAGCACTCGGCGAACAGTACGCATTTGAACACGCCAAAGAACTGCACGAAAAAGGTTCATCGCTCGGCCTTCAGTACTTCCTCGAACATCAGAAAGAACTCACCGAAGCGGGTGAAAAATTCGGTCTGGAATACGCGGGCGAACACGCCAAAGAACTCAACGAAAAAGGCGAAGAAATCGGCCACAAATACGCGGCCGAACACGTCGCCGCACTGGCCAAGGAAGGCGAAGAAAAGTTCGTTGAAGACATCAAGGGCGTAGGCACGTACACCGGCCACGGGCTGGGCGAGCAGATCCTGTCCAACATCTCCGGGATCCTGTACGCGCTGCGGAACGGGTCGAAATACGGTGGTGTCAACTACACCGGAGCGATCTACTTCCTGAACGCGTACGACCCGTACGGGAAACTGTTCAAGAACGATGCCGAAGCGGCGTCGTTCGCGCTGGCCCACGGCGGTCCCACGGGGCCGTTCAAAGAAGACCTGTTGACATCGGGCGGCTCGATCCACCCGCTGTTCAACTCGCTCGGGCGTGAACAGTACCCGGTCGTGAAAGCCTTGGTGAGCGCCTACGGTGGCTGCGCGACCAACGCGATGGACGTGTTCAACCCCGAAACCAAGAAGGAACCGATGCGTCTCCAGACGCTGACGAACATGACCAACACGACCGTGACCGGCGGCAAATCCGACGGTCCTGACATCCACGCGACGCCTGCGGGCTACAAGGCGATCGCGAAACTGATGCAGAGCAACTGCTCCATCAGCGGGCTCGCGAGGAGCCACAGGAAGAAGCACTAGCTCGAGGCAGGATCCAGCATCAGCGGGAGGCTCCCGGCTTCGGCCGGGGGCCTCTCGTCGTTAAGGACCACCGCCGCGCGCGTCAGCTCGCGCTCGACGCCGCCGCTGAATCGCCGGCGATCCGTTCGAGGATCCCCAGCATCGCGCCGGCGGCCGGGAGCAGCCGCGCGGAGGCAGGCGTGGCCGCGATCACGCTGCGGACCGGCGGCGCGGGGGACAGCGAGCGGACCTGGATGTCGGCTCGCGGCGCGGACAGCGCCATGCGCGGGATCAGGGCGACGCCGACGCCGGCGGCGACCAGCCCCTGTACCGTCTGGTAGTCGTCGCTTTCGAACGCGACCCTCGGCTCGAAGCCGGCCGCGTGGCAGCTGCGCACGACGTGGCGCGCGCAGGGGCTCGCCTGGGAGGTCTGCACCCATGCCTCGCCGGCGAGGTCCTCGATGCGCAGCTCGGCGCGGGATGCGAGCCGGTGCTCGTGGGGGAGCGCGAGGAACATCGGGTCCTCGAGCAGCTCCACGCGCGTCATGCGCTCGCCGAGCAGACTCTGGCCCTCGAACTCGAACAGCAGCGCGAGGTCGAGCTCGCCGCCGCGCAGGCGCGGCGCGATCTCCTCGGGCTCGCCCTCGGCGAGGCCCAGCTCGACCTCCGGGTACGAGCCGCGGAACGCCGCGATCGCGCGCGGCATCAGCGTCGCGCCGGCGCTCGGGAAGGACGCCATCCGCAGCCGCCCGCCGCGCAAGCCGGAGATCGCGGCGAGCGCTTCCTCGGCGGCCTCCAGCCGCGCGAGGATGCCCTCGGCGTGCCCCACGAGCGTCTGCCCCGCTGCCGTGAGGCTGACGCCGCGGGGGTGGCGCTCGAGCAGCGTCAGGCGCGTCTCGGCCTCCAGCGCAGCGATCTGCTGGGAGACCGCCGACTGGCTGTAGGCGAGCGCCTCGGCGGCCGCCGAGATCGAACCGCGGTGCGCGACCTCCCTCAGCACTCGCAGGCGGCCAACATTCAGCATTAGATCCTCTTATATCAATGATAAAGAAGATCACTGGAGCTGATGGCAGGTCCGGGGCATCATGAGCCGAACGACAGACAGACAACAGACCAGAGCGCGGCCCCCCGCCGCCCCCCGAAGGAGAGAAGCCAGATGCCCGCCAAGATCATCGTTTCCTATGACGGAACCGCCAACGAGGACGACGCCGTCGCGCTCGGCCGGTTGTTCGCCGACGCCGGCGCCGAGGTCTCGCTGGCCTACGTTCGCCACACCGCCGACTCCGTCGGCGACACGCAGGGGATCCTGAGCCGGGGCCTCGCGCTGCTGGGCGACCCCGATATCCCGACGCACGTCGTCACCGACCGCTCCACGCCCGAGGGCCTCGCCGCGCTCGCCGAGCGCGAGCAGGCCGAAGTGATCGTGTTCTGCTCGGATTCGCACACGGCCAAGGGCCACGTCTCGATCGGCAACTCCGCGGAGCGGCTGCTGGAAGGCGGGCGCACCGCCATCGCGATCGCACCCGTCGACCTCGCCGAGAAGACCCCGCACGTGCGGCGCGTGGTCGCGGTCGGCGACGGCGACGGCGGGGCCCGCGAGACGGCCGAGTCGCTGGCCGCCGCGCTCGGCGCCGAGGTCGTCCCGGTCGCGGCCGAGGACACCGACGTGCTCGTGCTGGACTCGCGCGCTGACGCCCCCGAGGGCCGCGTGTCGCTGAGCGCCTCGGCCGGGCACCTCGTCGAAATCGCGACGAGCGCGGTGCTCGTGCTCCCGCGCGGCGCGCGCCTGTCGTTCGGCGGCTCTCGCGCACCGCAGCAGACGGCCGCCTAGCGGCGCCGGCGGCGGCGCGCGCGGCTGTAGCGGCCGAGCGCGCCGAGCACGTCGAGCGCCCCGCCCAGCAGGTGCGCCGCAGGGCCCGTCCGCAGACGGGCCTCGGCGCGCCTGCCCGCGCGGCGTGCGCGGCGGGCGGACGTCCGAAAAATGAAGGAGTCACGGCGCTGCCCGCCCACGGCGGCACGGTATCGTGGCGGGCGTGCCCGGGGCCGTGAAGACAACGCTGACCGAGCTCGGCGACTCGCGGGTGCGCCTGCAGGTCGAGGTCGAGCCGAATGAGGTCGACCGGCGCCTCGAGCACCGCGCGAGCGAGCTCGGCCAACGGCTCAAACTGCCGGGTTTTCGCAAGGGGAAGGTGCCGGCCCCGCTCGTCATCCAGCGGATGGGTCGCGAGGCGATCCTCGAGGAAGCGCTGCGCGAATCGCTGCCGAGCTGGTACTCGGATGCGATCGCGAGCTCCGGGATCGTGCCGATCGGGGACCCGACCGTGGACCTCGATTTCGCGAACCTCCCGTCGAAGGGACAGGAGCTGCGCTTCTCGATCGAGATCGGCGTGCTGCCGAAGGCCGAGCTCGGCGAGTACAAGGGGCTCGAGGTTCCCCGCGCCGAGGAGGAGGTGCCCGAGGCGCCCGTCGAGCAGGCTCTCGACGCCGAGCGCGAGCGGCTCGCGCGCCTGGAGACCGTGCAGCGCCCGGCGGCCGCCGGGGACTTCGTGGTGATCGACTACCGGGGCTCGCTGCGCCTCGAGGACGGCGAGCTCGAGCCCTTCGGGGGCGGCGAGGGCCGCGACCAGCTCGTCGAGCTCGGCTCGGGCAACCTGATCCCCGGCTTCGAGGAGGGGCTCCTCGGGTCCTCGGCCGGCGAGCAGCGCACGGTCGAGGTCGAGTTCCCGCCGGACTACGGGAATGCCGAGCTGGCCGGGCGCCCCGCGGAGTTCGACGTGACGGTCAAGGAGGTCAAGGAGAAGCATCTCCCCGAGCTCGACGACGACCTCGCGGTCGACGCGGGGTTCGACGACCTCGAGGAGCTGCGCGCCGACATCCGCGAGCGCCTGCTCGAGGCCGAGCGCGCGCGCATCGAGGCCGAGTTCCGCCAGGCCGCGCTCGACGCCGCGGTGGCGCAGGCGAAGGTCCCGATCACCCCCGAGCTAGCGTCCGCACGAGCCCGCGAGATGTGGGAGCGGACCCTGCATTCGCTCGCCCATCGCGGGATCTCCCGCGAGGCCTATCTGCAGATCAGCGGGCGCGGCGAGGATGAGATCCTCGCCGAGCTTGCGCCAGAGGCCGAGCAGGCGCTGCGCCGCGAGGCCGTGATCACGGCGGTCGTCGCCGCCGAGGGCATCGCGCCGAGCGACGAGGAGGTGCTCGAGGCGCTGGCGCCGACCGCCGAGCGCGAGGGGGTCGAGCCGGCCACGCTGCTGGAGGACCTGCGCGGGGCAGGACGGCTCGAGGACGTGCGCGAGGACCTCGCCGCGCGCCAGGCGATCGATCTGATCGCGGCGGAGGCGAAGCCGATCCCGCTCGCACAGGCCGAGGCGCGCGAGCGGATCTGGACCCCGGGCAAGGACGACGAGGCCGCCGAGCCCGAAGAGGCCGCCCGGCCCGGCCAGCTGTGGACGCCAGATCGCTAGCCTCTAGAGGAATCCGTCAGGCCTTGGCAAACAAAGCGAGACTATGAGCCCCCTTGTACCGATGGTCGTCGAGCAGACCTCGCGCGGTGAGCGAGCGTTCGACATCTACAGCCGCCTGCTCAACGAGCGCATCATCTTCCTGGGCACCCCCGTCGACGACCAGATCGCGAACCTGATCGTCGCCCAGCTCCTGCACCTGGAGTCCGAGGACCCCGAGAAGGACGTCTCGCTGTACATCAACTCGCCGGGCGGCTCGGTGTACGCGGGCCTCGCGATCTACGACACGATGCAGTTCATCAAGCCCGATGTGCAGACGATCTGCGTCGGGATCGCGATGTCGATGGGCGCGCTCCTGCTCGCGGGCGGCGCCGCGGGGAAGCGCATGGCGCTGCCCAACGCGAAGATCCTGATCCACCAGGTCTCATCGAGCTTCCAGGGCCAGGCGACGGACATCGAGATCCACGCCAAAGAGATCATCGACGTGCGCAAACGGCTGGACGAGATCATCGCCAAGCACACGGGCAAATCGCTCGAGCAGGTCGGCAGGGACACGGAGCGCGACTACTTCATGAGCTCCGAGGAGGCCAAGGACTACGGCATCATCGACCGGGTGATCTCGGAGCACTAGGGACACAGGGGAAGCGGCGGAGTCAGGGGAGGAAGCGAGCAATGGCCAGACCGACAGACTCCAACGAGCAGCTGCTGTGCAGCTTCTGCGGCAAGTCCCAGCGCCAGGTCAAGAAGCTGATCGCCGGGCCCGGCGTCTACATCTGCGACGAGTGCATCGATCTCTGCAACGAGATCATCGACGAGGAGCTCGCCGCCCCGCCGGCCTTCGACATCGAGAACCTCCCGAAGCCGCGCGAGATCTACGACGTGCTCGACGAGTACGTCGTCGGGCAGGATCCCTCCAAGCGCACGCTGTCGGTCGCCGTCTACAACCACTACAAGCGCGTGCAGATGATGATGTCGGGAGACACCGACATCGAGCTGCAGAAGTCCAACATCCTGCTGCTCGGGCCGACGGGCTGCGGCAAGACCTTGTTGGCGCAGACGCTCGCCCGCATCCTGAATGTCCCGTTCGCGATCGCCGACGCGACGGCGCTGACCGAGGCCGGCTACGTCGGCGAGGACGTCGAGAACATCCTGCTGAAGCTGATCCAGGCCGCCGACTACGACGTCAAGAAAGCCGAAACCGGGATCATCTACATCGACGAGGTCGACAAGATCGCGCGCAAGGCCGACAACCCGTCGATCACGCGCGACGTCTCCGGCGAGGGCGTCCAGCAGGCGCTGCTGAAGATCCTCGAGGGCACACAGGCCTCGGTGCCGCCCCAGGGCGGGCGCAAGCACCCCCACCAGGAGTTCCTCACGATCGACACGACGAACGTGCTGTTCATCTGCGGCGGCGCGTTCGCGAACCTCGACAAGGTGATCGAGCGGCGGATCGGCCACAAAGGCGTGGGGTTCGCGGCGGCGATCGAGAACAAAGCCGAAAAGGACACCGGCGAGGTCTTCGAGCACTGCCTGCCCGAGGACCTGATCGAGTACGGCCTGATCCCCGAGTTCATCGGCCGCCTGCCCGTGATGAGCGCCGTGCACCAGCTGACGCGCGATGACCTCGTCTCGATCCTCGTCGAGCCGCGCAACGCGCTCGCCAAGCAGTTCCAGCGCTTCTTCGCCTTCGACGGCATCGAGCTGGTGTTCTCGGAGGACTCGCTGGTCGCGATCGCCGAAAAGGGCCTGGAGCGCGAAACGGGCGCCCGCGGGCTGCGCTCGATCATCGAGGAGATCCTGCTCGAGGTGCAGTTCGAGCTGCCCTCGCGCCGCGACGTCAAGAAGTGCGTCGTGACCAAGGAGACCGTCGAGAAGGGCCTCACGCCGACGCTCGTGACCGAAGCGGCTCCGGAAGACGCGAGCGAGGCCCCGCCCCGCCAGGAGTCGGCGTAGGAGGTCGAGCGAGTCGGCCGGCGCTCTGTGCCGGCGTGAATGAGAGACTCGGCCGGCGCTCCGTGCCGGCCTCGGCGCGCTACCATCGCCGCTGATGGCGCGGGCAAGCAAGAGGCGCAAGAAGAAGCTCCAGGAGGGCAAGGGTGCGAAGCGCCTTGCGGTGCCGTGGGCGCTGCTGCAGGGGACGATCGTGGTCGGCGGCCGCTGGGGGCGGCTCTCCGCGAACGAGCGCGAACGGCTGACTGCCCTGCTGCGCGACTCGCGCGGCAGGATCGACCGGCTGAGCTCCAGGGAACGCAAGGAGCTGCGCAAGCTCGTCGACAAGCTCGACCTCAAAGGCATGGCCAAGGAGCTGATCGCGCTGCGGGCCGTCCGCAAGAGCGTGCTGCGCCGCCGCTAGGCGTGCGGGAAGCCGATATGGCCGGTGCCGCGTCCGACGGGCTCGATCAGCTCTCCACAGAGGAGCTGCACGACCGCGCCGTCCACTACGCCGAGCGGCACTTCGACGTGAAGTTCTTCTGGTCGCTGCTGGAGGCGATTCCGGCCGCCGAGACCGCGCGCGGCGACGAGGGCGAGGCCGACTTCGACATCCAGTTCTCAAAAGGCCTGATCAAAGACGCCCTGCACAGCGGCGAGGGCGAACTCGGCGAGCTTCTGCGCCCGCTGTTCATCGACTACCTGCGCAAGCATCCCCGCGCCTGAGGCGGGTGGCGAAGGAGCCGGAGATGCAAGGCAGATCGCAGCGAGAAGCGCCGGTGCCGGGACGCGACCGCTGGAACCGGCCGGAGGGCACGCTCCGCACCGCGAGCGAGCAGCGCGCCGAGGAGGTGCTGCGCTCGCTCGAGCTGTTCGGGATGCGCTTCGGCCTGGACCGCATGCGGCGCATGATGACGGCGCTCGGTTCGCCTGAGCGCGCGTTCGGCACGATCCAGGTGCTCGGCACCAACGGCAAGTCCTCGACGACGCGCATGACGGCGGCGATCCTTCAGCGCCACGGGCTGCACACGGGCGCGTACACCTCGCCGCACCTCGTCGCCTACCGCGAACGGGTACTGATCGACGAGCACGAGCTGGGGGCGGAGGAATTCAGCACGGCCGTCGCCCGCGCCGACCGCGCCGCGCGGCAGGTCAACCGCACCCTCGAGGAGGACGACCACGTCACGCAGTTCGAACTGCTGACGGCCGCGGCGCTGTGGGAGATGGCCCGCCGCGGCGTCGACGTCGGCGTCGTCGAGGCCGGGCTCGGCGGGCGCTACGACGCGACGAGCGTCGTCGCCCCGGCCGTCACCGTGCTCACCAACGTTGGCCTCGAGCACACGCGCTGGCTCGGCCCGACGATCACCGACATCGCCGAGGAGAAGCTCGCCGTGCTCCAGCCGGGCGCGACGCTCGTGCTCGGCGCCGACCTCGCCCCCGAGGCGCTCGCGGTTGCGCGGCGCGTCGCGGCCGAGCGCGGTGCCGAGATCGCGGGGCCGCTGCCGCTGCCGCCGGGCCTGCCGCTGCGCTCGCGCGGACGCTTCCAGCGCCGCAACCTCGCGCTCGCCGCGGCGGCCGCCGCAGCGCACCTGCGCCGCGCCGGGCGCGAGCTGGACGAGGGCGCGGTCCGCGACGCGGCCGCGACGGTCGAGATCCCGGGCCGCATGCAGGCGCTGGCCGGGGAGCCGCCCACCGTGCTGGACGGCGCGCACAACCCGGACGCGGTCGCGGCGCTCGTCGAGTCGCTCGAGGACGTGTTCCCCGCTGCGCCCGCGCTGGTGCTCGGGGTGCTCGAGGACAAGGACGCCGCGGGCATGCTCCGGGCGCTGCTGCCGCGCTGCCGGCGCGCCTGGTTCACCGCGCCGCCCGGGCCGCGCGCGCTGCCGCCCGCGACGCTGCTCTCCCAGGCGCGTCAGCTCGGGTTCGAGGACGCCGTGTGCGAGCCGCGCCCGGCGCGCGCCCTCGCCGCCGCGCGCGGCTGGGCTCGCCAGCAGGGCACCGGCGTGCTCGCCACCGGCTCCGTGTATCTCGTCGGGGAGCTGCTCTCCGCGGCCGAGGGGGCGCAGGAGAGCCCGGAGGGGCGGGCTCGGGCCGGCGCAGCGGCGGCCACACGGGGGGCGCGACGGTGAACGAGGATGGCCCGTCGGTGCTCACGATGGTAGGCGCGGTCGCGCTGATCGTCGCGCTCGTGATCCTTGTGTTTTTCGCTGCAGGCTACGGCTTCGGCCGCCTGTTTCTCTAAACTCGACCCCCGCCGATGACCCCGCTCGCGTACTTCGGAATCGAAAGCAGCGGTCTGAACCTGGTGATCGATCTGCTCATCCTGTTCGTCGCGGTCCTGTACCTGTCGCTGATCTACTGGACCTACACCGACGCGCGGCGGCGGATCGAGGACCCGATGCTGGTCGGATGCGCGACGGCCGCCGCCTTCTTCCCCTTCGTCGGCACGATCATCTACATGATCCTCCGCCCGCCCGAGTACCTGGAAGACGTGCGCGAGCGCGAGCTCGAGGCGCAGACGACCGAAGCGCGGCTGCACGAGCTCGAGGGCACGCTCTGCCCGCACTGCGACTACCGCATCGAGCCCGACTTCGTGCGCTGCCCGAGTTGCCTGCGCAAGCTGAAGGAGCGCTGCGTGAACTGCTCGCGCCCGCTCGACCGCGCGTGGACGATCTGCCCTTATTGCGAGGCGGACGTGCCCGGCATCAGCCCGCCGCGCCAGCGTCGTCGCCGC
Source organism: Solirubrobacteraceae bacterium (assembly GCA_035569835.1). Classification (GTDB taxonomy): domain Bacteria; phylum Actinomycetota; class Thermoleophilia; order Solirubrobacterales; family Solirubrobacteraceae; genus Palsa-744. Next base: position 20,951 of record DATMMF010000012.1, read on the forward strand.
GCCGCGGCCGTCCGCGAGGACGAGGCCGCCGAGCAGCCGGCGCCCGCCTCCGCCGCGGGGCGCAAACGCGCCTCCAAGAAGGCGATCGAGATCGCGTCGTCATCGGAGCTGGAGCCGCCCCTCGACGTCGAGACGGCGCTCGCCGTCGAGCCCGTCGCCGAGGTCGAGCTCGACGGCGAGGCGACCACCGCCTTCGGCGAACCCGCGCCACGCCGGCGATCCACCGGCCGCTCGCCGCGGCCCGGCGGGCGCGCGCGGCCGACCTCCTGACCGCGCCCCCGAACAAAGGAAGACATGGACAGAACGCTGATCCTCGTGAAGCCTGACGCCTTCGCGCGCTCGCTGACCGGCGAGATCATCGCCCGCTTCGAGCGCAAGGGCCTGCGGATCCTCGCGCTGCGGCACATGACCGTGACGCGCGAGCTCGCCGAAAAGCACTACGCCGAGCACGCGGAGCGCCCGTTCTTCGGCGAGCTCGTCGACTTCATCACCTCCGCGCCGATCGTCGCGATGGTGCTCGAGGGCCAGGAGGCGGTGAAGGCCGCGCGGCAGGTGATCGGCGCGACCAACCCGCTCGAGGCTGCGCCGGGGAGCATCCGCGGCGACTTCGCGGTGGAGACCGGCCAGAACATGGTCCACGGATCCGACTCGCCCGAGTCGGCGGCGCGCGAGTCCGCGCTGTTCTTCGGCGAGCTCTAGCCACGCCGCAGCTGCCCGTCGTCCTCGCCTCCCGCTCGCCCCAGCGGCGGCGGATCCTCGAACATCTCGGCCTCGACTTCAGCGTGAGGGTTTCGGACGCGCCCGAGCTCGAGCGCGGCGACCCGAGCGCCGTCGCGCTCGAGAACGCGCGCCGCAAGGCACGCGCGGTGCGGGATCAGCGCTCGCCCACCCCGCCCGAGATCGTGATCGGCTGCGACACGATCGTGGTCCTCGACGGGCGCATCTACGGCAAGCCCGCCGACGAGGCGCAGGCGGCTGCGACGATCAGGGCGCTGGCGGGGCGCACGCAGCAGGTGATCAGCGGGCTGGCGGTGCTCGTCGGCGAGCAGGAGCGCACCGCGCTCGCCAGGACCGAGGTCACGTTCCACCCCGTCGACGAGGAGCTGCTCGCCTGGTATGTCGCCACGGGAGAGTGGCGGGAGCGCTCCGGTGGCTACGCGATCCAGGGCGCCGGCTCGCGGCTCGTCGCGAGCGTCGACGGCGAAATCGAGAACGTCGTCGGGTTGCCGCTCGGACCGCTGCTGGAGCTCTGCCCGGAGCTCGTCCCGCCCGCTTAGGCGCCCCGTGCCTCGCCGCGCCGGCGCCCGCTGGCATCCCGGCGTTCGCGGGCGCAACCCCGCTGGCAGTGCTTGCCGGAAGCCTGCGGGGGTCCGCTAGACTGCCGCCACCGGTGGGCCTGCCAGAGCGCCGGCCGCACGGTTCCGACCGGGGCACGCAGCGGGTCGGGCGATCCCGCCGGCCACCTCTCGATATGAGCGTCTTCAGCTATCTGACCGGATTCGGCGGCCGCGACATGGCGGTCGACCTCGGCACCGCGAACACGCTCGTCTACGTGCGGGGGCGGGGCATCGTGCTGTCCGAGCCGAGCGTCGTCGCGATCGACTCCCGCTCGGGCGAAGTCCACGCGGTCGGCATCGAGGCCAAGCGCATGCTGGGCCGCACGCCAGGCACGATCCAGGCGATCCGGCCGCTGAAGGACGGCGTGATCGCCGACTTCGACGTGACCGAGCAGATGCTGCGGCACTTCATCCAGAAGGTCCACCAGAACCGCTGGGCGCATCCCCGCGTGGTCGTGTGCGTCCCCTCAGGCGTGACCGGCGTCGAGAAGCGCGCGGTGGAGGAGGCCTGCCTGTCGGCCGGCGCGCGCACCGCGTATCTGATCGAGGAGCCGATGGCGGCCGCGATCGGCGCGGGGCTGCCCGTCGGCGAGCCGACGGGCTCGATGGTCGTCGACATCGGCGGGGGCACCTCCGAGGTCGCGGTGATCTCGCTGGGCGGAATCGTCGTCTCGCAGTCGATCCGTGTCGGCGGCGACGAGATGGACGAGGCGATCATCAACTACGCGAAGAAAGAGTACAAGCTGCTGATCGGCCAGCAGACGGCCGAGGAGCTGAAGCTCGAGATCGGCTCGGCGTGCCCGATGAGCGAGGAGCTGCAGGCGGAGATCCGCGGGCGCGACATGGTCGCGGGGCTTCCCAAGACCGTCGTGCTGACCAGCGAGGAGATCCGCCAGGCGCTCGAGGAGCCGCTCAGCCAGATCATCGACGCCGTCAAGGAGACGCTCGACCGCACGCCGCCCGAGCTCGCCTCGGACATCATGGACCGCGGCATCATGCTCGCCGGCGGCGGCTCGCTGCTCCAGGGTCTGGACGAGCGCCTGCGCGAGGAGACCCAGATGCCCGCGCACCTCGCCGAGTCGCCGCTCACCTGCGTCGCCGTGGGCTCAGGCCGCTCGCTCGAGGAGTTCGAGGCGATCCACCGCTCGAACCGGACCTCGCGCAACAACCGCCGTCGCCGGTGAGCCGACGGCTGTTCGCGCCCTCCGCGGCGCGTGTGGGTAACCTCCGGCGGCGCCGCGAGTAGTCTGTGCGCTGAACGCTTCGGAAGGGACCTCACCGGTGTACGACAAGACCGTCCGGCGCCGTCGAGCGGTGCTCGCGCTGCTCGTCGTGCTCTCCCTGCTGCTGCTGACCGCCTACTTCGGCGAGTCCTCCGGCGGCGGCCTGCACGGGGTGCAACGGACATTCCTGACGATCGTCTCCCCGATCCAAGACGGCGCGAACAAGGCGCTGAAGCCGGTGCGCGACGCCTTCGGCTGGATCGGCGACACGATCGACGCCAAAGGGCAACGCAACGAACTGCGCAAGCAGATCGACCGGCTGCGCCCCGAGCTGATCGCCGCCCAGGCCGAACAGCGCACCTACCGCCAGCTGATCGCGCTCTACCACCTCAACCAGCTCGGGCTTTCCAACTACCATCCGGTGGCGGCGACCGTGGTCGGGAAAAGTCCCAACATCTGGTATTCGACGGTGACGATCGACAAGGGCTCACCGGATGGCATCCGCGTCAACGACCCGGTTGTCAACGGCGAAGGGCTCGTGGGCAAGGTCGTCGCGGTCGAGCCCGACGGCGCGCAGGTCGACCTGATCACGGACTCGACGATGGGCGTCTCCGCGCGGGTCGGCACCGGCAACGCCACCGGCATCGTGCAGCCGAAGGTCGGCGCGCCCAACGACCTGCTGCTCCAGTACCTGCCCGCGACCGCGCAGGCCAACAAGGGCGAATACGTCGTCACGTCGGGGACCGTCGCGGGGCCCGACGACTCGCTGTACCCGCCCGGGCTGCTGATCGGCCAGGTCACGTCGGTCAACGAAGAAAGCGCCTACAAGTCGGCCAACGTCCACCCGATCGCCAACCTTCACAACCTCGACGTGGTCGAGGTCCTGACCTCGCGCCCCGGCGGCACGGCCGAAAAGCAGAAAGCGCTGATCGCCTCGCTGCCGGCCGGCCAGGGCAGCGAAAGCTCGACGCAGGGCGAACAGCTCGCCTCGACGGGAGGCGGCGGATGACGGGGACGCCCTCGGCGGGCCTGCTCGCCCGCGTCGCCGCGCTCGCCATCGTCGTCGTCTTCTTCCAGATCGGCGTCGTCTCCGAGGTCCCGGTGTTCGGGGTGAACGTCGACCTCACACCCCTGCTGGTGGCGTTCGTCGGGCTGCTCTGCGGCTCGACGATCGGGGCTGTCACGGGCTTCGCCGTTGGACTGCTGATGGACCTCGCGCTCTTCCAGACGCTCGGGATCACCTCGCTGGTCTTCACGATGGTCGGCTACTGGGCGGGTCGCCTGCGCGAACTGCGCGACCCGCAGGCGGCGCTGACGCCGCTCCTGGTCGGCGCCGCCGCGGCGGCCACGGCGCTGATCGGATACTCGCTGATCGAGTTCCTGCTCGGCGTCGACGCCCCGGTCAGCTTCGACCTCGTGCGCCAGATCGTGCTCGGCACGGTGGTCGACACGATCGTCGCCCTGCCGATGTGGGCGATCGTGCGGCGCGCGCTCGAGGGCGCGCTGCCCGAAGACCCGCGGCGCCGCCGGCGCCGCCGCGCGTACACGACCGGCGGCCTGAGCCCGTTGTCCAAAGCATGAGCGCCATCGAGCCTGTCAAACGGCGCGGTCCCACGATTCCCGTGTCGCCGGGTATGGCCGTCCGCGTCGCGATCATCAGCGCGATCGCGATCGCGCTGTTCAGCGTGATCTTCTTCCGCCTCTGGTACCTGCAGGTGCTCTCCGGCGAACAGTACGTCCGCGAAGCGAACGCCAACCGCGTCCGCGACCTGCCGATCGCCGCGCCGCGCGGGCAGATCCTCGACCGAGAAGGCAAGACGATCGTGGCGAGCCGCACGACCAACGCCGTGCAGATCGTGCCGTCGGCGCTGCCCCCGGCGGGTCACGCGCGGCTCGCGCTCTACCGGCGCCTCGGGCGGCTGCTGGGCATGAGCGCGGCGCACATCGAGGCGATCGTCGTGCGCGAGCGCCAGGCGGTGCCCTATGCGCCGGTGACGATCAAGACCGACGCCGGCCCCGGCGTGCTGACGGTGCTCGGCGAGCAGCAGAACGAGTACCCGGGCGTCGTGCAGCAGCCGATCTCGCTGCGCGCCTACCCCTACGGCGAGATGGCCGCGCAGGTGATCGGCCACGTCGACCAGGTCTCCGAAGAAGAGCTCAAGCTGCCGGCGTTCCGCGGCGTGCAGCAGGGCACGATCGTCGGCCAGGAAGGGCTCGAGTACTACTACGATCGCTACCTGCGCGGCACGCCCGGCGTGGAGCGGGTCGAGGTCAACGCAGAAGGGCTTCCGGTTCCCGGCCAGATGGCGCCCACCCAGCCGACGGCCGGACGAAGCCTGCGCCTGACGCTGGATCTCGGCCTGCAGCAGGAGGCGGAAAAGGCGCTGACGGAGGGCATGGAACGCGCCCGCGCCGGCGGCAAACCGGCGCCTGCCGGCGCGTTCGTCGCGATGGACCCGCGCAACGGGCAGATCCTCGCGATCGGCTCGCAACCGGGCTTCGACCCGAACAAGTTCGCCAAACCGCTCTCCCAGTCCGAATACGAAGGGCTGATCGGCAAGGGCTCCTCGACCGGCGGGCCCCTCACCGACCGTGCGGTCAACGGCCAGTACCCGACCGGCTCGACGTTCAAGCCGATCACCGCGATGGCGGCGCTCGAAGGCGGCGTGATCACGCCCGGAGAAGGGCTCGGGTCCGGCTCGTGCATCACGGCCGGCGCCGAGCAGTTCTGCAATGCGGGCCACGTCGACTTCGGGGCGGTCGGGCTCGTCGAAGCGCTGAAGGTCTCCTCGGACACCTACTTCTTCGAAGTCGGCGAGCGCGCCAACTCGCACGGCAACGTGATCCAGCGCAAGGCGCGCGAACTCGGCGTCGGCGAGCCGACCGGCATCGACCTGCCGAGCGAGTTCCCGGGCGTCGTCCCCGACAAAGCCTGGCGCGAACGCGAGAACAAGCTCGAGCTCGCCTGCGAGCGCCGCCGCCACGTGTCCAACTGCGGGATCGTGCTCGAACCGACCGGCACCTGGACTGTCGGCGACAACATGCACCTCGCGGTCGGCCAGGGCGAACTGCTGACCGATCCGCTGCAGATGGCGGTCGCCTACTCCACGCTCGCCAACGCCTACATCAACGGCAACGGCGAAGGCACCGTCGTGCGGCCCCACCTCGGGATGGAGATCGACGAATCGGGCGGCGGCGAGCTGCAGAGCCTGTCGTTCCCGGCCCAGCGCCACGTGCACCTCGACGCAACCGACCTGTCCCTCGTGATGGAAGGCATCCACGAGGCCGCGAGCCAGCAGGGCGGAACCTCGGCCGAAGTCTGGTCGGGCTGGAACCAATCAGCGCATCCCGTATTCGGAAAGACCGGCACCGCGCAGCACCTGGGCCGCGAAGACCAGTCCTGGTACATGTGCTACATCGGCGACCCGCAGCACCCGATCGTGATCGCGGTGACGGTCGAAGAAGGCGGCTTCGGTGCCGAAACGGCCGCGCCGATTGCGCGCCTGATGGCCTCGAAGTGGTTTGGCGTCAAGGCAAAGTTCGTGGCGGGGAGCTCGAAGACGTTCTGATGTCCCTGCGGCCGATCGACAGCCCGATCAAGCCCGCCGAGCACACGGTGACGGGTCGCAGGCAGGCGCCGCCGGACTCCGCGCCGCGCGCGCTGCGGCTGCCGCTCGACCCCCTGCTGACGCTCGCCGTGCTCGGCCTCGCTGCCTGCTCGCTCGTGACGGTGGGCGCGGCGACGCGCAACCTCGTGCCCGGCAACCCGCACTACTACGTCGACCGCCAGGCGATCTACCTCGGCGTCGGGATCGTCGCGATGCTCGTTCTCAGCCGCGTCGACTACGGGGCGCTGAGCCGCTGGAAAAACGGCATCTACATCGCGCTGATCGTGAGCATCCTCGCCGTCCTCGGCCTTGGACACAGCGCGAACGGAGCGCAGCGCGCGATCAACTTCCCGCTGTTCTCCTTCCAGGCATCCGAGCTCGGGAAGGTCCTGCTGATCGTCGCGCTCGCGGCGCTCGTCGTCGACCGGGCGCGCCACCTCCGCGACCGCGACACGACGATCCGCGTGATGATCGCCGCGCTGATCCCGGCAACGCTCGTGATCGCGCAGCCGGACCTCGGCTCGGGGCTGGTCTACATGGTGATCGCCTTCATGCTGCTGTTCATCGCCGGCACCTCGTGGCGCCATCTCGCAGGCCTCGCCGCGCTCGTCGCCGTCGCCGCAGTGTTCGTGCTCGTCGCGGCGCCTGCCGCGGGCGTCAACGTGCTGAAGCCCTACCAGGTCGAACGTCTCACCGCCTTCCTGCACCCGAGCTCGAACCCTCAGAAACAGGGCTACCAGCAGCAGGAGTCGAAGATCGCGATCGGCTCCGGCCAGAAGACAGGGCGCGGCGAAGGCAGCAACCAGACCTCCAACGGCTTCGTGCCCGAGAGCCACACGGACTTCATCTTCGCCGCCGTCGGGGAGCGCTACGGCTTCGTCGGCGCCGGACTCGTGCTGCTGCTCTACGGGTTGTTGATATCGCGGGCGTTACGGGTGCTCGTGATGTCCAAGGACCTGTTCGGCACCCTGATCGCGGCCGGAATAGCGGCTATGCTCATGTTTCAGGTCTTCGTCAACGTTGGGATGACGATCGGGATCATGCCGATCACCGGTGTTACGTTGCCGTTGCTGAGCTACGGCGGATCGTCGGTAATCGCGACGCTGTTGGCGGTGGGCCTGTTGCAGTCGATATACGTGAGGGCGCGCGATTCAGCCGCGCTGAAGGGCCGCGTCCCGCGCTACTGAGAGATTCGCCCATGGCCCCCGAGCACCCCCCCACACACCAGCGGCCCGCCAGGGCCGCTCAGTTGAGGGTCCCGCCCACCCAGGGTGCGTCCGCCGCTGCGCAGACGATGCATGCAGACGGCGATCGCGGCTCCGACCGGTTGAAGGCCAGTCGCGCGCTCCAGTGTGGAGCGCGCCGGCCCGGCGGCAGCCCGGCGATCCCGTCCACCGGCTCGGCGGGCCCTTCCACAACCGAAAGACTGGATCAAATTGAAAAAGCAAGTGCTAGTGAGCGTCGACCGCGCGGAGACGCGCGTCGCGCTGTTGGAGGGCGGCGGCGCCCCTGCGCCCCGCAAAGCGTCGGCGAAAGGAGCAGGCGCCAAGCGCGCCCGCGCGCAAGCGGGCTACCGCGTCGCTGAGCTCTACATCGAGCGCCGCGGCCAGCGCTCGATCGTCGGCAACATCTACAAGGGCAAGGTCGACAACGTCCTGCCCGGCCTCGAGGCCGCGTTCGTCGACATCGGTCTCGAGAAGAACGGCTTCCTGCACGTCGATGAGATCGTGCTGCCGGGGGTCGAGACGCCACGGAGAGGACGCGGCGGCGGCGGGCGCAAGATCACCGACCTGCTCAAGCCGGGCCAGGAGATCGTCGTCCAGGTCGTCAAGGACCCGCTGAAGACGAAGGGCGCGCGCCTGTCGATGGAGCTGACGATCGCCGGGCGCTACATGGTCTACGCACCGACCGGCGAGGGCGTCGGCGTCTCGCGCCGCCTCGAGGACAAGGAGCGCGAACGGCTGCGCCGGCAGACCTCGAAACTCGACATCGGCGGCGGCGGCGTGATCATCCGCACCGCCTCCCACGGCGCCAAGCGCGAGGACTTCGAGCGCGAGCTGAAGTACCTGCACAAGCTCCACGAGGTGCTCGAGAAACGCGTCGCCGACACGCCCGCGCCCGGGCTGGTCTTCCAGGAGGCCGACCTGTCGGTGCGCGTCGTGCGTGACATCTTCTCCGCGCACTTCGAGCGCGCGATCGTCGACGACGAGCAGCAGTACCACCGCCTCGTCTCGTTCTTCACGCGCACCGCGCCCGAGCTCGTCGAGCGCGTCGAGCTGTGGACCGAGGAGGAGCCGCTGTTCGAGGCGTACAGCGTTGACAAGGCGATCGAGGGTGTGCTCTCGCGCCGCGTCGATCTGCCCTCCGGCGGCTATCTGATCATCGACTACGCCGAGGCCCTGACGGTGATCGATGTCAACTCGGGAAGCTTCATCGGGCGCGGGAAGGGCGCTGGGCTCGAGGACACGATCACGCGCACGAACCTCGAGGCCGCGGAGGAGGTCGTCAACCAGCTGCGGCTGCGCGACATCGGCGGGATCATCGTGATCGACTTCATCGACATGGCCCGCGCCCGCAACCGCGACGCGGTCATGAAGGTGCTGCGCAAGACGCTCGACGAGGACCGAACGAAGACGTTCACGGCCGAGATCTCCAAGCTCGGGCTGGTCGAGATGACGCGCCAGAACGTGACCGAGGGCGTGCGGGAGATCATGACCCGCGAGTGTCCGACCTGCGACGGCGAGGGCGTGATCCGTTCGGAGGAGACGATCGCGATCGAGTTCGAACGCAAGCTACGCGACGTCGCCGCCGAGAACCCGGACGCCGAGGCGTTCCTGGTGCAGATCAACCCGCGCGTAACCGCGCAGTTCACCGGCAACGGCTCGCGCGTCCTGCACGCGCTCGAGGCCGAGACCGGCAAGTCGTTCCTGTTCGAGGGGTCCGAAGGGCTCGCGCTCGACCACTTCGCGATCACGTTCACGGGCACCCGGGAGGAGGTCGAGGAGCGCGCGCTGCCGTTCCGCCAGGGCGATGAGGTGCTAGTCGAGATCGTCGAGCCGCACATGTACGACGTCGATGACGCCGTCGCCAAGGTCGACGGCTACATCATCTCGATCGCGGGCGCGGCTCCGAACGTCGGCGAGAAGCGCATGATCCGGATCGACCAGGTCGGCCGCACCGCCGCCAGCGCGCTGCTGCTGGACGAGGCCGGCGAGGTCGTCGCCGCGCAGCCGCGCAGTTCCAGCCGCCGGCAGCGCCAGCCGGCCGGCGGGACCCGCACGGGCTCGCGCGGGCGCCGGCGCGCCGCCTCCGCCGACCGCGAGGACTCCGAGGCGCGCGCGGAAGCCGGCCTCGCGGAGTCGAGCGCCTCGCTCGAGGAAGAGCCCGACCAGCCGGGCTCCAACGGCAGCGCCGCCGGTGCCGAGGAGAACGCGGGCGAGGATGCCGTACAATCCAAACCTCGGCGTCGTGGCCGCAGAGGCGGGCGACGCCGTTCGGCTGCCAAGGCCAAGGCGGCCGACTAGCGGTCCTCACACACCACCCGGAGCAACCAGATGTACGCGATCGTCAAGACAGGCGGCAAGCAGTACCGCGTCGAGCGCGGCCAGACGCTGCTCGTGGAGCGGCTGCGCGCCGAGGAGGGCGCGAGCGTCGCGCTCGAGCCGCTGATGTACCGCTCCGATGAGACCGTGCTCGACGACGCGGGGCTCGCCCAGGTGAAGGTGACGGCCAAGGTGCTCGCGCACGTTCGCGGCGAGAAGCTGCGCGTGTTCAAGTTCAAGCCCAAGCGGGGCTACAAGCGCCGCACCGGCCACCGCCAGGATCTGACGCGGATCGAGGTCACCGAGATCACGGCCGGCAAAGCGAAAGCGGCGAAACCCGCGAAAGCGGATGCCGGCGGCACGGCGGCGGCGGAGCCGAAGGCACCCGCCAAAGCAAAAGCCGCGCCGAAAGCGAAAGCCCCGGCCAAGAGCAAACCGGCGCCGAAAGCGAAAGCGGCGAAACCCGCGAAACCGAAAGCCCGGGGCGGCGAGAAACCAGTCGGCGAGGAGAACGCAGATGGCTCATAAGAAGGGGCTCGGGTCGAGCCGAAACGGGCGCGACTCGAACGCGCAGCGGCTCGGCGTGAAGACCTTCGCCGGCCAGGCGGTCACCGGCGGCGAGATCATCGTCCGTCAGCGCGGCACGCGCTTCAAGCCGGGCACGGGCGTCGGCATCGGCAAGGACGACACGCTCTACGCGCGCGCGGCCGGCACCGTTCAGTTCAGCACGGGGCGGCGCGGGCGCGTCGTCAGCGTGCTGCCCGCCGACGCGCGGTAGGACTGCGCGGTGAGCGCACGCCACGGCGCCCAGCTCCTCGCGGGCGCCCGCGCCGCGCTCGGCGCGGTCGTGCTGGTCGCCCCCGAGGCGGTGCTCTCGCGCTGGCTGGGAGCGCAGAACGCGCGGCGCGGGGCTGTCAAGGCGCTCGGACGGGGCTTGGCGGCGCGCGACATCGGGCTTGCGCTCGCGTCGCTGCAGACGCTCGATGACCCGGTGATCGGGCCGCGCGTGCTTGCCGCCTGCGCATTGGCGGACGCCGTCGATGCGCTCGCCGCGCTGCTGGAGCGCGAGTCGCTGCCGGCGCTCGGCGCGGCGGCGACGGTCGCCGTGGCCGGCGGTGCGGCCGCAGCGGGTCTCGTCTTCGCGCGTCGCATCGCCGACGGAGACTGAGCCGGCGGGAGCCCGCCCCGGCCCGGTCAGCCCGCCTGCGCTGTCGGCCTCACGAGGATCTCGTTGACGTCGACGTGCGGGGGCTGGGAGAGCGCGTACATGACGGCACGGGCGACGTCGACGTCCTCCAGTGCATCGGCCGGGCGCTTCTCGAAGAACGGCGTGTCGACCATCCCCGGCTCGATCAGCGTCACGCGCACCCCCGACCCGTTGAGGTCAAGGCGCGCCGCCTCGCCCATCGCCGTCACCGCATGCTTTGTCACGCTGTAGAACGAGCCGGGCAGCACGCGCCTGCCGGCGACGCTCGAGGTCAGCACCAGGTGGCCCTTCGAGCTCCTCAGCGCCGGGACGGTCGCGCGGATCGTGAGCGCCGCGCCGTAGACATTGGTCAAGACCATCTCCCGCCAATGCTCCGGCGTGTCCTCGAGGAACCCTCGCGGCCCGCCGAAGCCGGCGTTGGCGAACGCGGCGTCGATGCCTTCGAATGCATCGATCGCCGCCTGCGCCATCCGCTGCTGGTCCTCCCAGTCGGTCACGTCGCAGCGCACCGCGAGCGCGGCGTCCGGGCCGCCCAGCTCCGCGGCCAGCTCCTCGAGGCGCTCAACCGAGCGAGCCGCGAGCACGACCCGCCAGCCCTCCCGCCGTGCGAGGCGGGCCGTCGCGGCACCGATCCCGGAGGAGGCGCCGGTGATCAGCAGGACCGGCTCGGTCACGTCGGTGGGCTCTGTGCTCATCTGCTCGCTCCTCGGGTCGGGGTCGCCTACATCCTGCACGCTTTCCCGGTCCCCGGAGCAGAAGGCGCTGCTGTCACGATTGCCTGATGCTCCACGACACCGCACGGATCCAGATCGAGGCGGGCGCCGGCGGCGACGGCTCGACGAGCTTCCGCCGCGAAGCGCACGTCCCGCGCGGAGGCCCCGACGGCGGCGACGGCGGTCGCGGGGGCGACGTCGTGCTCGTGTGCGACGGCTCGCTCAGGGATCTGCAGGCGTTCAGGCGCCGCAGCCGTTTCCGCGCGGGCCGCGGCGGCCACGGTCAGGGCTCGCAGCGTCACGGCGCCGACGGGCAGACGCTCGAGATCCGAGTGCCGCCCGGCACCGAGATCCGCGCGCTCGACGGGGACGAGGGCGGCCGGCTCGCCGGACGGCGCTGGGAGCTGCTCGCCGACGGGCAGCGCACGCTCGCCGCCCGCGGCGGCTCGGGCGGCAAGGGGAACAAGCGCTTCGCCACCGCCACGCGGCAGGCCCCGCGCTTCGCCGAGCGGGGACTCCCAGGAGAGTCGGGGTGGCTCCAGATGCGCCTGAAGCTGCTCGCCGACGCCGGCCTCGTGGGGCTGCCCAACGCCGGCAAGTCTTCGCTGCTCTCGCGCCTCACACGGGCGGCGCCGAAGGTCGCGGACTACCCGTTCACGACGCTCGAGCCCGTGCTGGGCGTGCTCGACTCGGGCGAGCGCCAGCTCGTCGTCGCCGACATCCCGGGGCTGATCGAGGGCGCGAGCGAGGGCGCGGGCCTCGGGCACGACTTCCTCGCCCACGTGGAGCGCACGCGCGTGCTCGTGCACGTGCTCGACATCGCGCCCGAGCTGACCCTCGGCGCGAGCGCGGACGCCGTCGCCAACTACGAGACGATCGAGCGCGAGCTGGCGGCGCACGACGCGCGGCTGGCGGCGCTGCCGCGGATCCTGGCGCTGTCGAAGGCGGATCTCGTCGGCGAGGAGCGCCGCCTGCAGGCGCGCGAGAGCTGGCGCGAGCGGCTCGGCGAGGAGGTGCCGGTGATCGTCACCTCGAGCGCCACGGGCCTCGGCATCGGCGAGCTGGGCGCCGCGCTGCTCGCAGCCGTGCCCGCTGCGCCCGAGCCGGTTTCCGCGGCTCCCGCGGACGCCCAGCCGGCGGAGGAGGAGCTGCTCGAGCACATGGTCTTCCGCCCGGCCGGCGCCGGCGGGTTCACCGTCGAGCGGCTCGGCGCCGGCTCCTACGCGGTGCGCGGGCGGGGCATCGAGCTGCTGCTCGCGCGCCACGACATCGAGAACGAGGACGCGATGGACTACCTGGAGGGACGCCTGCGGCGGATCGGTGTGCTGAGAGCCCTCCAGGACGCCGGCTTCCGGCCCGGCGATGAGATCGAAATCGGCGGCGTGACGTTCGAGCTCGACCCCGCCGTCGAGGAGCCCTCCCGTCCGCACCGCGCCCAGCGCCGCAAATAAGCTGCGCCCCATGAAGCGCTTCGTGGTCAAGCTCGGCTCGAGCGTCGTCGCCGGCGGCGACGGCGAGCTGCGCCTGGATGTGCTCGCGGACATCGCCGACCAGCTTGCCGCACGCCATCGCGCCGGCGACGAGGCGGTCGTCGTGACCAGCGGCGCGATCGCCCTGGGGATGCGGGTGATGCAGCTCGGGCAGCGCCCGACCTCGATCGGGGCGCTGCAGGCGGCGAGCGCTGTCGGCCAGGGAAAGCTCTATCGCGTCTACGACGAGCTGCTGCGCGACCGCGGCGTGACGAGCGCGCAGCTGCTCCTGACGTTCTTCGACATGAGCGCGCGCACGCACTACCTGAACGCGCGTCAGACGCTCACGACGCTGCTCTCGTGGCGCGTCCTGCCGGTGATCAACGAGAACGACACGACCGCCACGGACGAGATCTCCTTCGGCGACAACGACTTCCTGGCGGCGCAGGTCGCCGTGCTGGTGGGCGCCGAGGAGCTGGTGCTGATGACCGACATCGACGGCCTGTACACCGCCGATCCGCGGCTGGACCCCGACGCGCGCATCGTGGCGGAGGTCGACAGCTTCGCGGCGCTGCGCGACCTCGAGATCGGCCACACGACCTCGCCGCTGGGATCGGGGGGCATGCGCTCGAAGGTCGTCGCGGCCGAGATGGCGACCGCGGCGGGCATCGCCACCGTGATCTGCAACGGGCTTCGGCCGGGGACGCTCCAGACGGCGCTCGACGGCGCGGGGGAGGGCACGCGCTTCGCGGCCGGGGAGGCGCGCTACAGCAGCTTCAAGCTGTGGCTGAAGTACGCCAAGCCTGCGCGCGGGACGCTCGTGGTCGACGCCGGCGCGGCGCGCGCGGTGCGCGAGGGCAGCGCCAGCCTGCTGCCGGTCGGCGTCACCGAGGTGCGAGGCGAGTTCGACGCCGGCGACGCCGTCGAGATCGTCGAGCGCGACGCCGCCGGCGACCGTGCGACGCACCCGCTTGCGAAGGGCATCTGCAACTACTCGGCCACGGAGCTCCGCCAGGTGCTGGGGCTGAAGTCCGACGCCGTACGCGAGCTGCTGCCGCGCGCGACCGACGAGGCGGTTCACCGGGACTACCTCGTGGTCGAGTGACGCTCGGCGAGGAGAGCCCGCCCGCGGTTGGGTGGGCTATTACTACTCTTTACCGAATGGCCGTCGCAGTCGGATCCGTCGAGCAGCTCTGCCGCGAAGCCCGGCAGGCCTCCCGCGCGCTCGCCCGCACGCCAACCGGCGTCAAGGACGCCGCGCTCGAGGCGATCGCGGCGGCGCTCGAGGAGCGGCTCGTGGAGATTCTCGAGGCCAACGAGCACGACATGCAGGCAGGTCGGGAAGCGGAGATCGGCGACGCCCTGCTCGACCGGCTGAAGCTCGACGAGGGGCGCGTGAGGGCGATCGCCGCCGCCGTGCGGCAGATCGCGGCGCTCGGTGACCCGGTCGGCGAGGTCATCGACGGGCAGCGGCTGCCCAACGGGCTCGACGTGCGCAAGGTGCGGGTCCCGCTCGGCGTCGTCGCGGTCGTCTACGAGGCGCGCCCGAACGTCACGATCGACGCCACCGCCCTGTGCCTGAAGTCAGGCAACGCGATCGTGCTTCGCGGCTCATCGACGGCGAGGAACTCGAATGACGCGCTCGCGCGGATCGCCGCGGATGCGGCGGTCCTCGCTGGTCTGCCCGACGGCTGCGTGAGCCTGGTCGCCGGAGGCGGGCGCGAGGAGCTCTCCGAGCTCGCGACGCAGCGCGAGACCATCGACCTGATCATCCCGAGGGGCGGCGAGAGCCTCAAGGAGGCGCTGCAGGCCGTCGCCACGGTACCCGTGATCTACGCCGCCTCGGGCAACTGCCACGTGTACGTGGACGCCGCCGCCGAACTCCAGGCGGCGCTGTCGATCGTGCTCAATGCGAAGCTGCAGCGGCCCGGCGTCTGCAACGCCGCCGAGACGCTGCTCGTGCACGAGGCGGTCGCTGAGCGCTTCGTGCCGATGGCCGCCGCCGCGCTGAGCGAGGCCGGCGTCACACTGCGAGCCGACCCGCGCGCGCTGGAGCTCGCCGTGCCCGCCGCGGGCGCGCTGGCCGAGCCGGCCGCGGAGGAAGACTGGCACACCGAGTACCTGGGCCCGACGCTCGCCGTGCGCGTCGTCTCCTCACTCGCGGAAGCCCTCGAGCACATCGACCGCTACGGCAGCGGCCACTCGGAGGCGATCGTCACCCGCGACACCGCCGCGGCGCGAGCCTTCCAGCTCGGCGTCGACGCGGCCTGCGTCTACGTCAACGCATCCACGCGCTTCACCGACGGCGGCGAGTTCGGGATGGGGGCCGAGATCGGGAACTCGACACAGAAGCTGCACGCCCGCGGACCGATCGGGCTGCGCGAGCTGTGCACCTTCAAGTACCTCGTCGAAGGCGACGGGCACGTCCGCGCTTGAGGAGGGCGTGCCCGAGATCGGCATCCTCGGAGGCAGCTTCAACCCTCCGCACGCAGGGCATCTCGCGCTGGCCCGCCACGCTCGCGACGAGCTCGGCCTGGAACGTGTCTGGCTGATGCCGGTGCACACGCCTCCACACAAGCCCGCGGGGGCAGACCCCGGCCCGGAGCAGCGGCTGGCGATGGCGCGGCTCGCCGTCGCGGGGGAGCCGGGTATCGACGTCTGCGAGGAGGAGATCCGCCGCGGCGGCCCGTCCTACACGGCCGATACCTTGAGCGCGATCCATGAGCGCCATCCCGAGGCCCAGCTGACGTTCGTCGTCGGAGCGGACACAGCGCTGACGCTGCCGAGCTGGCGCGAACCCGAGCGGGTCCTGGCGCTGGCTCGCCTGGCCGTCGCGCGGCGCGCGGGCGGGGCGGACGGGGGGGCGGGGGTGCTCGAGGCGGTCGAGGACCTCGCACCGCCCGGCAGCAGGCGCGCGGGCGAGACGGACGGCGCAGGCGCGGACGTGGTGTTCCTCGAGATGGCGCCGGTGGAAGCCTCCTCGACGCTGGCCCGCGAACGGATCGCGGCGGGCGAGCCGACCGACGGCCTGCTGGCGCCCGCCGTGAGGGAGTACATCGACCGGCACGGCTTCTATCGGGCGCGCCAACCCGGCGCGGAGGCGCAGCGGTGATCGCCTCTGAGCAGCTCGTCGCCGACGCGGCCCGGCTCGCTGCCGACAAGAAGGCGCATGACGTCGTCGAGCTCGACCTGCGCGGCGTGGTCGGCTACACCGATTACTTCCTCGTCTGCACCGGCAACACCGGCCGGCAGGCCAAGTCGATCCAGGACGGGATCCACGAGGGACTGAAGCGCGAGCACGGTCTGTCGCCGCGCCGCGTCGAGGGGAGCGCCGACGGCGGCTGGATCCTGATGGACTACCTCGACGTCGTCGTGCACATCTTCACCCCCCAGGCGCGCGAGTTCTACCGGCTCGAGCAGCTCTGGGGCGAGGCGCCGGCCCGCGCGGCCGGCAGCGGTTGACCTGCCGGCGCGGCTGGCGCTAGGCTCGGCGGAGTCCTCAAACTCAGCGGGCAGGCCGAACATGTCCTTGCACTGATCGGCCAACGGGGGCGCCGGGGCGTCTGCGAAACGCATGCCCCGGCGCCAAGCCCGCACTCAGGCGGCGGCGCAAGCTTCGTTCAGCGCGCCCGCGCGGCGCCGAGCTCGGGCTCTGTCGCTGGGACCTGCGCCTCCGCGAGCGGGACCGCCCTGCGGCGGGTCACCGCGAACACGAGTGCCTGCGTGAGCAGCGCGACCGCCGTCGCGAGCACGAACCCGGAAGCCGTGCCGAGCGTGCGCAGCGAGACGGCGAGCGTGAAGCAGAACAGGGCGAACGCGCCGAAGCCCGAGACCATCCCGCGCAGCAGGCGGAGCGTCTCGTCGACGCCGCGCTGCGCGTGCGTGAAGGTGGCAAGGACCGTCGCGATGATCGGGAACGGCGCCAGCAGTCCGCTCAGCTGCGGGCCGAGCCAGCCCGCGATCGCCGTCAGCGTCACCACGAGCGCCATCGCACACCCGGCGCGGAGTGGCAGGTCCCACGCGGGCGGCGCCAAAGGCGCAGGCGGCGCCCGCCGCGGGCGCGGGAGCGCGGCGAGCCCCCCCGCCAGCGCAAGCAGGGCGAGCGCGAGCGCGCCGCCGGCGGGAATCGTGAGCGCGCTGAAGATCGCGGTGCAGAGCGCAAAGGCGCACCAGCCGGCGATCATGCTCGCGCCCCAGAACAGGTGCCCGGCGAGACGGCCGTACACGACGACGAACGCGATCAGGGAGACGAGGCCGAGCAGCGTGCCGGCGGCGGCGCCGGCGGCGAAGTCGCGGCCGTGAGCGAGCGCGTAGGCGAGCAGGATCGGCCCGGCGACGACCGGCAAGCCGGCAACGAGCCCGCCGATGCGCGGACCGAAGCGCCGTGCCGTCAACGAAGCCCCCACGACGAACGAGGGCGCGAGCAGGAGCTTGACGAGCAGTTGCGTCACCGCAGCATGATTGCGCACGGGCCGTGCTCGCACCCTTAACGAAGGCGGCGGGCCCGAAGACCCGCCGCCATGGGAAAGGGGCGTTCACACACCCGCCATGGGCCGTGCCGCCTCTAGGCGCTACCCCGGTGCTGCCCGGCCCAGAAAGACCGAACGGAGCCTCTGCGAGCGCCACGGAGGAGGGGTGTGTCGCGACGCTCGCACAAGCTCCGTCTGATCTTCGATATCCGGCCTGGTCCGCCGGCTCCCCGTAACGGCTCGATCGGGGCTTCCGTCCATTCCCGGCCCCCGCATCCCCCGGCGAGCAGACTGACCATTTGTGTGCTCTTTACCCGCCCGAAACGCTTTCAAACATAAATATTGAAACCTTCGGGCTTCATACGTGAACGACCGCGATAGCTAAGCACAGCTCCCCATTCGTGTCAACCCCTCAGACACATGTCGAGATAGTGACGGCGAGCTTCCCAGGAAACGCGGGAGGTTTTGCAGTTTCACACGGCTTGACGCCCAGGTCCGACGGGTGCGTGGGCACGGCAGAAAAACCGAACGGGCGTCCAATTAGAACGTTTGCGGTCCTCATTTCGTCCGATATCTTCACTGCGATGGCAAGCCCGGCGCGCAAGAGCAGAGCCCCACGCAACGAGCCGCCCTCGCGGCGGCGAGCGGGCGTGCCGCGCGCGAGCCAGCGGGAGCGGCTGATCGAGGCGATCACCGAGCTGGCGGGACAGCAGGGCTATCAGAACGTCACGATCGCCCAGATCAGCGCGCGAGCGGGCGTCTCGAGCGCGACCTTCTACGAGCAGTTCGCGGACCGCGAAGAGTGCCTGCTCGCCGCTTACCGGCAGGCGTCGGCGCGGACGCTGGAGCGGATGCAGAGCTCGCTGCAGGACGTCGCGTGGGCGAGCGCGATCCGGCCCGCGTTCACGCAGCTTCTCCGCAGCGTCGAGGCCGAGCCCGACGCCGGGCGGGTGATGTTCGTGGAGGCGCTCGCCGGCGGGCCGCGCTTGCGGGCGGCCGTCCGCGCGCTGCTCGACGGCATGGAGGAAAACGCCGAAGCGCTGCTGCAGAGCGCCCCACCCGACGGGCCGACGCTGGACCTGCCGGGGCGCGCGCTGCTCGGCGCCGTGCGCCACGTGGTCTCGCGCCACCTGCGGACGCACAGCGAGGACAGGCTGGCGCGGCTGACCGACGACGTGCTCGCCTCGATGGGATCCTACGCGGTGCCACAGGCGGCCGGGCGTTGGAGCACGGGCCCCGAGGCGCTGCTGGAGTCGGTGCCGGCGACGGTGCAGATCGAGACCGAGGGCGAGCTCGAGCGCCTTCCGAGGGGGCGTCACAGCCTGCCGCCCGGCGCGGTCACGCGCAGCCAGCGGGCGCGCATCCTCCACGCGACGGCCGCCGTGACGATGGAGAAGGGTTACGCGAGCACCACCGTCGCCGAGATCGTGGCCGCGGCCGGCGTCGCGAAAGAGGCCTTCTACCGGCACTTCGCCGACAAGCAGGAGGCCTTCCTTGCCGCCCAGGAGGCGCCGGGCCAGGCGATCCTCGACGCGCTCGTGCGGGCCTACTTCTCCGTGGAGGAATGGCACGAGCGGGTGTGGCTGACGATGCGCACCCTGCTCGCGCTGATCGCAGCGAATCCCGTGATGTCGCACCTGCGCTTGGTCGAGTGCTACGCGGCGGGCGCCACCGCCGCGCAGCGCGGCGAGGAAATCACGCGGACGTTCACGATCTTTCTGGAGGAGGGCTACGGCCGGCGTCCCGAGGCGGCCGCGCTGCCGCGACTCGTCCCGCAGGCGATCTCAGGCGCGATCTTCGAGATCGTTCAGCGCGAGGTCGAGGCGGGCCGCACGGCGGAGCTCCCGCGCCGCCTCCCGCAGCTCGTCTACATCGCGATCGCGCCCTTCTACGGTCCCGCGGGCGCGATCGAGCGCGTGCGGGGAATGCTCGCCGCGGGCACCGGAGGGACGAAGCCGGTGAGCGTCGCTCAGTAGTAGTCCTGGACGCTCATCCGCCAGTCCGCGGAGTCGCGCCCGCCGGAGACGACGAGCTCGTAGAGGCCGGGCCCGGTGTCGTAGACGTGCGTCTTGCCTTCTCCTTCGGAGAGTTCGAAGCTGCCGGCGCTCCCGCCTTCCGAGGGTTCGCCGCCGCCTGCTTCGAGCTCTCGAGCGTTGGCGCTCGGGCCTTCGCAGAACACGAGGAACACGCACGTGCCGCGGAACGACATCTCGTAGCTGACCCGCCAGCGCCTGCCCATGATCCGGAACGGGACGGAGTGCCCGTCGTCGACGCCGGAGAACGAGGTGAGCGTGCGCCAGCGCGGCGACTCGGCAACCGACAGCGCGACGGTCGAGCCGCGCGGCGCGCTCGCTGGGGCGGCGGGCAACTGGCGCGTCACGACGCCCGGCCGCGACGAGGGTGCGGCGAGGTACTCGACGCTCCAGCGCAGGCCCGCGCCGGCGAGGACGCTCTCGGCCGCGCCTGCCGCCTGCCCCGTGACCGCCGGCACGCGGACGGGCGGCGGGCCCGAGCTGAGGACGACGCGGACACTGGAGCCCGCGTCGACGCGCATCCCCGGAGCGGGCGACTGGGCGATCGCGACCCCTTGCTTGGCGGCGGAGTGGCGCGAGGTGAAGACCGGGTGCAGCCGCAGGCGGCGCGCTCGCGCCTGCACTCCGGCGCGAGGCAGGCTGCGCAGCTCGGGGACTGTGGTGCGTGCCGGCGAGCCGCTCACCACGAGCAGCGCGACCGCGACGGCGACCAGCACGAGCGCGGCCGCCAGGATCGCGAGCCGGTGCCGGCGCTCGGGCGGCGGAGGCTGCCCTGCCTCCGGTGGGAGGCCGGGTGTCCGCGGCGGCGCGAGAAGGGTGCGTGCGACCGTCGGCGCATCGTCGTCGCCGCCGCGGAGCGAGACCGTGGGCGCTGCGGGTCCCGACGCGCCGTTGCCGTTGCGGGCGCCGGCCGCGGGCCCCGGCTGCGGAGCGGCATCACGGCCCTCGCCGTCCCCCGCCCGCTGCAGCGCATCGGCCATCGCCTCGGCGTCGGGAAAGCGCTCGCAGGGCTCCTTCGCGAGCGCCCGCGCGACCACCTCGCGCAGGGGACGGGCAACCGCGGGCGGGAGCTCGGGCGGCGGATCCTGCAGGTGGCGCAAGCCGAGCTCGACCGGTGAGCCGTCGGCGAACGGCGGCCGTCCCGCGAGCATCTCGTAGAGCACGACGCCGGCGCTGTAGACGTCGGTCGCGGCGGTCGTCGGCTTGCCCCGGGCCTGCTCGGGCGACATGTAGCGGGGGGTGCCCGCGACAGTGGCGCTCGGCGCCTGGGAGGTGGACTCCGCCAGGCGCGCGACGCCGAAATCGCCGACTTTCACCTCGCCACCCGCGGCGAGCAGCACGTTCGCGGGCTTGACATCGCAGTGCACGACGCCCTGGCGGTGGGCGCTGGCCAGCGAGCGGCACAGCTGCTCGGCGATCGCACGCGCGCTGGCGGGCGCCAGCGGCCCAGAGCGCAGGCGTTCGGCGAGGCTCTCGCCCTCGACGAGCTCCGCCACGTAGTAGGGGCCCTCCTCGGCGTGCCCGATGTCGAAGATCTGAACCACGCCGGGGTCGTGGATCCGCGCCAGCAGCCGCGCCTCGCGCTCGAAGCGTTCGACCCATGCGCTGTCCTCGGCCCACCAGGGCTTGATCACCTTCACCGCGACGGGCCGTCCCAGCCGCCGGTCGAGGCCGCGGTACACACGGCCGAACGAGCCTTCGCCCAGCTTCTCGTGCAGCTCATAACGGCCGTCGAGCGCACGGCCCGCCAGGTCGGGAGCGGTTGGCATCGCCTCCGAGTATCCCGTGCCGCAGGGCGGCCCGTGTCAGGCCTGCGCCGCAGTGGAGCTAGCCGGGCTCGAACCGGCGACCTCTTCGCTGCCAGCGAAGCGCTCTCCCAGCTGAGCTATAGCCCCAAGGTCAGCCGCAAAGTGTAACGCCCGCCCGGCTAGCGCCGCGGGATGAACTCCGGCACGTCCAGGTCCTCGCCGGACTGGCCGCCGCCGGCACGGCGGCGCCCGCCACGCCCGCCGCCGGCGAACTCGTCGGCCTCCCGTTCGATCGCGTCGCGCTCGGATGGCGCGACCTGGTCGAGCTGCGCGGTCATCGCACCGTGGGCGAGACGCACGTCACGCAGCAGCCGCTCGGCGTTGTTGCGCAGCGACGCGGAGAGCTCGCGCAGGTGGCGTGAGATCTCGCTGCCCTCGCCGAGCACTTCGTTGGAGACCGCGTGCGCGTCGCTGACGATCTGCCGGGCTTCCTCGCGGGCGGCCAGGCGGCCCGCCCGCGCCTGCTCCTTGGCCTGCTCGTCAAGCCGGATCAGCTCCTCGCGGCGGGCCTGCAGCAAGCGCTCCGTGTGTCCCTTGGTCTCCTCGGCGATTCGCGCCGCCTCTTTGCGCGCCCCCTCGAGCAGCTCTCCCGACTCGCGCTCGGCCTGGGCGCGCACCCGTTCGGCCTCGGCGGCGGCCTCGGCGCGCGCGAGCGCGGCCTCCTCGCCGCCCTCGGAGCGAAGCCGCTCGGCGGTCGCCCGCGCCTCATCCAGCACGCGCGCCGCTTCCGACTGTGCATCGGCGAGGGACTGCGAAGCCTCCTCGCGCGCCCGCGAGGCCTCGCCGGTCGTCGAGTCCGCCTCGGCGCGGGCAGCGGCGAGGATCTCGCGCGCCTCCTCCTCGGCGGCCTGGACGCGCAGGTCGGCCGCGCGGTCGGCCTCCGCGATCCGCTCGCGCGCGCGCGTCTCGGCCGCCGTGCGGAGCTCCTCCGCGGCGGCCTCCGCGGCGCCGACGATGTTCGCGACGCGCCCGGGCGCGGCCGCGAGCGCGCCGGCCTCGCCCGCCTCGAGGTCCCCCGCCCGGCCGCTGTGCAGATCGCCCACGAGCGCATCGTAATCGCAGCGAGCTGGGAGTAAGCGGGGGTCGGCACACCAACTACCCGACGCAGCGCCGCGGCGGCGCGGGGCCGGTTGCAGGGCATGGCAGGAAAAGTGGGAAAGCTGTCCTTGCGGACAGCGTCCGGATCGGCGAACATCGGTACATGGGAGGCGTTGCGCGCAGCTCTCGCCAGGGCGAGCGGACGGTCGCGATCCTGCTCTACGACGGCGTTCAGAGCCTCGATGTGACGGGCCCGGCGGAGGTCTTCGCGGGTGCCGCGCAAGCGCTGCGGGCGCAGGCGGGTGACCGTCCGGAGACCCCGGGCTACAGGGTGCGCACGATCGCCCCGAACGGGCGTCCCGTGCGATCGACGAGCGGGCTGCAGCTCGTCCCCGACGGCCCGATGCCCCGATCGGCCGAGGGCATCGACACGCTGATCGTGCCCGGGGGCGAGGGCCGCATCGAGGCGTGCCGCGAGCAGGCACTGCTGCGCTGGCTCGCGCGCTCGCCCTCGGGCTGCCGCCGCGTCGCCTCGGTGTGCACCGGCTCCTTCCTGCTCGCCGCCGCCGGCCTGCTCGACGGCCGCCGCGCGACTACCCATTGGGCCCACGCCGGGGAGCTCGCCCGCAGATACCCGCTCGTGGATGTGCATCCGGACCCGATCTTCGTCCGCGACGGATCGATCTGGACCTCGGCAGGCGTGACCGCGGGCATGGATCTGGCACTCGCGCTCGTCGAGGAGGACCACGACCGCGAGCTCGCACTGCTGATCGCGCGTCACCTCGTGCTGTTCCTGCGCCGGCCGGGCAACCAGTCGCAGTTCAGCGCGATGCTGCGCGCCCAGGAGCCCGAGCGCGAGCCCCTGCGCGAGGTCCAGCGCCAGGTGCTCGAGGACGTCGCCGGCCTGCACACCGTCGAGGCGATGGCCGAGCGCGTCCACATGAGCCCGCGCAACTTCGCACGGGCCTTCCGGGCGCAGACCGGCGTGACACCGGCTCGCTACGTGGAGAGCGTGCGCCTCGAGGCCGCCAGGCGGCGCCTCGAGGACACGACCGAGCCCGTCCATGGGATCGCGCGCGCGTGCGGCTTCGGCAGCGCCGAGACGATGCGGCGCAGCTTCCTGCGCGCGCTTCACGTCGGGCCGAGCGAGTACCGGCGGCGCTTCCACTCCTCGTTCGCCGCCACGTGGGCGGATCGTCGCGGACACGCCCAACCGGCCACGAGCGAAACCCTCCCAATCAGGAGAAGGAGAAACCGATGAAGATCGCGATCCCGCTGTACGACCGCTTCACCGCGTTGGACGCGGTCGGGCCCTACGAGGTGCTGAGCAGGCTGCCGGGTGCCACGGTCACCTTCCTCGCGGCGCAGGCGGGGCCGGTGCGGACCGACAACCGCATGCTCACGCTGGTCGCCGACGGCGCGTTGGCGGACCTGCCCGACCCTGACGTCGTGGTCGTCCCGGGCGGCCCCGGGGAGGTCGCGCAGCGCGCGGGCCGGCAGATGCTCGACTGGATTCGCACGGCCGACCGGACGAGCACGTGGACGACCTCGGTCTGCACGGGCTCTCTGATCCTCGCCGCCGCCGGGCTGCTCGACGGACGCCCCGCGACGGGCCACTGGCTGGCGATGGAGGAGCTGGGGCGGCTGGGCGCCGAGCCCACCGGGCAGCGGGTGGTCTTCGACGGCAAGATCGTCACGGCGGCCGGCGTTTCGGCCGGCATCGACATGGGGCTGGCGCTGGCCGAGCGGATCGCGGGCGCGGAGGTCGCGCAGGCGATCCAGCTCGGCATCGAGTACGACCCGCAGCCGCCGTTCGACGCCGGCTCGCCGGAGAAGGCGCCTGCCGAGATCGTCGAGCTGCTGCGCTCACGCAGCCGCCACGCCACGACCTCCGCCGCGTAACCGATCGCGGCGCCTTGCCCGCGAATGGCGGGTGGGTGGGGCCCGATAACCTGCGAGCCGATGAGCGAGCACCGCTATGACCCGCGGGAGATCGAGCCCCGATGGCAGGCTCTGTGGGCTCGTGAGCGGACCTGGGAGGTCGTGAACCTGGAGGAGGGCGCCTCGCCGGGCGCAGCGCGCGCCAACGAGCCGCCTAGCTCCTACGTGCTGGAGATGCTGCCCTACCCGAGCGGCGAGCCGCACATCGGCCACCTGAAGTGCTACTCGCTCGGCGACGCGATCGCCCACTTCCACCGTCGCCTCGGCAAACGTGTCCTGCACCCGATGGGCTACGACGCGTTCGGCCTGCCCGCTGAGAACCACGCGATCCGCACGGGCGTGCACCCGCGCGTCTCGACGGCCGAGTCGATCGCGGAGTTCCAGCGCCAGTTCCGCGAATGGGGGATCTCGATCGACTGGTCGCGCGAGCTCGCGACCTCGGAACCGTCCTACTACCGCTGGACGCAGTGGATCTTTCTCGAGCTGTTCAAGGCCGGGCTCGCCTACCGTCGCGAGGCGGCCGTCAAGTGGTGCCCGAACGACCAGACCGTGCTCGCCAACGAGCAGGTCGACGCCGAGGGGCGCTGCGAGCGCTGCGGCTGCCTGGTCGAAGTGCGCCAGCTCGAGCAGTGGTTCCTGCGCATCACCGACTACGCCGAGCGCCTGCTCGCCGACCTCGACGTCATCGACTGGCCCGAGCACGTCAAGACGATGCAGCGCAACTGGATCGGGCGCAGCGAGGGTGCCGAGGTGACGTTCCGATGCGAGGACTTCGATCCCGCCCACCCCGTCGACTATCCGGTATTCACCACCCGGCCCGACACGCTGTTCGGCGCGACGTTCTTCGTGATGGCGCCGGAGCACCCGGACGTGCTGCGCCTAGCCGAGGGAACCGATCACGAGCAGGCCGCGCGCGAGTACGTCAACAAAGCACTCAACGAGACCAACGAGGAACGCGGCGACACCGAGAAGCCCAAGACCGGCGTGCCGCTCGGACGCACGGTCACGAACCCGGTCAACGGCGAGCGGATCCCGATGTTCGTCGCCGACTACGTGCTGATGGAGTACGGGACGGGCGCGATCATGGCCGTGCCCGCGCACGACGAGCGCGACTATGAATTCGCCGTCACGTTCGGGCTGCCGATCCGGCAGGTGATCGAGCCGCTCGACGGCGACGCCGAGCTGCCGTACATGGGCGACGGGGTTCTGATCAACTCGAACCCCCAGTTCGACGGCATGAACAACCGCGAGGCGCTCGCCGCGATCGTCGCCTGGCTCGACCGCGAGGGCAAAGGACACGCCTCCGTCAACTACCGGCTGCGCGACTGGCTCGTCTCCCGTCAGCGCTACTGGGGCTGCCCGATCCCGGTCGTCTACTGCGACACCTGCGGGATCGTCGCGGTGCCGGCCGAGCAGCTCCCGGTCGAACTGCCCGAAATCGAGGACTACGCGCCGCGGGGCCGCTCGCCGCTCGCGAGCGCCGAGGACTTCCTCAACACGTCCTGCCCCTCGTGCGAGGGCCCGGCCCGGCGCGAGACCGACACGATGGACACGTTCGTCGACTCCTCCTGGTACTTCCTGCGCTACTGCGACGCGCGCAACGACGAGGTGCCGTGGGACGCCGGCGCGCTGGCCGAGTGGATGCCCGTCGACCAGTACATCGGCGGGGTCGAGCACGCGATCCTGCACCTGATGTACGCGCGCTTTTTCACGAAGGCGCTCGCCGACCTCGGCCACCTCGAGTTCCAGGAGCCCTTCCAGGCGCTGTTCACGCAGGGGATGGTCACGAAGGACGGCGCGAAGATGAGCAAGTCGCGCGGCAACGTCGTGTCTCCGGCCGCACTGGTCCAGCGGGTGGGCGCGGATGCGACGCGCTGCTACACGCTGTTCATCGGCCCGCCCGACCAGGACGCCGACTGGTCGGACAAGGGCGTCGAAGGCGTGCACCGCTTCCTCGGCAGGCTCTGGCGGCTGGCCGCCGAGACCGCGGAGCGCACCGGCGGCCCGGCCCCTGGCCTGGACTCGCCGCCGCCGGCGGAAGGCGACGAGCTCGCGCTGCTGCGGAAGACCAACTGGGCGATCGACAAGGTCAGCACGGACCTGCGGCGGTTCGCGTTCAACACGGCGATCGCGGCGGTGATGGAGCTCGTGAACGAGATCTCGCGGCTGCGCGACGCCGTCTCGCTGGAGGCGCTGCGCTTCGCGATCGGCACGGCCGGCTCGCTGCTGTTCCCGTTCGCGCCGCACACGTGCGCGGACGTCTACGAGCAGCTCACCGGGGAACGCGTCTGGGAGCAGCCGTGGCCCGAAGCCGAGGAGGAGCTGCTCGAGCGGGAGGTCTACGAGCTGGTGTGCCAGGTCAACGGCAAGGTCCGCGACCGCGTGCAGGCCAGCGCCGAGGCGACCCCGGAGCAGCTCAAGGACCTGTGCCGGGGGGCCCCGAACGTGATCGCGCACCTGGACGGCAAGGAGCTCGTCAAGGAGATCGTCGTGCCGGGCAAGCTCGTCAACCTGGTCGTGCGCTAGACGGCCGGGAGCCGGCGCCAGGCGGCGCCCTCGCTCGCTCACGTGCTTCTCGCACGCTTCGCCGCTGCCTGTCCCCGAAAGGGGTACGTCCTTGCCTGGCTTGGCTCCCGGCCGTCCAGCTGCGGGCAGGCCGTCTAGAGTCACCCGCGTGGCCGAGCTGAAGCCCGTCTACTTGATCCACGGCGACGACCATGGAGCGGTCGGCGAGCGCCGTGCGGGGCTGCGGGCGCTCGCCGAGGGCGACGGCGGCGCGGAGCTGCTGGAGGGCGAGCAGGCGTCACCCGAGGGCGCAGCAGCGGCGCTGGCGGCGATGACGCTGGCCGTGGGAAGGCGGGTGATGATTGTTGAGGGGGCCGAGCGCTGGCGAGGAGCGGACGTCGAGACCCATCTCGCGCCCGCGCTCGCGGAGGTGCCCCCGGACACGACGATCGCGATCTTCGCGCGCGAGGAGGCACGCGCGAAGGCCCCTCAGGTTCTGCACGACGCTGTCAAGAAGGCCGGCGGACAGGTCGTCCCACAGATGACCGTCAAGCCGTGGGAGCTTCCGAAGTGGGTCCGCGAGCAGGCCGCGCGCATGGGCCTGGCGCTCGACGCTGCGGCGGCGAAGGCTCTCGTGGCCCAGGTCGGCGAGCGCCAGCAGCGGCTGCTGCGCGAGCTGGAGAAGCTCGCCCTGGAAGGTAAGCAGGCGGGCGCGGGCGAGGGGCGGCGCGAGGTCTCGGCCGATGAGATCGAGGCGCGCGCGGCGCACTCGGCGGAGCGGCGCGCCTATGCGCTCGGCGACGCGCTCGTCGGCGGTGATGCCGGGGAAGCCACCGCCACCTACCTGCGGCTGCGCGAGCAGGGCGAGCGGGTTGCGGGGCTGACCTACCTGCTCGCGTCGCGGCTGCGCGACGCGCTCGGGGTCGCGGACCAGCTCGCGGCCGGACGCTCGCCCGCCGAGGTCAAGCGCGGGCTGCGGATGCCCTCGCGCGCCGCGGACCGCCTGATCGCGGACGTCCGGCGCAGCGATCCGGAGCGGCTGCGCGGCGCCGTGGGCGCGCTCGCTCGTCTCGAGCTCGACACGCGCGGCGGCGCGGTCCTGCAAGGCGACCGCGACGCGCTTGCAGGGATGGGCGAGGACACGCTCGTGCAGCGGGCGATCGAAGCGATCGCGGCGGGCAGCTAGGCGGGGCGACGCGCGGGACTAGGGCTTCGTGCCGAGCAGCTTCGCCGCTCGGGACTTCTTGCGGGCGCCGGTGTTCTTGTGCAGCGCGCCGCGCTTGACGGCCTTGTCGATCGTGGACACCAGCTCGCGATGGGTCTCCGCGGCGTCGTCCTCGCTGCCCTCGACGGCGGCGGTCAGGCGGCGGAAATGCGTCTTGATCGCGGACGTGTAGCGGCGGTTCTCGAGCCGCTCGCGCTCGTTGCGCAGGATCCGCTTCTTCTGCGAGTGGATGTTGGCCATGTTTCGCTCGCCGCGCGCCCGGAAAGGCTCCGGTCCGCGCCGCGGAGCGCCGTACTATAGCGGCCTTGACAGCAAGCGCCGAAGCCTTCGCGGAGGAATCGGCCCCACCGCCGCCCCCGACTGGCGGGGGGGTTGCCCGCAACACCGCGATCTTCTCGATCGCCACGGGCATCTCCCGCGTTGCCGGGCTGGTGCGCGAAATCATCGCTGCCGGATTCTTCGGCACGCGCGGGCCGGCGTCCGCGTACACGATCGCGTTCCAGATCCCGAACCTGGTCAGCAACCTGTTCGCGAACGCGGCGCTGTCGGCCGCCTTCGTGCCGGTCTTCACCGAACTGCTGCAGAGGGGGCGGCGCAAAGAGGCGCTGCGCCTCGCCTCGACGCTGTTCTGGATCATGCTGATCGGCCTCGGCGCGCTGACCGCGTTCTTCATCCTCGCGGCCGGCGTCATCATGCCGCTGTTCACTGGCGCCTCGTTCAACCACGCGCTGGACGAGCTGACAGTCGGGCTCTCGCAGGTTTTGTTCCCCGTGATCCTGCTGCTGGGGCTCAACGGCCTGCTCGTCGGGATCCTGCAGTCATATGACCACTTCACGATCCCGGCGATCTCGCCGGCGGTGTGGAACCTGGTGATCATCGTGCTGCTGGTCGTGCTCAAGCCGCACTTCCACGGCGGCTACGAAGACGGCCACGAGCTCTACGCGCTCGCGATCGCGGTGCTGATCGCCACGATCGTCCAGCTGACGATGGCCTTCGGCGCGCTCGGGCGGATCGACTTCCGCCTGCAGTTCCACATCGACTGGCGCGACCCGCGCATCGCCCAGGTCTTGATGCTGATGCTGCCAGTGACGATCGGCCTCGGAATCGTCAACCTCGACCAGCTGATCAACTCGAGCTTCGGGACGCTCGTCGACAAGGAAGCGCCGCGCGCGATCGACAACGCGTTCCGCATCTACATGCTTCCGCAGGGGCTGTTCAGCGTCGCCGTCTCGACCGTGCTGTTCCCGACGCTCAGCCGCATGGCGGCCGATCACGCCGTCGCGCCGATGCGCCGCGCGCTCGGGATCGGGATGCGCCAGATCAACCTGCTGCTGATTCCGTCGGCCGCGTTCTTGATGGTGCTCACCGAACCGGTCGTGCGGCTCGTGTTCCAGCGCGGGGCTTTCACCCCCCACTCGACCCACCTGGTCTCGGTGGCGCTGTTCTGGTTCGCGGTCAGCCTGCCCTTCGGCGGGCTGAACCTGCTGCTCACGCGCGCCTTCTTCGCCGTCCAGCGCCCGTGGATCCCGACGCGGCTCGCCGCGCTCAACATCATCGTCGACATCGTCGTCTCGATCGCGCTGTACAAGCCGCTCGGCATCGCCGGGCTGATCATCGGCACGCTCGCGGCGAACGTCGTGATGACCGGGCTGCAGCTGACCCGGCTGCGGACCGGATTCAACGGCCGCATCGAAGGGGGGCAGACGACGATGATCACGGTCCGCATCACGCTTGCGGCGGCGCTGCTCGCCGGCGTCTCCTACGGCGTCTGGCGGCTGCTCGATTCGCTGCTCGGCACCTCGATCGAGGCGCAGATCGTGAGCATCGGCGCCGCCGGCGTCGTGGGGACATACGTCTACGCGCACGCGGTGCTGCTGATGCGTGTGCCGGAGGCTCACCAGGTCGGACGGCTGATCCGCACCCGGCTGGGGCGGGCCTGAGCCCGGCGCCGTCCCGCGACGGCGCAACGTCGAGTCCCGGCGCGGGTTCCCGCAGGCATGAGGCGGATTCTCTCGAGCGCGCTCGCAGCCGCGCTCGCCGTGGCG
The DNA here is from genome assembly GCA_035569835.1 of Solirubrobacteraceae bacterium. Taxonomy (GTDB): domain Bacteria; phylum Actinomycetota; class Thermoleophilia; order Solirubrobacterales; family Solirubrobacteraceae; genus Palsa-744. The sequence continues at coordinate 51,114 of DATMMF010000012.1, forward strand.
GTGGCCGCGGCGAGCCAGGCATCGGCCGATGCGGCGTCGCATCACGGCTGGCGTCGCATGCTCTCGAACGTGGGCACGTTCCAAACCGACGGCGCGCGCTACGCGGCATGGGAGGCCTCGAGCGGCTCGATCGTGGTGCTCGACACCGACGGCGGACGAACCAGGACCGAGGCTCCTGGATGCACCCTGTGGGGAGAACGCCCGACGGACGGGCGGTTCCTGGTTCTGTGCGGCAGGAGCGTCGAGCTCCTGGACGCATGGGATGGCGCGCTGCGCCGTATGCCCGAAGGAGTGGAATGGACGTATGTCGGGCGCCGGTATGTGCGTGGTCGCCCGGGCGGCCCCTCGCAAACACGCTGCAACGCGCGCCCGACGCACGACGAATGCATCGCCCTGTTTGACATCGCGACCGGCGCAATGAGCGCGGTCGCCGAGTCGCGCACGGTCGACATCGACACCGAAGGGGCTCCTCCGGTCTGCCCGCGGCTGCACAAGCCCTTCTTCCACCTGCAGCGCGAAGAAGCCACGGAAACCTTCGCCTACGCGCCGGGGCTGCTCGCGCGCTGGGTCTATCACGGGGAAAGAAAGGTCAGCGAAATCGCGCTCGAACGCTGCCGCGGCAAGGCGACGATCCTGCACAGCCACCCCTGGCCCGTGGATCTCCAGCTGGGCGGTGGCCTGCTGAGCTGGGCAGCCCTCACCCCACCGGAAGAAGAAGGGGAAGAAGACGAAGAGCGCGAAAGGACGCGCGGCGAGCTCGAGGTCTACGCGCTCGCCTCCGGCCGGCGGCGCACGTGGCCGCTGCCGCGTACGAGCATGGTCTTCGAAAACGGAGCCTTCCCCGGCCGGCACGTCGGCATCGACGGCTACGCTCTGCACGTCCGGCAAGCCGTCTTCTGGGTGGGGACGATCGCCCTCGGCTGCGGGGAGACGGGCTGCTACTCCACCGCGTTCGACGTGTTCGAGGCGCGGGTCTGAGCAGCCATGGCGATGCACTAGCCTTAAGTCTCCGGCAGATCGTCCACTCGGCCACGACCCCACGGGGTCAGCCGCGGCAACGCGCCCTTCGGGGCGGCCAGTCCAGGCGGCCGGGAGTGTCAGTTGCCCAGGCATACGACACAAGTCCTGGGACGTAGCAGTTCAGCGGCGATCGATGACCGGGCCGGCCGGACGGGCGAGCAGCCCGTCCGGCCTTCTACGCTTCCGGGCGATGGACGTCACCTCCTACGGACTGATCGAGCCGTTCACGACGCTCGACGGGTCGGAGATCCGGGAGTGGGCGGGACGGGAGGGGGGCGGGCACGATTCCGCGCCGGCCCGCAACCAGAGCCTCGCCGAGGCCACGATTCCCACCGGCGGCGCGACGACGGCGCACTTCCACCGGCTCACAGAGGAGCTCTACCTCGTGACCGCCGGCACCGGCCGGCTCTTGATCGAGGGAGAGGAGCGCGAGGTCGCGGTGGGCGATTGCGCGCTGATCCCGCCGGGCGCGACGCACAAGCTGTTCAACACCGGCGAGGAGCCGCTGCGGATCGTGTGCGCCTGCTCGCCGGCGTACTCGGACGAGGACACGGTGCTCGTCGAGTAGGGCCGTCCTCGCCGCTCAGACCCGCGGCCCGGCCCGCTCGGGGCACCATCTATCGTGACCCGAGCCCCATGGACCAGGCCCAGATCCGCAACTTCTCGATCATCGCCCACATCGACCACGGCAAGTCGACGCTGGCCGACCGCATCCTCGAGCTGACCCACACGGTCGCGCCGCGCGAGATGCGCGCGCAGGTGCTCGACTCGATGGAGCTCGAGCGCGAGCGCGGCATCACGATCAAGGCGCAGGCGGTCCGCGTCTTCTACACCGCGAAGGACGGCGAGAACTACCAGCTGCACCTGATCGACACGCCCGGCCACGTCGACTTCACCTACGAGGTATCCCGCTCGCTCGCCGCGTGCGAGGGCGCGCTGCTCGTCGTGGACGCCTCCCAGGGCGTGGAGGCGCAGACGGTCGCCAACACCTACCTCGCGATCGACGCGGGCCTCGAGCTGATCCCGTGCCTGAACAAGATCGACCTGCCGGGCGCCGAACCGGAGCGAGTGGCCGGTGAAGTCGCCGACCTGATCGGCGAGCCGCCCGAGTCGATCCTGCGCATCAGCGGCAAGACGGGGGCGGGGGTCGAGGACGTGCTCGAGCAGTTGATCGCGCGCGTACCGCCGCCCGCCGGCGATCCGCAAGGCCCGCCGCGCGCGCTGATCTTCGACTCCGAGTTCGACCAGTACCGCGGCGTGATCGCCTACATCCGTGTCGTCGACGGCACCTTCAAGAAGGGCGAGGCGATCCGCGCGATGGCGGCCGGCACCGAAGCGGACATCGACGACATCGGCTTCTTCAGCCCGCAGATGATGCCGACCGACCAGCTCGCCGCGGGCGAGGTCGGCTACCTGATCACCGGGCTGAAGGACGTCACGCAGCTGCGCGTCGGCGACACGCTCACCACGCGGGTGAAAGCAGGCGTCGGCTCAGCCAAGGAAGCTCTCCCGGGCTACAGGGAGGTCAAGCCGATGGTGTTCTGCGGGCTGTTCCCGATCGACTCCGACGACTACCCGGACCTCCGCGACGCGCTGGAGAAGCTGACGCTGAACGACGCCGCGCTCTCATGGGAGCCGGAGACCTCCGACGCGCTCGGGTTCGGCTTCCGCTGTGGCTTTCTCGGGCTGCTGCACATGGACATCGTGCGCGAGCGCCTCGAGCGCGAGTACGACCTCGAGCTGCTGGCGACGATGCCCTCGGTGGAGTTCGACGTGACGTTGACGAACGGCGAGGAGATCGAGGTCCACAACCCCTCGGACATGCCGGACCCCGGCACGATCGCCGAGATCCGCGAGCCGTTCATCTCCGCATCGATCATCGCGCCGAAAGAGTTCGTGGGGGCTGTGATGGAGCTCTGCCAGGAACGCAGGGGAGAGGCCGCCGGGATGCACTACCTGTCCCCCGAGCGCGTGCAGCTCAACTACCAGCTCCCGCTCGCGGAAATCGTGCTCGATTTCTTCGACCAGCTGAAGTCGCGCACGAAGGGATACGCCTCGCTCGACTACGAGCTCAGCGGCTCCAAGGCCTCGGATCTCGTCAAGCTCGACGTGCTGCTCGCGGGCGATCCCGTCGACGCGCTGTCGATGGTTGTGCACCGCGACAAGGCCTACGAGGTGGGGCGCTCGCTGACCGAGAGGTTGCGCAAACGGATCCCCCGCCAGCAATACGACGTCCCCATCCAGGCGGCGATCGGCTCGCACATCATCGCCCGCGAGACCGTCAAGGCGTACCGCAAGGACGTGATCGCCGGCTGCTACGGCGGCGACATCACGCGCAAGAAAAAGCTGCTGGCCAAACAGAAGGAAGGCAAGAAACGGATGAAGCAGGTCGGCCGTGTCGAGGTCCCCCAAGAGGCCTTCCTGGCGGTGCTGGAGCTGGGGGAGGAGTGAGCGCGCCGGAGCCGCCCGTGAGGCTCCTCTTCGTATGCCTCGGGAACATCTGCCGCTCGCCGACCGCCGAGGGCGTGATGCGCCATGTCGTCGCAGAAGCCGGGATGGAGGGGGAGATCGAGCTCGACTCCGCCGGCACCGGCTCATGGCACATCGGGAGCGCCCCGGACGAGCGGGCGACCGCGGCGGCGCGGGGCCGGGGAGTGACGCTCGGGGGCGCCGCGCGGCAGGTGCGCAGCTCCGATCTCGACGACTTCGACCTGATCCTCGCGATGGACCGTTCGAACCTGAGCGACCTGCAAGCGCTTGCGAACGGCGAGGCAGAGGAGAAGATCAGGCTGCTACGCGAGTTCGATCCGGCGAGCGCCGCGGCCGGCGAGCTCGATGTGCCGGACCCGTACTACGGCGCCACGGGCGGCTTCGAGGAGGTGTTCGACCTCGTGGAGGCCGCGTGCCGGGGACTGCTCGAGGAGATCCGCGCAGGCCGCGTCCCATGACGCTCCCGTCCGGCGCCTCGGACGCGCGCCGGATCGGCGGTGGCGACATCAACGACGCTTACAGGGTCCGGCTCGCGGACGGGCGCGACGCGTTCGTCAAGACGCGCGCCGAGACGATCCCCGGCGAGTACGAGGCGGAGGCCGCGGGCTTGCGCTGGCTCGCCGAGCCGGGCCTCGTGCGCACCCCGGCGGTGCTCGAGGTGGACGAACGGTACCTGGCTCTCGAGTGGGTGGAACCCGGCTCTCTCGGCACCGCCGGCGCCGAGGAGCTCGGGCGCGGCCTCGCGGGCACGCACCTCGCCGGGGCCGAGCAGTTCGGCGCGCCGCCCGGCGCGCCGGAGGAGACCGGGTTCGGCTCGCTGCGGCTGCCCAACGAGCCGACGGACGACTGGCCGACCTTCTACGCGGAGCGCCGCTTGCGTCCCTTGCTGCAGATCGCCGGCGCGCGCCGTGCGCTGAGCGAGGGCGGCGTGCGGGCGGTCGAGGCTGTCTGCGAGCGGATCGGCGAGCTGTGCGGGGCGCCCGAGCCGCCGTCGCGCCTGCACGGGGACCTGTGGGGCGGGAACGTGATGGGCGGCGCCGACGGCCGCGGCTGGCTGATCGACCCTTCCTCATACGGCGGCCATCGCGAGGTCGACCTCGCGATGCTGAGGTTGTTCGGTGCTCCGTCCGGCCGGATCTTCGACGCCTACGAAGAGGCCGCCCCGCTCGCGGCGGGCGCTCCCGAACGCGTCGAGCTCTACCAGCTCGCGCCGCTGCTCGTGCACGCGATCCTGTTCGGCGGCTCCTACGGCGCGGCTGCCGAGGCGGCGGCGCGCCGCTATGTCTAGCTAGCCTCGGCCGCGGATGCGCGTCAACCTGCACAGCGACACCCAGACCCGCCCGACGGGCGCGATGCGGGCGGCGATGGCCGCGGCTGAGGTGGGCGACGAGCAGCGCGGGCAGGACCCGACCACGGCCGAGCTCGAGCGGCGCGTCGCCGCCTTGCTGGGCCACGAGGCCGCGGTGTTCCTGCCCAGCGGCACGATGTGCAACGAGCTCGCGCTGCGCCTGCACATCCGTCCCGGCGGCGATGAGCTGATCGTCGACCGCACGGCCCACCCGATCGTCGCCGAGGCCGGCGGCCCGGCGGCGCTGTCGGGCGCGATGATCGCGCCGCTCGACGGCGACGGGGGCATCTTCACCGCCGGACAGCTGCGCGAGGTCCTGCACGTGGACGGTGACCGCTACGCGGCGCGTTCGCGCCTCGTGTCGGTCGAGCAGACGACGAACATGGGTGGTGGGCGGATCTGGCCGCGAGAACGCATCGAGCAGGTGCTCGCAGTCGTGCGGGATCACGGCTTGCGCGCCCATCTCGACGGGGCGCGGCTGATGAACGCCTCCGTGGCCTCCGGCGTGGCGCCCGCCGAATACGCGCGCGGTTTCGACACGGCGTGGATCGACTTCTCGAAGGGTCTCGGCGCCCCGGTCGGCGCCGTTCTCGCCGGTTCGCAGGCCCTGATCGAGGAGGCGTGGCGCTACAAGCAGATGATGGGCGGCGCGCTTCGCCAGTCCGGGATCCTCGCGGCGGGGTGCCTGTACGCGCTCGATCACCACGTCGAGCGGCTGGCCGAGGATCACGCCAACGCGCGGGCGCTCGCTGATGGGCTCGCAGTGATCCCCGGCGTCACGATCGACCCCGGCGCCGTCGAAACCAACATCGTGATCTTCGAGGTGCGCGACGCCCCGGCGCTCGAGCGCGCGCTTGCTCCCGAGGTCGATCTGCTCGCGATCGGCCCGACGCGGGTCCGCGCGGTGACGCATCTGGACGTCGACCGCGCGCAGATCGACGGCGCGCTCCGCGCGATCGCGGCGGCGCTCTAGCCCAGCGTCCCGCCCCGCGGCGATGGGGCGGAGCACAGTTCTGTGAAAACCGCGAGCACCGGTGCGCCCACGGCGCTCTACGAGCGAGCCCGAGCGCTCGTTGCGCGCGAGTACGGCCGCGGGCTCACGCTGCGCTCCGCCGCCGCGGCTCTCGCGAGCTCCCCCCGGCAGGTCCAGCGCGCCTATGCGCTGGCGGGGGAGATGACGTTCGCCGAGGACCTCCGACAGCGCCGCCTGCGCGCCGCCGCCGAGCTGCTCGCCGGCCAGCCGGCGATCCCGGTCGCGACGGTCGCGCGGCTGGCCGGCTACCGGCGCGGGACCTTCGCTCCCGCCTTTGCGCGCCGTTACGGGCGCACGCCTGCTGGCTTCCGCGCGGCGGCGCTGTCGTCCCCGGTCTCCGGCCGGACGGCTTCCAGTCCGGGGAGCCGCAGGCGCACGAGCGTGCCGCCTCCGGGCGCCGGCTCGGCGCTGATCGCGCCGCCGAGCTGGGCGGCGACCTGGCGAACGATCGCGAGGCCGAGCCCGGACCCCGGCCGCTTACGCGCGTCGGCGCCGCGGTAGAAGCGGTCGAAGATGTGCGGCAGGTCCTCGTCGGCGATGCCGGGCCCGTGGTCGCGGACGGTGAGCTCCTTTCCGTGCAGGCGGATCTCAACCGGCGAGCCGGCGGGGCTGTACTTGACCGCGTTGTCGATGAGGTTGCTCACGGCACGCTCGAGCCGCGCCGGGACGCCCGAGACGACGGCCGGCTCGAGGTCCATCTCGAGGCTTGCACCGGCGCGCACGCGCGCCTTCTGGACGACCTCTTCAACGAGCGCGTCGAGGCGCACGTCCTCGACGTCGTCGGCGGGATCCTCGCCGCGCGCGAGATCGATCAGGTCGTTGATCAGGACGGTCAGGTCCTCGAGCTGGCCGACGACGTCGTCGAGGAGCCGGCGGTGCTCCTCGGCGTCCATCTGCGGGCCGAGCTGCTGGAGCAGCTCGATGTTCGTGCGCACGCTCGTGACCGGTGTGCGCAGCTCGTGTGATGCATCCGCGACGAGCTGGCGCTGCGAGCTCACCGACTCGTCGAGCGCCGACATCGAACGTCCCAGCGCGTCGAGCATCGCGTTGAAGCTCGTCGCCAGCCGCCCGATCTCATCTTCCCCCGCCTGCTCGATGCGGCCGCTGAGATCCTGCGTGCGCGTGACATGCTCGGTCGTCTGCGTGAGCCGCTTGAGCGGCTGCATCGCGGCGCCGGCCACGATCCGCCCCAGCAGCGCGGCGAGCGCGATGCCCCCGACCACGATCAGAACCAGGAGCAGCCGCAGGCGCCCGAGCAGGCTGTCCGTTTCGGTCAGCGGCAGAGCGAGCTCGGCGGCGCGGTTGCGACCGAACGGCTCGGCCAGCACACGCATGTGAACGCCGCGAACGGTCGCGTCGCGGAAGAAGGGCGCGCCGCCGCGTTCGGCGAGCAGCGCGGTGCGGGGGTCGACCGGAATCGTCACGCTGGGCGCGGAGCGGGCGAGCACCTTGCCGTTCGAGTCCACGACCTGCTGGTAGCCGCGGGCCTCGTCCGGGTTGGGCGGCAGTTTGCCGAACAGCGAGCCCGGGCGGCGGCTTTCCTCATCGCCCAGATCGGATTCGCTCGTGGCCCTTCCGCGCCGGCCGGCGCCCTTTTCGTGGACCTTCCCCGGGATGTCGCTTTCAGACTCTTTGGCGGCGATCGCGAACGCGCTCGGCGCGCTGACGACGATGCTCGCAGCCCCGTTGGGCCCGATCTTCAGTGCTCCGACGGCGAACAGCCGCTGCAGCCGGCGCGTCTCTCGCGCTCGCGAGCGCAGTTGGTTGTCGACCTGGCCGTGGAGCTGGTTGGCCGTCAGCACGTAGACGAGCAGCGAGGCGAGCACGACGGCGATCGCGACAGCCGCGGCGGCGGCGAGCGCGATCCTGCGGCGGAAGCTCATCGGGCGAGGTCCTCCGCGGGATGCGCTGTCCTGAGCACGTAGCCGACGCCGCGCACCGTGTGCAGCAGCCGCGGCTCCGCACCGACCTCCGTCTTGCGCCGTAGGTAGCCGATGTAGACGCCGAGCGAGTTCGAGCTGGAGCCGAAGTCATAGCCCCAAACGTGTTCGAAGATCGCGGAGCGCGTGAGCACCTTGCGCGGGTTGCGCATGAACATCTCGAGCAGCAGGAACTCGGTGCGGGTGAGCGCGAGCTGGCGCTCGCCGCGCCAGGCCTCGTGGCTGCGCAGGTCCAGCCGCAGCTCGTCGAACTCGAGCTCCTGCGGATCGTCGGCGTCGGCGTCGTCGGCGCGCCGCAGCAGCGCCCGCACGCGCGCGAGCAGCTCGCGCAGCGCAAACGGCTTGACGAGGTAGTCATCCGCGCCGGCATCGAGCCCGGCAACGCGGTCGTCGACCTCCCCGCGTGCGGTCAGCATCAGCACGGGGGTGTGGTCGCCGCCCTCGCGCAGCCGGCGGCAGACCTCCAGCCCGTCCATCCTGGGCATCGCGATGTCGAGGATCACGGCCTCGTACGGCGCCGTGCCCAGCCGCTCGAGCGCCTCCAGGCCGTCGGCGGCCCCGGCGACCTCGTAGCTTTCGAGCGTCAGGGCCCGCGAGAGTGCGCTCTGCACGGCGGGCTCGTCGTCGACGACAAGTATGCGTGCAGGGTCGGCCATGCGAATCCTTCCAGTTGGACCTGCGCCCGCGCCGGGTACGGGGCGGGTTGGGCCCGATATCAGGCTAGCGTGAGCGGGTGATTGCGGTTACGGCAGATTGAGGGCGAGCGACTTTGCACGACGTCGAGAAGGAGCAGGGCGAGGAGGAGCAGGCGGCCGGCGAACGCGAATCCGTCCTGGCGTCGCACTCGCGCAAGCTGCGCAACAGCCTGATCAGCCTCGCCGTGTTCTTCGGCATCGTCGTCGGGCTGCTGCTCGCCGTGCCGGGCCTGAAGACGGCGGCGGAGCGGCTGACGGACGCGAACCCAGGGTGGGTCGCGATCGGAATCGCCTTCGAGCTGCTCTCGTGCGTGAGCTTCATGGTTCTCTTCGACCTCGTCTTCGGGCAGGTCGGGCGGCGCCTGAGCCATCGCCTGTCGCTGTCGGAGCTGGCGGTCAACTCGGTCGTGTCGGTGAGCGGACTCGCCGGCCTCGCGCTCGGGGCGTGGGTCCTGCGCACCAAGGGCCTCTCGGTGGAGCGGATCGCCAAGCGCTCGGTGCTGATCTTCGTGCTGACCAGCGCCGTCAACGCCGCCGCTGTCGTCGTGATCGGACTGGCGATGTGGGTCGGGCTCGTCCCGGGCTCCACGAACCCGCTGTTGACGCTGCTCCCGGCCGCCGTTTCCTTTGCCGCAATCGTCGCGACGATCGTGACGGGGCGTTGGGCCGGACGCGCCGCCGGGCGTCTGCAGGACAGCGGTGGGCGCCTCGCGATCGCGCTGATCGCGGTCAGCGGTGGCGTCGCGGAAGCGCTCGAGCTGATCAAAAAGGGCGAGTGGCGGCTGCTCGGCGCGGTCGGCTACTGGCTGTTCGACAACCTCACGCTGTTCGCCGCGCTCGCAGCGTTCGGGCACGTCGCGTCGTTCTGGACGGTCGCGATGGCCTACCTGGTCGGCATGATCGCGAACGCGCTGCCGATCCCCGGCGGCTTCGGGGCCGTCGAAGGGGGGCTGGTCGGGATGCTCGACCTGTTCGGAGCCGCACCGGGCTCGACAGTCGTCGCGGCCGTGATCGTCTACCGGGCGATCTCGTTGTGGGTGCCGGCGCTGATCGGCTCGGCCGCCTTCCTCAGCCTTCGCCACGAAATCGGCGAACCCGCGTTCGCGGTGGGCGGGAAGACTGGTTAGCGAGCGCCGGAGAGGCTATGTCTCGAGGCGCTCCGCGAACGCTTCCTGCGCGGCGTCGCGCTGGCAGATGCGGTGCGGCAAGCTCGCCATCACCCTGGCCACTTCGCCGGTGACCGGCCCGGAGAGGCCCGGGCAGTAGACCGGCGCGGGCAGGTTGGCGCCCGCGCTGCCGGGCGCGTTGATCGGCAGCAGCCGCTGCGCGGCGGCGAGGGCGTGGGCGAGCGTGTCGGAGAAGACGTCGATCGCCACGCGCCCCGAGTAGATCTCGATCGAATGACCGTTGTCGTAGATCGTCGCGGGGACGCCGCGGACGACCGTGTTGCGCTGGGGGCCGAGCGGCGCGTTCGAGTGCAGGCGGTAGACGACGGTCGTGACCTGAAGCGGCAGGACGCAGCTGCCACCGCCGAAGATCCCCTTGCTCTTGACGCAGTCCCCGTAGTAGACGCTCGTCCCGACCCGCTCGATATAGCCGCGCAAGCCGTCGGCGGCCGTCAGGTGGTCGCCCTCGAACTGGGGGCCGGCCCAGTAGACGCGGTAGTAGGGGAAGGTCTGCGCTTCGGAGAGTTCTCGCGCCGAGATCGGCCCGGGGTGCTCCGTGCCGCTGCCGCAGCCGGTGAATGCGAGCGCGAATGCGGCGAGCGCGATTGCCCCCGAGGCGCCCGCGCTCCGTGCGCGCAGAGACGCGGCGCGGGTGCGAGCAGCGCACCGCGAGGTTCCGAACGGGGGCACGTAGGGCATTATCTTCCCGTGCCCTTTGGCGTGACGAGCACCCGGACCGCGCGGACACCGGTCCCGGCAACGCGCGTCCGGCCATCCGGACACGAGCCTGCGACGGCCGAACTCGCCGTGCCGGTGGCCGCCCGGGCTCCCGCGGCCGCCACGGCTCGGGCCGTCCCGGGGCTGCTCGTGCTGCTCGCGCCGGCGCTCGGCGTGGCGCTGGCGCTCGTCGCGGCCTGGCTGATCGTCGATCCCCATACGCCCGACCTCGCGGCGCAGGTCTACCGCGTCGGGCTGTTCCGCCAGCTCGGCTTGGCCGTGTGGGACGACAACTGGTATGCGGGGCACCACCTGCCGGGCTACAGCCTGTTGTTCCCGCCGCTGGGGACGCTGATCGGGGTTCGGGCCGTCGGCGCGCTGTGCGTGCCGGTCTCGACCGCGCTGTTCGGGCTGCTTGTGGCCGACGAGTACGGCCGCGGCACGCGGTGGGGCGCGATCGCCTTCGCTCTCGCCGCCGCCGGCGACGTCTGGCTCGGCCGGCTCGCCTTCGCTCTCGGCGTGAGCGTCGCGCTCGGCGCGGCGCTCGCGATGCGCCGCGGGCACCCCCTCGCCGCCGGAGCGCTCGCCGCGCTGGCGGCCGCGGCGAGCCCCGTCGCCGGCGTGCTGCTCGGCCTGGCCGCGCTCACCGTCGCGATCGCGCAGCGCTCACCGCGGGCGTTGCTCGTGCTCGCCGCGCCCGCGGCGCTGGTGGTCGTGCCGCTGGCCGCTCTGTTCCCGGAAGGTGGGTGGGAGCCGTTCCCGATCCTTTCGTTCCTCGCCACGGCCGGCGCGATCGCCGTGTTCGCTCTCGCGCTGCCCCGCCGCGAGCGGGTGCTCCGGCTCGGCGCGCTCGTCTACCTCGCGGCGTGTGTGCTGTGCCTCGTCGTGCACTCGCCGGTGGGCAGCAACATCGAGCGCTACGGGGTGCTGCTGGGTGCGCCGCTGTTGCTGTGCGCGCTGCTGCGCGGCGGGCGCCCCGCCGTGGGTCCGCGCGGCATGTTCGCGGGTGCGCTCGCGCTCGCCGCGATCTTCACCTGGGTGCTGTGGGGGCCGGTCCGTGAAACCGCGGCGGTCGCTGGGAGCCCGGCGACGAGCGCCGCCTACTACCGCCCGCTGGAGCGCTTCCTCGCGAGCGTTGGGGGGCCGGTGCGCATCGAGGTGCCACTGACGCGCTCGCACTGGGAGGCGGCGATGCTCGCGCCGCGGATCGCACTTGCGCGCGGCTGGGAGAAGCAGCTCGACACACGCTATGACCGCGTGCTGTTCGGCGCCGGCCTGAACGCGAGCAGCTACCGCGAATGGCTCGACCGCGAGGGGATCTCCTACGTCGCCGTGCCGGACGTCACGCCTGATCCGTCGAGCGTGACGGAGAACCGCCTGATCGACTCCGGGCTGTCCTATCTGCGGCCGGTGTTCGCGAGCCGCGACTGGCGCGTGTACCGCGTCGCGGGCGCGAAGCCGCTCGCGTCCGGCGCAGGGCGGCTGACCGAGCTCGGGCACGACACGTTCGCGGTGCGGGCGGACGCCGCGGGCCCGATCCTCGTGCGGGTCCACTTCAGCCGCTACTGGACGGTGACGGCCGGCACGGCGTGCGTGGGACGCGGGCCCGAAGGCTTCACCGACGTCCGGGCCGCCGCGCCGGGCGTGATCAGAGTCGCGGCGCGCTTCTCGTTCGCGAGGGCGTTCGGCTCCGGACCGTCCTGTCGCCGCTAGCGCGGTTCGAGCGCGTAGAGCCCGGTGTAGCCGCTCAGGTAGATGTCCTTGCCGTCGCTGATGACGGGGTCGAACGCGCCGGTTTCCTTCTGGAAGAGCTTGACGCCGGTCGAGATGCCGAGGCCGTACGTGCGGTGGATGCCGAGCACGGAGAAGTACACGACGCGGCCGATGATCGTCGCCGAGCCGGAGATGCGCTCCCCGGCGTCGAACGTCCATCTGATGTGGCCGGAGCGCGCGTTCAGCGCGTAGAAGGTGCCGGTGTAGGAGCCGAGGTAGATCGTCGGACCGAGACCGGGCGCGTTGGTGACGGCGGGGGAGGCGTAGACGTAGGAGCCGGTCTGGACGGCCCAGTCGAGATGGCCGGTGCGGGCGTCGTAGGCGTAGATGCGGCCGTCGGTGTTGCCGAGGAACACGCGCCCGTAGGAGACCGCGCACGTCGAGTAGAAGGTGCCGCTGCCGAGCAGCGCGCCTTCTGAGCCGCTGCGCCAGATCAACCGGCCGGTGCTCTCGGAGATCGCCTGCAGATGGCCCGAGTAGTCGCCGAAGTAGAGGACGCCGCCGGAGAGCGTCGGGCTCGCCTTGACGGCGCCTTCGGCGTGATAGGTCCAGATCACGTTGCCATCGCTCGCGTTGAGGGCGTACACGGTCCCGTTTTCCGAGCCGAAGTAGACGTGGCCGCGGTCGACCAGCGGGGAGGACTCCGCCCGGGCGGGCAGCGCGCGGCTCCAGCGCGTCACGCCGTCTTTGGAGTTGATCGCGAAGATCCGCCCCGGGGCGCCCTGGCCGCTGTTGAGCACCGTGACGTAGACGGTGTTCGAGGTCACGGCGGGCGAGGACGCCGACAGCTGGCCGAGTTTGCGTTTCCACACGACTTGGCCTGTGTGCTTGTTGGTGGCCGTGAGCACGGCGTTGTCGCCGAGCTGGAATAGGCGCCCCGCGTAGATCACCGGCGGGAACTCGAGCAGTTCGTGGGCGTTGCGGACCCAAAGCTGGCGGAACGGCGGCTTCACGGTTTCGGCGGCCGGGAAGAAGCGCGAGTGGTACTTCGTGTAGCCGTAGTTGGGCCAGGAGAAGCGGTCAGGCGGGCGTTTCGGCAGCGAGGTGGGCGCCGATTCGGCCGTGAACGGGGCGTGCGGGTGATAGACGCTGCCCGTTCTGTTGCGCTCGTAGAGGTAGGCGCCGAGCGCGGTGCCGGCCAACACGAGCACGAGCACGCCGGCGATCGCGAGCCAGCGCCGCGGCGGACGGGAGAAGAGGCGTTTGCGCCGCGCGCTCACGGCGTGCGGCTCCTCAGGCGGCGATCTTGCCGGAGCGCTCTCTCGCGGCCGCCGTGTCGCCGCGCGCGGGATGCGGAGCCGCCCGCCCGGCACCGGCCGAGCGCCGCGCCGGCTGTGCCGCCGGCGGCGTCCGCGCACGCCGCGCGAAGCGAGCGCCCGCGGCGATCGCGCGCATCGTGCCCAACGCGAGCACCCATGCCGACAGCAGCGCGAGCGGCGGCAGCGTCAGGCCGGAGATCAGCGCGAGCACGTCGTGGCCGGCGTTCAACGACCAGTTCCACAGCAGAAAGTCGCCGACGGTGAGCCCGATGACGACGACCGGCGGTCTGCGCGACACAGCCAAACCCTAAAGCGCGGCGAAGACGGATCGCATGGGCCGCGGACGCCACGCTGACGGCGCCCCTATGATCGCGGGCGATGAGCGGGCCTGCCGCGCGATCGGAGATCTTCGCCGAGGGATCGCTCGACGGGGTGGCGGCCCTGATCACCGGCGGCGGAACCGGCCTCGGGCGCGAGAGCGCGTTCGAGCTCGCGCGCTGCGGCGCCTCGGTCACGATCGCCGGGCGACGAGCCGAGGTGCTCGAGCACGCGGCGCAGCGTGCGCGCGCGGAGCTGGGGGCGGCTGGCGAGCGGATCACATGGATCGCGGGCGACGTGCGCGAGCCGGATGGCGCCGAGCGGCTCGTCGCCGGAGCGCTCGAGCGAAGCGGCCGGCTCGACGTGCTCGTCAACAACGCCGGCGGCCAGTTCTTCAGCCCGGCCGAGCTGATCGCGGCAAAGGGCTGGCGCGCCGTGTGGCGGTTGAACGTGGGGGGGATGCTCAACATGTCCGAGGCTGCCCACGCGCTCGCGTTCTCGGCTGCCGGTTCGGGGCGGGTGGTCAACGTGACGCTGTCTCCGCACCACGGCATGCCCGGGATGGCGCATTCTGGCGCTGCCCGGGCGGCCGTCGAGGCGTTGACGGCCGAGCTGTCGCACCGGTGGGCGGCCGAGAAGGTTAGCGTCGTGGCGGTCGCCGCGGGCCACTTCGCGACGGAGGTCACGGCGAAGTACCCGGAGAGCGTGCGCGCCGGCGCCTCGCGCACTGTCCCGATCCAGCGCCTCGGCGAGCCGATCGAGCACGCCTGGCTCGTCGCGCTGCTGTCCTCGCCGCTCGGAGCCGCCTTCAACGGCTCGACAGTCACGCTCGACGGCGCCCGCGACAACTGGTTCGGGCCGTGGCCGCCACCGGGGCTGGCGGACGAGTCCGGCGAGGTGCCCGTGGAGGAGCGGGGGGGCGCGCAGCGGGCTACGGGACCCGGGCTGCGCTAGCGCGCCCGGGCCGGGAGCAGGAGCGGGGCGGCGCGGAGCGGGCTACGGGGCCCGGGCTGCGCTAGCGAGCCCGGGCCGCGATCGCATCGAGGCCAAAGCGGCGGACGAGAATTGAACTCGCGTCATTGCCTTGGAAGGGCAAGGCTCTACCATTGAGCTACCGCCGCGCGCGCGAAGCCGCCACGGCGGGCGGTCCGGCGACGGTGACAGTTTGCACAAACCACCTCGCACTTGTCGATCTCCCGCAGTACGGCCTCCCATTTGTGCGTTCGCAGGCCCGCCGAGACGTCGAACTCCTTGTCGGCCACGTGGTCGAACTCCAGCACGATCGGATCGGACTCTCCGCAGTCCACGCAGGGCTGCTCACGAAAGAACTCGATGAGGAACTGCATCCGCACCGCCACGAGCGCCGCTTTCCGACGGTTCGCCGCTGCGATGTAGCGCTCGCGGTTCGCGAGGTAATGCTCGCGTTTGTACTCCGCTCGGCACGGTCGGCAGTAGGTATCCCGTTGACCCCGGTCGCGGCGATGCCACGCGAACGTCGAAGCGGGCTTGAACTCTCCACATCGAGAGCAGCGGCGTGTGAGCGATTCGTCCCGTTCCGAAGACACGAACATATGTTCCCATTGGGGTCGGACGACGGATCCGAGCGTTGGCCCTAGAATCGAGCCAGCCACGGGGAGTGGCGCAGTCTGGTAGCGCACCCGGCTGGGGGCCGGGCGGTCGCAGGTTCAAATCCTGTCTCCCCGACTCGAGAAGGGCCAGCAAATCGCCGGCTCTTGCCGCCGTGGCGGCTCACCGTATGAGCGGCCGTGTTCCGTTTGTTGGGGTCGGGCGTCGGAGGGCTCGGTCGGTGACGCGCGCCCGGACCCGCCCGGTGCTGGCCGGAGCCCCGTTACGTGTGCGTCGAGTGCTCGGGGACGCCGCTCGCTAGAACTTCGGTGATGGACCTGCGACTCCGTCCTGTCAGGCTGGCGGATCAGACCGACGCGCGAGCGGCCCCATGCGGAGCTGCTCGGGTGCAGCCTGGGAGCTTCGTCCTGCTCGGTTCGAGCGGAGCGATCAACTTCCGGAAAGGAAAGAAATGCACGACGTGGACCCTGGCGGGACCCTTCGCCGAGACGATGGGGGGTCGGTGCTCGCTCGCGTGCGAGCCAGCCCGACGACGTCCAGGCTGTTGGGGGGCCTGTACGACCCGCTCGTTACCCCGCTGCGGATCGTCAACGCCCTGGTGCGACGTCTGACGGCGGCCAGCCATCATCTCCAGTACAAGGTCGAGGGTTTCCTGCGCCCTTCGGCTGAGTGGTTCGATCACGAGCTCGATGCTCAGTGGCAATGGCCGGTACGCGGCCGCTTCACGTTCCTCGAGCGCGGCGTTCTGAACGCCCTGTCGATCCGGCCGGGCGCTGAGGTCCTCGAGCTGTGTTGCGGGGACGGCTTCAACACCGGTCGTTTCTACTCGGCTCGTGCAGGCCGCGTTGTGGCGATCGACCACAACGACGCGGCGCTCGCGAATGCCCGTCGCCGTCATTCGCGGGCAAATGTCGAGTACCGCTCAGGCGACGTACTCGGGGAACTGCCGCAGGGTCCCTTCGACAACGTCATCTGGGACTCCGCGATGCACCACTTCACGCTTGCGGAGGCCGGCGAGGTCTTGGCTGCCGTTCACCGTGCGCTTCGCAAGGATGGCCTGCTCTCCGGCTACACCGAGATCGAGGACACCGGCTACGCGTACGCGCGGACCCGGTTCAGCGACCCGCAAGGTCTGGCGGCGCTGCTCGAAGCCGAGTTCCCGTACGTATCGGTCATCGAGACGCGCGACCCGCTTCGGCGCAACCTTTACTTCTTCGCGGCCGATGAGGCCCGAGCGCTTCCGTTCGACCCGGGCGTCCGGCGATTCGGAGCCGCTCCTGACGAAGCACGAGCGTCGACCGATCGCCTCATCTGATCGGGGGCGGCTGTGGACGGGTCGGTGAGCCGGACGGACGACGCGAGGCGTGGTCGCTCGCGGGCCCGCGGCGACCGGTGGGCGCAAGGACGGACGCTGCTGCGGGGCGCGGACCCGCGGATGGCGGAGCTCATCGATGCGGAGCCTGGCCTGGACCCCGACCGTCTGTTGGACGGCCTGCCGCGCGACCTGTGGGGAGCGCTCGTGCTCCAGGTGATCGGTCAGCAGCTCTCGCTCGCATCGGCGGCGGCGATCCTCTCGCGGCTCGAGGGGCTACACGGGGGTCGGCTGCCGACACCGGCGGAGCTGCTCGCCGACGACGACGAAACCCTGCGGCGCATCGGGATGTCCTACGCCAAGGCGAGGTATCTCCACGATCTCGCTGCGCGCTTGCAAGACGGCCGCCTTGACCTCGATCGTCTCAGCACCCTCGACGACGACGAGGCCCGCGCCACTCTGATCGAGGTCAAGGGTGTGGGCAGGTTCACCGCCGACGGGGTGCTGATGCTCGCTCTCCGGCGACCCGACGTCTGGCCCGCGGCCGACCTCGCCCTGCGGCGCGCGGTCGAGCGTGTCTGGGGACTCGCTCCTCCCGCCTCCGTCGAGCAGGTCGACGCGCTCGGAGAGCGGTTTCGGCCGTGGCGGACACTCGCGGCCGCATACCTTTACTCAAACGTAGGGCCATGAGCCGATGGGCAACGTTGGACCTAGACTTGGCGGCTCATGTTGGGGCGACTGAGAGGCCTCGCCGCCAGGAGAGAGCCGGATGTCGCGATCGGCGACCCTCGGCTCGATGGCTGGGAGACGGTGAGCACCTTCGGCGATCGAGCCACGGCCGTGGCGTGGCGCGATCGCCTGCGGGATCTCGGGCTCGACGCGAGCTGCACCGCTGACCATCCCCTTGACGGGTTTGGCCGCGGCGACATCTACCTGGTCGTGCCGCGCGAGCAGTGGCCGCGGGCGAATGAGGCGGTCGAGAACCTCCTCGATTAGGGAAAGCAAGGTGCGGGCTGATGCGATCGGTGCTGGATCGTCTGAACGACCGGATCGGGGCGACGGCGCAAGCGCGGTGAGCGGCCTCTGAGGAGACCCGGCCCCAGCTCTATACGGAGACGACTCCGATCAAGTTGCCCTCCGAGTCCTTGAACCAGGCCCCCTCGCCGCCGCCGGGCATACGTGCGATCCCGGCCTCGGTTCGCGTCTCCGGCGTGTCGTAGTCCTCGAACCTCACGCCGGCACCCCTCAGCTCCTCCACGGCAGCTCGCACGTCGCTCACCTGGATGACCGCCTGTGTGAACTGCGCCGATGACCTCGCCTCAGCGGGGTAGAGGAACAGCCGGTTGATGCCATCTCCGACGACGAAGCCCACTTGGCCGTCGTTGGCCTCAAGGAAGCTCGACTCGAGGGTCTCGAGTCCCAGTGTCTCGAGGTAGAAGCTCTTGGCTCGGTCCAGGTCCTGGGCCGGCAACGTTGCCACGAGTCCCGTTATCTCCACGAAGTCAGCCTCCTGATGCGGGGCGCTGCCGGCTCACCGCCGCTATGTCGCTGGCCCGCACTGCCGCTCGGCTCGTCCGAGCCAAGGTCGGCCTGCTCTGGCGCTTGCGGCCAGCATGATCCCGCACGCCGCGACGAACTGTCATGGACAGTTCGTCTGGTCACGTTCCGCGGCCTCGAGCGTAGGTACTGACATGGGTGTGGGCGAGCCGCGCGCCAGCGATGCCGAGCTGCTCGCGCGAACGCGCCTTGACGCGCACGCGTTCGGTCTGTTCTACCGGCGTTATGAGCGTCCGATCTTGGGTTATTTGATGGCACGCACCCGAAATCCGGATGTCGCCGCGGATCTCGCCGGCGAGGTGTTCGCCGCCGCGCTGGGAGCCGCCGCCTCGTTTGACGCCGATCGGTCTGGCTCGAGTGCGAGCGGCTGGTTGTTCACGATCGCTCACAACACGCTCGTCGGCAGCCTGCGTCGTGGCCGGGTCGCCGAGGACGCACGCCGACGGCTGGGGGCGACGGAGCCGCTCGCGCTGGATGACCGGGACATCGAACGCATCGAGGAGCTTTCTGCGAGCGAGGCGTGGCTCGACCTGCTCGAACAGCTTCCCGAAGCCGAGCGGGAGGCGATCCTGGGACGGGTCGTCGAGGAGCGCGGCTACGCGGAGCTGGCTGCCGAGCTGGGGTGCTCGACGCTGGTGGTCCGCAAGCGTGTGAGTCGCGGCCTCGCAAGGCTCAGAGCCCAGGGGGAAAGCGCGGGCCTCGAGCCATGAGCCAAACGTCACCGCAGTCGCACGAGGTGATCTTGCCCGGGCTGGAGCGGCTGTTGGTCACGGTCGCCCAGAAGCGGATCGAAGCCGAGACTGTTTCGGCCGAGCCGACGCGCGCCTTCGCGTTGCAGCGAAGCCGCTTGCGCAGGCGTCCCGGCGGTCGTCGCTCCCCGGTGTTCGTCGCGCTCCTTGTCCTCGGTGGGTTGTTGGTGGCTGCCGGGGGGGCTGCGGCAGTCCTGCTCGTCAGCGAAGGCTCTCCGTTGCCTGCCCCGCATGCGGCTGATGTCGCGCCGTGGGAACACCCGGTAGCCGGCAGCGTCAGGCTGGCGGGCCTCGACGCGCCCGACCCCGAAGGAGGTGCGCCATGGGACATGCGGATCTTCAAGAGCAGCACGGGGGAGACGTGCACGGCGGTCGGTCAGGTGTTCAACGGCAAGTTCGGGATCGTCGGGCTCGATCACGTGTTCCGGGAGCTGCCCCTGACGGGGGTCGACGCGTGCGGGGTCCCCGGGATCGCCGGGCCGGTGCTGGCAGGGGCACGGCAGTTCGCGGGCCGAACCGCTGCCGAGGAGCGGACCGTCGTCAACGGCATCGCGGGGAAAGGCGCAAAGTCTGTGGTCGCCCTCGGCCTCGGGGAGGAACGCCGTCTGACGCTTGGGCCGCAGGGGAGCTTCGTCACCGTCTTCCAAGGGCTGCTCGGGGAAGTCCGGCCGCGGATCGTCGTGGTCGACGCCAAGGGCCGTTCGAGGTCGATCTCTTTCGCCGCCTCGGCCGCGTTTGAAACGGCCGACCCCGACGGAGGCGCGCCGTGGGAGGCCAGCGGCGGCTCGGCGATCGGAGTGCCGGGATCGACGGGTGATGAGAACTGCGCGAGTGCCGCGCAGGAGGTCGGCCCCGGGTCCTCGGGTGGCCCGGTGAACGAGGCCGAAGCGCCCGGCGTCTGCGGCAGGCTCGGGAACGCGCCGCTGTTCGTGCGCTTCCATCGCTTCAACCCGGGCGACGGTGAAAACACCGGCAACCCGTGGGGCAACAATCCGGCTCGCACCCTCGTCTACGGAGCCGTCTCGTTGCGGGTGCGACGGCTGACGCTCACGGGCGCCGGAGCGCCCCGGCCGATCGCGATAGACCCGCACGGTGGCGCGTTCATCGCGGTCCTCGACGGCCAGGTCAACCCACATGCGCTCACGCTGGTCGCGACCCTCACCGATGGACGCAGATTGCGTTACCGACGCTCCACCGCCCTCATTGCAGAGCTGACCGGCAAGCCGGTCACCGAAGGTCCCGTCGAGCCTTACCGGCGGATCGTTCACCGTGGTTTCTTCGCGCCGCTGGAGGACCCGATTCAGCGAACCGTTCACGAGCAGCTGCACGCAGCCGATCCCGCCGGAGGGCCGGACTGGAGCCTGCGCAGCTGGCAGGGTCGTGCGGATCCGCGGGCGAAATTCGGCGAAGCGAACCACCCCAAGAGCTTCTACTGCTGGCAGGCCGGCGTCGTCAACGCCGGGCGTCTCGTGGAGCCGGTTCCGGGAGCCGCGGCGATCCCGCTGAACGTCTCGGTGGCCTCGCCCGGGGAACCGGGGACGCAATGCATGGGCGCCGGCACGGCCGATTCGGAAAATCTCACGCCGAGGATCAGCTCCTACCCGCGCAACGCCGGCGAATACGAACCGCTGCCGGTGCGGACGGTCATCAGCGGGGTGATCGAGCCGCCCGCGACGGCGCCGATGCTGCTGGGAGCGGGCGGGCCGAGGCCGATCACCACGACGGATGCCAACCACGCCTACCTGATCGTGCTGCCCGGCACCTACTGGGCCGGCCCGCTTCGGGTCAGTGTACGTCTGCCCGATGGGCGCACCGTCGTCTCGGGCGTCGAATCCGACCAGCCAGACCTTCAGCCACAGGTTCGAGCTCCCTCACCGGACGGGTCCGCCTCGTGGGGATTCACCGACACATCGTTGTGCCCGACTGCCTGGTTCCTCTCCGAGATCGGACGTGTGATCGACGACCGCTTCGCCCGCGTGGCCGGCGACACCGGGGAAGTCGCGCCCGGTCCCGAGGGCACGACCACCGGATCCAGGTGCGGCACGAGAAACGCTCGCGCCCAGGAACGCTACGAACCGCTCGGCGGCGAGCAAAGCGGAAATCCGAACCATCCCGTGGGTTTCACGGCGGTCCCACTGGCTCCCGAAGGCACCCACGAGCCGACCCAGGCCGAAATCGAACGGCGCACCCTCCCGGGGAGCACCGTCATCGCCGGCCGCAGCGCCGCGGACGTCACCTCGATCACGTTGAGCACCCCCGCCGACGTTCGCACCGTCGAGCCGACCGGGCCGACCCACGTTTTCATCGTCGTCTACGACGGCGTCTTCTACCGCGGCACGTTCACCGCCACCGTTCTTCTGAAGAACGGCAGGACGGTCACGCAGCAGATTCCCGGCGGCCTCTACAACCGCTACGCGGCGCCCGGGCTCCGACCGTTCTCTCTGGGCTCACGGCTGCGATCCGACGAACGGACCCTCCGCGGGCTGGCCGCCCAGGTGGCCGCTGTCCTGCACGCAAAGCCCGGGCAGCGCGCCAAACTCCTGAACGGAGTACCGCTCGGTCAGCTCCTGAAGGGGCTCCGCAGCATCAGGCAGACCGTCTCCTCAGAGCGCCAACGCATCGCATACATCCACGATCATCCCGGGGTACTACCGGCGGAATAGAGGAGGCCCGGGGATGCGTCAAGGACCCGCGAGGACAGCCGGCCGGCGGCGGGCGAGCGGGACACCGATGGCCCTCGCGCTGACACTCACAGTGGCGCTCGCCGGCTCCCTGCTGATGGCTCACGCCGCTCACGCAGCGCACCGCCCCGCGTGCCCAAGGCGAGCAGCCGGTGCGCTCGCGCTGCCGATGAAGGCGCGCCGGCAGGCCGCGCGCGCCGCCCTCGCCGCCGCGCCCAGCCTTTACCGGGGCCTGAACGTCCGCGGAGCCCGGGTCGTTTGGGCGCGGTTCGCGTCCAAGGCCGGCCGACGCGGCGCCGAGGTCGCGTTCCAATGCGGAAGAGCCGTTCAGGCCCGGACGGTCGTTGTTGCGCTCCAGTTTCCCCGGGAGCTGCCGAGCTCCAGCTTGTCGCAGGGAGTCGTGTTCGTATCGCGGTTCAGCCGCGGATACCGCGTCTGGGAGGTTGCCCACTAATACTCGAAGCGCGCCAGCCGGGTGCCCCCGCGCTGCTCGTTCGCGCTCATCGCGGTCGCGGCCGGGACCATCTCGCTCGTCACGAGCCCATGCTCACTCGTCAGCTCGTCGATGATCCGGAACGAGCGCTCGATCCGATCGGGAGCATCGATCGCGATCGTCACCACCGGAACGTGCCGTCGCACTTGCAGCAGCCTGTCCCCATGCGGCTCGTGAGCTCCGTGGAACCCCCAGATCCCGCGTAGGCTCGTCGCCCCCGCCGCGTCGGATTCTCGAAGCCGGCGCACGATCTGGAGGTTCAGCGGCTGGCCTTCATGCGTGGCGGCCTGGGAGGTGTACACCATCAGCTTCTGCCACACGCCCAGCCCGTGCTCGTCGGTTCCGGGGAGCTCGTGCGGGACGGCGAGCAGCTCGCCCTCGCGCTTGCAGATCCTGACGCGCTCGAGCGTCATCAGCGGGTTGCCGACGAGCTGAGACAGCTCGGGCAGGACCGCGGCGATCTGCTCGCCGGTGGCCACCGCGACGATCATCACCGGCACGTCGGCGTTCCGAGCGAAGAAGCGCGCGCGGAATCGCCGGCCTGCCCGCGTGCCATCGACCCCGAGCAGCACGGTCGCGCCCGCGATTCCGCGGCGGTGCATGAGGTCGGTGATCGCCGCGAACGCCGGCACGCCCCCGACCCGCTCCTGCCTGCCGACGTAGAGCGTCAGCTTGGCGCCCGTCGCGTGTTGCTCCGGCAGCGCCAGATCGTCGCTGACGAGGCGTGCGCGCTCCAACGTGATCAGGCCGCGGCTCATGAGCTGGAGGACCGGGTCGAGCATCGCCTCGATCCTCTCGCGACGATCCACGGCGACCGAGACGACCGGCAGGTCTTCAGAGAGCGTCAGCAGCCGGTCGGTGTGCAGATGGTGCAGGCGGCCGAACCCCTCGCTGCCACGCAGCAGGATGCTCGTCTGCAGCCGGTGCTCGCCGTAGATGCCGAGCAGCTCGTCCGCGACGAGCCCACCTTCTGTGCGGTCCCGCTCCCCGAAGTAGGTCGTGAGCTTCAGGCAATCCTCATCGGCCTGAGGCGGAGCGTCGGGGGTTCCCCGCTCTGGCGGGCTCATCCGCTCGCGCCGATCGCGTGTCCGAGGGCCGCCGCCCCGACGCCGATCGCGAGGCTCGCCGCGATGTTCACGAACGCACCGAGGACATCGGCGTCCTCGGTGAGACGCTGGGACTCGAGCATCCACGTGGAGAACGTCGTGTAGGAGCCGATTGTGGCCGTCCCGACCAGTAACAACGCGTTACCCGTCACCGCGAGGCCGGCCAGCAGGCCGAGCAGCAATGAGCCGGTCGCGTTGACGACCAGGGTGCCGACCGGGAAACCCCCGCTCGCCCTCGCGCTGACGATGCCGTCGAGCAGGAACCTGCCGAGAGCTCCGATCGCCCCCAGGGGCGCTACGGCGACCCAGATCCACGCGCTCACACGAGCACCCGGGTGCGGCGCACGGCTGCCGTCGTCAACCACACGGCCAGGTACCCGACCGCGATGCTCGTCAGCGCGTAGCCGGCCGCGAGCCCCAGGCGGTCATGTTCGAGCATCCTGAGGATCTCGACCTGCATCGTCGAGAACGTCGTGTAGGCGCCGCAGAAGCCGGTGCCGAGCAAGGGGCGCCGGTAGGTCGACTGCGGAAGGCGCTCCTGCAGGCGCGTCGCGAAGTAACCGAGGGCGATCGCACCCGAGATGTTGGCGGCGAACGTCGCCCAGGGCCAAGTCACGCCAGAGGGGGCGAATTCCGTCACGAGCCACACCCGCGCAAGCGCTCCGATCGAGCCGCCGAGCGCGATCGCCGCAAGCTCGCGGCGATCCAGGCCGAGCCTCACCCTTCGCTCCGTCGCCGGCGCGAGGCTCTCCGCTTGCGTCGCTGCGTCATCGACGGCACCCGGTACCAGTACTGCCCGCGCGCGGACGATCCTGCGTGCCACGCATGCGAGCAGCGCCGCGCTCGCAAGGATCGCCGCGAGTTGGATGGGTGTCATCTGAAGACCTCCACGATTCGTCGTCGGACGTTCTCGTAGAGGCCATCAGCGGCACACGCCGCGGTTTCGGGGCCCTCACCGGGCGCGTGAGCGAGCCTCATCGCTCGCCCTTCAGCCTAGCCCAAACGGTGGCTCTGGTCGATCGCGCGCTCGCGTTCTGCTCTGGCCCCGGGCGGCCCGCGGCACGCAAGTCCAACATTTGGTACGATGCAGACAATTGTCTGCAGGAAGCACGATGAAAGCACGATGGCTGATGCCCGTGTGCACGCCGCGCGTCCGTCCCGATCGCTGGGCCGCGGGCGGCTATGAGATCGAGAGGCCCCGATGACCACCGACCTTCTGCACGAGCTCGGGACCCTGGTCTTGCCCGAGGTGCTGGGCGATCGGGCGCGGGGGACGATCCGGACGGAGCTGGAAGCCGATTCCGGCGAGAGCACGCGGCCCTACTCGGCCGAGACGATGGCCCGCCAGCTCGATCTCGACTTCGCCAAATCGCGGACGAGCTGGGGGACCTCCGAGACGCGTGAGCTCGTCACGGCGGCGATCGAGCCGCGCCTCGGCGGACTCGAGGATTTCTGGCACCGCCCCCTGGAGCTCAACCCGGAGCTGCATTTCCTGACGTATGACGTCGGCGACTACATCCGTCCGCACAAAGACGTGATCCGTCCGGCCGTTGACACGGACCCGCCGAGCGTCGAGCTGCTGGAGAAGATCCGGGAGCGGCTGGTGGTGTTCACGATCTTTCTCAACGACGATTTCGAGGGGGGAGAGTTCGCTTTGCTCCCGGGGTTCCCGCGACCCCCTCTCGTGGTGGATGCATCGCCGGGCGCGATGGTCGCGTTTCCCTCCGACCTCGCCCATGCGGTGCGCACCGTCACAGCTGGCAGGCGCCACTCGATCACCGGGTGGTTCCGAGCGCCAGGGCAACACAACACGACCCAGGAGGAACAGTGAAGAGCATCACCGTTGAAGCCACTGAGGTACGCGACCTCGACGAGCTGCGCAAGCTGCGCGACGAACTGCCCAACGGCAGCGTGCGACGCTCGCGGATCGAAGACCAGATCTTCGAGCAGCACACCCCGGCGACGAGGCCGTTCTAGCACGCCGGCGGTGGGCGAGGGTGCTCACGATCCTCGTCCACCGCGGCGGGCGCAACGCGCCGAGCGTGGCCCCGCGCTGTCGCAGGAGGAGGCGGCGCGGTCAGTCCGACGAGCCCGACGGGCCGGCGGTTGGGCCGCCCCGCTCCCGAGCCAACCGCTCGCGCTGAGGCACCACCGTGAACCTCGGGTCCTGCGCCGAGGCGACGCCCGCGGCGAAGATCCCCAGCCGCGTGAGCAGCGACCCCGTCACGAGCGCCGCCCCGGCTGCCGCCGCAGCCGGCCGTGACCGCCCTGCGGCCAGCGCTGCGAGCCCCGCGCCCACAGCGGTCAGGCCCCTGGCGATCCGCAGCCGCCGCCCGGGGGTCCCCTGATGGAGCGCCTCGGCGACCATCCCCAGCCGCCGCTCCATCAGCTGCCCGAAACCGAGCTCGACGAGTGCGCCCGCGACACCGAGCCGGCGCGCAGGCCCGTTCTCGGCGAGGGGAGCGGCGAGCAGCGCGGCACCCGCGCCGGCGCCGGCGGCCGAGCCGACGAACAGGAACGGCAGCTCCCGGTGCGCCCCGTGCCAGGCGGGGACCGCCGTGTCTGCGATCAGCGCCGCGGTATACGAGGCGACGCCTGCGCCGAGCAGTCCGGCGCCAAGGCCGGCTGCCCGCCCGGCCCGGGGAGCGATGCCGGCGAGCTCGGAAGCGGCCGACGCGAAGGCCAGCGGGGTGTAGCCGGCGAGGATCCAGACGCCCACGCTCATCGGCGAGCTCGGCTTGACGACCCGCAGCATGTTCATGAAGCGAGCGGGTCGCCCGAGGTCCTTGACGAGCGCGGTGAGCGAGACCGCGATCGCGCCCGCCGCCGTCAACTTCGATGCGCGGGCGCTCACCGGGCGGCCGGTGAACTGGGCGCCGGCAGCGAGGATCGAGGACGCGCCGGCGAGGCCGCCCGTGAACAGGTAGCCGCCGATCTCTCGCTCCTCCCACACTGGCGGGTTGATGATCGGCTGCCCGTAGTAGGAGGAGAACGGGTGCTCCCCGCGCTTGCGCCGGCGCGGCTGGGGCGTGCCCGCGTCGCGATCCACTCCCGAGCCCAACCGCGCTTCGCGCCCGGGCCGCTCGCCGCGCAGCCCCTCGCGCGTCACCTCCGCGTCGCTCATCGCCCCCGGCCCGATCCGATGAACGCGGCGGCGCCGGCGGCGAGCAGCCCCGTGGCGGCCAAACCGACACGCCGCCACATCGCGGGCAGATCGCGCGTGGTCACGACCGGGTCGGGCGGCAGCCCGTAGACCTCGGGCTCGTCGAGCAGCAGGAAGAACGCGCCGTCGCCGCCGACGCCGTCGCCGGGGTCGTGGCCGTACAGGCGCGCCTCGCTCACCCCCGCCTCGTGCAGGAGCGCCAGCCTCCCGTCGGCTCTGGTGCGCAGCTCCTCGAGCTCGCCGAACTGGATCGATTCGGTCGGGCATGCCTTGGCGCAGGCGGGCTCCTGGCCGTTGCCGAGGCGGTCGTAGCAAAGCGTGCACTTGAAGATGCGCCCGTCGTCCTCGCGCTTGTTCAGGACGCCGTAGGGGCAGGCGGGCACGCAGTAACCGCAGCCGTTGCAGATGTCGGCCTGGACGACGACCGTTCCGAACTCGGTGCGGAACAGCGACCCGGTCGGACACACGTCCAGGCAGGCGGCGTGGGTGCAGTGCTTGCACACGTCGGAGGCCATCAGCCACCGGAACCCGTCTCCGGCGCCCGCGCCTTCCTCGCCCTCGCGCTGGACGCTCGCGTCGTGCCCGGCGGCCGGCACCCGCTGCTCGACGAAGGCGACGTGGCGCCACGAATCGGCGCTGAGCCCGCCCGTGTTGTCGAACGAGTCGCCGAGCCAGTTCAGCCCGTCTTCGGGCACGTGGTTCCACTCCTTGCACGCGACCTCGCATGCCTTGCAGCCGATGCAGATCGAGGTGTCGGTGAAGAAGCCCACCCGCGGCGGCGGGTCGGCGTATCCGACGTCGGCGGCGGCGTTCTGGCCGTCCGGAACCAGCTTCACCTCTGTCCAGCCCGCGCTCACGGCGCTGTCCCGGTCTCGGCGGTGATCCCGGCGCGCCGGCGGTAGTCCTCGACGAGTTGCACGCGCGCGGCGCCACGGGGGCGGCGTCCGGGCCGGATATCCACGGTGAACGCCTTGACCTCCTGGATGTGGGAGTTGGGGTCCAGCGACATCGCCGACAGTTCGTTGGCCGAGTCGCCGGTGGCGTGGCCGTTGGGACCCCAGTGGAAGGGCATGCCGATCGTGTGGATTGCCTGCCCGCCGGCCTGCAGCGGCGTCATCCGGTCGGTCACGAGCACCCGCCCCTCGATCGCCCCACGGGCGCTGATGATGGTCGCCCACCCGCGGTGCTCCAGTGCCCGCAGCCGCGCGAGCTCCGGCGAGACCTCGACGAAGAACTCGGGCTGGAGCTCCGACAGATAGGGGACCCACCGGCTCATCCCTCCGGCGGTGAAGTGCTCGGTCAACCGATAGGTCGTGACCATGAACGGGTACACCTCGGCGCCGGGCCCCTCCGGGTCGGGGTGGTAACGGTTGTCCTCGTGCCGGTAGACCTGCCGCGCCGGGTTGCGCTGCTGGGTGTGGAGCGCGTTGCGCAACGTCGAGTCCTGGGGCTCGTAGTGCGTCGGCAGCGGCCCGTCGGCCAGACCGGCCGGCGCATAGAGCCAGCCTCGCCCGTCGGCCTGCATGATGAACGGGTCGTCGCCCGCGATCGCCTCCGGGCCGCGCGCGCCCTCCGGCGGACGATAGGACGGGGGCTTCTCAGCCTGGAAATCGGGGACGTCGTGGCCGGTCCACTTGCCCTGCTCCTCGTCCCACCACACGAGCGCCTTGCGCTCGGACCACGGCTTGCCGTCGGGATCCGCCGAGGCGCGGTTGTAGAGGATCCTGCGGTTGGCCGGCCACGCCCATGCCCATTCCGGGCCGGTCCAGTTCTGTTCGCGGGCCGGCTTGCGCCGCGCCGTCTGGTTGACGCCGTCGGCGTAGCAGCCGCAGTAGATCCAGCACCCGCACGAGGTCGAGCCGTCGTCGTTGAGTTCCGTGTAGGAGGACAGCATCGTTCCGTCGGAGCTCCAGCCGCCGATCTCGGCGAGCACCGCTTCCGCCACCGGATCTTCGTGCGGCCCCTCGGTCGGGTAGTCCCAGGTGAGATCGAGCGCCGGGCGGTCGCGCTCGTCGGTCGCGCGCTCCGCTCTCGCGGCGAGCCGCTCTCGGACCATGCGCCCGATGTGGAAGGTGAACCACAGGTCAGAGCGCTGCTCGCCGGCGGGCTCGACAGCCTTCTGGTGCCACTGCACCATTCGCTGGGTGTTGGTGAACGTGCCGGACTTCTCGGTGTGCGCGGCGGCGGGCAGGAAGAAGATCTCCGTCGGGATCTCCTCTGTGCGCATCTCGCCGCTCTCGATCTCCGGCCCGTCCTTCCAGAAGGTCGCCGACTCGATCAGCGAGAAGTCGCGGACGACGAGCCAATCGAGCTTGGACATGCCAAGGCGCTGCATGCGCGTGTTGGCCGAACCGACCGCGGGGTTCTGCCCGTAGAGGATGTAGCCCTTGACGGTGCCCTCGATCTGGGCCATCACCGTGTCGTAGGTCGAGTGGCTGCCGGTGATCCGCGGCAGGTACTGGAACGCCCAGTCGTTCTCGGAGGTGGCGGCCGCGCCGAAGTAGGCCTTCATCAGCGAGACGACGTAGTTGCGCATGTCGCCCCAGAAGCCCTTGTCGGGCGCGTCGGCGGTGATGTAGCTGTGCAGGTCGTCGTGGCGGTGGGCCTGGGGGGTGGGGATGTAGCCGGGCAGCGTGTCGAACAGCGTCGGGATGTCCGAGGAGCCCTGGATCGAGGCGTGCCCGCGCATCGCCATGATGCCCCCGCCGGGGCGACCGATGTTGCCGAGCAGCAACTGCAGAACCGAGGCGCAACGGATGTACTGGGAGCCGATCGTGTGCTGGCTCCAGCCGACCCCGTGCACGAAGGCCGTCGTCCGCTCGCGCCCGGAGTTCTTCACGAACAGCTCGCACACGGTCCGGAAGGTCTCCTGGTCCACGCCGCACACGCGCTCGACCATCTCCGGCGTGTAGCGTGCGTAGTGGCGTTTGAGGATCTGCCACACGCAGCGCGGGTGCTCGAGGGTCATGTCGAGCTTTGGCGTGCCGCGATCGGAGAACTCGCCGGCGGCGCCGCCCTCCGGGCTCGAGTACGACATGTCCGAGAGCTGGTCGCGCTGACCGGCGGCCGCGGCTACGAAGGCGCCCTCGTACTGCCACGAGGACGGGTCGTAGCTGGCCTTCTCGTGCTGGAACCCGGAGAAGATGCCATCGGCGTCGGCATCCTCGAACTCCTCGCTGATGATGACCGGCGCGTTCGTGTAGTGCAGGACGTACTCGCGGAAGGCCGATTCCGTCGAGATGACGTGGTTGATGATCGCGCCGAGGAAGGCGATGTCGGTGCCGGGCCGCAGCGGCACGAACAGGTCGGCGAGCGCCGAGGTGCGGCTGTAGTGCGGGTCGACGTGGATCACGGTGGCGCCGCGGGCCTTCGCCTCGACGACCCACTGGAACGCGACCGGATGGGCCTCGGCCATGTTCGACCCCTCGAGCACGATCAGGTCGGAGTTCTGCAGGTCGCCGGGCAGGGTGGTCGAGGCGCCCCGGCCGAAGGACGTGCCCAGGCCGACGACGGTCGAGGAATGGCAGACCCGGGCCTGGTTCTCGATCTGGATGATCCCGAGCCCGGTGAGCAGCTTCTTGATCAGGTAGTTCTCCTCGTTGTCGAGCGTCGCCCCGCCGAGCGCTGCGATCGACATGCAGCGGCGCGTCTGCGCTCCTTCGTGCTCCCACTCCCATCCCTCGTCGCGGGTGGCGACGATCCGGTCGGCGATCATCTCCATCGCGGTGTGCAGGTCCAGCCGCTCCCAGTCGGTCCCGTGCGGGCGGCGATAGAGGACATGCTGCTCGCGCGCCCGGCCGGTGGTGAGCTGCAGCGACGCGGAGCCCTTCGGGCACAGCCGGCCGCGGCTGTGGGGCGCGTCGGGATCGCCCTCGATCTGGATCACCTGATCGTCCTTGACGTAGACGTTCTGCGCGCAGCCGACGGCGCAGAACGGGCACACCGACTTGACGACCCTGTCGGCGCCGGCTACCCGCGACGTCCAGTCACGCGAGCCGCGCGACTTGACCGCGGCGCCGCGGCCCGTGATGTCGCCGCTCGTCACCTGCCGCGCCGCCGGCCACAGGTCGAGCAGGCGACGGCGCGCGCTCACGGCTGCGGCGGACTCAACTCGGCGTGGGCGCGCTCGCGCACCCAATCGAGCACCGCCGGGCTGCTCGTGGGGTTGAACGCGGGCGGGTTGGAGAGGTGCTGCGAGCTCGCCGGCAGCTGAGGCACCTCGCGCCGCTCCTCGGGACGCGGAGCGCCCGAGCCGTCCGCCGGCAGCCCGGTCGCGACCATGAACGCCTCGCCGGCGGAGATCCCCAGCTCAGCCGCCGCCGTCTCGTAGGAGTGGCCATCCGACAGCAGTTGCATGACCTGGGTTCGCGTCGCCATCTGTTCCTGATCTTGCCCCTTGGAAGCTACCCGAAAACGGGCGCGCGCTCGTCAGGGCCCGTGGCCTGCGGAGCTGGCACTCCAACAGCTTGCGAGTGCGGCGCGCGGCGTTCCATCTGCTCGGCGCCAGGTGCCCTGCGAGAATGCGCCGATGGCTGCTGCGGTCGAGCTCCAGCGCCGCTACCGCGGCGCGACGGCATCCGAGCGGCGCGCTGAGCGGCGCGAGCGCCTCCTGGAGGCCGGGCTCGAGCTGTTCGGGACCCAGGGTTTCGCGAACACCACGATCCGTGCGGTCTGCGCCGCGGCGTCGGTGAACTCTCGCTACTTCTACGAGTCGTTCACGGACCGCGAGGATCTGCTGTTCGCCGTCTACCAGCGCCTCGTGACCGACATCGTCAAGAGCACGACCGAGGCGACGGCCGGCGCGAGCACGATCGAAGAGCAGGCGCGGGCGGGCCTACAGGCAGGCTGGCGGATCCTCACCGAGGACCGGCGCAAGGCGAAGGTGATCGCGCTCGAGGTCGTCGGTGTGAGCGAGCGCCTCGAACGGCTTCGCCGCGACACGAGGCACGCGCTAGCTGATCTCACGGCTCGCAACGCTCAGGCGATCAGTGGCGGCGAGTACGTGTTCCGCCTCGATCCGGTCCTCACGACACGGTCCCTGATCGGCGCCGTAGTCGAGATCCTGGTCGATTGGATCAACGACGACCTCGACGCCGGCGCCGAGGAGATCGTCGAGCACTTCACGGCGCTGTTCACCGCCGTCACCTACGCGGCGATCGAGCCCCGGTCGAGCCCGGGCTGACGCTCGTCCGGCGAGCGGCGCGGCCGCCGGCCGGGCCGCGTCCCAAGGAGGAGAGAGGGACGCGACCGGCCGTCGGCCGTGACTTCACCCCGTCCTCAGGGCACTTTCAACGGCGGTTCCTGCAGCGGCCCGATGCCGGCGTTCGCGTTGGCGATCGCTTCTGCCGCGTCTTCGGGGGTCATGAACCCGGCCGCCTCCGTCGAGTTCACGGCCGCGGTGAACTTGGCCGCGTAGCTCGCCGTCGTCGGGTACAGCCCCGACAGCGTCTGGGGGCTCAGATCCGTGAAGTACCCGGACAGCAGGCACAGCCCCTGGGCGCGAAGTTCCTTGTTCGTGATGCCACCCGTCTCCAGCAGCGTGAACACGCCTTCGAGCTCGTTCATCACCTGCATCGGGTTCAGGCTCTGTTCGCCCGGCTTGGCGAAGTTCAGCGCCGAATAGCTCTCGGTCGGCACCGACGCGTCTGGCATCTGGATCCCGCCGAGGCCGACGCCGTACCGGTTCTTGTTGACGAGGTCGAACGCCCCGAACAGGATCGGGAACGTCGAGATCGTCGGGCTGTGCGGTGGCTGCACCCCTTTGGTGACCCAGTTCTGCAGTGATGCCAGTGCCGCATCCTCGACCTGGAACAGCGGCATGTTGTCCGGCTGGTTGTGGCCGTCGATCGGCGTTCCGGTGCCCGAGATCGGCGTGCCGAGCACGCACGACGGGGCTTCGACGGTCGGGAACTCCCGCGCGAGCGTCTCGGTCTCATAGGCGCCCTCGTGCGCGTCGATGTGCGAGGCGCCGGCGAGCTCCCACGTGCGGAGATCGTTGTTGTCGGGCTGGCGTGCGGCCGCGGCGTCGAGCTCTTCGATGTCGCCCTGGGTGTTCAGTTGGATGAACGGCGCCGTGTTGTCGGTGCGGATCAGCGCCGGGAACGGGCTCGAGGCGATCAGGCCTTCGCCGATGGGGGCGGCGTCGACCGCCCGGCCGACGGCGAGGAACCCGTCGAACGCGTGTGTCAGCGGCTCGATCGCGTTGACGTAGGTGTCGACCCGGAACGCAGACTGCGAGTCACCCGTCCCGAGCAGCACTTTCGGCGCCAGGCCGCCGAGCAGCGTCGCGCTGTTGGCCTTCACCACGTTCGCGGCCTGGGTGAAGATTTCGTAGGAAGCGCCGTCGTTGCCGTCGCCGAGCCCGCTGTAACGCAGCGGGTCCCACGCGGCCAGATCGCCCATGCCGGGCCTCTGGGCCGTCACGCCGACATACGCGTAGCCCTTGTTGATGATCTGCTTGTACAGCTGCGACCACACGGGGTCCTGGTCGCCGCCGGTCGTGTCGTTGAGCCACTCGAAGACCACGGTGCCGTTGAACTTCGCCGGGTTCGTCGGGTAGCGCACGAGCAGCCGGGTCGTGTACGGGACGTTGGTCTGCGGTGAGACGCTCCACCTGCCGTTCGAGGTCCAGAAGCCGCTCTGCCGGTAGACCGTCGCGGTGCCGGACATCTTGAACTCCCGCTCCGCGTATCCCACGGCGCCGAGGTTGATGAACGGCGCCCCGGGGATGGCGGGCGTCTGCGGAACGGCGTCGTACGGGTACCCGTGAGATCCCGCGCCCGCAGGGATTTCGCTCACGGTCGGCGACGCGGCGAGACTCGAGCCCGCGCCGGCGACCAGCACGGTCGCCGCCGCGACCACGGTGAAAGCGACGGCCCTGGTCCGTCGCCAAGCGTGCTTTCTCATTGCGCTCCCCTTCGTTCGACACCCCGCCCGATCTGACGACGGCGCGCCGCCGCGACGGGCCTCCCTGCAAATCAGTAGCACCGGAGCACCACTTTCGCGCCGAAACTGTAGCAATCGCTCACCACTCTGTCCATCCCCTCCGGTCGCTGCGCGTCGGCACGCCACGCGCGGCGCGCCGCTGTTCAGCGAGCCGGTATCGTCCTCACCGTGGAGGGTCACTCGCCGCGGAGCGCGAGCGCCAAGGATGGGCGGGTGGAGGCCGAGCCCGGCACGGGCCGCGCTCGCCGCCGCCCGTAGCGAGCCGGCGGGAGGAAGCCGTGGCGACGCGAGCACGCGATGGGCAGGCCGGCGCCGGCGCGATCGTGGCGCGGATCCCGCAGGAGCACGCGGCCGGCGCGATGATCGCCGAGTTCGAGAAGTGCATGCCCGCGTTCGAGCATCTGTCCGAGTCCTCGCGGGCCGAAGTGTTCGGCGGCCTGCAGCGGACGCTCGGCCGCTGGGCTCGCTTCGTGTCCAGCGGCGTGATGCCCCCCGACACCGACTTCGAGCCGTTGCGCGAATGGACTCGCGCGCGCGCGGCCGAGGGAGTCCGCCTCGAGGACCTGCTGCGCTCGTTCGGGCTGGCGCACCAGCTCGGCTGGGAGCTGCTCCGCCGCCATGCGCGGCCGGAGGAGTCAGAGGTCCTGCTCGGCCTCGCCGCGCCGCTGGCGCGCTACGTAGACCGCGTCTCGGTGCTCGTGACCGAGACGTACCTGGCCGAGCGCGAGCTGCTGGTCTCGGAGGAGGAGCGCCGCACGCGCAGCCTGCTCGAGCGGCTCTGCGCCCCCGGTCAGCTCGATGCCGCCGAGGCCGAGCTCGCCGAGCGTCTGGGGGTCCCGCTCGACAGCGCCTACGCCCCGTTCGCCGTCGCGTTGCCGGGACGCCCGCCGCGGAGTCACGCTGCGCTCGCGGCGCGCCTGCGGCGCGCCGGCTGGCGGCTCGCGGTCACGCAGAGCGACTGCGTCGTCGGGCTCACGTGGAAGCCGCTCGAGCTGCTCGACGTGGGCGAGGGGCACGACGTGGTGCTCGCGATCGGGGCGCCGGCGCGGCGGGAGGAGCTCGCCGAGGCGCGCGAGGAGGTGACCTGGCTCGCCGAGCACGCACGGCGCGCGGGTCTGCGCGGCCGCATCAGCTCCGAGGATCACCTGCTCGAGATACTGCTCGCCCGTTCCCCCCGGATCGCCGCGCGGCTGCGCGCGCGCGTGCTCGCGCCGCTGGCCGGCGAGGACCACGCTGAGCTCGCCCACACGTTGCGCACGCTGCTCGCCTGCCGGCTCGATCGCACGGCCACGAGCGCCGCCCTGCACGTGCATCGCAACACGCTCGCCTACCGGCTCAGGCGCATCGAGCAGATCGCCGCGCTCGACCTCTCGGACCCTCACGACCTCGCGTGCGCATACGCGGCGTTCGCGAGCGGGGGGGGCCGGCCGCGCGGCTGAGAGAAGGACCCGCCGCGTGAGTTCCGAGCCCCGCTGCGGCCGCCGTGTGTGCACGTGCACAAACACGGACTCGGAAGTTCGTCAGAACGTCATTGCGCGCGCGTGGCGTCGCGGCGTACTGTCAAAGGCACTTAGGGGCGAGCCGTCGTGATCGCCGCCTGCGAGGGAGAAGGAGAGAGGGGAATGCCTAGGGACCGAGGGACCGCCGGGCTGCGCAGGGATCTGTCGAACTCGAAGCGGGGCCTGCTGGCGCTGGCCGCGCTGGCGGCCGCGCTCGCTCCGGCGGCGCTCGCAGCGCCGGCGAGCGCGATGCCGCGCCAGGCGGTCGTCCAGCGCACGATGTTCAAAGTCCCCGAGAGCCGCAGCCAGATCAAGGCGGAAACGATCAAGACCCCACAGCTCGGCACGGTCAAGCTCGACCGGACCGGGATCATCAAGATCCGCCCGAAAGGGGAAACCGCACCAAACGTCCTGGTGCTCGAGCCGGGGACCTCGGCGGCGGCCGCGTACTTCATCCCCTTCGCGAAGTCGCTTGTCACCGCCACGCACGGCTGGCAGGTCTGGGCGGTGGAACGCCGCGAGAACTTCCTCGAGAACCAGCAGGAGCTCACCAAGTACAAGTCCGGGGAACTTCCGGCTGAGCTCGAAAACCCCAACACCAAAGAACTCGAAGGGCCCTCCGAACAGTTCTTCAACTACTACCTCGGGTATCTGGGGCAGGACCAGAAGAAAGCCACCGCCGAAGCGACCGCGACGCTGACCGCGCGCGTCACCAAAATCGCCACGGGCGAGGCAGAAGCGGCAGTAACCGAAAAAGTCTTTGCAATCGCCAGACAGGAAGTCCACGAGTTCGTGGTCGAACAGGTCACACCGCAGGCGCTGGAAGAAACCGGCGGCGCCGAACCGGCGTTCGGCGAACGGGTCGCGGCGCTGGCGGCCGAATACGCCGCGGCGAACGCGGCCGCCCTCCAGAAACTCGTGTTCGAAGACGCCAGCAACTACGCCAAAGAACACGGACCCGAACTCGCCGCGGAAGGCCTGAAAATCGGTGAGGAAGACGGCGCCAAATACCAGGCCGAACACGCCGCGGAACTGCAGGCGGAAGGACAGAAAATCGGGGAAGCGGACTTCGCCAAACTCGTGGCCGAGTTCAGCAACCACTACGAACCGGTCCCGGACACGCAGGTTGAGTTCGCCAAGAACTGGGGCATGGCGCGGACGGTCGAAGACCTGAAGCTGGTGATCGAACAGGCGAAAGCGCTCGGCGGCAAGGTCGTGCTCGGCGGCCACTCGCTCGGCGGGTCCGTCGTGACCGCGTACGCCACCTGGGACTTCGGCGGCCAGCCTGGAGCTCAGGGCCTGTCCGGCTTGGTCTACGACGATGGCGGCAGCGGGCCGGCGTCGATCAAATCGGCCGAAGAAGGCACGAACGCGCTGGCCAAACTCGACGCCCCGAATGAAACGCCGTGGCTCGCGTTCGGCGGCATCCCGGCTCCGGACCTGGGGCTGTTCTCGGCGACGGGCTCGACGCTGACGACGGTCGCGCCGAAAGAACACTCGCTGCTCGAAACGTTCCCGTTCCTGCCCTCGGACCTGAAAGGGCCACCGCAGGACAGCCCGGCGACGAACGAAGCCGGCTTCGGCTTCTCGGTCAACTACAAGACCTCGCCGCCGGCGCTCGCGGCGGCGCAGATACACGGCGGCGAAGGCATCGACGAAGTCGCCGAAACCGACGGGCTGCACGGGTGGAACGGCGCCGGCGCGATCACGCCGGTCCGCCGCTACGCCGAAATGCTGTCCGGCACCGGGCTGCCTGAAGCGAGCGGCTCGGAGTGGTACTTCCCGGCGCGCTTGACGCTCGACACCGGCGCGGTCAACAACGGCATCGCGACGGCCTCGCAGGAAGTCCTCGGTCTGAAGACGACGATGGGCACGAGCCTGCCGAAATCGCTGCACATCCTGGCGATCGACTCCGAACTGGACAAGCTTCTCGGCCACGGCGGCACGTCCCTGAACGAGGCAGAAGCGCTGGCCGAACAGAACGGGATCGCGAGCCAGAACGTCAAGCTGATCGAACGCCTCAACGAATACTCACACAACGACCCGGCGGGCGCGCTGCCCGAAGAACACGAAGGCCTCGAAGGCAACGTGTTCCTCAAGGAACTGGAGCCGTTCCTCGAAAAAATCGCGAAAGGCGAAGAAGGAGCCTAGGGGGAAGGCAACGAGGACGCACCGCGGGGCCGCCGAGTTCAACCTCGGCGGCCCCGCCGGCGCCCGGGGCGTCACCGCGCCGGCTTGAGGCTCCCGATCCCGAGCGAGCCATCGGGCGCGCTCGCGGGCGAGTCGGCGCCTGCCATCGTCGCGGGCTCCGACGCGTCGGCTCCTCCGGGCTTCGGCGGGTCGTCGAGAAACCCGGCGGCCGGGACGAAGAACAGGTTGCCCGTGAGGGCCGTCGAGAAGTCGAGGATCCGGTCGTGGTTGCCGGGCGGCTTGCCGACGAACATGTTCCTCAGCATCTCCTCGATCACGTCGGTGTCGGCGACGTAGCCGATGAAGTAGGTCCCGAACTCGCGGTCGCCGACCGACCCGAACGGCATGTTGAAGCGCATGATTTTGTGTTCGTTGCCGTCTTCGTCGACGATCGTGTTGAGCGCGAGGTGTGAGTTCGAGGGCTTCAGCTCGTCGGGGAACTCGAGGTCGCTCAGCTTGGTTCGCCCGATCGCCCCTTCCTGCTCCTCGACCGACAGCGCGTCCCAGGCGTCGAGGTCGTGGACGTACTTCTGGACCACGACGTAGCTGCCCCCGGCGAACGCCGCGTCCTCCTCCCCGACCAGGACCGCGGCGAGCGCCTCCCCGCCTTCCGGGTTCTCCGTGCCGTCGACGAAGCCGAGCATGTCGCGCTCGTCGAAGGACCTGAACCCGTGGACCTCGTCGAGCACCCGCGCCGACCCTCGCAGGCGTTCCGTCAGCCGCTGCGCGAGCTCGAAGCAGAGGTCGAGCCGGTGGGCGCGGATGTGAAACAGCAGATCCCCGGGGGTGGCCGGCGCCGTGTGCCGCGGACCCGCGAAGCCGGGGAACGGGTGCAGGCGGGCCGGGCGGGGAAGGCCGAACAGCCCCTCCCATGCGCGGTCGCCGATGCCGACCACGCAGCTCAGCTCGGCCTCGGGGATCCGAAAGCCGACGGAACGTTTGAGCGCGCTGACGTCGGCGAGCGCCTCGCGCACCTGATCCTCGGTCCCGGGATCGAGCTCCAGCGTCAGGAAGATCGCCGCCTCGCTGATCGGTGTCAGGATCGCCTGCGGTTCAGGTGCTTGCGTCACCGGCGGGAGCCTGTCACCCGAGATGCGCGCGCACGAGGCCGTGAAGGAACTGCTCGTCGCCCGGCCACTCCATCTTGTGGCCGAATTCGGGCATCACGCTCTTCAGCGATACGAAGCCGTGCAGGCCGGTCCAGAGCTGGAGCGCCACGCCGAGCGGGTCCGGGTTCTCGGGCACGGCGCGCGCCGTGACCTCCACGAGCGCCTGCAGGGCGCGCTTGCCCGGGTCCTGCTCCGGAGGGCGCTCACCGCCACCGAAGCGGCCGGGCGTCGCGAACAGGACCCGATAGAGCGCGGGACGCTGGCGCGCGAACGCGAGGTAGGCCGCGCCCATCGCCTCCAGTTCGCCACGAGCATCGCCGTCCTGGCTCGCCGCCGCCTGCCCCAGGAACGCGATCAGTTCTTCGAACGCCTCGTCGCAGACCGCCCGCAGCAGTTCCTGCTTGTCGGCGAAGTGCAGGTACAGGGCGGTCGGGGAGACGCCGGCGCGTGACGTCACCGCCCTGATCGAGAGCTGGTCCGTGCTGCCGTGTTCGACCAGCAGCTCGACGGTCGCCTCCATCAGCGCCGCCCGCAGGCGCTCCCCCTCGCCGCGCGGATTGCGCTTTCTGGTGCGCGTTGCGGAGGCCATTGCGACGGATCGTAACAAATCGGTTGACAAGCGTATATCTACATCTGTATATATACGAGCGTCAGCCAACCGCCTCCAATCCCTCTCGAGGAGCACGCCATGTTGCAGCGGATCGCAGACCCCGCCCTCGCCCATCCGAGACGCCTCGGTGCGGGGATCCTTCTCGCGTTCCTCTCGGTCGTCGTGATCGGCAGCGCCGCCAGCCGCGTGCTCGACGCCCGCCACGACTTCGCCGACCCCGGCTCGCAGTCGACGGCGGCGCGCGTGAGGGTCGAGCGGGCGACGGGGGCCGAGCCCGCGCCCGGCGTGCTCGCCCTGCTCAGTGCCGCGCCCGGCAGCGCCGCCGCCGCGCACGCCGCGGCGACGCTGCGCTCGGACCCGGCGGTCGCGAGCGTGGCCGGTCCGCTGCCGTCTCGCGCCGGCGGCAGCTCGATGGTCACGGCCACGCTGCGCGCCGGCTTCGACGAACGCGCCGCCGTCGATCGC
Source organism: Solirubrobacteraceae bacterium (assembly GCA_035569835.1). GTDB lineage: Bacteria > Actinomycetota > Thermoleophilia > Solirubrobacterales > Solirubrobacteraceae > Palsa-744. The sequence continues at coordinate 90,339 of DATMMF010000012.1, forward strand.
ATCAAACGGGACTTCGCGGGCGACCGCGCCGTGACGCTGGGCGGGCCGTCGGTCGCCGGCCGCGAGGTCAACGAACAGGCGACCAAGGACCTCGGCCTCGCGGAGGCGCTGGCCTTCCCGCTGCTCGCGATCCTCGCGTTCTTGATCTTCCGCGGCGTCGCGGCGCTGCTGCCGCTCGCGGTGGGCGGGACGGGCGTGTTCGCCGCGTTCGCCGCGTTGCGAGCCGTGAACGTCGCGCTGCCGCTGTCCGTGTTCGCGCTCAACCTCGTGATCGGTCTGGGGCTGGGACTGGCCGTCGACTACAGCCTGTTCATGGTGTCGCGTTTCCGCGAGGAGCTCGGCGCGGGCCGCGACGTTCCAGAAGCGGTGCGCACCACGATGCGCAGCGCGGGCCGCACGGTGCTCTACAGCGCGGTCACCGTCGCGGTGGCGATGAGCTCGCTGACCGTGTTCCCGCTGCGCTTCCTGCAGTCGATGGGGATCGGCGGGGTGATCGTCGCGCTGACGGCGGCCGCGTCCGCGCTCACGATCCTCCCCGTCCTGTTCGTGCTGATGGGACGCCGACTGGGCAAGGTGACGCCGGGGGCGCCGCGCGAGGGCCGCTGGTACAGGCACGCCCGCCGCGTGCTGCGCCACCCGGGCGCGGTCGCCGCGGTCACGGCCGGCGCGCTCCTGCTGCTCGCGCTGCCGGCGCTCCGCACCCACTGGAGCGGCGTCGACGCGCACGCCCTGCCGGCGTCGGCGAGCGCGCGCGTCGTCGAAGACGCGGCCGCGCGCGAGTTCCCGCAGACCGCGGCGACGCCGGGATACGTTTCGATCAGTGCCGGGCCGCAGGCGGGCGGCGAGCTCGCCGCCTACGCCCTGCGGCTACGTGCGATCGCAGGCGTCGCATCGGCCTCCGCGCCGCGCTACCTCGGCGCGGGCACCTGGGAGATCTCGACGACCACCCCCGGCGAGGCGATCGCGCCGGCCGCTCAGCGGGCGATCGCGGCGATGCGAGCCGTGGCCGCGCCGTTCCCTGCCGCGGTCGGCGGCTCGGGCGCCGAATTCGCCGACCAGCGCGCCGCGATCGGCTCTTCGCTGCCGGCGGCGCTGGCGATCCTGATCATCGGCACGCTGCTCGTGCTGTGGCTGATGACCGACTCGGTCGTGCTGCCCGTGAAGGCACTCGCGATGAACGCGCTGACCGTCGCCGCGGCGACGGGGCTGCTCGTCGTGATCTTCCAGGACGGCCACCTGCGCGGACTGCTGTCGTTCGGTCGCCAGACCGGGATCGAGCAGGGCAACTACCTTGTGCTGGCCGCGATCGCGTTCGCGCTGTCGACCGACTACGGGGTGTTCCTTCTGACCCGCATCAAGGAGGCCCGCGACGAAGGCGAGCCGGATGGCGAGGCCGTGGCGCTGGGGCTCCAGCGAACCGGGCGGATCGTGACGGCAGCGGCCGTGCTTCTGTCGGTCGCGATCGGCGCGTTCGCCACCTCACATGTCGTGTTCCTCAAGGAGATCGGCGTCGGCGCCGTCGCGGCCGTCCTGATCGACGCCTTCATCGTGCGGACGCTGCTCGTGCCCGCGCTGATGGGGCTGCTCGGTGCCTGGAACTGGTGGTCGCCGGCGTGGCTGCACCGGCTGCACCAGCGCATCGGCGTGGGCGAGAGCGCAGGGTCCGCGCGACCCCCGGCACCTGCGCAGCCGCGAGGAGCGCGCCCCGAAGGCGCCTAGGGAGTCCGGTATCGACCGCCGCGCAGTCGCTCTCGCGCGGCGTCCGCCGGCCGGGGGAGTCTCCCCCGGCCGGCGGGCTCAGCGGTTCGCCGCGGCCGATGCACGCGCGAGCCCCGCGCGCGTGCTCGCGGCCCCCCGCCCGGCGCGCTGCGCGCGGTCGTGCCTGCGCATCAGCGCCGCGACGAGCCGCAGATGGCGCGTGCGGGCGGTGGGCCCGGCGCCTGCGCCTCGAGAGGACACTTCGCGACGGCGGTCCGCCACCAGCGACGCTGCGTATGCCTGCGATGAGTAGGTCATGCTCCGCCCCCTTGGCTGCACGTTTGCGGTATCGAGAACTTTCTCCCACCGCGCAGCGCGGCCGAATACGGGCTCCAGGCGTCTCGGGGTACGGCTGGCCGCACCTCCGGCCCGCGGCACGGCGCGGGCGACCCGTCGTGGCTCAGCCGAACACGGCTCCTTTGAGCTCCTCCATGTGGTGGTTGGCGGCAGCCGCCGCCTGCTCGGAGTCGCTGCCCCCCTGGCGCGCCAGCATGTAGCCCGCGTACCAGTCCCACCAGTCATGGGGTGGGTGTGTTTTCTCGTAGTGGTCGTGGTGTTCGGCCGTCTCACGGAGCAGGTCGGCCAGTTCCTGTGCGCCCATCGTCAGCCTTCCTCGTCCCAGAGGCGGCCCGGGAGCCGCTGTTTGATCTCCTGCAGGAGCCAGCCGTTGCCGTCCGGGTCGCTGAAGGTGGCGAACGACACGTAGGAGCCGCCGTCGGGGTCGCGGCCGGGGGCGCGCTGCGGGCTCCCGGCGGGCCGGTAGCCGGCGCCGCGGCCGTGGAAGAGCTCGCCCACCTCGGCCCCGTGCGAGAGCAGCTCGGCCCGCGCCGCCTCGACGTCGTCGACTGCCAGCAGCAGGATGTCGACCGAGCCGGGCGCCGCCGTGGTTATGCCTTCCCCGAAGGTGATCGAGGTCGGCGAGTGGGGAGGGGTCATCTGCACGACGCGGAACCCGGGTTCGGGCGCCACGTCGGTGTCCAGGCGCCAGCCGAGGTCCCCGTAGAAGCGCTTGGTGCGCTCGACATCGGAGACCGGCAGCACGATCACCTCGAGCTTCATCGCGCACCCAGGTTCGGGCGCCTCCGTCGTGTCGGTCTGTTGCATCGCCTCGGTGCCGCTCATCTGGCCTCCGTTCGCTCTGGTTCTCTGAGCACTCACGCCGACCGTCGCGCTCTGGCGGTGGGGCTCGCGCCAGGGAGCGCCCTGGCCGGCCCACTGGTCGTGCGCCGGCTCAGACCGAGATCGGCTCCGAGCTCGTGTCTGGAAGCGCCCTGACGAGCTCCAGGCGCGAGCTGATGCCCAGCTTGATGAAGACCTTGCGCAGGTGCCACTCGACGGTGCGCGGGCTGAGGAACAGGCGGCTGCCGATGTCGGGGTTGGAGAGGCCTTCGCGGGCGAGCAGGGCGATCTGGCGCTCCTGCGCGGTCAGGTCGTCCCGCGTCTCGACCGAGCGGCGGCGGGCCTTCTCTCCGGTCGCGAGCAGCTCCGTCTGCGCGCGCGTCGCGAACGCCTCCATGCCGAGCCTGTCGAGCATCTCGTGCGCGCGGCGCAGCTCTGAGCGCGCGTCCATCCGCCGGTTCTGGCGCCGCAGCCACTCGCCGTGGAGCAGCTGCGTCCGTGCCAGCTCGGGCCGCAGCCGCGTTCTGCCGAGGCGATCGATCGCTTCGCGGTAGAGCGCCCCGGCCGCGTCGTCCTCGCTCAGCAGCGCGCGCGCCCGCGCATCGACGCCGAGACCCCAGTCGGTCGGGCTCGCTCCAACATGCTCGGACAGCCGCGCCGAGGCCTCCCGCGCGAGCTCGGCTTCGCCGCTGCGCGATGCGGCTTCCACCAGCTCGCCCAGCGCCCACGCAGAGACGAACAGCTCGGGCGTGTCGTCGGCGGCGAGCCGTGCCGGTCCGATTGCCTCCTCATAGCGTCCAAGGCCGTTGAGGACCATGGCGCGCGACCAGCGCGCGTACTGCACGGCCGTGCCCTGGCCGCCCGCGCCGGCTTCGCGGATCGTCGTGTCGCTCAACGCCGCGGACTCGCCGTCGCGGCCCCTGAAGGCCGCGAGCGCGAGCGCGCCGTAGGAAGCCACCTGGCTTCCCGTCGCCTCGCGAGCCGCGTCGGCCTCGGCCGCGAGCAGCGACGCGCGCCCGAACTCGCCCGCGAGCGTCTGCACCTGGGCGAGCACGTTCACGCCCACCGTCAGCACCGCCAGCGCGCCGGCGTCGCGCGCCAGCAGTACCTCGCGCTCGGCCACGGTCGCGCAGGTCTCGAAGTCCCACACCGCCACCGCGGCGGCGGTGGCGATCCAGCCCCAGCGGGAGACTTCCTCGGCCGCCGCGGCGTCGCCGGCGAAGGCCTCCGCCGCGCGCTCGAGGATCGGCGCGCCCGCCTTGCGCCCGTCGGTGAAGGTGGTGGCGAAGCCGGCGAGCAGCAGGTCGCGCGCGCGGGCCGGCCCGGGTGGCCGCGGCGCCGATCGCGCCTGTCGCGAGACCTCGCGGATGTTTCCCGCGCCTGCCATCTCGCCGGCGAAGAGCGCGGCGCCCCAGGCGTCCAGGTAGGTGTCGCGAGCGAGCCGCGAGTCGAGCGGCTCGAGCGCCTTCGCAGCGCGGAGCAGCAGCGACGGCGCGTCGCTCCCGCGGGTCTGCGCGTAGGCCGTCTCGGCGTGCAGCAGCTCGGCGCGGGCGCGCCTTAGATCGTCGAGCGGGGCCGCCTCTGCGGCGGCGACGAGCCGCAGTGCGGTCTCGAACGCGCCGGCGCTGAGGCTCGTCTCCGCCGCCGCCAGGGCGCGGTCGGCTCGCCGTGCCGGTTGGTTCGACAGGGCCACGGCCCGCTCGAGGAAGGCCGCCGCGGCCGCGAGCCCGCCGCGTGACTGCGCGCGGCCGGCCGACTCCTCGAGCTCGACTGCGACCGCTTCGTCGGGACCCGCCGCCGCCGCGGCCAGATGCCACGCTCGCCGGTCGGGATCGAGCTCGCCGTCCGTCGCCGCGGCGAGCGCGGTGTGGGCCTCCCGTCGCGCCTGCGCGGACGCTGAGCGGTAGACGGCGGAGCGGACGAGGGGATGGCGGAACGTGACGCGCCCGCCGATCGAGAGCAGGCCGTCCGCTTCCGCCGCGGCGAGGGCGCCCGTGCCGATCCCCGAGCGCTCCGCCGCGCGCCACAGCAGCAGTGGATCGCCCAGCGGCTCCGCCGAGGCGACCAGCAGCAGCGACTGCGTGTCCTGGGGCAGCGCGCGCAGCCGCTGCCCGAAGCTGTCCTCGATGCGGCCCGACAGCGCCGCCGGCCCGACCAGGCCGAAGCCGCCCGCGAGCTGTGTCGCCGTGAGCCCGCGCGGCAGCTCGATCAGGGCCAGCGGGTTGCCGCGCGTCTCGGCGACGATGCGATCGCGAACGGTGTCGTCGAGCATGAACCGCACGGCCGACTCCAGCAAAGCGCGGGCGTCGTCCTCACGCAACCCGCGAACCTCCATCACCGGCAGCCCCTGCAGCTCCTCGCCGGCGTCGCGCGCCGCGAACACGAGCGCGACCGGGTCGGCGCAGAGCCGCCGGCCGACGAAGCCAAGCGTTCTGGCCGACGCCTTGTCGAGCCACTGCGCGTCGTCGACGACGCACAGCAGCGGGCGTGCCTCCGCCGTCTCCGAGAGCAGGCTGAGGACCGCGAGCCCGACCATGAACGGGTCGGGCGCGACGCCGCGCCGCGAGCCGAACACGACCTCGAGCGCATCGCGCTGCGGGTCCGGCAGCGCCTTCACGCGGTCGAGCATCGGCGCGCAGAGCTGATGCAGGCTCGCGAACGGCAGTTCCATCTCGGACTCCACGCCGGCGGCGCGGAGCACCTGCAGGTCGTCCGCCGCCCGGATCAGCTCTTCGAGCAGCGCCGTCTTGCCGATCCCGGGCTCGCCGCGCAGCAGCAGCGTGCGGCTGTGCCCTTCGCGCACAGCGGCGACCACGCCGTCCAAGAGGGCGCGCTCGCTGGTGCGCCCACGAAGGTCCGGCATCCCCCCAGGAGCCAATGGACCGGTCGCCATCAGGACCAGCAATCGTAGAAGATCCCCTAAGCCGGGTGTTCCGGTGAGGATTTGGAATCCCGCCGCGCGCGGCGGGCTGCTGAGATCACGTCACTCGACCAGCTGCTGCCCCCCGTCGATGTCGAACGTCGCGCCGGTGACAGCCGTGTTGACCATCAGCTCGACGGCGAGCGAGGCGACGTCCTCCGGGCCGACCACGCGGCCGATCGGGAGCGTGCGGCGCAGCTGCGCGCGGCGCTCCTCGAGATCCGGACCGAGGATCGACGCCGACAGCGGCGTGTCGACGAAGCCGGGCGCGATCAGGTTCACCCGCACGGGCGCGATCTCCAGCGCGAGCGAGGCCGTCAGCGCCGGCATCGCCGCCGTCACTGCGTTCGCGATCGCGTAGCCCGCCCGGGGCCGGCGCCCGCCCGTCCCTCCGATCAGCAGCAGGCTGCCGGCCGGGCGGACGCTCCGCTCCGCGTGGCGCGCCACCTCGAGTGACAGCAGCTGATGTTCGGCGAGGGCAGCGCGCGCGCGCTCGGCGCCGAGGTCCGAGAACGTGCCGTATTCGGGATGGCCCGCCGTCACCATGACGTGATCGACCGGGCCCTGGAGCCCCTCGAAGAAGCTGTCGAGCGCCTCGGCGTCACCGGCGTCGAATGCGCGGGCCTCGCGGGCGCCGAGCGCGCGCGAGGCGCGCTCCAGCGGGTCGGGGTTGCGAGCGGTGAGCACGACCTCGGCGCCCTGGGCGCGGGCCAGACGCGCCGTCTCGAAGCCGATGCCGGCGCTCGCGCCGAGCACCACGACCGTCTGCCCGGCGAGCGATCCGCCCGCCGGCGCGTCGCCGCGGCTGCGGATGCCCTCGGCAGCTCCGGCGCTCATCGCGAGACCTCCTCGACCTTGCGGCTGGACGCGGACATCGCGATCTCCTTCCGGAGCTCCTTCAGCGCGAGCGCGAAGATTTCCGAGAAGCTGGGGAACGGCTGGATCGTGTCGCGCAGGGTCTCGAGCGGAACGCGGGCGCGGACCGCGAGTGTCGCCTGCTGGAGCCACTCACCCGCCTCGGGCCCGAGCGCGAAGGCTCCCGTCAGGCACTCGCCGTCGCTCAGCAGCGTGAGAAACCCGTTCGATTCGGCGTACTCGTGCGTGTAGGTCGCCGTTCTCGCGACGTCGGAGAGCATCACGCTGCCTGCGAACGCGGCCTCGCTCGCCCCGACCGCCGCGGCCTGCGGGTCCGTATAGGTGACGCGCGGCACCGCCTCGTAGTGCGCCTCGCGCGCTTCGCCCAGGATGTTGGATGCAACGACCTCGCCTTGGTACTCGCCCACGTGCGTCAGGTCGAGGATCCCGGTCACGTCGCCGATCGCCCACAGGCGCTCGCCGGCGCTCATCCGCGAATCGACCGGGATGCCGTGCGCGTCGGGTTCGACCCCGACCGTCTCGAGGCCGATCCCGTTCGTCCGGGCGAGCCTGCCCGTGGCGATGAGCACGCGATCCGCGCGGAGCTCTCGCCCGTCGTCGAGCGTGAGCAGGAAATCCTCGCCGTCGCGGCCGACCGACGACGTGCTCTGGCCGAGCACCAGCTCGATGCCGTCCCTGCGCAGGGCCACGCCGAGCGCCTCGCCGAGCGGCATCGGTTCGCGCGCCAGCACGCGGTTGGACATCTCGATGACGGTCACCTTCCCGCCCAGCCGGTTGACGGCCTGCGCGAGCTCGAGCCCCGCCGGGCCGCCGCCGATCACGAGCAGCCTGCTCGGGACGGCCGTCATCGCGGTCGCATCGCGCGTCGTCCAGATGCCGTCGAGCTCGCGCAGGCCCTCGATCGGTGGGATCAAGGGGTCCGAACCGTTTGCCAGTACGACATGTCGTGCGGAGTACCGCGTCCCCTCGACCTCGACCGAGCCCGTTCCGGCCAGGCGACCCTCGCCGCGGATCAGCGTGATGCCCTGTTCGTCCAGCCAGCGCGCGGCGTGGGCGTCGTTGTATTTCGAGACCATGAAGTCGCGCCATGCCAGCGCGGCCTGCACGTCGACTTCGGCGCGCGCTCCGGCGGCGCGCGCGCCCCACACCGCATCGCCGGGGCGCAGCAGTGACTTGGAGGGGATGCAGGCGTAGTAGGAGCAGTCGCCGCCGACGAGGCTGCGCTCGACGACCGCCACCCGCAGGCCGCCTTCGGCGAGCGCCGCCGCGCAGTGCTCGCCGGGAGCGCCGCCGCCGAGGACGATCACATCGAAGCTCGACTCGCCTGTGCCGCTCATCTGGACCCTCCTCCGTGGGCCGCTTGCCGAGCACCAACGATCGGCGCGCACCCCGTCCCTCGCGCCCGTGTATGCACTGGTCATCGCACTGGCTGGCGGGCGGCGCCCGCGCCGCCCGGCTCTCAGGCCGCGAGCGGCCGCGCCACCGGCGGCTCGGCCGGCTCGGCCGCGTGCCCGGCCAGGTCGCGGTCGCGCAGCACGACGAGTGCGCCGCGCGCCGGGCTGAGCGTGATGCCGCGCCGGCGGGTGCGTTCGGGGTCCTCGCCCGCGGGCTCGACATGGCAGCGCCCGAGCACGATCCGCAGCACGATCCGCATCTCGAGCAGCGCGAAGCTCGCGCCGATGCAGCGGCGGCGACCGCCGCCGAACGGGATCAGGGTGTAGGTGCCGGGCGGGCTCTCGATGAAGCGCTCCGGCCGGAAGGCGTAGGGCTCTGGGTAGATGCCGGGGTCGTGATGGACCAGGTAGGCGTTGGCCATCAGCATCACGCCGGGCGGATAGCGCACGCCGCCGATCACGACTGGCTTCTTGACGAACCGCGGCTCGGCGTTCGGCAGCACGGGATGCATCCGCATGACCTCGTTGATCGTCGCGTTCAGGTACTCCTCGCTCTCGCCGCTGTCGAGATCAGCCGTCAGTCGCCCGAGCGCCGCCGGCTCGCGAGCAAGCTGCGCGAAGGCCCACGCGAGCTGCGAGGCGGTCGTCTCGTGCCCCGCGACGAGCGCGGTGACGAGCTCGTCGCGGATCTCCTGCGCGCTCATCGGCGAGCCGTCCTCGTGCGTGGCGGCGAGCAGCATCCCCAGCACGTCGCCGGCGGGCTGCTCCTCGGCGGTCGCGCGGCGCTCCTCGATCAGCTCATAGAGCCGGGCGTCGATGCGTTCGCCCAGCTCGATCCTGCGGCGCGCGGCGCCGATGAAGCGCGCGGCGCCGCCGGGGAGCGGGAACAGGGAGAGCGGGCTGTCGGCGAACGCGAGCAGCTCGGTCAGCAGCTCGCGCAGGGCGTCGAGCCGGGCGCCGCGCTCGAGGCCGAACACGGTGCGAAGGATCACCTCGAGCGTGAGCCGCTGCAGGCGCGGATGCAGGGCGAACGGCTGCTCGCGCGGCCACGACGCGAGCTCGCGCTCGGTGAGCTCGGCCATCGCCCCTGCGATTTGCTCCATGCGCTCCCCGTGGAAGGCGGGCAGCAGGAGCTTGCGCTGCTCCAGGTGCGGACCCTCGTCGAGCAGGATCACCGAGTGGGGCCCGACCACGGGTTCGAGGATCGACGCGCCCTCGCCCGGATGGAGCACGTCGGGCGGCGCCTGGAAGATCTCCTTGATCTGCTCCGGGTCGGAGATCATCACCGCGGGCGGGGTTCCGAGCAGCCTCACCGTGAACACCCGGCCGTAGCGGCGGCGGGCGCGCTCGAGGAACGGTGTCGGACGGCTCCAGTTGCCGATGCTCTGCAGCACGGGTGGGAGGCGTGGGCCTTGCGGGAGGGTGTCGGTCATGTCTGCTCCTCCGGTGGCGTCGCTGGTATCGCTAAGATACCAGCGAGTATATCTACTGGTGGGTATTTAATGATTCGGAGAGGAAGAGATGCCCCGAGGTGAGTTCGATCGCGAGGAGCGCAAGGCGCAGACGCGCGCGCGGCTGCTCGAGGCCGCGGCGGCGGTATATGCCCGGCGCGGCTTCGACGGCGCGACGCTCGACGAGGTCGCCGCGGAGGCCGGCTTCACCAAGGGCGCCGTCTACAGCCACTTCGGCAGCAAGGAGAACCTGCTGCTCGCGCTGTCCCACCAGCAGCGCATCGCGCAGCTGACCGAGCAGCTCGAGCTGTTCGACCGCGAGCGTACGAGCTGGGAGCGCCCGCTGGCCGGCAGCGCACGCTGGATGGAGGTGCTGCGCGAGGAACCGGATCGATTCCGCCTGTTCGTCGAGCTGTGGGTCCGCGCGCAGCGCGACGAGCGCCTTCGCGAGCGGCTCGCCGCCGGCGTGGAGGATCTGCGCGAGATGCTCGCGGGCTTCGCCCGCGACAGCGCGGCGGACGCCGGCACCGAGCCGGACGCCGAGGCCGACCGGCAACTGGCGAACGTCTTCGTCGCGCTGACGATGGGCATGGGCATCGTGAGCCTGCTGGACGAGCGGGCGCTCCCGCCGGAGCTGCTCGGGAACGCGCTCTCGGTGCTGATCCGCGCTCTGGAGAGCGACCCGCAGGCGCGCGCGACGCTCACCGCGCCCCTCGCGAGCGCCGGCTGAGCGGGGCTGCGGGCCACCCCGGGGGCCAGACTGTGTCGCCCGGATCGGATGAGGATTCGGCCCTCATAGGGTGGCAGCGTCGCGGGTAGGAAGAGGCCTGTGAGCCAGTCGAGCCGCAGGTAAGCGCAGGCATCACTCCGTTTGACAGCAGAGAGCGGCTGGACGGGCCTGTCGCTGGCTTTGCCTCTGCGGGCGCTCCTCGCGCGGGCGCCGCTGCGCTCACCGGCGCGGGTGGGATGATTCGCGGCACCGCGATGACCTCCGGCGGCTGACATGAGCGGCATCCCGCTCGCTGCGGCGCTCGCACCGGCCCACCAGCAGTATCTGCTCCAGGCCCGCCAGATGCAGGCCCTGTCGTTTGCGGTGCACATCCCGCTCGTCGCGTTCGGGATCTCGTTCCCCGTGCTCGTGCTGTTCGTCGAGTGGCTCGGCCGGCGCACGGGGGACGAGGTGTACCTCGTGCTCGCGCGCCGCTGGAGCAAGGTGATGCTCGCGCTGTTCGGCGTCGGCGTCATCACCGGCACGGTCCTCAGCTTCGAGATGGGCCTGCTGTGGCCGAACTTCACGGCCACGTTCGGGAGCGTGTTCGGCCTCGGCTTCGCGATCGAGGGCTTCTCGTTCTTCCTCGAGGCGATCTTCATCGGTATCTACGTCTACGGCTGGGACCGGCTCTCGCCGCGCCTGCACATGCTGTCGGCGGTGCCGATCGTGATCGCAGGCGTGACCGGCTCGCTGATGGTGATCTCGGTGAACGCCTGGATGAACCACCCGGGCGGCTTCGAGCTCCACGACGGCAAGGTGACCGACGTCGACCCGTTCAAGGCGCTGTTCGCGAACACGTACCTGTGGCACGAGCTGGTGCACATGTACATCGCGGGATACATCGTTGTGGGCTTCCTGCTCGCCGGCGTCTACGCCTACGGCCGGCTGCGCGGGCGCTGGGGGCGTTACGAGCGCGTCGCGCTCGCGGTCCCGCTCACGGTCGCGGCGCTTGCCTCGCCGGTGCAGGTGCTCGTGGGCGACTGGGCCGCACGGGACGTCGCCAAATCGCAGCCGGTCAAGCTCGCCGCGATCGAGGGGCTCTACCGAACGACGCGCGGCGCATCCGAGCACGTGCTCGGCTGGTACACGGACGACCAGGTCAAGTACGGCATCGCGATTCCGCACCTGCTCTCGCTGCTCTCCTTCCACAGCTGGAACGCGAAGGTCCAGGGCCTTCAGTCCGTCCCGCCGTCGCAACGCCCGCCGGTCAACGTCGTGCGCATCGCCTTCCAGACGATGGTCGGCATCGGCACGCTGTTCGCGCTGCTCGGCATCTTCTACGTCGTCGTCTGGATCAGGCGCCGGGAGCTGCCCCGGTCGCGCTGGTTCTACCGCGCGCTTGTCCTCGCCGGTCCGCTGTCGGTCGTCGCGCTGATCGCGGGGTGGGTCGTCACCGAGGTCGGGCGCCAGCCCTGGGTCGTCTACCGGGTGATGCCGACCGCGGCAGCCGTCACCGGCGCGAAAGGGATCCCTGTGGGGTACGCGCTGCTCGCCGGCGGATACGCGCTGATCGCGTGCGGCCTGGTCTGGGTGCTTCGCCGCCTCGCGCGGGCGCCGCTGGACCAGCCCTACGACGTCGCGAGCGAGATGGCGCAGGAGGCCTGAACGTGTTGCTGCAGGCGCTGCCGATGGTCTTCGTCCTCACCGGGCTCGCGCTCTACACGGTGCTCTCGGGCGCCGACTTCGGAGCGGGCTTCTGGCAGCTCCTCGCCGGCCGCGGTCCGCGGGGCGAGCGGCTCCGCGAGTACGCGCACCACGCGATGGGCCCCGTGTGGGAGGCGAACCACGTGTGGCTGATCTTCGTGCTGACCGTGTTCTGGACGGCCTACCCGACCGCCTTCGGCTCGATCATGACGACGCTCGCGATCCCGCTGTTCATCGCCCTCGGAGGGGTCGTGTTCCGGGGGGCCGCCTACGCGTTTCGACCCGGCGCCTCGACCGCGCGCGAGGCGGGAGCCGTCGACACGATCTTCGCGGGCTCCTCGATCCTCGCCCCGTTCGCGCTCGGCTGCGCCGCAGGGGCGATCGCGACGGGCCGCGTGCCGGTCGGGAACGCCGCCGGCGCGCCGGTCGCGAGCTGGCTGAACCCGAGTTCGGTGACGATCGGGGTGCTCGCCGTGGTCAGCAGCGCCTACGTCGCCGCAGTCTTCCTCGCCGCCGACGCGGCGCGCGAGGGCGAGCGCGAGCTCGGAGCCGAGCTGCGGCTGCGCGCGCTCGGTGCCGGCGTGGTCGGCGGAGTCGTCGCGATCGGCGCGATCTTCGTGCTGGACGCCGACAGCCACGCGCTGTACCGCTCGCTGGTGAGCGCACGGGCGCTGCCGGCCGTCGCGGTCTCGGTGCTCGCCGGCGCGGCGACGCTCTGGCTCGTGTGGAGGAGGCGGTTCGAGCCCGCGCGCTTCCTCGCCGCGCTTGCGGTGGCGGCCACGATCGCCGGCTGGGCGCTCGCGCGCTGGCCCACGATCCTGCCCGGGCTGACCGTCGACGAGGCGGCAGCCGGCCACGACACCCTCGTCTGGGTGGTCGTCTCGGTGCTCGCCGGCGCGGTCGTGCTGTTCCCCTCGCTCGGGCTGCTGTTCGGGCTCACGCTCAGGGGCCGCTTCCATGAGCCGGCCGGGGCGCAGCCGGCGGGGGCCGGCGCCCAGGGGCGCGCGCCGCTGCGCACGCGCCTCGGCGCCCGTGCCGCGCTCGCGCTGCTGATCGCCGGTATCGGCCTGCTCAACGTCGCGGAAGCGAGCTGGGCGCACGCCGTAGGCATCGTCTGCCTCGCCGGGTTCGTGCTCAGCGGGTTCCGCCTGATCATGTTCGGCATGCTCGGCGTCGATGCTTGCGAACGCGACGACACCGTGCAACAATTGCCACAAGCCCGCGGATGACACCGGGCGATCTCGACTGGGGGCCGAGTTGCTTTTAGAGCCGCCGGTGGGGCGTCGAGCGGGGGCAGAGGCGGGAGCGAAAACAGCGCGGCTCAGCGCGGTGAGAACGCCGGGTCGTGCGACCTTCCAGACAGGAGGCATCGATGAACGAGCGGAATCTCGCAGCCGAGGAGATACGCGAAACGACTTCGGTGTGGTGGCTGCTCGTCCTGATCGGGCTGGTCGGGATCGCGGCCGGCGTGATCGTGCTGCTGAAGCCCGAAGACAGCCTCTCGACGCTGGCGGTGGTCGCCGGCATATTCGTGCTCGCCAGCGGCATCTTCGACGTCGCGATCTCGTTCAGCTCGCGCACACCGAACCGCGGGCTGGCGGCGATCGTCGGCGTTCTGAGCGTCGTAGTGGGCGTGCTGCTGATCCGCCACCCGATCGGAGGCGTGCTGTTCGTGGCGCTCCTGATCGGCATCTGGCTGATCGCGGTCGGTGTCGTGCGCCTCGTCGAGGCGTTCGACGACGAGCACAAACTGTGGAGCATCGTGATCTCGCTGATCGAGATCGCCGCCGGGGTCGTGATCGTCGCAACGCCGCCGATCGGCTTCGCGACGCTCGCGCTGCTGACCGGGATCGCGTTCATCGTCTACGGGGTTGCGGTGTTCGCCCTCGGTTGGATGATGCACTCGGTGCACCACGACGCCGCAGACCCGGCCTTTCACGCCGGCGCGCCCGCCTAGCCGACGCGCACCAGGCGGCGGGCGCGGAAACCGCGCCGGGCACCGGAGGCAACGCTTCCGGTGCCCGGCGCCGTGCGCGCAAACCTTAGCCACGGCTTAGAAAGAAACGCCGCGAAGGCGTGGTCTGACCGGATACAAGCACTCTCCTGAGTGCACGCCGGCCCTCACCGGCGATCCCCCCGATCGAAGGACGACCACGATGAAAGCGACCCACCTCACCGCGGCGCTGGTCACCCTGGCCGCGGCGCTCGGAGCGAGCACGGCAGTGACGGCGCCGGCCGCGTTCGCCTCGACACACCATCACCGCCGCCACCATCACACGAGCCCGATCCCCCAGCGGGGCGGCGGCGATCACGACGCCGACAACAGCGGCGCGCCGAGCGACGGCGACGGGAGCGTGTGATGATGCGCGCGCTCACACAAGGAGCCGAGCGGCGTGCGTTCGGGCTGTCCGGCATGCTGCTGGCGGTGGCGCTCCTCGCCGCGGGCTGCGGCGGCGCGAGCTACGGCTCGTCGCACTCCAGCTCGAACGCCTCGCCCACGGAACCTGCACCGGCTACGAGTGCTCCGAAGGCGAGCACCAAGGCGCCGGCACCCGCCCGATCGGCGCACGCTGCGAGTGCTTCGCACTCCAGCTCGAAGACGGGGGCGTCGGCCGCGTCGGCGCCGGTCGCGAGTGCTCCGAGCCCGAGCTCGAAGACGGTCGCGCCGGCTGCGTCGGCGCCGGTCGCGAGTGCCCCGAGCACGAGCTCGAAGGCGCCCGCGCCCGCCCGATCGGCAGCGCCGACGAGTGCTTCGCACTCGCGCTCGAAGGTATCGGCGCCCGCCAAACCGGCGCCGGTCAAGTCTGCCCCCGCGCCCCCGCCGCCGCCGGCGGCGAGCTCTCCGCAGGCCGAAAGCCAGGCGTCGGGCATCCCGCAGAACAACGGCGGCGACATGGACGCCGACAACAACGGCGGGCCGAGCGACGGCGATGGCAACCAGTAGGCGCCGCGCCCCGATCCTCGGCGCGGTGCTCGCCGTGCTGGTGGCGAGTGCGACGGTTGCCGTCGCGCTCGCCACGGGCGCCGGGGCCCGGCACGACTCCCCAGCGCGGGCTTCCGCCACGAGCCCCGGTGCGATCATCGCCGGCCTGGGGCCTGAGCCGGCACCGTCGGGGTGGCCCTCGGCGACGATCGCGTCGGGCTTCGCGACGATCCCCTACCCGCGCGGGTGGCAGGCGATCGCCGGCGACCGCGGCACCGTCAGCTTTGCGCTTCGCGACCGCGCCGGGCACTACCTCGGCTATCTGAACGTGACGCCGCACCAGGGCGGCGAGCAGCTTTCGAGCTGGGCCCGGTTTCGTCTCGGGCGCAACCGCGGCGAGGGCGACCGCAACGTGGCCCTGCTGGCTTCGCGCCGGGGCGTCCCCTTCGCGGGCGCGCGCGGCACCTGCGTGATCGACGACTACTCCTCGCGCGTCGGCGCGAACCCCTATAGGGAGCTCGCGTGTCTCGTCCGTGGCCGCCGCTCGGCGAGCGTGCTGGTCGCGAGCGCTCTGCGCCCGGACTGGGCGCGGATCGCACCGCTGCTGGTCGCCTCCACGGCGGCGTTCGTCGAGCGCTGATCGCGCCGTGTGCCGCCGGCGGCTGCGCGGCGGGCGGGCTCAGCCGCCGGTGGCGGCGACCTCGGCCAGTGAGCGCCCGCTCACGACCGACAGCGGTGCGGAGGCGACGACGTCGGAGCCCGGCTCGGCAAGCGCGTCGCGCCGCTTGACGAGCAGCCATTGCGGCTTCGCCCCGCCTCCGGTGCGCTGCAGCGCGAACCCGCCTCGCAGCTTGCTGCCGTGCAGGACGAACACGGCGTGGCCCCGCTCGAGCGCCTGCGGCCAGGGGACGCGGCCGCCCTGCTCGTAGGGGCCGCGATCCCAGACGATCACGCCGCGGCCGTCGCCGGTCGCTCCCTCGAAGCTGTTGTGCGCGAGGTCGTGATCCTCGACCTGGACGGCGAGCCGCTTGACGGCCGGGTCCATCGACGGGCCCTTCGGCAGCGCCCACGAGCGCATCGCCCCGTCGACCTCCAGTCGCAGGTCGAAGTGGTGCGCGGTGGCGCGGTGCTCCTGCACGACGAACACGCCCGCGGGCACGCCCCGCACGGCGAACTGCTCGTGGCCCTCGACTTTCGTCTCGCGCACCTCGAGCCCGCGCACTTCGGCACCGCGCGGACCGCTGCCGAGGTAGTCGATCAGGACCTGCACGGCGTCACCGGGGCCCTCGGCGTGGACGGCGAGGGTGCCGTCGTCCTCGTTTCGCACCCAGCCGAGCACGCCGAGATCGAGCGCCCGGCGGCGCACGCTCTCTCTGAAGCCGACCCCCTGCACATGTCCGGACACCACCACGCGCACCGCCCGCGCAGCCCCGGTGGACGGCTCGGCAGGCTGTCGGCGGGCGCTCGGCAAGGTGCGCCCAAGATGACACAGCCGCCCGGAGGCGCGTCAGCCGCCGAGCAGCTCGGCCAGGAAGCGCCTGGACCGCTCGTAGATGCCGGGCGCTCCGCTCTCTCGCGGGCCGGCGACGTTCAGTGCGCCACCGGCGCGGAGGCCGTCGAGCAGCGCCTGTGCGGCCCGCAGGGCATCCTCGGGACGGCCGAGCTCGGCGAGCGCGAGCGGCCGGGTGAGCTCCCGGGCGGCAGCGAGGGTCAGCGCGGTTCCGGAGCCCGCCGCGGGCGACGGGCCGTCGAGCAGAACGAGCGTCGCGGCGCTGTCGCGGACGTTCCAGCGGGTGCGCTGCGAGCGATCGGCGCCCGGCGTCTCTCGCAACAGCGGGTAGCGGGCCAGCAGCCCTGGCGGCTCGGGCAGGTCCTCGGCCCAGCCGCCGCGCGGGCACCAGCCGCCGTAGGGGATGCCGAGCGCGACCGCCACGTCGAGCGCGGCGCGGTCGACGCCCGTCTGGCCGCCGGAGACAATCCGCGCGGGGGAGGCCACCCACCCAAGTTAGGCGAGGGGTGGGGTCCCCGCGCAGCTACAAGGAGTCCTCGAGCTTCTTGTAGGCGATCTGCAGCAGGTCGGAGCCGAACAGGGCCGTGAACACGGCCGCCAGCCAGCGCGTCGGCCGCGGCGCGACGGCCAGGGCGCCGGTGAAGGCCGCCGCGATCCACATCCCGAGGCAGTAGGGGCAGATCAGCAGCTCGCCGACCGCGCGGCGCAGTCCGCTGCCGCGGGCTTCCTCCTCGACCTCGCCGGGGCCGCCCTCCCCCTGGTAGCGCGTGAACGGGTGGCGGATCGCGCTCGTCACACGGTCCTTGGCGATCAGCCGCGAGAGCTTGTGCGTGGCGAGCGTGATGAGCGCGAGGTCCGCGGCCGAGACGCGCTCGGGCAGCTGCCGCCCGGTGCGCCGCATCCACAACGCGAACGCCGCGCAAAGGCCGCCGAAGGCAGCCGTCAGCACCGAGTAGCTGCCGATCGGACGCTCTTGCGCGCCGCTGCCGCCGGCCTTGCCGTTGGCGGCGGCCGCGGGGCGCGTGGCCCCGGCGTGCTCTGCGGCGGAATCAGTCACTTAGCTCGCTGTACCCGCTCCGCCGTTCGCGAAGCGCAGGCGACGGCTGTGCTCGATCTGACAAGGCGGATCGATTGGAGCTCTGGGGCGGGAGGGTAGGTAGACGGTGTAGCGGCGTCGACGACGGCGCCGGTGGAGATCCATACCGGCATGGGCATCAGCCCTCGTGTGAGGCATGAGGAACATCCCGGGGAGAGGCTGAGAGGAGCTTCCGGAGATGAACGTGTCCTGCCCCCAGTGCGGTCTGGTGCTCGCCCTGCGCGGGCCGCAGATCGAGTACTGCCCGCGCTGCATCGCCCGCCGACGCCAGCCGGTTCCGCTCGTCGCAGACGCGCTCAAACGGACGCGACGCGAGCCGCCGGCGCCGGCGACGCCGGCGCTGCGGCCGCTGGCGGAGCGGGCCGCAGAAGTGCTGCGCCGGCGAAGCGCGACCTAGCGGCCGCTACAGTCGCGGCTCGGATGCCGAGCGACGAGCCGCAGCTGACGGACCTCATGCACCTCGGCCGCGAGAAAGTGATCGGGGCCTGGCGCGTCGGCGATGTGATCATCGACCCGGGGCCGGCCTCGTGCCTCCCCGCCCAGATCGCCGAGCTCGAACGCCGACCGCCGCGCGCGCTGCTCCTGACTCACATCCACCTCGACCATGCAGGCGCCGCCGGGTCGCTCGCGGCGCGCTTCGAGGACCTCGAGGTGTGTGTGCACGAGCGTGGGGCGCCTCACCTCGCCGACCCATCCCGCCTGTTGGCGAGCGCGGAGCGTCTCTATGGCGCGGACATGCAGCGGCTGTGGGGCGAGGTGCTGCCCGTCGCGCCGGAGCGCATCAGGGCGTTGAGCGGCGGGGAGTCGCTCCCCGGTGGCCTGCGAGTCGCCTACACCCCGGGTCACGCCTCCCATCACGTTGCATACCTGCACGAGCCGAGCGGCTTCGCGTTCGCCGGCGACGTCGCCGGCGTCAGGATCGCCGCCGGCCCGACGCTGGCTCCGACGCCGCCTCCGGACATCGACCTCGCGGCGTGGCGGGAGTCGATCGACGCGATCTCCGGCTGGCGGCCCGCGGCGCTGGCGATCACGCACTTCGGCTCCTACGAGGACGTCGAATCACAGCTCGGGCGCCTGCGCGAGTACCTCGACGAGATCGAGACGGACGCCGCGCGGCTCGATGAGCAGGCGTTCGCTGCGGCGTACAGGGCGCGCCTCGCCGCAGCGGCGAGCGACGCGACGGCGGCGACCTACGAGCAGGCGATGCCGCCCGGGCAGAGCTACGCCGGGCTGCGGCGCCACCTCGAGCGCGCTCGGGACGCCGGAAGCTGACAGGGCGCGTGGCGGCGGCACCGGGCGCCCGTGCCGCGAACCTGCGTGACCCGCGAAGCCCCGCCGCACGCCCCGGGAAGGAATGCTCATCCCCGGAGTCGATGCTTGTCGCAGGTCCTCGCCTCCAGAGGCCCGCACCGCGGGTGCTGCGCCCGACCGCAGCCAGTCGCCGCCGCTCCGTGCCTCGCCCCTTCGTTGGTACGGACGCGGCGGCGGCGCGGTTTCAGGCGGCTCGCACACCGGCGTGCGCCGCGGCGACCCGTACGACGAGGATCGCGATGTCGTCGCGAGCGCCCTGGCTGAGGTCGACCAGCCCGAGCAGCGCCGCGATCGCCTCTCCGGCGGACTCGGGCGCGCGCGCCGAGAGCGCGCCCAGCAGCTCGCGGCTGTCGAGCGTCCGCGCCGGTGCGTGCGCCTCGGCAAGCCCGTCCGTGTAGAGGGCGAGCGAGTCGCCGACCCGCAGCACGGTCGAGTCCTCGCCGATACGGGCGTCGGGGAAGACGCCGAGCAGCGTGCCCCCTGTGCCGAGCTCCTCCGTCGTGCCGCCCGCGCGCGAGACGAGCGCCGGCGGATGGCCGCCCGCGGCGACCGTCACCGCCACGCCGTCGGCTGCGAAGTCCAGCCGAACGAGGACTGCCGTCGCGAAGCGCCCGCCGAAGTCGTGGTCCAGCATCGCGCGGTTGACGCGCTCGAGCACCCTCGCCGGGCGCTCGCCTTCGCGCGCGTAGGCGACCGTCGTGTGGCGGAGGAACGCTGTCAGCACCGCCGCCTCGGCGCCCTTGCCGCACACGTCGCCGACGACGAGCCAGCAGCCGTCGCGATCGGCGAACACGTCGTAGAAGTCGCCCCCGACTTCGCTGCCGGCGCCCATCGGCCGGAAGTAGCTTTCGAGATCGAGCCCTGGCACCTTCGGCAGCGCGGCCGGCATCAGGCTGCGCCGGAGCGTCTGCGCGACGCGGGCGCGCTCGGCATACAGCCGCGCGTTGTCGAACGCCAGGGCGGCGCGGCCCGTGAGGTCCTCCAGGACGCGCAGCTGGCCCGGCTGTGGGGCGCCGGCGTGGACGAACGACATCACGCCGAGCAGGCGCCCGCGGGCGACCATCGGCACGACGGTGGCCGAGCGCGAGAGCGAGTCGCCCGCCGGCAGCACGCCGGCCGTCATGATCGCCTCGCCGGCGGCCGCGACGCTGCTGCCGGCGACATCGGCGACGACGTGCGAGGTGCGTT
The DNA here is from genome assembly GCA_035569835.1 of Solirubrobacteraceae bacterium. Taxonomy (GTDB): domain Bacteria; phylum Actinomycetota; class Thermoleophilia; order Solirubrobacterales; family Solirubrobacteraceae; genus Palsa-744. The sequence continues at coordinate 110,301 of DATMMF010000012.1, forward strand.
CGCGCAGCGCTCGCGAGACGGGCAGGCCGCCCAGCCGCTGGGGACGCTCCTCCGGGGGCATCTGCTCCACCCGCGCCGCCGCCTGCGGGTCGACGCCGGCGGCGACGGTGGTCGTGATCGCCCCGTCGTCGTCGACGAGGTCGATCACGCACAGCTCGGCGAGCTCCGGCAGCGCCATCGCGGCGATCCGCTGCAGCGTCTGCTGCGGGTCCAGCGAGGTATCGAGCTTGGCCGTCGCCGCGATCAGCAGCTCCAGCCGCCGCCGGTCCGCGCGCATCCGTTCGAGCGCGAGATGCACCGCGATCGCCGTCAGCAGCGCGAGCACCGCCCCGACGCAGGCGATCGCCGCGAAGTTGGCATCGACGCTTTCGTAGGCCAGCGGCGCAAGGAAGGCGAGCAGCCCCAGCAGCGAGGTGAAGATGAAGCGCCCCCGCGGCTGGAACGCGGCCGCATGGCCGATCGCGAAGAAGTACAGCAGCGCGAACGGGCTCTCGGCTCCGCCCGTGGAGGCGCACAGGACGATGATGATCGCGATCCCCCAGAGCTCGGCGGCCCAGGCGAGCTCGAGGCTGGCGCGCCCGCGGGAGAGCATCCAGATCAAGAAGAGCGCGGTCAGCATCGCGTCGCCCGCGACCGCAGCCGCGGCGGCGGGCGAGCTGACTTCGGGCAGCAGGAAGGCCGTTGCGATCAGCGAGCCGCCGATCACGTACAGGCCCGCGGCGCTCGCGACCGCGAGACGCGTTTCGCCGCCGCGCCGAGCGCCTCCCGTCGTGCCCCTGTGGAACCTCTCTCTCATCGTGATCGCGTCTCAGGCTCTGCGCCGGGCTCCGGCGGGGACGCTCGCGGCCGCCTCTGCCCGGGTCAAGCCTAAAGCCCCACGCGCGCCGAGGCGAACCGTGCGACAGGCGCCGCGCTCAGCCTCCGAGGCCGGCGGCGCCGGAGCTGAGCGCGTCGCCGCTCACTTCATACGTTTCGCTCGCGGCCGGCGCATGCACGCTCGGCGTCGCTCCGAAGTCGAAGAATTCGACGACCACGCCGGCCTGGAGCCGCTGGCCGCCGACGCTGAGCGGGAGATCGATCTCGATGCGGCGGACCAGCTGGTGGGAGTCGACCCAGACCTGGACCGGCATCGAGCCGATCCCGAGCTGGCCGATCAGCTTTTCGACAGCCTGCTTGGTGGCGCCGCTGGAGCCCGGGAGCTGCGAGGCGGCCTTGCGCAAATCGATCGAGCCCGTGTAGCGCGTCGTGCGCACGCCGCGGACGAACTGGGTGCCGGCCGCCTGGACGCTGCCGCCGCTGGCCCGCAGGTACTGCAGGAACTGGGCCGGGTTGGCCTGTCCGCTGGCGAGCGACTGCGGGTCGAGCCCCAGCTTGCCCGCGACCGCGGCGACGTCGATCGCCATCCAGCTGGCGCCGTTCGGCAGCTTGCCCGCGAACACCGGCGAGCCGACGTACACCTTCCCGCCCGTGAAGCGCTCGGCGATCGTGGTGCCGTCGGGCAGCACGCTCGATGCCGCCGCGGGGAGCCCGTTGAGCGTCATCGTGAGTTCGGATTCGCCGTCCTTGAAGTTGACGTGGCCCTTCCCGTCCATCGCGATCTGGCCGCCGAGCGAGCCGAGGTCGATCTGCATGTGCATCGCGAGCTTGGCCCCGTCGGCGCTGCTCGTCGTAAATGCAGCCCTCGACAGCGGGTCGACGGTCGCCGAGGGGGTGCTCGAGCCGCAGCCGCCCGTGACCGCGACCACGAGAAGCGCGGCGAGCAGTGCGAAGGCGCTTCTGACGGTCCTGCGGAGGGTCATCTTCGAGATGTGATCGGGGCCGGCGCCCATGTTCATTAGCGGCGCAGGAGCTTGCACGACGAATATCCTGGCGCAGATGGTGGCACGCGGCGGCGGCGGCTCAGTCGGGCCAGCGGCCGTGACGGTCGAAGTGCTCGCGCGCCCGGTCCTCGCGCTCGCGCTCGCGCTCGCCGGCCACGCCCGCGCGGAACAGCCAGTTGAGGAAGAAGATCGCGAGGCCCGCGCCGACGATCGCGGCGCCCCCCTCGAGCTCGGCTTCGCTGCCCAGCGCCATCACGACGATCCCGCCGAGGATCACCGACCCCGGCAGCACGTAGCGAAGCAGCACCAAGGGCCAGCTGTGCGGTGTCTGGTCGGTCCTGTCGTTCATCCGCGCGAGAGCCAGGCTAGCCGCGGGCGCCGGCTGAAGCCTCCAACGGCCGCGCCTGGGGCTCGGCGGCGAGCGCCGCGGCGCTGCGGCGCGCGGCGCGCTGGGCGCGCGCGCCCGTCGAGGCGGCGCCCAGCGCGAGCACGGCAGCGCCGCACGCGCCGATCACCCACCAGGCGGGATGGCTCGCGGCCGCGAGGCCCTTGCCGGCTGCGCCGGCGGCTGCCGTGCCGACGATCGAGCCGATCACGGCCACGCCGAGCGTCTGCCCGACCTGCCTGCTCGTCGAAGCGACCGCGGCGGCGACCCCGGCCTGCGAGTTCGGCATTCCGGAGACCGCGGTGTAGGTGATCGGCGGGTTGATGCTGCCGAAGCCCATCCCGTAGAGCGCGTAGACGCCGAGCAGGAGCCCCAGCGGCGTCGTCGACGTGAGGCCCGTGAGCAGCAGCGGCGCGATCAGCATGCACACCCCCCCGAACAGCAGCACCGGCCGTGCCCCGCGGCTGCCGACGATCCGACCGGAGATCGGCGCGAGCACCCCGGCAAGGATCGCCATCGGCAGCGTGCACAGGCCCGCCTCGAGCGGCGAGTACCCGCGCACCTCCTGTAGGTAGAGGGTGTTGATCAGCAGGAACCCTGCAAAGCCGGCGAACCCGCACACGGCGATCAGGGTCGCGCCGGCGAACGGAGGGCTGCGGAAGAAGCGCGGCTCGATCAGCGGTTCGCGGCGGTGCAGCTCGTAGGCGACCAGCGACGCGAGCGCTGTCAACCCGACCGCGAACAGACCGAGCGTCTGCGCCGAGACCCAGCCGGCATGCGGCGCGTCGATGATCGCGTAGGTGACCGTCGCGAGCACGACGATCACGAGCACCTGGCCGACCGGGTCGAGGCGGCGCGGGCGCTCGGCGCGGGACTCGGGCACGTACAGCGCGGTCAGCACCACGGCAGCGAGCGCGATCGGGACGTTGATCCAGAAGATCGCGCGCCAGTCGACTGCCTCCGTCAGCCCGCCCCCGACGATCGGCCCGAGCGCCAGGCTGATCCCGACCGTCGCGCCCCAGGCGCCGATCGCGCGCCCGCGCTCGCGCGGGTCGGTGAAGACGTTCGTGATGATCGACATCGCGACCGGGTTGAGCATCGAGCCGCCGATGCCCTGCACGGCGCGCGCGGCGATCAGCCAGCCGAGGCTCGGCGCCAGGCTGCACGCCAGCGACGCGCCCGCGAACACGCAGAGGCCGGTCTGGAAGGTGCGCTTGCGCCCGACCCGGTCGCCGGTCGAGCCGGCCAGCAGCAGGAAGCTCGCGATCACGATCGTGTAGGCGTCCACGGTCCACTGCAGCCCCGACAGCGAGGCGTGCAGTTCGCGGCGGATCGAGGGCAGCGCGACGTTCACGATCGTGTTGTCCATCGCGACGATCAGCAGGCTCATGCAGCAGATCGCCAGGATCCCCAGCCGCCTGCGCCTGCTCAACTGATCGGTAGCGTTCACCTCGATCAGTTCTAGCGGTGGCCGGTCTGCATACCGGCCGGGGAGGTCTCCTGAGTGCCGAGCATCGACGAGATCGAGGTCGCCGACGAGCCAGGGCGGTGGGCCGCTCTGGGGTTCCGCACGGAGGGTGAGCGCTGCGAGATCGGCGGCGTCGCGCTGCGGCTGAGCGGGCCGGACGGGAACGGAAACGGCGTGGTCGGCTGGTCGCTGCGGGACCTGCGCAGCGAGGATCTCGACGGGCTGCCCACCCGCATGTCCACCGAGCCGGCGCGCCCGCCCGCGCTCGCGCATCCGAACGGGGTCGTTGCGATCGACCATGTCGTCGCCGTCTCGCCGAGCTTCGAGCGCAGCGTCGCCGCGCTGCAGGCGGCCGGGCTCGACCTGCGCCGGGTCCGCGAGGAGCCGACGCCTGCCGGCGCGCCGAGGCAGGCGTTCTTCAGGCTCGGCCGCGAGATCCTCGAGCTGGTGGCCGAGCCCGAAGAGGCGGCCGCGCGGCACGGCAGCACGGAGCGGCCGGCGTTCTTCTGGGGACTCGCGATGCTCGTCGACGACATCGACGCGACGGTCGAGGCGATGGCTCCGCACGCGCGCCCGCCGCGGCCGGCGGTGCAGCCGGGCCGACGCATCTCGACTGTGGATCGCTCCGCGGGGCTGGCCTTCCCGCTCGCGCTGATCACCCGCGAGGAGGAGCTCGCAGCGTGAGCGGCTGGGAGACCTGGAACGCGGTCGACGAGTACACGGCCGGTCTGCTGATCGGGCACGACCCGGTGCTGGACGAGGCCCAGCGCGAGAGCGATGCCGCCGGCCTGCCGGCGATCCAGGTGACCGCGAACCAGGGCCGGCTGCTGTACCTGCTGCTGCGCATCCACGGCTCGCGAAGGGTGCTCGAGCTCGGCACGCTCGGGGGCTACAGCACGATCTGGATGGGCCGCGCACTCGCGCCGGATGGACGTCTCGTCACGCTCGAGCTGAACGAGCGCTTCGCCGAGGTGGCGCGCGTGAACCTGGCGCGGGCCGGGCTGCAGGAAGTCGTCGAGCTGCGCGTCGGCCCGGCGCTGGACGCGCTGGCCGAGATGCGAGAGCGGGGCGAGGGGCCGTTCGACGTGGTGTTCATCGACGCCGACAAGCAGACGACGCCCGAGTATTTCCGCCTCGCGCTGGAGCTCACGCGTCCGGGCTCGCTGATCATCGTGGACAACGTGGTGCGCGACGGGGCGATCGCCGACCCCGCCACCGAGGAGGCCGGAGCCCGCGGGATGCGCCGCTTCCTCGAGCTGGCCGGCGCCGAGCCGCGCGTGACCGCGACCACGATCCAGACCGTCGGAAGCAAGGGCTACGACGGGTTCACGCTCGCGCTCGTCGAGCCCGGCGGCCGGACGCCACAGCACGGTTGACATCTATAGTCCGGCCCCGGATGGCGGGCGAGCTGAAGCTGGGGCTGAACACGGGCTACTGGGCCGGCGGCCCTCCACCGGGCGTCGAGGAGTCGATCGCCGAGGCCGATCGGCTCGGCTTCGACTCGATCTGGACCGCTGAGGCCTACGGGTCGGACTGCTTGACGCCGCTGGCGTGGTGGGGGGCCCGCACGGAGCGCATCAAGCTCGGCACCGCGATCGTGCAGATGTCGGCGCGCCAACCGGCCGCGACCGCAATGGCCGCGATGACGATGGATCACCTGTCGGGCGGCCGGTTCATCCTCGGTCTCGGCGTGTCCGGCCCGCAGGTCGTCGAGGGCTGGTACGGGATGCCGTTCGCCAAGCCGCTCGCGCGCACGCGCGAGTACATCTCGATCCTTCGCGACATCTGGGCGCGGAAGGGGCCGGTCACGGCCGACGGCGAGCACTACAAGCTGCCGTTCCCGGGCGGCACCGGATTGGCCAAGCCGCTGAAGGCGTCGATCCACCCGCTGCGCGAGGACATCCCGATCTATCTCGGCGCCGAGGGTCCGAAGAACATCGCCCTGTGCGCGGAGCTGTGCGACGGATGGCTGTCGATGCTCTTCGCGCCCTCCGAGCAGGAGCACTACGCCGCCTACCTGCGCGAAGGCTTCGGCCGGCCGGGAGCGCGGCGCAGCTTCGAGGACTTCGAGGTCAACGCGACCGTGCCCCTGATCGTCTCCGAGGACGTCGAGGCCGCCGCCGACGCCCTGCGGCCCTTCTACGCGCTCTACTTCGGCGGCATGGGCGCGAAAGGCACCAACTTCCACGCCAACGTGGCAATCCGGATGGGCTATGAGAAGGAGGTCGACGCGATCGCCGCGCTCTACCTCGAAGGCAAGAAGGACGAGGCAGGGGCGAAGGTGCCGCGCGAGCTGATCGAGCAGATGTCGCTGATCGGCCCCCCCGAGAAGATCAAGCACGACCTGGAGGCGTGGCGCGAGTCGATCGTCACGACGCTCTTGATCTCCGGCGACGCCGCGACGCTGCGCACGGCGGCCGAGCTCGTGCTGGGCTAGCGCCGGCCCCGGCAGCGCGAGCGCACGCGTGCGCGGCGGGCGGCTACGGTAGCCCCATGTCCGCTCGCAGCTCGGCCTCGGTCAAGAAACTGACGCTCGCCGCGTGCATCCTGGGGTCCGGAATCGTCCTGCTCGACGGTACGGTCGTCAACGTCGCGCTGCCCACCATCCAGCGCGCGCTCGGGGGAGGCCTCGCGGCCCAGCAGTGGGTCGTCAACGGTTACCTGCTGACGCTGGGCTCGCTGATCCTGATCGGCGGTTCGCTCGGCGATCTCTATGGCGAGCGGCGCGTGTTCGCGATCGGCGTCGCCGGCTTCGGCGCCACGTCACTGCTGTGCGCGTTCGCTCCCAGCGTCGCGTTCCTGGTAGCGGCGCGTGCGCTGCAGGGCATGACGGGCGCGTTGCTCGTGCCGAGCTCGCTGGCGGTGATCGTCAACACCTTCGCGCAGCAGGAGCGCGGCAAAGCGATCGGCAGCTGGACGGCGTGGGGAGCGATCGCGACGGCGCTGGGGCCCCTGATCGCCGGCGAGCTGCTCGCGTTCGCCTCGTGGCGCTGGATCTTCGTCCTGAACGTCCCACTCGCGCTCATCTGCCTGTTCCTGATCCTGACGGTGATCCCACCGAGCGCACCTCGCGAGCCCGGCGCACGAAGCATCGACATACCGGGCGCGGTGCTGTGCGCGCTCGGGCTCGCCGGTCCCGTGTTCGCGCTGATCGAGCAGCCGCGGCTGGGCTGGTCGAGCCCCGGCGTGATCGTGCCGCTGATCGCCGGCGTCGCGCTGCTCGTGATCTTCGTGCTCTACGAGTCACGGGCGAAGGACCCGATGCTGCCGCTGCGCCTGTTCCGGCGCCGGAACTTCGCGGCCGGCAACATCGAGACGTTCGCGATGTACGCCGGGCTGTCGATCGTGTTCTTCTTCCTGGTGCTGTTCCTCCAGCAGATCGGCGGCTACACGCCGCTGCAGAGCGGGCTGGCGACGCTCCCCGTGACGATCGTGATGTTCCTTCTCTCGAGCAGCGCCGGCATGCTCGCCGACCGCTACGGCCCGCGCTTGTTCATGGGCCTCGGCCCGCTCATCGCTGCCGTCGGGCTCGGGCTGTTCCAGACGACGGGGGGGACGCCCGACTACGTCTCCGAAGTCCTGCCGCCGCTGCTGCTGTTCTCGCTCGGGCTCTCACTGACGGTCGCGCCGCTGACGGCCGCCGTGCTCGCGGGCGCCGAACACGACGCGGGAATCGCCTCGGGCGTGAACAACGCCGTCGCACGTGTCGCGGGGCTTCTCGGCACCGCGTCTGTCGGGGCCGCCATCTCGGCCGTCTTCGTCTCCTCGCTGGACTCGCATCTGGCCGGCCGGCCGCTCGGCCCGGCGGCGCACAACGCCGTCGCCGCAGCGAAGCGCCTTCCCCTGGGCAAGCCGTCTGTTCACGGCCTGCCCCCCGGCCAGGCGCGCGCGGTCGCGAGCGCCGCGGAAGCCGCGTCCGTGCACGCGTTCCACTCGGGGATGATGATCTCGGCGGTGCTGGTGGCGCTGGGCGGCGTCGTCGGCCTGGTGTGGATCCGCAATCCCAGCCGCAAGCCCGGCGACGTCAAGGCCGGCGAGTGCCCGGGCGGGCAGCTCGTCGGCAGCCCGAACGTGTCCGAGGAGGACTCGGGCTCCCGGCGCGGGCAGCTCGTCGGCAGCCCTCAGACCTCGTCGTAGCCCCACAGGCCGACGAGGTCGCGTCCCAGGTACTCGCTCGCGGCGATCACCTGGGGCTTCAGCCGCCGGCGCAGCTCGGTCATGAACGCGGGGTCCGGCGGCGCCGGCTCGCCGAACACCAAGCGCCGGCGCGTCGCGTGCAGCATGCGCTGGCGCATCGGCATCGGCGTCAGCGTCGTGAGCGCGCTCTTCAGCGAGCGCGCGGCCGCGCCTTCGGGGACGATCACGCGGCGCAACAGGCCATTCAGGCGCGGCGAGCGCACGTGGATGCTGGGGTTGACCTCGCGCGCTGGGATCGCCGGGTGCTCATCGACGCCGATGAAGCGCAGGACCGAGCGCAGCGCCCCCTCGTTGTCGGCGCGGTAGTCGTCGTAGATCAGCACGAGCATGTTCTCGCGCGGAAAGCGTGAGCTGTAGCGCTCGAGCTGCTCGGCGTAGCAGACGTGGTCGGAGTAGAAGAGCGCCTTCGGCCAGTAGCCGTTTGCAGGCGTGCTGCGGCCTTCGCGCCGCGCGGGCTCCAGTTCGATCGCCTTGCGGAAGTCGCTCTCGCTCTCGACGTAGAGCTGCAGCCACTGCCGGTGCAGCGAGTGCAGGAAGCTCGCCGGCTCGCGCAGGATCGCCACCAGCTTCGCGTCGGGCCGCGCGTCGGCGATCAGCCGTGCGGCGTCCTTCGACCACAGGTACCACGGGGAGATGTCGCCGACGGTCTGCTCGGGCGCGGCGCCGGCGAACCAGGCCTTGTACTGCTCGAGTGTTTTCGGCGTCCCGCCCGGGCGCGGGATGTCGTTTTCGTGCATCTCCGTCGCGAAGAAGCGGGGCTCCTTCCAGCCGACGAAGACCTGCGGGTGCCGCGCCAGCATCGTGTAGAGCGCCGTGGTGCCGCTCTTGCCGTGCCCGAGGAGGAAGAAGTCGGGAATCCGTCCTCCGGCCATCGGCGCGGGAGTCTAATCGCCGAGAACGCGCCGCGAACCCGTCAAGCGGGTTCGCGCGCGTACTCGCGCATCGCTTCGATCAGCGGTCCAAGCTTGCGCCCCCGCGCGGTGAGCCGGTACTCGACCGTGGGTGGGCTGGTCGGCAGCACCGTCCGCTGAACGAGCCCCGCCGCCTCGAGATCGCGCAGCCGCTCGGAGAGCATGCGGGGCGAGATCCCGGCAACGGCGTCGGCGAACTCGTTGAACCTGAGCGCTCCGCTGAGCGCGGCATAGAGAATCGAGAGCTGCCAGCGCCGCTCGAGCAGGGAGGCTGTCTCCCTGATCTCGAGCGGCACCGGCTCACATCTACGAGAGGGGCGCGACATCGCGTGCCGGCTCCAGGGCGCGGTCCAGCACCTCCTGGACCGTCATCACCGGGTGGAACGTCATCTGCTCGCGGACCTGCTCGGGGATGTCGTCGAGGTCGCCCCGGTTGCGCTCCGGGAGGATCACGTCGGTCAGCCCCGCCGCATGGGCGGCCAACACCTTCTGCTTCAGGCCACCGATCGGCAGCACCCGTCCCTGCAGCGTGACCTCACCGGTCATGCCGACGGTGTGCTTGACCGGGCGCCCGGACAGCAGCGAGGCCAGGGAGGTGACCATCGTCACGCCCGCGCTCGGACCGTCCTTCGGGATCGCTCCGGCGGGGATGTGGATGTGGAACTCCTTGCCCTCGAACGCGTGGTCGTCGATGCCGAGGTCCTCGGCGTGGCCGCGCACATATGAGAGCGCGATCCGCCCGGACTCCTTCATCACGTCGCCCAGCTGGCCCGTCAGCACCAGGCTGCCGTTCGAGGAGCCGCCGCCCATCGCGGTCGACTCGATGAACAGCACGTCGCCTCCGGCGCCTGTCACGGCGAGCCCGGTCGCGACGCCCGGCGTGGCAGTCCTCGCGGCCGACTCCTGGAAGACCTTCTGGCGCCCGAGCGCGTCGCGCACGGCCTCCAGGTCGATCTCCACCGGCGTCTCGAGCGCCTCGCCCGACGCCTGCGCGGATGCGATCTTCGTCGCGGTCTTGCGCAGGATCGTGCCCAGGCTGCGCTCCAGGTTGCGGACGCCCGCCTCGCGGGTGTACTCGTTGATGACCGTCTTCAGGGTCTCGTCGGAGACCTCGACCTCGTCCTCGCGCAGGCCGTTGCGGTCGCGCTGGCGCGGCCACAGGTAGCCCTTGGCGATCGCGAGCTTCTCTTCGGTTGTGTAGCCGTCGAAGCTGATCACCTCCATGCGGTCCAGCAAGGGACCGGGGATGGTGTCGGCGACGTTGGCCGTCGCCAGGAACATCACCTGGCTGAGGTCCAGCTCCACATCGAGGTAGTGGTCGCGGAACGAGTGGTTCTGAGCCGGGTCGAGCACCTCGAGCAGGGCCGCGGAGGGGTCCCCGCGCCAGTCGGCGCCGACCTTGTCGACCTCGTCGAGCAGGATCACCGGGTTCATCGTCCCGGCGTCGCGCAGCGCACGGACCAGCCGGCCGGGCAGCGCGCCGATGTAGGTGCGCCTGTGGCCGCGGATCTCCGCCTCGTCGCGGACGCCGCCGAGCGACATGCGCACGAACTCGCGTCCGGTCGCCTTGGCGATCGACTCGCCGATCGAGGTCTTGCCGGTGCCCGGGGGGCCGATCAGCGTCAGGATCGCGCCGGACTTCGGGTCGGCCTCGATCCCGCGCTCCTGGCGCAGCTTGCGCACTGCCAGGTACTCGGTCACACGGTCCTTGACGTCCTCCAGGCCGGCGTGATCGGCGTCCAGCACTTCGCGTGCCTCGACCGGGTCCAGCCGCTCCTCGGAGCGCTTGTTCCACGGCACGGCGATCAGCCAGTCCAGGTAGGTGCGGATCATGCTCGACTCGCCCGTCTGGTCGCCCATCCGCTCGAGCCGGGCAAGCTCCTTCAGAGCCTGCTCCTTGACGTCCTCGGGCATCTCGGCGTCCTCGATCTTGGTGCGGTACTCGTCGGCGACCGACGCGTCGTCCTCGCCGAGCTCCTTGCGGATCGAGTCCATCTGCTTGCGCAGGAAGTACTCGCGCTGCTGCTTCTCAGCGCCCTCCTGCACGTCCTCGCGGATGCGCTTGCGGACCTGCAGCTCGGCCAGGCTCTCGCGCTGCAGCCTGACGGCCAGCTCGAGGCGGTCGGTCACGTCGATCGTGCGAAGCAGCTCGACCTTCTGCTCGTAGCTGAGGGTGGGGGAGTAGCCGGCGGAGTCCGCCAGGGCGCCCGGCTCGACGATCGCGCGCAGGAACGCCGCGATGCGGCCGTCGTCGCCGCGCAGCTCGAGGATCTCCTCGACGGTGGCGCGGTACTCGCGCTCCAGCTCGCGGGTGCGGCCGTCGACGGGAATCTCGTCGGGGCGCTCGTCGACCTGGACGCGAAGCTCGCCGCCCGGGCCGGTCTCTGCGGCGCCGATCAGCGCACGGTGCTCACCCGAGAGGGCGACGGCGCGGCCCCCGCCGGGAAGGCGGATCTGCTCCGAGACCTCGGCGATCGTGCCGACCTCGAGGAACTCGTTCTCGTGGCGCGGGACGAGCACGACGCGCTCGTCGTCGCCCACGTCGATCGTCAGCGTGATCCCCATGTTGGGGAACACGACCGTGTCGTCTAGGGGGATCAGCCGCAGCCGCTCGCCTGAGGGCTGTGGCGTTGAAGTCTCTGCGTCTGTCTGTGCCATGGGGATTATTGCTCCATATGAGCTTACGAAAGTTTAGTTAGTATAGCGCGATTGGTTGCGTAGTCAAGTACCTTGACCGATGCTGGAAACCCGCATTGCAGAGCCAAATTACGCGGCCGGCGTGGGCACCGAGCGCTCCAGGTCGCCATAATCCTGAGGAACTGCATCCCACTGCTGAGCGAGGAGGAACCCGTGGCGGATTTCGCTGTCGTGAACCTGCAGGACCTGCCCGATTCGGTCGGCGAGCGCGCCCCCGGGGTCGAAGGCCGTTTTGCCCGTAGCGCGCTCGGATCGCGCGATCTCGGGATCAGTCTCTGGCGCTACGGGCCGGATTACAGAAGCGAGACAGGGCACCGGCACGGTGAGCAAGAGGAGGCCTACGTCGTCGTCGGCGGCTCGGGCCGGATCCTGCTCGACGGCGAGGTGCGCGAGCTCGTGCAGTGGGACGTCGTGCGGGTGGCGCCCCAGGTCGTGAGGGCGTTCCACGCTGGGCCCGACGGACTCGAGCTGGTCGCGGTGGGCGGACCGAAGCCGGAGGAGGGGGACGGATCGCTCGCGGCCGTGGAGTGGCCGGAGGGGGAGTGAGGCGCGGAAGCGCCGGCTGTGCCCGCCCTCACCCCCGCTGCGGCCCATCGTCGAAGCTGACCTCGACCTTCTCCTGCTCGACGCGCTCCTCGATCTCCGCCGTGTCGGTGAGGGCTCGCCGGTCGGCCTCCAAAAGTGGGTCAGCGAAGAAACTGCGGGGCCACAGTTTGCGGTATTTGACGACGTTGACCTCCGCGGCAAGGATCGTCAGCTGGCCTCCCAGATACAGCCAGGCCAGGAGGCCGAGGACGGCCGCGAAGATCCCGTAGAGGGGTTTCGTGTGCTTGAGCGTGTGGGAGACATATAGGCCGCCGAGACTCTGGAGCAGCTGCCAGAAGATCGCGGCCGTCACCGCGCCGGGGATCAGCCGTCGCCACGGCGGTGAGGTCGACGTGAGCAGCCGGAAGGCGAGCAGGAACAGCACGAAGTTCCCCACCAGCGAGAGGACGATGCTCGCGGCGACCGTCACGGTACCGTGGCTCGCGCTGCCGACGAACCCCCCGACGACCGTGGCGGCAATCGCGAGCGTGCCGAGGATCGCGAGCATCGCCAGGTTCTTCAGCCTCGAGCCGAAGAAGCTCGCGCGGTGCTTGAACGGCACCGCCCAGATGCGATCGAAGGCGGTCCGCGAGGCGTTCACGATCCCCATCCCGGCAAGCAGCGCCCCCACGACCCCGATCACGAGGGCGACGGGGCTGCCTTTGATCGACTTCGGGTCAAGTGTTTCGCTGAGGATCGGGAACTCCTTGAGCGTGCCGCTGAGGATTTTTTCCTGGAGCGAGGGATCGCCCTGCAGGACGAAGCCGAGGATCGTCACGAAGACGAGCAGCAGTGGGAACAGCGAGACGAACGCGTAATAGGAGATGAGCGCCGCCAGCTGAGCACCCTGGTCGTCCTGGAACTTCTTGTAGATGGCGGCGATGAAGCGCACGCCCCTGGTCGCCTGCTGGCGGTGATCGAGACGCTGGAGACGCTCGCCGAGGCTCATCGGCCGGCACCGCTCGTACGCGCGCCCGGGAGCACGGCGTACACGAATTGGGAGGGGGGTCTGATCGGCCCGCGGAGCGACATCCAGATGTGTCTACCCGATCTGGAGGAGATGCGCCGAAGCCGAGGGGGAGCGGAGCGAGCCCGCTGTCGCGCGATCCTGCGGAGGCGGTCGCCGCCGTTGCCGCCGCGAAGCGCGAGGTGCTCCTGCGCGTCCACCGCCACCGGCTTCGCCGCGAGGACCTGGAGGACTGCTACGGCCAGGCGAGCCTCGAGCTGGTGGTGCTGGCCAGGAAGGGCCGCGCGTTCGCGAGCCGCGGGCACATCGCAAACGCCCTCGAGCAGCGCTTCCTCGCGCGTGTTCAGGATCGGCGCAGGGCGATCTCCGGTCGCAGCCCGATCGCGGCAGCCCTGGAGGGGGCCGTGCCTCTCGGGTCGGGCGAGGAGGCGATCGAACTCGCGGACGGCCGCTGCGACCCCGAGCGCCTCGCGATCGTGCGAGACGAACTCCGGAGGCTTGGTGCGCACATGTCGAAGCTCACGCCCGATCAGCGCATCGTCCTTCGTGCGCAGCTGGCGGACGCCAGCTGCGCGGAGATCTGCGCCAGCCAGGGCTGGACGCGCGAGAAGTACCGGAAGGTGGCGCAGCGGGCGCGGGGACGCCTCCGACTCCTGACTGCCGGGGAACGCGATGTCACGGTCCCGCCGGAAGGGTCGGAACAGACGCCAGGAACGCGCCGATGACAAGACTCCCCCCACCCATCGGCCGGTCCTCGGCCGCGCCCGTCGTTCTCATGCGCGACGAGAGAGGCGCGGCCGCAAGCGCGACGGCGGCCGGCATCCGCGGGTCTGCCCACTCCGGGTGTCGGCCGCCCGCGCCGAGAGGGACGGGCCGCGGATGAGCCTTCGCGACTCGAGCCCGAATGTCGACTTCGGCATGCTCGACGAGGACGAGTTCCTCGACCTCTACGAGGACAGGGCAGCCGCCCGCGAGCAGAGCGAGCCGACCGACCTCCTGGCTCACGGATTCGGACCCGGCCGGCGGCCAAGGGGTCGCTCGCACCTGATCTCGGCGCTCGCGGCGGCGGCTGTCGTCGCTGCGGCTCTCGCCGCTCGGTCGCTGCTCAGCCCTGGGCCGGCCCCCATGCCGGCGAGCAATGCTGGCTCGCCGTTCACGGCCCCGCGCTCGCACCAGGCAGGCAGCTCGTCCGTCTCGCGCCGTTCGGGCGGCCGGGCGCGGGAGGGCGGGCCGGGGTGGAGGTCCGCTCGCCACGACCTTGCTGCACGTGGCGCGGGGTCCCCGAGGCGTGAGGTCGACGTGCTGGCGACCTCCCTAGCCCCACCTTCTGCCACCCCAAGGCCCGCAGCAACGCCCGTTTCTGGCACCGATTTCGGGTTCGAGCGATGAGATCCGAAGGCCGGCGAATGGCTGCTGTCTCGCTGCAGAGGCACCCGTTGTGGCGAATTCGAGCGAGTCGGGAACTTCCCCGCTACGCCCTGATCGCAGCCGCGTTCGCCGGCCTGCTCGCCAGCGCGCGGTTCGCGCTCGATCCGCCCCGCACCGCCCCTGCGGCGATCCCCGCAGCGTCGCTCGCTTCGCCCGACCTCGCTGCGCAGGCCTACGCCACGCTGTTCGCGCGGCGCTATCTGAGCTGGGATGCGCGTCAGCCCGAACGGATGATCCAGGAACTGGAACCATTCGTTGGCTCGAAGCTGCAGCCGGCGGCCGGCTTCGCACCGCCTCCGCGAGGCCAGCAGCATGTGGCCTGGGCCGAAGTCGTGCAAACCCGTGAGCCGGCTCCTGGGACGCACGTCTACACGGTTGCGGCGGACACGACGGCGGGCCTCCTCTACCTGACGGTCGGCGTTACGCGCACGGCGGAAGGGAAGCTGGCGCTCACCGGTTACCCGGCGTTCGTCGGCGCGCCCGCGAGCCAGCCGGCCAACCCCGAGACGAGTCTGCGCCCGGTGGAAGACGCGACGCTCGAAACCGTGATCGCGCGCGGCCTCGGGAACTACCTCGACGGCGCCGGCTCGGAGCTCGCCTCCGACCTGGCGCCCGGTGCAATCGTGGCGCCGCCGGCGGTGCCCTTGCAGCTCGTCTCAGTGGGTCGCCAGCTGTGGGCGCCCGGGGGAGGGTCGGTCATGGCAACTGTGCAGGCATCCGACGGCGGTGGAGCCCGCTACACCCTCACGTACGAAATCGACGTGATCCAGGTGCACGGGCGGTGGGAGATCTCCGCGGTCCAGACCCAACCCGATGCGTAGTTCCCGGGCGTTCTCCCTGCGGCTGCGCGCCCTCGTCATGGGCGCCGCGGTGATCGCGGCGGCTGCCCTCGTTGCGGCTCCGGCTGGCGCCGCGGTGGGAGGTTCCTCGCGCCAGAGCACGCGCGCCGCCGCTCCCGAACAAGGAGGCAGCTCGCTCGAAGACGCCGCCGCCCGAGCCGGGAGCACGGGCCGGGCCGTGGCGATGAGCCTGATCGGCCTCGCGCTCGCGGTCGCTGCGACCGTGCTCGCGTTCCGGCGGGACTTCAAGGAGGCCGCCGGCGTGTTCGCCGTCGGGATCGTCGCCGTGCTGCTCGCCACGCCGTCGGGCGTGAGCCTGCTGAAGGACACGGTCGCGTCGCTCTTCGGCGGCCAGTGACCGAGATCCGCTCCTACCGGCGCGTCTTCGACCTCGAGCGGCGCGTCTACACCATCGACCGCATGAGGTTGAACCCCGCGGGTGTTCCCGTGCGCGGGATCGTCTACCTCCTCGTCGGCGCCGCGTCCTTCTTCCTGCTCGCGCGCATGCCGCTGCTCGGCGCGCCTCTGAGGGTCCTGCCCTGGTTCGTAAGGGACGTGGGCGCCCCGGCCGCGCTGGCCGCCGCCCTCACAGTCATTCGGATCGACGGTCGCGCCTTCCACCACATGGCGCGGTCTTCGATCGGGTACCTCACCCGGCCGTCGCGCCTGGTGGCCCTCGGGAAGCGGTCGAGCAGCGGGCAGCGGTGGCTGCCGGAGGACCTCCTGTTCCTGCCGGATGGCTCCGACTCGCGCGTCGCGCGGGTGAGGTACGAGGGCCCGGGCGCGGTGCTCGTCCTCATCGCACACCGTCCGCCATCTCCGGAGGCGCGTCGCGTCGGGCGCGGCCGGAGCGCGCGGCGGCTCCGGCTGACTGCACACGACCCGGCTCGGGCGCTCACGAAAGGACGGGTTCTCAAGCTGGGAGCAGGAACCAGCATCGTGGTCGCCGCCGAGCGCCACGACGGCCGGCGTTGAGGCCGCCGCTTTCGTTCGTCTACGGAAACTGCGTCTTCGCAGAAGGCGCCGGTGACGGTTGGGCTGCCTTCCACGTCGCGCTGAGCTCTTACGCCTGGCTCGATCGCGACGAGAAGCGCACGCGGCTTCTGTCGCTCGTCGGCGCGCTCGAGGCCGCGGAGGCGGACGTCCAACTGCTGCGGGTTGCAAGCCGCTGGAACGTCGCCGCGTACGGCGAGGACGTCGATGGTGCGCGTACCAGCCGAGGTGACGAGCTCCGCCGCTACCTGGAGGGGCAGCGGCGGGCGCTGGGTGAGCTGCCCGCCGTGATCCCGGCGCTGTACGTGCTCGTCAGCCTGCGCGAGCCGGATCTCGACGTGGCGAGCTATCTCTCGCGCGTCGCGGCGCGGTCGCCGGCTGAGCTCTGGGGCGAGCTCAGACGCGCCGCCACCGTTGCCGGCAGGCGCATGCTCACCGCTCGCGAGCTCGAGCGCATGCGTGTGAAAGCCGACCGGGTGCATGGGCGCCTGAGCGATTTTCTCGACATCAGGCCGGTGGCGGTGCCCGAGATGCAGTGGCTCGTGCGACGCGTGTTCTGCAGGGGGCTCGGCGAGCCGAATGTCGACCGGTTGCACGAGCCCCGCGCGCTCGCCTTCGAGCGCAACGGCGAAGCGGTGCTCGCGCCGCTCGAGGGCGACGTGCTGAGGTGGCTGGACTGCGAAGTCGAAGAGCGCAGCAGATCTCTGCGGGTCGAGTCCGAGCTCGGAACCAGCTGGCAGGCGCAGCTCGTGCTCGGGGCGGTGCCCGATCGCCTCGACTTTCCCGGGCCTCGAGCAGAGCTCCTGTTCGCGCCACCGGAAAGCCTCGCGTTCGAGGTCGACCTGGCCGTCACCATCCGGTACCTGCCGAACGAAGTCGCGCTGCGTCTGGCGCGCCGCAAGATCCAGGACGCCGACCAGATCCTCCGGGCCGAGGCGGTCGGTGAGCAGGGCGTCTCCGACCTCGGGTATGAGCGAACGCAGGAGGCGCGCGACCTGCTCGCCTATCTCCAGGCGTCGAGTCATCCCCCGCTGATGCGGGCGACCGTTGCGATCGGCGTCGGGTCGGCCAGCCGATCAGAACTCGAGCAGCGCGTGGAGTCGGTCCGAAGGGCCTACGGCGAGGTGCGGCTGCACCGCCCGCTCGGAGAGCAGCTCCAACTGTTTCTGCAGCATCTCCCTGGCCAGCGGACGCGGGTCGCCGGCTACGACGACGTGTTCACGGCCGAGCAGCTGGCGGCGATGATGCCCACCGCGACTCACGCAGTCGGGCCGAGCCGCGGTTTCTATCTCGGAAGGACGCTTACGGGGTCGCGGCGCCCCGTGCTCTTCAATCTCGCGGAGGGCTCCGACCAGGACCGCAACGCCACGATCCTGAGCGTCGGCGCGCTCGGCTCCGGAAAGACGACGCTCGCGCAGAAGCTCCAGTACGAGGGCTTTCTGCAGGGCGCGAGGGTGGTCGACTGCGACCCGAAGGGGGATCACCGTTTCCATGGTCTCCCCGACGTCGCCCCGCACGTCGAACGCCTCACGCTGCGCCCGGACGAAGCGCTGCGCGGGATGCTCGATCCGCTCCGGATCGCGCCGCCTCACCTCAAGCAGGAAGCGGCGGTCTCGTTCCTGCGCGACCTCCTGCCGGGCCGATCCGAGCCGATCTGGGAGACGGCGATCGTCGGCGCGGTCGACCGCGTGCTCGCAGGCTCGCCGACCCCGAGCTGCTCCGAGGTCGTCAAGGCGTTGCTCGCGGGCGGCGAACCGGAGCGCCAGGTCGGCGCAACGCTTCAGGTGTACGCCCGCTCGGGCCTCACCCAGCTGGGCTTCGCCGACCCGCACGCGCCCCCGCCGCCGGTCGGGGGCGCGCAGGTGACCTATCTGGCGATCCGCGATCTCCCGGGACCGCCGCTCGGGACCGACCGCTCGGAGTACTCGCAGGCGGAGCGCGTCGGCGAGCAGATCGTGCGCCTGATCGCGATGCTCGCCCTGCACCTCGTCGCTGCCGAGCGCGACCGGCTCAAGCTGTTCTCCTTCGACGAGGGCTGGCGCCTGCTCGGCGACCCGATCGGCCGCATGCTGCTGGCCTCGCTGCAGAGGATGGGCCGCTCGGAGCGGGCGGTGCCGATCATCAGCACGCAGCTCGTCAGCGACGCGCTCATCGGCGAGCGCGAGTCGCTGGAGAACCTGATCGGGGCCACGTTCGTGTTTGGCGTTCGCTCCCAGCTCGAGGCGGCCCGGGCCCTCGCTCTGCTCGGCCTCGATCCGGAAGACCGGCAGATGCGACGCGTCCTGCTCTCGATGGACGCCGGACGATGCCTGTTCCGAGACCATCGAGGGAGGGTCGAGGCGATCCAGGTGGAGCTGCTGGTGCCCGCGCTGCTCGAGGGGCTCGCGGCGAGCCGATCACCCCGCTGATGGGCGTCGCTGGGATGGCGCTGCGGGTCGCCGCGATCGCATCGGTGCTCGCCGCCGTGACGTGCGGCGACGCGCGGGCGCAGCCGGCCGCCCACCGGCGCCAGCGCGCCACGTCGGCCCGCCTGCAGTCGGGCCCAGCGCGCGCTCCGTCGGGCCCTTCGTTGCTCGCGCCCTCGCAGAGCGGCGGCGCGGCAGGAGATGAAGCGGCAGGCGGATCGCGGCCCGAAGCCGATCCGCTGGTCAGCAACGGGCTCGGCAGCCCGGCGTGCAGGTCGCCTCTGGGCGCGGAACTCAGAACCGCCGGGCGCCGCGACTGCGAAACGTCAGGCTTCACCGCGGCTGCGGCCCCCACCGGAGACTTCGGGCTCGACGTCCACATCGACACGGGCCTGATCCCGCTGAGCGGAGGAAGCCTGCTCAGCACGGTCCAGGACCTGTTCGTGACGCCGGTGTGGCTCGCCGTCGTCTGGCTGGTGCACGTGCTCGTCGTGATGCTCGAATGGTGTTTCGGCCTGGACCTGCTCGACAGTGCGTCCGCTGCGAGCCTCCAAACGACGCTGTCGAGGGCCGGAGCCGGGCTGACGACGCCGCTGCTCGCGTTGGCGCTGTCGATCGCCGCAGCGCTGACGGCCTATCACGGTCTCGTCCGCAGGCGCGTCGGGCAGACGCTCGGCGAGGCGCTCGCGATGCTCGCGATGTTCGCGGGTGGGACGTGGCTGATGCTCGACCCCGCGGGAACGGTCGGCTCGCTGAGCTCCTGGAGCGGCGAGGCGGGCCTCGGCACGCTCGCTGTTGCGGCTCGCGGCGCTCCGGATTCGCCGGGTCGAGCGCTCGTCCAGAGCATGCGCGCGGTTTTCGCCGCGGCGATCGAAGCGCCATGGTGCTTCCTGGAGTTCGGCAACGTGAACTGGTGCCGGGAACCGGGGCGCCTCGATCATGGCGTGCGCCGGGCCGCTGTGCAGCTGGCCGAACGCGAGCTCCGCGAAGCGCGCTGCCCGGCCGCCGGGTCGTGCGAGGGAGCGGGCGCGAGCAGTCTCGCGAGCAGCGCCAGGCTGCTCCGCGAAGGCACGACCAACGGCGACGAGTTTCTCGCGCTGCCCCCCAACGGGCCGGAGCGCAACTCGATCAACGACACCTCTTCGCTGCTCAGAGCTGCTTGCCGATCGGCGGACGCGACGTCGTGCGTCGGACCGTCTGCGGGCGAGGCGGAGTTCCGGACGAACTCCGGTACCTGGCCGCGAGTCGGCGGGCTCGTGCTGATCGTGCTGGGGCTCCTCGGGATGATGCTGCTCCTCGGCTATATCGGCTTGCGGCTCCTGCTCGCTGCGATCCTCAGCGTCTTCTACCTGCTGCTCGTGCCCGGGGTCGTGCTCGTCCCAGCGCTTGGAGAGCAGGGCCGGCGGCTGTTTCGGGCTTGGGCGATCCGGCTGCTCTCGGCGGTCACCGCCAAGCTGGTCTTCGCGTTCCTGCTCGGGGTCACGCTCGCGGTCATGGCGGTGCTCGACGGACTCGAAGCCCTGGGCTGGTGGACCCAATGGATGCTGCTCTCCGCGTTCTGGTGGGGCGCCTTCCTGAAGCGCAACGAGCTGCTCGCCGGACCTTGGCGCTCAGAGCTCTCCGGCGAGCTGGCGGCGCATTTCAAGTGGGCTCGCCGTCGCTACGAGCAGCGAGCCGAAGAGCGACGAAACGCACAGAACCGCCGCAACAGCGAGAGCAGTGGAGCCGATACGCAGCGATTGCCGGCCGGGAGCGCGACGCTCGATCCCAGCCAGGTCGCGCCGCGCGAGGGCCCAAGCGCCAAGACCGAGCAGCTTGCCGCGCACGATCAGCAGGCGCGTCGTCTGATCCAGGCGACCCGGCCGATCGGGCGCGAGGACAAGCGCTCGGCGCTCCGGCGGCTCGCGGCAAGCCGCGCGCAGCTCGCGCGTATCTCGCGCGAGCGGGCGGGGGCGCTGGCCGCCGGCGACCGCCGGCGCGCAGGGCGGCTCGGCGCGCGACAGACGCGGGTGGAGGGGGACGTCAGAGCGCGCGCGTCGGAGCTCGGCCGCGCCGAGACGGCCACCGCCGTCCGCTCCGACCGCGGCTCGCTCGAATCCGAGCTGAGCAGGAGCGCGACCCTGCTCGATCGGCAGGCTGAGCTTCCCGGCGCGCTCGAGCGGCGAGCCGGCGAGCAGTCACGCGACTACGCGGCACTGGCCGGGCTCCTCGGCATGAGCCACGATCGCTACCGCAGGCTCGACCACGGGGGAAGGCGGGCGGCGCGCCTGGAGATCGACCGCGAACTCAACGCGCGCCGCGGCGAGCGCGGCCTGCGCCGAGTGGATCCGCACGGCTCGCGCGAGCGACCACGGCAGCCCTGGGAGGAATCGCCGGTGATGCGAGACGCAAGGGAAGTGGCGGAAGGCCGCAAACGCGAGTTGGGTTTCGGCCGGCCTTGAGAACGCACGCGGCTTCGGGCTTGCCGTTGGGTGCGACGGCCTCTCTTGGCATCGTCCTGGGGCTGGGCTGGGTGACGATCGCCGGCGTCGCCGCGCTCGCAGGTGGCGGCACCTCTGTCGTCGCCTCGGGCTCCGGGCAGGAGCCCCCGTCCGCAACCGTCGCCGAGATACCGTCGGGCTACCTCGCGCTCTACCGTGCGGCCGGCCTGCGCTACGGGATCGATTGGGCCGTTCTCGCGGGCATCGGCAAGGTCGAGTGCGATCACGGCCGTGACGCCGATCCGTCCTGCACGAGGGAGGGGGCCGTGAACGCGGCAGGCGCCGGCGGGCCGATGCAGTTCCTGGCCGAAACGTGGGCGCGTTACGGCGTCGACGGCGACGGCGACGGCCGCCGCGACCGGTGGGACGCCGCCGACGCCATATTCGCGGCTGCAAACTACCTTCGCGCGAGCGGTGCGCCGTCTGACTACAGGCGGGCGATCTACTCCTACAACCACGCTTGGTGGTACGTCGCGGACGTCCTGCGCTGGGCGAGCGTCTACCGTGGGGCCGCCGCGGCGGGCGTGCAAGCTCCGCTTCCCGTCGCGGGAAGCGCCGTCGTCCTGCAGGCTCGCACCTCGACGCAGGTGCGGCTCATCGCCGGCACGACTGCGCGACTTGCCCCCGGCGACGGACACCTCGCGTTGATCCCGGCGCTCGCGCCCCCCGCGGTCCAAGCGCTCGTGATCGCCGGCAACGAGCTCCAGGGCCTCCCGTACGGCCCGGCAGGCCATCCTGACCCCAGGGGCGCCACCCAGGAGGACTGCTCGAGCACGCTGAATTTTCTTCTGTACCGCGCCGGGCTCCGCCCGATTCAGGAAATCCTGGAGAAGAACCCGCTGGCGCAGGAATACGTCAACTGGGGGCTGCCCGGGCCCGGTCGCTGGGTGACCATCTACGCGACCGCCGGCCCGACGCCCCACGTCTTCGCGGTCATCGCCGGCCTTCGCATCGACACGAGCCACGCCGGCACCGACGTCGGGCCCAACAGAGATCAGAGCGGGCCGCGCTGGAGGGTCTTCGACGCGATCCCGGCTTGGGCGCACTGGTCGGTGCGCCACCCTGCCGGCCTGTGAGAGCTCCTCCCGGAAGTCCGAGCCGTCTCCGGCCGATCCGGGTAGGGTCATCGTGATGCCCGACCGCGAGGTCGACTACCTGCTGATCGGCGGCGGCCTCGCCGCCGGCAACTGCTCGCGGTGGCTGCGCGAGGAAGGCGCGGACGGGTCGATCCTGCTCGTCGGCCGTGAGCCCGACCCGCCGTACAACCGTCCCGACTGCTCGAAGGGCTATCTGCGCGGGGAAATGGAGCGCGCGCAGACGTTCTTCCGCCCGGACGAGTTCTGGGGCGAGAAGGAGATCGAGCTGCTGACGCGCACGAGCGTCGCGTCGCTCGACGCGCAGGCCCGGACGGTGAAGCTGTCGACAAAGGAGGAGATCGCCTTCGGCAAGGCGTTGATCGCCACGGGCGCGAACGTCAGGCGACTCAACGTCGAGGGATGCGAGCTCGAACAGATTCACTACCTGCGCACCCTGGGCAACTCGGACTCGATCCGCGAGGGCGCCGCGGACGCGGAGCGGGTGGTCATGATCGGCGGCTCCTACATCGCCTGCGAGGTCGCCGCGTCGCTTACGTCGCTCGGCAAGAAGTGCACGATGCTGATGCAGGAGGAGACCACGCTCGAACGCGGGTTCGGCCAGAACGTCGGTCGTTACTTCCAGGCGATGCTCGAAGAGCACGGCATCGAGATCCACGGCCAGGATGAGCTCGAGCGCTTCGAGGGCGACGGCCGGATCCAGCGGGTGATCAGCCGCGGCGGCCTGTCGCTCGACGCCGACGCAGTCGTCGTCGGTGCCGGCGTCACCCCCGACGTTGCACTCGCGCGGAAGGCCGGGATCGAGATCGGTGAGAGGGGCGGGGTCCGCTGCAACTCGTGCCTTGAGTCCTCGGTCGAGGGGATCTTCGCGGCGGGCGACATCTGCGAATACGAGTCCCCGGTGCACGGCGGCCAGCTGGTGCGCATCGAGCACTGGGACGTCGCGTTCAACCAGGGCAAGACGGCCGCGCTCAACATGCTCGGACAGGACGTGCCGCACGAAGTCGTCCCGTACTTCTTCTCGGATCTCAGCGACTGGGGGGGGCTCGAGTACGTCGGCCCGGCCTACGACTGGGACGAGGAGATCGTCCGCGGCTCCTACGAGGACGGCAGCTTCACGACGTTCTACGTGAAGGACGGCGTCGTCAAGGCCGCGCTGACCGTCGGGCGCTCGGATGATCTCGACGAGGCACGACGACTGATCGCCGGAGGGTCCCGGCTCTCGGCCGAGCACCGCGAGGCGCTCGGCCGCCTCGACGCGGACCTTTCGAAAGTCGGCGCCTGAGCGCCGACGGCGAGCACGGGCTTGACCCGCTCGCCGCCGGGCCCGCGCCGACGGACGCCGCTACGCGGCCCGGCGCTCCTGCTCCTCGTCGCTGAGCACCCGCTGCTCCACGAGCGAGAGGCGGCGGCGGGTCGAGGGGACATGCGGCCTGAGCTTGCGGGGGCGGGACATCGTCCACGCCAGCCCGGCCAGCAGCGAGACGCAGAGAACTATGTTGAGCGCGATCGCGAGTGGGAGAGACATCAGGGTTCCTTTCCGTCGCTTTCCGTTTCGTGATGCAGGTTCGGGGCCGGCCCTGAATGGGCCCTTGCATTCCCCTGAGAGCTGCCTGGGGAGGGGAGAGCCGCTCTTTGGGCGCCGTTACCCGTGTGCGAGCGTCAGCGATGTCATCTGTCTCCGTCCTGACCGCGCTGACCGGTCGTATCGATGACCGTGCGCTCTTCACACCCCCGTAGCACAGATCATGCTACGGTGGCACCCTTGGCCAGGTCTATCCATGTTCGCCTCGACGACGCAGCCGAGGATGCGCTCAGCATCCTGCGCGCCACTGGGATGACCGACTCTGAGGCCGTGCGCACGGCCCTACGGGAGAGCGGCGCGCGGCGCCGGACGAAGTCCGCTTTGCGCGCAGAGGCAGCACGGGTTGCGGCGGACCCTGCCGACCGCGAGGAGATGCGCGCGATCAGGGAACTGATGGAAGAGCTCGCTCCCGCGTCTCCCGACGACGCGTGACCCGCGGGGAGGTGTTTCGTATCGCGTCACCGCGTGGCGCGCGGGGGCACGAGCAGCGCGGCGCTCGGTACGGCGTGATCGTCCAGGCCGACGAGTTGTTGGAGCTGAGCACGGTGTTGATCGCGCCCACGTCGACGAGCGCCCTGCGCACGAGTTTCCGTCCGGCGATCACCGTCGACGGGACCACGACGTGGGTTGTGGTGGACCAGACCGCTGTCCACGATGTCCGGCGACTCGGCCGCTCGGTGGGGCTGCTGGAGTCTCACGAGCTGCGCGCCGTCGACGAGGCGCTGGCGCTCGTCCTCGGCCTCTGACTCACGCCGCGGCCTCCCTCCGCGCGCCGAAACCCGTCCGCATCTTGTTCAGTTCGTGCGAGGAGATCACGCGGTCGACCAGTCCGTACTCGCACGCTTGCTCGGCCGTGAAGTAGCGGTCGCGGTCCATGTCGTCGTGCACGCGCTCAAGGCTCTGGCCCGTGTGCCGCGCGTAGATCTCGTCCACGTGTCGGCGAAGCTCCAGCGTCTCGCGCGCGTGGATCTCGATGTCCGAGGCCTGCCCCTGAAAGCCACCCGAGGGCTGATGGATCAGGATCCGGCTGTTGGGCAGCGCCATCCGCTTGCCGTGTGCGCCGCCGGCGAGCAGAAGCGAACCCATGCTCATCGCGACGCCGAAGCAGATCGTCTGCACCTCAGGCTTGACGAACTGCATCGTGTCGTAGATCGCGAGCCCCGAGTACACGATCCCACCGGGAGAGTTGATGTAGAGCGAGATGTCCTTCTGGTCGTCCTCGCTCTCGAGGTGGAGGAGCTGGGCGACGACCAGGTTGGCCACCTGATCATCCACCGGCGTGCCGATGAACACGATCCGCTCGTTCAGCAGACGGGAGTAGATGTCGAAGGAGCGCTCGCCGCGCGGGCTCTGCTCGACGACCATCGGGATCAGCGTCATGGGATATCCTTTCGACAACTGGACGGTTGTCAATGACGATAGCAACCAATCGGTTGTCAAGGAGCGCGACGATGAGAACGGCTACGCACAACGACGAGGCGAGCGAGCGGGACGCCGGCCAGGTGCGCCGCGAGATCGAGGTCGAGGCCTCGCCCGAGGAGGTGTTCGAGGCGCTGATCACAGAGGAGGGGCGCGAGCGCTGGCTCGACGAGTCCGAGCGCGAGATCCACATCGAGTCGACGGAGCCGCCACACAGGCTTGTGTGGTGGTGGGGCGGCGAGGAGCACCCGGCTACGCGCGTCGAGTTCAGGATCGTCGCGCTGCCGCGAACAACGCGCGTCGTCGTGATCGAGAGCGCTCCCTCGTTCCCGCTGGCGGCGCTCGCCGCGAGCTTCCAGCTGGTGGCCGCTTGAGCGACCCGGTGGGGACCGTGTTCGCGGCGCTGGCGGACCCGACGCGGCGCGGGATGGTCCAGGAGCTGCTGAGCGGCGGTGAGACCAGCGTGCCGGCGCTCTCGGCGCAGCTGCCGATCAGCCGCCAGGCAGTCGCGAAGCACCTTGCCGCGCTCGAGCACGCGGGCTTGATCGAGCGCCGGCCCGGCGCCGGGCGCGAGGTCCGCTACGGCCTGTGCGGCGAGGCGCTCGCGCCGGCGGCCGCGTGGCTGCGCGACGCAGAGCACGCCTGGGACCGGCGGCTCGCGAGGCTGAAGCGAGCCGTCGAGGCGCCCTGACCGCGGCTCTCAGGCGCGATAGGGGACGATCCGTCGCCGGCGGCAGCCGACCAGCCGCCAGTGACGGTTGCGCGGCAACAGGCGCATCACCAGCGTCTTCAGCCCGGGCCCGTTGCAGTGCACGGTGCCCCAGCCGTAGACGAGCGCTACGTGGTCGTCGCCCGCGCCGGTCCAGATCTCGTTGTGGCCGTGGCTCGAGTAGATCCAGTCGCTGCCGGCACCGCCGTGGATCACGTCGCGCTCGGTGCCGTGCTGGCGCGAGGGCTGGTAGTCGCCCCAGATCACATCCCCGCCGTTCCCGCCCCAGATCGTGTCGTTGCCGTAGCCGCCGAGCAGGAAGTTGTGGACGCCGTCGAGTCCCACGAGGGTGTGCGCCCGGCCGTAGGTTCCCTTGTCCATCTTCAGGCACTGCAGCGCGGGCCATCCGGTGTGATTCGCCACGGCGGCGCTCGCGCTCGGGGTGCGCCGCGCGAGCACCCCGTCGGACGGACAGTACGCGACCCAGAGCCCGTGTTCGGAGTGGCCGTGGGCGAGCGGGCGTTCGAGTGGCGGCGGCGTGAGCGCCCCGCCGCCCCCCGAGAGCGGTTCGCTCGCCGCCGGCGGTTCGTCCGGCGGATAGCCGAGCGTCGTGAACGAGCCCGTGAGGCCGTGGGTGGCGCCGGCGGCGTTGGTCGCGGCGAGACGCCAACCGTAGGACGTCCCGAGCTGCAATCCGCTTGCTTCACCCAGCACCACGACGAGCGTGCCTTCGCTGCCGTCCACCCGGCACGGGGCGGCGGCTTCGAAATGCGGCGGCACGCCCCATTCGAACCAGCACCCCTCGAGCGGTGAGGCGCTCGCGACCGCGCCAGAGAGCGTCGCGCTTGTGAGGCTGAGTTCCGAGGCGCTTCCCGTCGTCACGAGCGGAGGCGATTCGGCGCGGGCCGGCGCGGCCCCCGCGAGCAGCGCGAGCAGCAGGGCACCCGCCAGGTGGCGCACTCGTGCCGGCGCGGCCGCGCTCGTTGCGATCGCCCGAAGGATCCAGGCACCTCCCGTCTCGCTTTGCCGAGCAGCCGACTGTACGCCTCGCGGCGCGCGCGGTTTGAACTTTCTGTGAACGCGCGGCGCAATACGCGGGAGTCGCCGGTCACAGCCGTGGGTTAGACTCCCGCTGTCCATAGGTCGGTGGTGAAGGGAAGGCCGGTGAGAATCCGGCGCGGACCCGCCACTGTGACCGGGGGTGCCGTCCGCGGCGCGCCCCGCGGCCGGTCGAGACACCGGACTGCGGCGCGCGGAGCCACTGACACGCCGAGCGGCGGGTTGGGAAGGCGCGGAGGGTAGGCCCGGAAGCCAGGAGACCTGCCGCCGACCCAAGCCCACGAAGGCCCTCGCGGAAAGGGGTTGGCTCATGTACAAGTCCCGCAGCACCGACCGGGTGCGCAACAGCGCCCTGGCAGATCTCCCGCGCGCAGGTCGGCGCGCTACACCCACACGCGCGGCACTCGCCGTGCCCGCAATTCTCCTGCTCCTCGCAGCGACCGCCGCCGGCGCAAGCGCCGCGCCGTTCGAGCTGCGTGTCGAGGGGTCGGCGAAGACGCTCTATGAAGGACCCGTCTCGCCCGGTCCCGAAACGTTCGAAACAGCCACGAGCCCAGGCTTGCACCCGTGTAACGTCACGGCCAACACAGGGATCCCGGGGCCCGAACTCGGCAACGCCACGACCGCGCTACGCGAGGTGGCGTTGGCGCAGGGGCTGGCCTTCGACGCGGAATGGTTCGGCTCGGAAAAACCTCCCGCTGCGGGCGAATTCTTCGTCAACCAGGTCGGCGCCGACCGCAACGAAAGCGCGCCTCCGTTCGACTCCTGGGGCGTAGCGGTCAACGACGTCCTCTCCGAAATCGGTGGTTGCGAGTTCGCGCCCGAAGCGGGTGCCGAAGTGCTGTGGGCCTACAACGTGTTCAACCTCGCGCACATGCTGCGGCTGAGCGGCCCCGCGACCGCGGAAGTGGGTGTCCCGTTCACCGTCCACGTCGTCGACGGCACCAGCGGGGCGGCCCTTTCGGGGGCCACTCTCGGCGAAGACACCGCGGGGGTCACGTCTCCGCTGCCCGGCTCGCCCGGGAGCGACGCGAGCGGCAACGCGAGCGTTGTTCTCAGCCATGCCGGCGCGGTGACGCTCAAGGCGACACGCGCAGACTCGGTGCGCTCCAACGGCCTCACGGTCTGTGTCCACGCAGCCGGCGACGGCGGCTGCGGGTCGGCGTCCGCGACCGGGGGCGTCGCGGGGTTCACAAGCGCCCTGCCCGCGCCCTACAAAGGGCCATATGCCCTCGTCGCCCACCTCGCGAGCGTCGTCAACGGCCGTCACTACACCCGCCACGGCGCGCCGCGCCTGCTGGCGGGACAGGTCAGCTCCCACAGCTCGGTCACGACCGTGAGCCTGTCGCTGCGACGCAGCTACAAGGGCCGCTGCTGGGCCTACGACGGCGTCCGCGAGGCGTTCGCGCGAAGCCGGTGCGGGAGCGCGAAGGCGTTCAAGGTCGCGAGCTCGGCGAGCTTCTCCTACCTGCTGCCCGGCGCGCTGAAGGCGGGCCGCTACGTGCTCGACGTGACCGGCTCGGACGTCGCGGGAAACACGATCGCGCTCGCGCGGGGAACGTCACGGGTCGTCTTCTATGTCGGGTAGGAGATTGAGGGGAGCGGCTGCCGTCGCGGGTGCCGCGGCCGTGGTCGCTACCGGCGCGTCGTGGTGCGGCGGACAGCTCGCGTCGGCCGCCGGCGCGAGTGCGCGCGCCGGCGTCGCGGCGCCGGCGGTGCAGGTGATGGTCGTCGGCGCGGGCAACGTCGTGCTGTCGGGACCGCGCTCCGTGACCGCCGGGGGGGCCACGGTGCGGACCAGCGGGCGCAGCTGCGGCGTCGCGGCCGGGACGCCCCTGGCCGCGCTCGCCGACCTGCACCAGCTCGGCGGACCCGCGTTCGCGATCCGCGACTACGGCCGCTGTACGTCCTCGCCGCGGGCCTCCGGCCAGCTGTTCGTGTACTCGCTCGACGGCGAGACCAACCACGGCCAGAACGGCTGGGAGTACAAGGTGGACAACCTGTCGGGTACGACCGGCGCCGGCGATCCGACGGGTCCGCAGGGGGACGGCCGGCTGCTGGCGCCCGGGGCGCAGGTCCTGTGGTTCTGGTGCCAGGCGTTCGCAGGCGGCTGCCAGCGCACGCTCGCGCTCTCCGCGCCTCGCTCCCTCGCGCGCGGCGCCGCCGTGCAGGTGCGGGTGACGGGCTATGACAACTACGGCCGCGGGACAGGCATGTCGGGCGCCCGCGTGAGGCTCGGCGGCGCCTCGGCCGTGACCGGCGGCGCCGGCGTGGTGACGTTGCGCGCGCCCTCGCGTGCGGGCGGTTACACGCTGTCGGCGTCGCGCCCGGGCTCGGTGCCGGCGTTCCCCGAGACGCTGACGGTGCGGTGAGGGCGGCGCCCGTGCCACTGCTGGCGCTGGCGTGCGCGCTCGCGCTCGGTGCCTGCGGGCTGGGCGCGGGGAACACGCCCGGTGCGGTGCAGCTCCTCGTCACCCGCGACTTCGGCGCCCAGGTTCTTCACGCCGCTCCGCACCCGAAGATCAGCGGCGAAGAGACGGTCATGAGCCTGCTGCTTCGCAACTACAGCATCCGCACGCGTTACGGCGGCGGCTTCGTGCAGGGGATCGGCGGTGTCGAAGGCGGGGAACCCGGCGGGCACCCGGCCGATTGGTTCTATTACGTGAACGGCGTCGAGGCGCCGAAGGGCGCCGCCGCGACCGACGTTCACCCGGGCGATCGCATCTGGTGGGACCTGCACGACTGGAGCCAGACCCAGAACATCCCCGCCGTCGTCGGCTCCTACCCGGAGCCGTTCCTGAACGGCACGGGCGGCCGGCGACTCCCGGTCCGCGTGGAGTGCGCAAGCCTCGGAGTCGCGTGCCAGACGGTCGCCGCCCGTCTGCGCGCGGCGGGCGTCCCGGCCGGCGTCTCGGCGCTCAGCGCGGGCGGCGGCGCGCAGATCCTGCGCGTGCTCGTGGGCACGTGGAGCCGGTTGGCGGGCGCCTCCGACGTGGCGCCGATCGGGCGCGGCCCGCGGTCGAGCGGCGTCTATGCGACGTTCGGCGAAAGCGGAAGGACGTTGACCCTGCTCGACGCCGACGGGCGCGCGGTGCAGACACTCGGAGCGGGCGCCGGGCTCGTCGCGGCGACCAGCGGCGAATCGGAAGGCGTCGTGTGGGTCGTCACCGGGACGAATGGCGCGGGCGTTGAACGGGCAGCGGCGGCGCTCGACGAAGCGCAGCTTCGCCATCGCTTCGCGCTCGCCGTTTCGGCGGCCGGCGCGACACCGTTGCCGGTGGGGACGGGATGAGCGTCCTCGAATCGGCCACGCGCATCGCCTACCGGCGCCGCGCGAGCCCGCTGCACGCGACGCGGGCGACCGTCGCGGCCGGCTACGGCGGGGGGCTGGCGCTCGCGGCCCTGCTCGTCGAAGACCCGATCGTGCTTGCCGGGCTGCTTGCAGCGGTGCTGCTCGCGGCGGCCGCGGCGGGGGTCAGTCGGCAGCTGCTCACCGCCGCGCGTGGCGCGGCGGTGCCGATGTTCGCGGCCACGGTGATCGTCAACGTGCTGGTCGATCGCGGCGGGCTGACGGTGTTCATGCGGCTTGGCGACTGGGGCGTGCTCGGCCAGATGAACCTGACGCTCGAGTCGGTCGTGTTCGGGCTCGTGTTCGGCCTTCGCCTGCTCGTCGTCGCACTCGCGTGCCTGCTGGCCGTCTGCACGGCCGACCCCGACGAGCTGCTGGTCTCGCTGCGCAGGGTCTCGCCGCGGTCGGCGCTGACGGCCTCGCTGGCGACGCGGATGGTGCCGGTGCTCGGCCAGGACGCGCAGCGGCTGGCCGAGGCGCTGCGCTGCCGCCCCGACGGCGGGCCGCGCGGCACCCGCGCACGGCTCGCGATCCTGCGCGCGACGATCGCGGGGGCCCTGGACCGCGCGCTCGACGTCGCCGCGGTCCTCGAGACGCGCGGCTACGGCGCGGGCGGAGGCGCACGCGGGGGCGGCGCTGCGCTCGACCCGGCGCGCGCAGCCGCGCGCTCGCGCCACGACCTCGCTTTCTCCGCCGCCGCCGTCGCGATCCCGGCGCTCGCGCTGCTCTCGCGCGTGGACGGCGCGGCCTCGTTCCATGCCTACCCGCTCGTCTCGATCGCGGCCGGCCCCGCGACCTTCGCCACGGTCGTGCTGCTGATCGCGGCGACGCTGCTGCCCTTCGCCGACCGCAGGGGGATCGAGCCGTGAGCGTGCTGCGCTTCGACCGCGTCTCCTACACATACCCGGGCGCCCCCCACCCGGCCCTGCGCGACCTCACGTTCTCACTCTTCCCGGGCGAGTTCTGCGTGCTCGCCGGCCGCTCGGGATCGGGCAAGTCGACCGTGCTGCGGGCTGCCGCCGCGCTCGTCCCGCACTTCCACGGCGGCACCTTCGCGGGCCGCGTCACGGTCGCCGGGCTCGACACGCGCGAGCACCCGCCGGCCTCGGTCGGCGCGGTGGCCGGCACGCTGCTCCAGGACCCCGAGACGCAGGTCGTGATGAGCACCGTCCGCGCCGAGCTCGCGCTGGCCGTCGAAAACCTCGGCCGCGGCCGGACGGCGGTCGCCCGCGCCGTCGAGGAGGTCGCCCTCGCGCTCGGCATCGGCGAGCTGCTCGACCGCTCCACCGCCGAGCTCTCGGGCGGAGAGCTGCAGCGGGTCGCGCTCGGCGCGGCGCTCGTGGCAAGGCCGCCGCTCGTGCTGCTCGACGAGCCGACCTCGCAGCTGGACCCGGTCGCAGGCGACGAGCTGATCTGGCAGCTGCGCAGGCTGAACCAGGAGTCCGACACGGCCGTGCTGCTGATCGAGCATCGCCTCGAGCGCTGCCTCGGTGCCGCCGACCGCGTGATCGCTGTCGAGGACGGCGCGATCGTGTGTGACGGCGACCCTCGCGCGTTTCTCGAATGGGCCGCGGTGCACGACCGCTCGCTGCAGACGCCCGCCGCGCGCGTGATCGAGGGAGCCGGCCTCTCGCCGCCGCCGGCCGGCGTCAAGCAGGCGCGCGCGACGCTTCGCCGGCATGCGCTGCTTCCGGCGCCGCAAGAGGGCGGGGAGCCGACGCCGGACACGGTCGCCGTGCCGCGTCCGGGGCGCAGGAGCCGCCGGCGGCGCGCCGCCGCGGAGCGCGAGGCGCTGCACCTGCGCGGCGTGTGGCACGAGCTTCGCGACGGTCCGGCGATCCTGCGCGGCGTCGAGCTGAGCGTCGGGACGGGGGAGACGGTCGCGCTGATGGGCCGCAACGGCGCGGGCAAGTCGACGCTGCTGCGCCATGCGGCCGGCCTGCTCTCGCCGACGCGCGGGTCGATCGAGCGAGGCGGGCGGATCGCGCTGCTGCTGCAGAACCCGGGCGACTACCTGCTGCACGAGCGGGTCGCCGACGAGGCGCCGGCGAGCGCGCTCGAGCTGCTCGGCCTGTCGGCGCTCGCCGATCGCCACCCGCGCGACCTCTCGGGCGGCGAGCGCCAGCGGCTGGCGCTCGCGATCGTGATCGGCGATGGTGCGCCGCCGGCGATGCTCGCGCTGGACGAGCCGACGCGCGGCATGGACCGCCACGCCAAGCAGGAGCTCGCGCGGTGGCTGCGAGGGCGGAGCACAGAGGGGACCGCTGTGCTCGTCGCGACGCACGACGTCGAGTTCGCCGCGGGGCTCGCGCGGCGTGCGGTCCTGCTGGCCGACGGGCGCGTGATCGCGGACGGCCCGATCGAGCAGATGCTCGCCGGCGGGTGGTACTTCGCCACCGAGACCGCGCGCATCCTCGGCGGCGCCGGGCAGGCGCTCACGCCCGAGCAGGGTGCCGCCTGGCTGCGCAGCGCGCGGCAGGGGCCGCCGGAGCTCACCGAAGAGGGGCTGGTGGCGAAGCGGTGAGCTGGCAGCTGGCCTCGTTCGCGATCGTCCTCGGTTCGCTCGGCGCCGCCTTCTGGTGGTACGAGCGCAGCCATCCGCCGGCGAAGCTCGTGGCGGTGATCGCGACGCTCGCGGCGCTGGCCGCGCTCGGCCGCGATGCGTTCGCCGCGGTCCCCGACGTCAAGCCGATCACGGCGATCGTGCTCGTCAGCGGCCTCGCCTTTGGCGTGCGTCCAGGCTTCGCCATCGGCGCGATCTCCGCGCTCGCTTCGAACATCCTGCTCGGCCAGGGGCCATGGACGCCCTGGCAGATGCTCGGTTGGGGCCTCGTCGGGGTCTTCGGCGCGCTGCTGCGCCGGCCGCTGGGCGAGCGCCCCCCGGCACTCGCGATCGGGCTCGCGTGCGCGCTCGGCGCCGAGATGTTCAACCTCCTGCTCGACGTCTACACCTGGACGGGCACGGGCGATCACACCTTCGCGGGCTACGGCGTGGTCGTTGGCGGCGCGCTCGCGTTCGACCTCACGCACGTCGGCGCAAGCTTTGCCTTCGGCTTCGCGTTCGGCCCGGCGCTGCTGCGCATGCTCGTGCGGGTGCGGGCGCGGCTGCAGGTCACCTGGCGGGATGCGCACGCCGCGAGGCCGGCGGGCGTCGCGCGCCTGCTCGGCGGCCCGCCCGCGGCGATGCTGCTGCTCCTCTGCGTGCCGTTGATCGCGCTCGGCCTGACGGCCTGCGCCGATGCGTCGAGCAGCACCACGGCCGGCGCGCCGCCTGCACGCGACGCCCGCGTGGCGATCGCCCGCGAGCTCGCCTACCTGAAGGCCGCCCAGAACCCGGACGGCGGCTTCGGCGTGGCGCCTGGGCAGCCCAGCAGCGAGCTGTACTCGGCGTGGGCTGCGATCGGCCTTGCCGCGGCCGGGCGAGATCCCGTGTCGTTGCGCAAAGGCGGCCACTCGGTCCTCGACGCCCTGCGCGGGGAAGCCGCGAGCCTGCACGGCGCCGGCGACCTCGAGCGCACGATCCTCGCGCTCAGGGCCTGCGGGGCGCCGGTGCGCTCACTGCCCGGCGGCGATCCCGTCCAACGGCTGCTGGGCTTTCGGGCCGGCGACGGCTCGTTCTCGCACCTCTCCAACCTGACGGCATTCGGGATCCTGGCGTTGCGGGCCGCGGGCTACGGCCCGGGTGCAGCGCCGGTCGGCGCCGCGGCACGCTGGCTGGCGCTCCAGCAGGAAGCCGACGGCGGCTTCTCATACGCGGCGAGGGGCGGGGGCAGCGACGTCGACGACACCGCCGCGGTGCTGCAGGCCCTGCACGCCGCCGGTACGCGCTACCGGCGCGAGCTCGCGCGCGGCGTCGCTTTCCTGCGCCGCGCTCAGAACCCCGACGGCGGCTTTCCCCAGCAGCGCGGCGGGCCGTCCAACGCGCAATCGACCGCGTGGGCGATCCAGGGGCTCGCGGCGGCCGGCGTCGACGCCGGCAGGGTCTCGCGGCAGGGCAGCCGCAGTCCCGTCGCCTACATCGAGACGCTGCTCGCGCCGGACGGCAGCGTGCGCTACTCGCGGACCGGGGCGCAGACCCCGGTCTGGGTGACCGCGCAGGCGTTGACGGGCATCGCCCAGCGCCCGCTGCCGGTGGCCCCGCCCGGCGGCTAGCCGCTTTCAGGGCTGCTTAGGAAACCTCCCTACCCTGGTGGGGATGTCGGACCAGGCCGTGATCGCACGCCCGCGCCGTATCCCGGCGCGCGCGGGTGCCCCCGCCGCGCCTGGCGCGCTGAGCGCGCTCGGCGTCGCCGCCCTGTGCGCGGCCGGCCTTGCGATCGTGTGGGTCCTTGCGGAGCTGGTACCGGCGCTGCGCCTCAAGGACGCCGTCGCGCTGTACGACTTCACGACGCTGAACGGCCCCCATGTGCACGGGGCGCTGAACTTCTTGCTGCATCTGCTCGACCCGGCGCTGTTCGTGCTGTGGGGAATCGCGCTTGTCGCGGTCGCGCTCGCTGGCGACCGGCCGCGTTCGGCGCTCGCGATCGTCGCCGTGCTGGGCCTCGCTCCGCTCACGGCCGAGCAGCTCAAGCCCTTGGTGGCGCACCAGCACGACAGCTTCGG
The DNA here is from genome assembly GCA_035569835.1 of Solirubrobacteraceae bacterium. Taxonomy (GTDB): domain Bacteria; phylum Actinomycetota; class Thermoleophilia; order Solirubrobacterales; family Solirubrobacteraceae; genus Palsa-744. The sequence goes on from DATMMF010000012.1 coordinate 145,293, forward strand.
CTACGTCTCGATCAACGCCGCGTCGTGGCCGAGCGGACACGCGACCGCGGCTACGGCGCTCGCCCTCTGCGCGGTCCTGGCGGCGCCGCCCAAGCTGCGCCGCTACGTCGCCGTGGTGGGCGCCCTGTTCGTGGCCGGGGTCGCCGTGGCGCTGCTCGTGCTGGCGTGGCACATGCCGAGCGACGTGATCGGCGGCATCCTGCTGGCCTCGCTCTGGATGGCGCTGGCCGTCGCCGCGCTGCGGTTCTCGGAGCGGGTGATGCCGCCCCGGGACACGGGTCCGGCGCGCTCGTAGGCGCTCAGGAGCCGGCGCCGTGGGCGCCGGGCTCCCAGAGCGGCTCGGTGCCCTCGTTGTTCGCGGCGCGGCTGAGGATGAACAGCAGGTCCGAGAGCCGGTTCAGGTAGCGGACGGTCTCAGGGTTGACGCCCTCGACGGCGATCGTGCGGCGCTCCGCACGGCGGCAGACCGTGCGGCAGACGTGCAGGTGCGCCGAGGCCGGCGTCCCGCCGGGGATCACGAACGAGTGCAGCGGCGGGAGCGTCGCGTTGACCTCGTCGCACGCCTGCTCCAGCCAGGCTGTGTAGTCGGGCCCGACGCGCAGGCGCTCGCGCGTCTCCTCGGCTGAAGCGCCCTCAGGCGGGGGAACCGACAGGTCGGCGCCAACGTCCAGCAGGTCGTTCTGCACCCGTTTCAGCCACTCGGCGAAGCGCCCCGGCATGCCCTCCGCGAGCAGCGCCACGCCGATCGTGGCGTTGAGCTCGTCGACCGTCCCGTAGGCCTCCACACGCGGGTGCAGCTTCGAGACGCGGCTCATGTCGCCGAGGTGCGTCTCGCCGCCGTCGCCGAGCTTCGTGTAGATGCGGGTGAGGTTGACCGTCATCGCTGGCTCTCGAACCGATTCTAAAGAGGAGCGGGCGCTGAGCCGCGTGATCGGATAGCTTTCCCGCCTCTCAGATGCGGATCGGAGTCCCGAAGGAGACCGCCGCCGGCGAGCATCGCGTCGCGCTCGTGCCGGAGGTGGTCGGCAAGCTGGCGGCGAAGGGCCTCGAGGTGGTCGTGCAGAGCGGCGCCGGCGAGGACGCGCTGCTCGACGACGATGCCTACCGGCAGGCAGGCGCCACGATCAGCTCCGACGCCGGCGAGGTGTGGCGCAGCGACGTCGTCGTAACGATCGCGCCGCCCGACCCCGAGGCGATCCGCAGCCTTGGCCAGGGCTCGATCCTGATCGGGTTCCTCGCACCGCTGACGAGCCCGCAGACGACCAAGGCGCTCGCCGACGCCGGCGCGACCGCGTTCGCGATGGAGGCGATCCCGCGCATCTCGCGCGCACAGGCGATGGACGCCCTGTCCTCGCAGAGCAACGTCGCGGGGTACAAGGCCGTGCTGCTCGCCTCCGAGGAGATCGGGCGCTTCTTCCCGATGCTGATGACGGCCGCCGGCACGATCCCGCCGGCCAAGGTGCTCGTGCTCGGCGTCGGCGTAGCAGGGCTGCAGGCGCTCGCGACCGCCAAACGGCTCGGCGCGCGCACGACCGGCTACGACGTGCGGCCCGAGGTCGCCGAGCAGGTCGAGTCGCTCGGCGCGCAGTGGCTCGACCTCGGCCTCGAGGCGAGCGGCGAGGGCGGCTACGCGCGCGAGCTGACCGAGGAGGAGCGCGCCAAACAGCAGCAGGCGCTGACCGACGCGATCAAGGGCTTCGACGTGGTGATCACCACCGCGCTCGTCCCCGGGCGCCCGGCGCCGCGGCTCGTCACCGCCGAGGCGATCGAAGGGATGAAGCCGGGCTCGGTGATCATCGACCTCGCCGGGGAGGCCGGAGGCAACGCCGAGCTGACCGAGCCGGGCCAGACGGTCGTCCGGCACGAGGTGAAGATCGTCTCGCCGCTCAATCTGCCGGCGAGCATGGCCGAGCACTCCTCGCAGCTGTTCGCGCGCAACGTGCAGGCGCTTCTGGAGCTGTTCGTGGGCGAGGACGGGTCGCTGCAACTCGACTGGGATGACGAGATCGTGAAGGGAGCAGCCGTGGTGCGCGACGGGCAGATCGTCAACGAGGGCGCCAAGGCGGCCGTGGAGGCGGCGGCGTGATGCTGGCGAGCGTGCTCACCACGAACCTGGCGATCCTGGTGCTGGCGGGCTTCATCGGCTTCGTCGTGATCTCGAAGGTGCCGAACACGCTGCACACGCCGCTGATGTCCGGCACGAACGCGATCCACGGGATCGTGCTGCTTGGCGGGCTGATCGTGATCGGCCTCGCGGGCAACGACACCTTCAACAAGGTGATCCTCGTGATCGCGATCATGTTCGGCACGATCAACATCGTCGGCGGGTTCCTGGTCACCGACCGGATGCTCGAGATGTTCAAGTCCAAGCCGAAGCGCAAGGACGAGGGGACATCCGACGGCGAGGGGGACTCGAAATGACCGGGCTCCCGCTGGCGACCTCGTGGCTGCAGAGCGAAAGCTTCATCTACGTCCTCTACATCATCGCGTTCGCGCTCTTCATCCAGGGGCTGCGCGGCCTCGCAGGGCCGACGACCGCGGTGCGCGGCAACCGCATCGCGGCGGTCGGGATGGCGATCGCCGTCGTCGCGACGCTGCTGAAGCCGAGCGAGGGCGAGTGGGGGCTGATCGCGCTGGGCGTCGCGCTCGGCGCCGCCGTCGGCGTGCCGGCGGCCCGCAACGTGAAGATGACCGCGATGCCGCAGATGGTCGCGCTGTTCAACGGCGTCGGCGGCGGCGCGGTGTTCCTGATCGCCTGGAGCGAGTTCCGCCGCCACGGCTCGACCTACGGCTCTCACACGATCCACATCATCGGCAACCTCGGCACCCTGACGATCACCGGCGGCGCCGTCGCCACCTACATCGCGGTCTTCTCCGTCTTCGCCGCGATCGTCGGCTCGATCTCGTTCTGGGGCTCGAATATCGCCTTCGGCAAGCTGCAGGAAATCCTCCCCGGGCGCCCGATCACGCTCGGCCCGTTCCAGCAGGTGGTCAACCTCGTGCTGCTCGTGCTCGCGCTCGCGGCGGGCGTCGATCTGATCGCCGGCGCGCACTCCGAAGCGCTGTTCATCGGCATGCTCGTGTGCGCGGCGCTGCTCGGCAACTTCCTGGTGCTGCCGATCGGCGGCGCCGACATGCCGGTCGTGATCTCGCTGCTGAACGCCTTCACCGGGCTGTCCGCGGCCGCCACCGGGGTGGCGCTCAACAACCCGGCTCTGATCGTTGCCGGCATGATCGTGGGGGCGTCCGGAACGATCCTGACGAACCTGATGGCCGTCGCGATGAACCGCTCGATCCCGTCGATCGTGGCGGGCGGCTTTGGCGGCGGCGGCGCCGTGGCGGGCGCCGAAGGTGCCGGCGAGCACGCCGGGACGGTCAAATCGGTCAGCGCCACCGACGCCGCGATCCAGCTCGCGTATGCGAACAAGGTCGTGATCGTGCCGGGCTACGGGATGGCCGTGGCGCAGGCGCAGCACGCGGTTCGCGAGCTGACGAAGGAGCTCGAAAAACGCGGCGTCGAAGTCAGCTACGCGATCCATCCCGTCGCTGGGCGCATGCCCGGCCACATGAACGTGCTGCTCGCGGAGGCCGACGTGCCCTACGACCAGCTCAAGGAGATGGACGACGCCAACCCGGAATTCGACCGCACCGACGTGTCGCTCGTGATCGGCGCCAACGACGTCACGAACCCGGCCGCGAAGAACACGCCGTCCTCGCCGATCTACGGCATGCCGATCCTCGAAGTCAACAACAGCCACTCGGTGATCGTGATCAAGCGCTCGATGAACCCGGGCTTCGCGGGGATCGAAAACGAGCTCTACTACGAGCCCGAGACCTCGATGCTGTTCGGCGACGCGAAATCCGCCGTCGCCGACATCACCGCCGAGCTGGCGAACATCTAGCCGCGATCGCAGATGGCCGGCGATCCGACGATCGTGTGGATGCCCGGCCAGGTGCGAACCGAGATCCACCTGACGGGCGCGGACACCGCAGGCGCCTTCTGCCTGCTGGTCGACGAGCTGCCGGCCGGATGGCGCCTGCCGGCGCATCGCCACCGCGGCGAGGCCGAGACGATGCACGTGCTGAGCGGCGCGATGGCGGTCGAGGTGGAGGGAGAGGAGCGGCTCGTGCGGGTGGGGGAGACCGCGTACGTTCCGCGAGGCGTCCTTCACTCGGGGCACAACGCCGGCGCCGAGCCGCTGCGCCGCGTCGTGATCTTCAGCCCGGCCGGGATGGAGGACTTCTTCCTGCAGGCCGGTGCGGGGAGCCCGGAGGAGGTGGACGCGCGTGCGGCCCTCGACGCGGCGCTTGCGCACGGCTGGGAGTTCCCCGGCGCCGCCTGAGCGCCGCCCGCCTCTGCGAGACTGCGTCCGTGATCGGGCGCGACCAGGCCCTGGCAGCTCTGCAGAGCGAGGACTTCGACGTGGTCGTCGTCGGCGGTGGCATCACCGGCGCCGGAGTCGCCCTCGACGCCGCCTCGCGCGGATACAGCGTCGCGCTGCTCGAGCGCGCGGACTTCGCGTCGGGCACCTCCAGCCGCTCCAGCAAGCTTGTGCACGGCGGCCTGCGCTACCTGCAGAACTTCGACCTCGGCCTGGTCCGCGAGGCGCTGCTCGAGCGCCAGCTGATGGTCGCGCTTGCGCCGCACCTCGTGCGGCCGCTGCCGCTCGTGGTGCCGGCTTTCGAAGGCGCGAAGCCGGACCGGCTGGTCGGCGTCGGCCTGAACCTCTACGACGTGATGTCCGTGGACCGCGCGCGCGTGCGCAACCGCCGCGCGCGGCGGCGCGGCGCCGCGCGCAACGCCGCGGAGCGGGCCGAGGCGGACGAGGCGCCTGACACCGAGGAGTCCTGGAGTCCAGCCCGCCACCGCGTGATCTCCGGCGAGGAGGTGCTCGAGCTGCTGCCGGCGTTGGCGGCACGCGAGCCGACCTCCGGCTACCTGTTCTACGACTGCCAGACCGACGACTCGCGGCTCGTGCTGACGGTGCTCGGCGAGGCCGAGCGCTTCGGCACCGTGTTCGCGAACCGGCTCGACGTGACGGGGCTCCTGGAGGACGGCGGCAAGGCCAGCGGCGTCCAGGTCCTCGACCGGGAGTCCGGCGGGGAGTTCCACGTGCGCGCGCCGAACGTCGTCAACGCCACCGGTGTCTGGGCCGATGAGCTGCGCCCGCAGGAGCTGCACGTCGAGGCCGAGCTTCCGTCGATCCGGCCGAGCCGCGGGACCCACATCACGATCAAGCACTCGGAGCTGCCGCTCATCGGGGGCGCGATCGTGCCGGCCGGGAGCGGGCGCTCGATCTTCGCTCTGCCCTGGCTGGGGCACGCGCTGGTCGGGACGACCGACAACGACTACGAGGGTCCGCTCGAGCACGTCGAGCCCTCCGCCGAGGACATCGACTACCTGCTGGACGCCGTCAACAGGTTCTTCGGGACCGAGATCGGCCCCGACAGGCTGACGGGCGCGTTCGCGGGCGTGCGGCCTCTGATCTCGACAGGCGACCCCAAGAAGTCGGTCGACATCTCGCGCAAGGCCGAGCTGTACGAGACCTCCTCGGGGATGATCACGATCACCGGCGGCAAGCTCACGACGTGGCGGCGAATGGCCAAGATGACCGTCGACCGGCTCGTCCTGCGCGAAGCGCGCGAGGCTCCGTGCCGCACCCACGAAATCCCGCTCGGCCAGGCGATCTCGGCCGATGAGCTGCCGCGCCTCGAGGGTGTCGCGCCCGAGGCCTACCAGGCGCTTGCCTCCCGCTACGGCCACGCCGCCTTCGACGTGCTCGAGATCGCAGCCGAGCGTGGCGAGCTGACGCAGCCGATCGTCGAGGGCTGCCCCGACCTGCTCGCCGAGGTTGCGCTGGCTGCCCGCCACGAGCAGGCGCGCAGCGTCGGCGACGTGCTGCTCCGCCGCACGCGCCTCGGGCTGCTCGCCGCGCGGGAATTAATGGGGTCCCCGCCCGCCCAGGGATCCCCGCCGGCCCCGAGTGAGGCGGTCCGTCGTGTCGGCGAGGTGCTCGCGCGCGAGCTCGGCTGGGACGAGCAGCGGCTTCGCTACGAGCTCGCGGCCTTCGAGGCCGAGGCCGGCGCGGAGGGCATGTTCTTCGAGCCCGCGCGCCCGGCGGAGCCGGCGCGTTGAGCGCACCGCCGCGGCGGCTCCTCGCACGCGGCCGCGAGCTCGAGCTCGGCCCGCGGCCTCTGCTGATGGGGATCGTCAATGCCTCGCCGGACTCCTTCAGCGACCAGGGCGGCGCCGGCGGCGTCGAGGAGCAGGTCGCGCGCGGCGAGCGGCTGCTCGGTGACGGTGCGGACATAATCGACGTCGGCGGCGAGTCGGCCTCGACGGGGTCGCCGCCGGTTCCGGTCGAGGAAGAGATCGCTCGTGTCGTGCCCGTCATCGAGCGTCTGGTGGGCGACCTCGGCGCGCTCGTGTCGGTCGACACCTACAAGCCGGCGGTGGCGAGCGCGGCGATCGAGGCGGGAGCGAGCATCGTCAACGACGTGAGCGGGCTGCGCGATCCCGAGCTCGCCGCGGTCTGCGCGAGGACGGGCGCCGCGCTGGTGGTGATGCACACCGCCGCGGCGCCTCGCGAACGCCGTCAGGAGTCAGACCTGTACGGCGACATCGTCGCCGAGGTGCTCGCCTTCCTGCGCGAGCGGATCGAGGCGGCGCTCGCCGCGGGCGTCGAGCGAGAGCAGCTGATCGTCGATCCCGGCCCCGACTTCGCCAAGACGCCGGCTCAGACGGTCCGCCTGCTGGCTGGCCTCGGGCGGCTGCACGAGCTCGGCCGGCCCCTGCTGCTGGCGATCTCCCGCAAGGACTTCATCGGCGCCCTCACGGATCGCCCCCCGCACGAGCGGCTCGCGGGCACGCTCGCGGCGCTCGCTCACGGCGTGCACGAGGGCGCGCACATCGTCAGGCTGCACGACGTCGACGCGGCAGGCGACTACCTGGCAGTGCGTGCGGCGCTCGCTGGCGAGCAGGTCCTCGACGAGGAGCTGCGTCTCGCCGAGGAGATCCGCCACAGCCGCTAGGCTCCTGCCATCGAAGGGTGCCCGCCGCTGTCCAACGCGCCGGGACGCCGACCGCCCATCCACAGAAGGGGAGACAGAAGATGGCAGTGCTCGACCGCTCCGAGCTGGAAGCGAGCCCTCTGGCCGACCTGCACGCGATCGCCGACCAGATCGGGCTCGACGGCTTCAGACGCCTGCGCAAGGCCGACCTGATCGATGCGATCCTCGGCGAGAGCGGGGGAGAGGAGCGCGACGGCGCCGACGACGGCGCCGAGGAGCAGGAGCGCCCGAAAGCGCGGCGGCGTCGCACGCCGCGGCTCCGTCGCGGACGCGGTTCCGAGCGCGAGGAGGACGAGCAGCCCGAGTCCGTCGCGGATGACGTCGGGAGCGCGAGCGCGGAGGATGACGAGCAGGACGAGCAGGACGCCGGCCCCACGCGCGCGCGCTCGCGGCGAGCGAGCGCGGACACCGACGATGAGGACGAGGCCGCCGCCGGAGCCACGCGTGCGCGTTCGCGGCGAGCGAGCGCGGCGAGCGACGCGCCGGACGAGGACGCCGACACCGGCGCCGGCCGCGCACGCTCGCGCCGAGGGGGCCGCTCCCGCGCCGGGCGCGGCGAAGGCGAGGAGGACGGCCGGGCGGCCGAGGGCGTCGTCGAGGTGCTGGGCAACGGCTCCGCGTTCCTGCGCGTCGACCCGCCGGAACCCTCCGACGAGGACGTCTACATCTCGGCGGCTCAGGTGCGCCGCTGCGAGCTCGTCTCCGGCGACCGCGTCACCGGCCCCGTGCGGACGCCGCGCCGCTCGGAGCGCTACCCGTCGCTGGTCCGGATTGACACGATCAACGGCCAGCCCGCCGACTCCGTCGCCGACGGCGCCCGGTACGAGGACCTGCCGGTCGCCTGGCCGTCCGAGCGTCTGGCGCTCGGCTCCGAGGAGCGCACGCTCGAGGCGATCGAGTGGCTGACCCCGCTCGGCAAGGGCTCGAGGGCGACGATCGTCGGCCCCCGCGGCACGGGCAAGTCGCGGACGCTGCGGCGGCTCTACGAGGCGCTGAAGGGCGCCGAGGGCCTCGAGCTGACCGTCGTCCTCGTTGGCGCGCGCCCCGAGGAGATCGCCGACTGGCCCCAGAACGACGCGGAGGGTGGACCCGTGGCGGCGGCGCTCAGCTTCGCCGCCTCAGCCGACGCCCAGGCGCAGGCGCTCGAGCGGGCGCTCGACTCGGCGCGCCGCCTCGCGGCACGGGGCGCCGACGTGGTCGTGCTCGTCGACGGCCTCGACGGCCTGCACCAGCAGGCCGCCCGCCGCGCGCTCGCGGCGGCACGGAACCTGCGCGAGGCCGGCTCGCTGACCGTGATCGCCACCGCCTCCGCTGCGCTCGGCGGCGAGACCACGGTGATCGCCCTGGACACGGCGCTCGCGGCGAGCGGCGGCGAGCCGATCCTCGACCTTGCCGCCAGCGCGACACTGCGCGCGGAGCTGCTCGTCGGCGAGGACGGCGCCGAGGCGATACGCAAGGCTCGCGCGGACGCCCTGGCCGCGTAAGGCGCGCGGTGTTCTAGATCGCCGCGTCTGAGCGGCGGTACGCCACGCGGCCCCAGGAGGGCTCGGGGGCGAGCTCGATCGGCTCGCCTGCGCCGGCGGTGCCGGACGCGTTCGGCTGCACGTAGGCGAAGCCGCCGCTGCGCTCGTCGAAGGAGACGCTGAGCTCGCCCTCCTTGACGCGCTGGTCGAGCCACGCGCCGCGGAAGACGAGGCGGCGCAGCCAGTGCACGAGCGAGCGCTCGGCCGGGCCGATCAGCTCCGGCCAGCAGTCGTTGACGTGTTCGCCCAGACCCGAGGCCGGGTCGATGATCTCGCCGTTCACCGCGAGGTTGACGAGGTCTTCGAGCTCCTCCTGCCCGAGACGCCCGCCGACGAAGCCGAGCTTCAGCGCCGCCTGCTCGCAGCGCTGCGAGAAGTCGGCCTCGTTGAACGTGAACCGCAGCTCGCCGTATTCGAGGACGAAGTCCTCACCGGAGTCGTAGTTTTCACGTCGCGCGGTTTCCATGGGCTGCTGCCGAGTTTGCTGCCGGGCGGTCTGGTAAACGCGCCCTCGTCGGGATCATACGGCTGGTTCCTGCCCTGGCGATTGCGGTGCATGGGATGTTGCATGCACGGCCCTCGGCGGGGCTGTAGGCGAGGTCCGCCCGCAGCGCCGCCGCCGGGGACCGCCGCCGCTAGATTCCCCGGGGCAATGGCTCGGCTGACCCAACACGGCCTGCGGCGGGTGCTCGGCACGAGCGCGCTGTTCTCGACCGCCTACGGCAACGTCGGCTCCTCGATCTACTACGCGCTCGGGCTCGTCGCCTCCTACGCGCTCGGCCTCACGCCGATCGTGTTCGTGATCACGGGCGGGATCTTCTATCTGACCGCCGCGACCTACGCCGAGGCGACCGCGATGTTCCCGGAGGCCGGCGGGTCCTCGTCGTTCGCGCGCCACGCCTTCAACGAGCTGGCCTCCTTCTTCGCGGCGTGGGCGCAGATGCTCAACTACACGATCACGATCGCCATCTCGGCGTTCTTCGTGCCGCACTACCTCGGGGGCCTGTTCTGGCCCGCCCTGCAGCACGCGCCGGGCGACGTCCTGTTCGGGATCGGCGTCGTCTCGCTGCTGTCGCTCGTCAACGTCGTCGGCGTCAAGGAGGCCGCAGGGCTGAACATCGTGCTCGCGGTCACCGACCTCGCGACGCAGCTGCTGCTGGTCGTCGCCGGCGTGCTGCTCGTGCTGTCCCCGCACGTGCTGATCGACAACGTGCACCTCGGCGTCGCGCCGACGTGGAAGGACTTCCTCGTCGCGATCCCGGTCGGGATGATCGCGTATACGGGGATCGAGACGATCTCGAACATGGCCGAGGAGGCCCGCGACGAGACGCGCACCATCCCGCGCGCGATCAAGGCCGTCGTCGCGGCCGTGTTCGCGATCTACGCGCTGCTGCCGATGGTGGCGCTCTCGGCGCTCCCGGTCACCAAACAGCCCAACGGCACCTACAAGACGCTGCTCGGCACCAGCGAGGCCGAAGGCGGCTACGCGGGGGACCCCGTGCTCGGGATCGTCAAGCACCTGCATCTCGGCGCGCTGCAGTCGGCAGGCGAGATCTACGTCGGGATCCTCGCCGCCACGATTCTGTTCATCGCCTCGAACGCCGGCATCATCGGCGCCTCGCGGCTCGTGTACTCGATGGGCCTTCACCGCCAGGTGCCGGACCGCCTCAGCCGGCTGCATCCGCGCTTCTCGACGCCCTGGATCGGGATCCTGCTGTTCGGGGCCATCGCCTGCCTGACGATCATTCCGGGGCAGGCCGTATTCCTCGGGAACATGTACGCGTTCGGCGCGATGCTGTCGTTCACGATCGCGCACATATCGGTGATCCGGCTGCGCATCAAGGAACCCGATCGGCCGCGCCCGTACCGCGGCCCCGGCACGCTGCGGATCGCGGGACGGGAACTGCCGCTGTTCGCGGTGCTCGGCGGCATCGGTACCGGGCTGGCGTTCGTCGTCGTGACGTTCCTGCACCTCGCGGTCGCCGCAGCCGGCATCGGCTGGTTGATCCTCGGCATCGTGCTGTACGTCGTCTACCGCCACCGTCACGGCCTCGATCTCAGGACGACGACGAAGGCGCCGCGGCCCGAGCGCCCGCCGCAGTTCGCGGAGTTCGACTACCGCACGGCGCTCGTCCCGATCTTCGGCGGCGACGTCAGCGGCTCCGCGCTCGCCGCGGCGGCCAAGCTGATCGAGGAGGACGGGGTCGTCTACGCGGTGTTCGTGCTCCCGGTCCCGAACCAGCTCTCGCTCGAGGAAGGGCTCGCCGAGGACGAAGCGCAGGGACGCTCGGCGCTCGAGAGCGCGCGTATCAAGGCGCGCCGGATGGGCATCAAGATCCACACCGGCCTGATCCGCACCCGCAACCCGGGAGCGGCGATCGTCGAGCAGGCCGAACGGGTCGGCGCCGAGGTCATCTACTGGTCGACGATCCACGCCCCAGCCGGCGAGCAGCGGATCGGGCCGACGGCCGCCTACCTGCTCGCCAAGCGCCCCTGCCGGATCATCATCGAGACCGAGAACCGCGCCGCCCGCGAACGCGAGGCCGCCGCGGTCCCCGCCTGACCGTCTCAAGGCATCATTGGGGCGATGAGCTCCCCAACGCTGACGCCACGGCTGCTGCGCGCCGAGCGCCCCTCGCGCTCGCTCGGCGTGCTCGTGTCGCTGGTCACGGTCGCTCTTTCGACGCTGCTCGTCTACCCGCTCAAGCACGTCGCGCCGGTCGAGACGCTCGGAGTCGTCTACCTGCTGCCCGTGCTCGTGATGTCGATCTTCTGGGGGCTCGGGTTCGGGCTGGCGACCGCGATCCTCAGCGCCGCGGCGTTCAACTTCTTCCACCTGCCGCCCACCGGGGAGTTCACACTCCGCCACGGCCGCGACTGGGTCGGGCTCGCGGCGTTCGCGGCGGTCGCGGTCGCGGTCGGGCTCGTCGCCGAGCTGGCGCGGGCGCGTGCGCGGGAGCTCGACGAGCGACGGCGAGAGGCCGCGCTCGCGAGCGAGCTCGCCCAGCTGCTGCTCGGCGCCGAGCGCCTCCAGGACGCGCTCGTGCCCGCCGCCGAGCGTCTCGCCCAGGCGCTCGGAACTTCGTCGGCGACGATCCGCCTCGGCGACGCGGCCGCGGGCGGGGCTGCAGAACGCGCCGCCGAGCTGCCGCTGCGCGCTGGCGGGAGCACGATCGGCGCCCTGGAGCTTCCCGCGGGTGTCTCCCCGGCGGAGCTCGAGCGCGCGCGCGAGCGCGTCGTGCCTGCGCTCGAGTCGATCCTCGCCGCGGCGGTGCACCGCGAGAGCCTGCGCGCCGAGGTGGTCGAGACCGCCGCGCTGAGGCGTAGCGACGAGATGAAGACGGCCGTGCTGCGCTCGGTCTCGCACGACCTGCGCACGCCGGTCACGGCGATCCTGACCGCCGCCGGCACGCTCGACCCGCGCGCGGCGGACGCCGAGAACGTCGGCGAGGTCCGCGAGTTGGTCCTCGACGCGGGCACGCGCCTGTGGGTGCTGATCGAGAAGCTGCTCGACCTGTCGCTGCTGCAGTCGGGCAGCATGGAGCCGACGGTCGCCTCCTGCTCGGTCGAGGACGTCCTGCACGAGGCGGTCGAGCTCACGGGCGCGCCGGCCGACTCCTTCCAGGTCTCGATCGACCGCGAGCTGCCGCCCCTCCAGGCCGACCCGGCCCAGCTCGAGCGCGCCTTCGTCAACGTGCTCGAGAACGCGGTCCGCTACTGCGACGGCAGCCCCGTGTCGGTGCGCGCCCGCGCTGTCGGGGGCCGGCTGCGGGTGCGGATCGTCGACCGCGGCCCCGGCATCGCGCCGGCCGAGCAGGAGCGCGTGTTCCTGCCGTTCTACCGCAGCGTCGGAGCGCGCGGCCACCACGGCTCGGGCCTCGGGCTTGCGATCGCGCGGGGCTTCATCGAGGTCAACGGCGGGCGTATCGGCGTGGAGTCCCAGCTCGGCCAGGGCACGAGCTTCGTGATCGAGTTCCCGCTGTCCGAGCGCTCGCCCCAGCCGGCCCCGGCGACGGCGGGCGGCGCATGATGGCGGGCGAGCGCATCCTCGTCTGCGACGACGACCCGCAGATCCAGCGCGCGCTCAGGCTCGTCCTGCGGGAGGCCGGATACGAGGTGACGGTCACCGGCGCGGGCGAGGAGGCGCTCGACCGCGCGGCCGTGCTCGGGCCGCACGCCGCGATCGTCGACCTGATGCTTCCCGACAGCGACGGCATCGAGGTCTGCCGGCGCCTGCGCGAATGGAGCGAGATGCCGATCATCGTGCTCTCCGCCCTCGGCGAGGAGGCCGTCAAGATCAAGGCGCTCGAGAGCGGCGCCGACGACTACGTGACCAAGCCCTTCGGGCCGGGCGAGCTCGTCGCGCGCGTGCAGGCCGCGCTGCGGCGCGCCGGCCGTGGCGCCGCCGAGCCACGCATCGAGGTCGACGGGCTCGTCGTCGACCTCGCCGCGCACGCCGTGTGGCTCGACGGCGAGGAGGTCAGGCTCACGCCGATCGAGTTCTCGCTGCTGCGCGTGCTCGCGCTCAACCGCGGCCTTCTGATGACGCACCGCCAGCTGCTGATCGAGGTGTGGGGGCCCGAGCACGCCGACGCCACGCCACTGCTGCGCACGCACATCGCCAACCTGCGCGGCAAGCTCGCGGGTGCGGGGGGCAGGCACTCGTTCATCCGCACGGACGCCGGCGTCGGTTACCGGTTCCGCTCCCCGGCCTCGTAGGCCACGGCGCAGGGCTTGCCGACGCGCAACCCCTCCTCTTAATAAAAAAAATACGAACCCCCGCTGGTTCTTGACGCGAACTTCACACCGGCGTATCTAGCGTCAGTTACATGGCGCGCCTATCAGAACGTGGGTTGCGCAAGTCGGTCGGCGTCCCGGGGCTGTTCGCGACCGCCTACGGCAACGTCGGCTCCTCGATCTACTACGCGCTCGGCCTCGTGGCCGCCCACGCGCTCGGCCTCACGCCGCTCGTGTTCCTGTTCGCGGGCGGGCTGTTCGCGCTGACCGCCAAAACGTACGCCGAGGGCGCCTCGATGTTCCCCGAAGCGGGCGGCTCGTCCTCGTTCGCGCGCCACGCCTTCAACGACGTCGTCTCGTTCTTCGCCGGGTGGGCGCTGAGCCTCGACTACATCCTCACGATCGCGATCTCCGCGTTCTTCGTGCCGCACTACTTGAGCGCGATCCCGGGACTTCACGCGCTCAAGCACAACCCCGGTGACATCTTCGGCGGCCTCGCCGTCGTCGTCGGGCTGACGCTGCTGAACATCCGCGGCCTCGGCGAGTCGGCGAAGCTCAACTTCGGGCTCGCGCTCATCGACCTCAGCACCCAGATCCTGCTCGTGATCGTCGGCGTCGCGCTGGTGTTCGACCCGTCGCTGCTCGTCAACCAGGTGCACTTCGGCGTCGCGCCGACCTGGAGAGAACTGATCTTCGCGCTGTCGCTGGCGATGCTCGCCTACACGGGCATCGAGACGGTCGCCAACATGGCCGAGGAGTCCAAGGATCCCGGCCGGCAGGTCCCGAAGGCGGTCAACCTCGTGGTGTTCGCCGTGCTGGGCGTCTACGCCGGCATCTCGGTGATCGCGCTCTCGGCGCTTCCGGTGATCCACCACGGCGTCGGATACAGCCCCGAGCTCAAACAGAGCTTCACGCATCCCGGCTATGCGACCGCCCTCGGCCACTTCTTCGAAAACGACCCCGTGCTGGGGGTGATCTCACAGCTCGGACTGCACGGCGCGCTGCTGAAAGGCGCCGAACTCTATGTCGGGCTCCTGGCGGCGACGATCCTCCTGATCGCCACGAACGCCGGCATGATCGGGATCTCGCGGCTGTCCTGGTCGCTGGCCGAGCACCGCCAGCTGCCGCGGAAATTCTCACAGCTGCACAAGCGCTACCGGACACCGTGGTTCACGCTCGTGTTCTTCACCTGCTGTGCGGCCGCGCTGATCCTGTACGGCAACACCGAAGTGCTCGGCAACCTGTACTCGTTCGGCGCGATGCTGTCGTTCACGATCGCCCACGCCGCGATCGTCAAGCTGCGCTTCAAGGAACCGAACCGCGAACGCCCCTACGTCAGCCCCTGGGGGGTGCGCATCAAAGGCGCGGTGGTCCCGATGACGGCGGTAATCGGGGGGATCGGCACCTTTGGCGCGTGGATCGCCGTGACGGTGCTGCACGGCGAGGCGCGGCTCGTCGGGATCCCCTGGATGGTGCTCGGGATGGCCGGGTACTTCATCTACCGCCGCCATCTGAAACTCGACCCGTGGAAGTCCTACAAGCTGCCGCGCCCCGAGCGGCCCGAAGACTTCCAAGAGCTCGAGTACCGCACGGCGCTCGTCCCGATCTTCGGCGACGACGTCTCGGCCTCGTCGCTGCACGCCGCCGCCAAACTGATCGGCGAGGAAGGGATCGTGTACGCCGTCTACGTGCTGCCCGTGCCGAGCCAGCTCTCGCTCGAGGCCGGGCTCGAAGAGGAGGAGGCTCACGGCCGCTCGGTGCTCGAGAGCGCGCGCATCCAGGCGCGCCGTGCCGGCATCAAGATCCACACCGGCCTGATCCGGACCCGCAACCCGGGCGCCGCGCTGGTGGAGGAAGCCGAACGCGTGCACTCCGACGTCATCTACTGGTCCACGATCCACGCCCCGCGCGGCGAGCACGGCATCGGGCCGACCGCCGCCTACCTGTTGAAGGTGCGCCCGTGCCGCGTGATCATCGAGACCGACAACAGGCTCGAAAATGGGGACCGCGGAGAGCCGGCTGAGGCAGTCGCCGCGGGCGTCTGAGCGCGCCCGGGGGGCGCGCTCCGCTCAGCGTGCGAGAGCGGAGCGAAGCGCCTCGTCGAGCTCCGGGTGCCGGAAGGAGTAGCCGAGCACCAGCGGCCTCGCCGGCACCGCGCGGACGCCGCCGGTCACGATCTGGGCCATCTCCCCGTACAGCGCGCGCAGCGCGATGCCCGGCACCGGGAGGATCGCCGGGCGGTGCAGCGCGCGGCCGAGCGCGTGCGAGAACTCGCGGTTCGTGACCGGCCCGGGCGCGCTCCCGTTGACCGCGCCCTGCCAGCGCTCGTCGCCGAGCGCCGCGACGAACATCCCGACGACGTCCTCGGAGTGGATCCAGGGGATGTACTGGCGCCCACCGGCCACCGGGCCGCCGATGCCGAGCTGGAAGGGCAGCAGCATCTTCGCGAGCGCGCCCCCGCCACGGTCGAGCACGACCCCGGTCCGCACACGCACAACGCGCAAGCCGAGCTTCGCGGCCCGCTCGGCCTGCCCCTCCCAGGCGACGCACACGTCGGCGAGGAAGTCGCCGCCGGGGCCCGCCTCCTCGTCGATCGGTTCGATTCCGCGCGCTCCGTAGTAGCCGACCGCGGAGGAGGAGACCAGCGCGCGCGGGCGCGGCTCGGCGTCGCGCAGCCCGGCGAGGAGGTTCTCCGTGCCCGTCACGCGGCTGTCGCGGATCGCGGTCTTCGCCTCCGGCGACCAGCGTTGCGCGACTGGCTCGCCGGCCAGGTGGGCGACGGCGTCGCGGCCCGCGAGCGCGCCGGCCGGAGCCGGTTCGCGCACCGGGTCCCACGCATGCGCCCGCACGTCGCCGAGCGCGCGGCGCGCTCGTTCCGGTTCGCGGCTGAGGATCGTCACGTCCCAGCCGTCGCCGAGCAGCTCGGCGACGAGCCGGCGCCCGATCATGCCGCTCGCGCCGCTGACCGTCACCGACGGCATCCGAGACCCCCCATCATCGTCCGTCGGGGTGGGCGCCGGCGTGCGAGGCTGCGGCTCCCGTCGCGACCGCGTCGCCCTGGGCGTAGCCGACCTCCTGTCCCGCCGTCGCCGTGCCCGCGGCGCGCGCCTGCTCGCCCACGGCGGCAGCGACGGCCGGCGCGACCTCGCGGTTGAAAACGGACGGGATGATGTAGTCCTCGCGCAGCTCGTCGTCATCGACGATCGACGCGATCGCGTATGCCGCCGCCATCTTCATGTCCTCTGTGATCGCTCCGGCGCGCACGTCGAGCGCGCCACGGAAGATCCCCGGGAAGGCGAGCACGTTGTTGATCTGGTTCGGGTAGTCCGAGCGGCCGGTCGCCATGATCCGCACGTGCGGTGCGGCCTCCTCCGGGTGCACCTCGGGGTTGGGGTTGGCCATCGCGAAGACCATCGCGTCCCGGCTCATCCGCGCGAGCGCGTCGGCCGGCAGCGCGCGCGCCCCCGAAAGGCCGATCAAGAGATCCACCCCGTCGATCACGTCCGCCGGCATGCCCGAGCGGCAGTCCGGGTTGGTCACGTCCGCGAACCAGCGCTTGACCGGGTTCATCGAGCTGTCGAGGTAGTCCGCGCGCTGCGTGCTCAGCACGCCCTTGGAGTCGGCGCCGACGATCCGCATGACGCCGGCGGCGCGCAGGATCCGCGTCACCGCGATCCCGGCCGCGCCCAAGCCGATGATCAGGACGCTCAGGTCCTCGAGCTTGCGCCCGGTGAGCTTCACGGCGTTCAGCACCGCCGCCATCACGACCACCGCCGTGCCGTGCTGGTCGTCGTGGAACACGGGTATCTCGAGCTCGGAGATCAGCCGCTGCTCGATCTCGAAGCAGCGCGGGGCCGAGATGTCCTCCAGGTTGATGCCGCCGAGCCCGGGCGCCATCAGCTTGACGGCGTGGACGATCTCCTCGGTGTCGGTGGTGTCGAGGCAGATCGGGAACGCGTCGACGCCGGCGAACTCCTTGAACAGGCAGCACTTGCCCTCCATCACGGGCATCGCGGCCTTGGGCCCGATGTTGCCGAGGCCGAGCACGGCGGTGCCGTCGGAGACGACCGCCACGGTGTTGCGCTTGATCGTGTACTGGAAGGCCTTGTCCTCGTCGTCGGCGATCGCCAGGCAGACGCGCGCCACGCCGGGCGTGTAGACCATCGAGAGGTCGTCGCGGGTCTTCAGCGGGTTCTTGTTGGACTGTTCGATCTTGCCGCCGACGTGCAGCAGGAAGGTGCGGTCGGTGGTGTCGATCACCTCGGCGCCCTCGACCGCGTCGATCGCCGCGAGGATCTGCTCCCAGTGGTCGGGGCCGGAGGCGTCGACGACGATGTCCCGCAGCGAGCCCGCGGCGTCCGTGTCGACCATGTCGACGGCGCCGACGATGCCTCCCGCTTCGCCGATCGCGGTCGTGGCCCGGCCGAGCACGCCCGGGCTGTCGTCGAGCTTCACGCGGATGGTCAGGCGGTACTGCGCGCTCGGTGTGGCGCTCACTTCTCTGCTCCCTCCGTGGCTGGCGGCACGGCATCTTCTCAAGATTCCGCTGGAAGCGGGCCCGCCCGCCCGCGCAAACGGCGCGGCGCGGCCGCACTCCGTCGCGGGCACGTAGAGTGGAAGCGATGGCGGTCCAGACCTCAGCGCGCGCGGGTGCCCGGGCTGCGGGCGGCTCCGCCGGCGGGGCCGCGGACGGCTCGCGCGAGCGGCGCCTGTTCCTGATCGACGGCCCGAGCCTCGTGTACCGCGCGTTCTTCGCGCTGCCAGAGTCGATCGCCACCTCCACCGGCGTGCCGACCAACGCGATCTTCGGGTTCGCCTCGATGCTCGTGAAGATCGTCACCGACTACGGCGTGCAGCCGACGGTCGTCGCGTGGGACGCGGGGACTTCGGGCCGCAACGAGCTGTTCGCCGACTACAAGGCGCAGCGGCGCTCGCGCCCGGACCTGCTGAAGGAACAGTGGCCGGTGATGGAGCCGCTCGTCGAGGCATTCGGCTACAGGAACGTGACGCTCGAGGGCTACGAGGCCGACGACGTGATCGCCTCGCTCGCGGACCGCGCGCTGCGCTCGGATCCGCCGGTCCCGGTGACGATCGTGACCGGCGATCGCGATGTGTTCCAGCTGATCGACGAGGACGGCCTGGTCAAGGTGATGGCGACCTCGCGCGGCATCACCGACACGAAGATCTACGACCGCCAGGCCGTGATCGACCGTTACGGCATCCCGCCCGAGCTGATCCCCGACTTCTACGGCCTGAAGGGCGACACCTCGGACAACATCCCGGGGATCCCCGGGATCGGCGACAAGACGGCCAGCGAGCTGCTCCAGTCCTTCGGCTCGCTCGAGGACGTGCTCGCGAGCGTCGAGGAGGTCAAAGGCGCGAAGCGCAAACAGAACCTGATCGAGCACGCCGAGGACGCCCGGCTCTCGCGCGAGCTCGCGACGGTGCGCCGCGACCTCGACGTCGACCTGGACATCTCGCTCGAGGCCGGCCGCGAGCCGGATCGCTCGCGTTTGCGCGAGGTGTTCCGCGAGTACGAGCTGCGTGATCCGCTGCGCCGCCTGGAGGAAGCGCTCGGCGACCCGGAGGCGGCGGCGCCGGCGAGTGCCACGGAGGTCACGCTGACCGCGCGTCTGCTCACAGGGCGGCCCGCGGACATCGCCGGGCTCGGGACGGCCGGGCAGGAGCTGAGCGTGGTGGTGGCCGAAACCGAAGCGCCGGACGGCGAGCTGTTCGCCGAGGGCGCTCCGTGGCGGTTCGCCGCCTTCTGCGACGGCGCGGTGCTGGCCGGCGACTGCGAGGGGCCGGAGGAAGTCGTCGCCGCATGCGGGGCGCGGCCCGTGGTGGCGCACGACGCCAAGGCGCTGCGCGTCCTGCCCGAGCATCTCGCCCACGACACCCTCCTCGGCGCCTACCTGCTCGACCCGGCTCGCCGCGGCTACCCGCTCGCGGAGCTCTGCGAGGAACGCGGCCTCGGCAGCGACCTGGAGGACCCGGTGGCGGCGCTGGCCGTGATGCTCGCTGCGCTTGCCGACTGGCAGCGCGAGCAGATCGCCGAGCGCGGACTGCAGCAGGTGCTCGATGAGATCGAGCTGCCGCTCGAGCCGGTGCTGCGCGAGCTCGAGCTGCTCGGCGTGCGCATCAACCTCGAGCGGCTGGCGGGCATCACCGCGCGCGTGCAGGAGGAGATCGCCGAGCTCGAACGCGAGATCTTCCGGCTCGCCGGCGAGGAGTTCACGATCGGTTCGCCCCAGCAGCTCGGCGAGATCCTGTTCGAGCGGCTCGGGCTGTCGCGCAAGCGGCGGGGCAAGACGGGCTACTCGACCGACGCGCGCGTGCTGCAGGCGATCCGCGACGAGCACGAGATCGTGCCCCGGATCGAGCGCTGGCGCGAGCTCTCGACGCTGATCAAGACATACCTCGACGTGCTGCCCGAACAGGCTGACGCCGAGTCGCGCATCCACACCACGTTCCTGCAGGCGGTCGCGACGACCGGCCGACTCTCGAGCACCAACCCGAACATGCAGAACGTGCCGATCCGGACGCCGCTCGGCCGTGAGATCCGGGGCTGCTTCGAGGCCGAGCCCGGCGCCGTGCTGATCTCGGCCGACTACTCGCAGATCGAGCTGCGCGTGCTCGCTCAGGCGGCGGGCGAGGACGCGCTGATGGAGATCTTCAAAAAGGGCGAGGACGTGCACACGGCAACCGCGTCGCGCGTGTTCGGCGTGACAGCCGAGGAGATCGACCCCGGGATGCGCTCGAAGGCCAAGATGATCAACTACGGGATCGTCTACGGACTCTCCGACTACGGGCTCGCCGACCGCCTGAACATCCCGCGCGAGGAGGCCAAAGAGTTCATCGACGCCTACCTCGAGCGTTTCCCGAAGGTGGCCGCGTTCATCGACGCGACGATCGAGCGCGCCAAGGACGAGGGCTACGTCAAGACGCTGTGGGGGCGCCGGCGCCAGATCCCCGAGCTGCGGGCACGCAACTACCAGGTCCGCACCCTGGGGGAGCGCCTGGCGGTGAACACGGTGATCCAGGGCACCGCCGCGGACATCATCAAGCTGGCGATGGTTCGTACTCACGCCGCGCTCGCCGCCTCGGGGCTGGAGACGAAGCTGCTGCTGACGATCCACGACGAGCTGCTGTTCGAAGGCCCGCCCGGCGAGGCGCAGGCCGCGAGCGAGCTGATCGAGCGCGAGATGGTCGCCGTGTGGGAGCCGCACGAGCCGCCGCTCGCCGTCGAGGCGGGCGTCGGGGAGAACTGGCTGGACGCGAAGTGACGCGCAGCCTGGCCGTGTTCCTCGGGGCGGCGGCGGGCGCGCTCGTCGCGATGCAGGCGCCGATCAACTCCCGCCTCGGCAAAACCGTGGGCGGCGTGCAGGCGGCGACGTTCTCGTTCCTCGTCGGCACCGCGGCGCTCGTCGCGATCAGCTTCGTGCTGCGCGGCGGTCTCGGCTCGCTCGGCAGCGTCGGCAAGGTGCCCTGGTGGGCGCTGGTCGGGGGCCTGCTGGGTGCCGTGTACGTGTTCGTCGCGCTCGAAGCCGTCAAAACGCTCGGCGCGAGCGGCCTCACGGCCGTCGTCATCGCCGGCCAGCTCGCGATGTCGGTCGTGATCGACCGCTTCGGGTTGCTCGGCGTCGCCAAGACGCCGGTCACGGTGCACCGCGTGCTCGGCATCGTGCTGCTGATCGTCGGCGCCGCGCTGGTCGTGCGGAAGTAGCGCACCCGGGGCGCTCAGCCCAGCGCCGTCCTGAATCCCTCGCGCCAGCTCGCGTGCCCGGGGCCCCATTCGAGCTCGCGCTTGGCGCGCGCGCTGGAGGCGCCCTGCCCAGCGGTCATGACCTGGACGCCGTAGTCGCCCGCGGCCAGGCGCGCGATGAACGCCGGCACGCGCAGCGGGCGAGGCGCTCCGGCGGCCCGTGCGAGGGCGGGCAGCCAGTCGCGGACCGCCGCCGGCTCGTCGTCGACGACGTTGTATGTGCCGGGTGGAGCGCTCAACGCCGCGACCGTCGCATCGGCGGCGTCGTCGACGTGCACGAACGACCACACGCCGTCGCCCGAGCCGACGACCGGCATCCGCCTGCGTCGCAGGTCCTGCACGATCGAGCCGTCGGTCGCGACCGCGCTGCCCGGGCCGTAGAAGTAGCCGTACCGTAGGACGGTCCCGCCGTGCTCGCGCGTCGTGCGCTCGAGCCGCTTGATCGCATCGGCGGACCGGGCGAAGGACGGCGCCGGTCGGCGCACCAGCGGGTCCTCCTCGGCGTGGACGGTCCCCGGCGGCCCCGGCTCGTACATGAAGGCGATGCTCTGTGCGACGAGCCGCGCGACCCCGGCGTCGCGCGCGGCGGCCGCAAGGATCGCCGAGCCCTCGCTGCGCAGGCGGTCGTTGAGCTCGAAGTCGCGCTCGATGCGGCGCGGGTCGATGCGCTTGGGCAGCGCGGTGAGCTGGTTGACGACCGCGTCCGCGCGCGCGGAGGCGACGGCGCTTCGCACCGCCTCGGCGTCGAGCGCGTCGGCGATCGCCGCCTCGGCTCCCGTGGCGCGCGCCTGCTCGGCGCGCTCAGGGCTTCTGCACATCGCGGTCACCTCGTGGCCGGCGGCGAGCAGCGCCGGCACGAGCCGCCGGCCGATCACGCCGGTCGCCCCGGCGAGGAAGACCCTCACGAGGCGATCGCGAGCCCGTCGCCGCCGCCCGCGGGCGCCTCGCCGCGCGCTGCGGCCGCGAGCGCGTCGGGCGGGGCCGACCCCGTCGTCTCGAGCCGGGCGCAGGCCATGCCCTCGCTGAAGCCGGCGGCGCCGAGCTGGAAGGCGCCGTTGAAGCGCGAGCGCAGGTTCTCCACCGCGATCAGGTGCACGAGTTCGACCAGCGCGGCGTCGCTCCCAAGCTGCTCGCGGAGCGCTTCGAGCAGCTCCGGCGGCACGTAGACCGGCGTCCGCGTCATCGCGACGGCCAGGTCGAGGACGAGCCGCTCGGCTTCGTCGAAATGCTCGCTGTCGGCGTATCGGTGCAGCTCGCGCAGCTGGGCCTCGGTCGTGCCCTTCGCGCGGGCCTCGAAGGACCCGATGTCCTGGCACATCTCGCAGCCCTGCATGACCGCCGACTTGAGCACCGCCAGGGCGCGCAGGCGTTCGGGCACCAGAGGCCGGCGCGCCACGCTCTTCTCGAGCTGCGCGTAGCCGACGAGTTGCCGGAAGCGGTGAGCGCGGAGCGGGATGTCCGGCGTCAGCAGCGACTTGCCCGTCACCCGCTTGATTTCCCAGCGCGCGAGCGCGTAGGCGAGGCGGATCAGCGGATGGCGGCGGGTGGGAACGCCCTCGACGACGGTCATCTTGTGCTCCTCTCTGCTGTGAGGTACCTGTGACGCGGTTGCTTCAGACGCATTCACCATTGGCACGATATGGTCTGCCTGGTCCAGCGTAAAGGACCAATTACAGCCTCGAAATGGGTACCAATTCTCATCGCGGCGAGGAGCTGCTGCTGGAGCTCGACCGCTCCACCGGCACGCCGCTTCGCGCGCAGCTCGAGGATGCGCTCAGGGAGGCCGTGCGCAGCGGCCGGCTCGCGCCGCAGATGCAGATGCCCGCGACACGCGTGCTGGCGGCTGACCTCGGCATCTCGCGCCGCCTGGTCGTCGACGCCTACGCGCAGCTGCTCGCCGAGGGCTACCTGCTGGCCCGGCCCGGCGCGGGCACGTTCGTCGCCGGCGCTGCGGCGCCGCCCGAGCGGCCCGCTGCCGGTCGCCATGAGGTGCCGCTGCAATTCGACTTCTTCCCCGGGAACCCCGATCTCGCGACGTTCCCACGCCGGCTCTGGCTGCGGGCATTGCGCGAGACGCTGCGCGAGGCGCCCGACCGGGCGTTCGGCTACCCGGATCCGCGCGGCGCGCTGGAGCTGCGGCGCGCGCTCGCCGGCCATCTGCGGCGCGTGCGCGGCGTGGCGGCGGACCCGGAGTCGATCGTGGTGTGCGCGGGGGCGGCGCAGGCGTTCGCGCTGATCGGCGCCGAGCTCGCCGGGAGCACGATCGCCGCAGAGGACCCGGGCCTTCCCGTGCACAGGTGGATCCTGACGAGCCACGGCGCGCGGGTGGCCGGGCTCGAGGTCGACGCCGACGGCGCCCGTGTCGAGCTGCTGAGCTCGCAGGCGGCCGCCGCGCTCGTCACGCCCGCGCACCAGTCGCCGACGGGGGTCGCGCTGTCGCCCTCGCGCCGCGCGGTCCTCCTGGAGTGGGCCGCGCGGACGGGCGGGGTGGTGATCGAGGACGACTACGACGCCGAGTTCCGCTACGACCGCGCGCCCCTCGGCGCGATGCAGGGCCTGGCGCCCGAGCGCGTGCTCTACACCGGCACCGTCAGCAAGACGCTGGCGCCGGCGCTGCGGCTCGGCTGGATGGTGCTGCCCTCGCGCTTGCTCGAGCCGATCGCCTCGCGCAAGCTGATGGCCGACCACGGCTCGCCGACGCTCGACCAGCTCGCGCTCGCGCGCCTGCTCGACAGCGGCGCCTACGACCGCCACCTGCGCGGCGCGCGGCGACGGTACCGCTCGCGCCGCGACACGCTCGTAGCGGCTGTCGAGCAGGAGCTGCCGGGGGCGCGGGTCACCGGGCTCGCGGCCGGCCTGCACGCGACCGTGCGACTCCCCGAGCCCGTCGACGGAATCGCGCTCGCGCGCGCCGCGGCACGCGAGTCGGTGGGGATCTACCCGCTCGGTTATGCCTACATCGAGCCGCGGCCCGTCGACGACGGGCTCGTGCTCGGTTACGCCAACCTGGCCGAGCCGGCGATCGAGGAGGGGATCCGGCGGCTCGCGCGCGTGCTGTCACGGCTCGGGCCGGCGCCGGCCGAGACGTAGGACGGCGGGGCGATCGCGAGGTACTGGTTGAAGGTCCAGCGGGTCAGGCGCCGCGACTCGAACGCGCGCACGAGCTGGGTGATCGCGCGGCTCGGCGTGAGCTGCCCGATGGCGCGCTGCGCGTTCAGCAGCCAGCGGAACTTCCGCTCGTGCGAGTCGGAGAACCACCCGTAGCCGAGCAGCGCCTGCTCGCGCGAGCGGTGGCCCGCCAACACGGCTCGCAGCTCGCGCCCGCACGCAAGGCCGAAGTAGAGCGCGGTGCGGATGCCCTCGGCGGTCAGGGGCAAGCAGTGGCCGGCGGAGTCGCCGGCGAAGAAGACGCCGTCCTCCACGGCGCGGCGGAGTTGGTGGGGGATCCAGTTGCCCTGGTAGCCCTGCGCTGGCAGCGCGAGGTCGCCGGCGAGGCGCACGGTCGGCTCCTTGACGTGGTCAGAGGGCCAGAACGAGCCGACGCCGACCCGCAGCTCGTCGGCCGCGGGGAAGCTCCACGAGTACCCGGCGCGGATGTAGGAGGCGTCGATCCACAGCTCCATGTCGCGGCCGCTGCCGGGCGGGTGTACCTCGAGGCCGCGTGAGAGGCGCGCGTTCGGCGGCTGGATCGGGGTCGCGTTCGACAGCACGCGGCGCCATCCGAGCGCGTCGACGATCAGCGGCGCGGTCAGCTCGCCGCGGTCCGTGACGACTGTGGAGCCGCGGCGGCCGGTGACGGTCGCGGTCTCGAACTCCGCCTCGCCGGCGCGGTCCCAGAGCAGCG
The DNA here is from genome assembly GCA_035569835.1 of Solirubrobacteraceae bacterium. Classification (GTDB taxonomy): domain Bacteria; phylum Actinomycetota; class Thermoleophilia; order Solirubrobacterales; family Solirubrobacteraceae; genus Palsa-744. The sequence continues at coordinate 170,233 of DATMMF010000012.1, forward strand.
CGCACAGCTCGCGGTAGTCGAAGGTCGAGAACGACCACGGAAGCTGCCAGCGGGCCGTGCGCCAGGGCGTGTGAACGACGAGCTCGTCGAAGCTCTGGCGCTCGCTGCCCAGCAGGTCCATCGCCCGCAGCCACTCGCTCGGGATGCCGCAGGCCGACGTCTGGCGCTCGCCGATCTCGTAGCGGTCGACGACCAGCACGTGCGCCCCGGCGCCCGCGAGCTCGCTCGCGACGGCGAGCCCGGCGAAGCTCGCTCCGCAGACCAGGACGTCGCAGTCGCGGTCCAGGCGCGTACGGTCCACTCCCCGCTTCGTGGCTCGAACAGGCATCTCCCCGGCAATGATATGGCTGCGCTACGCTTCGGCCGGTGCAAACAGTGATGGACAACCCGCAGGCTCGGGTCGTCGACGGCTCGAATGGGCTGCTCCTCGAGGTCGACGGACAGATCGTCCCCAACTACGACGCCACCTTCCGCGAGATCGAGGAGGGCGAGGTCGTCACCGGGCACGTCGTCCGCATCGACAAGGACGAGGTCCTGGTGGACATCGGCTACAAGTCCGAGGGCGTCATCCCGGCCAACGAGCTGTCGATCCGCAAGGCGGTCGACCCGGCCGACGAGGTGCATCTCGGCGAGGAGGTCGACGCGATCGTCCTCACCAAGGAGGATCAGGACGGCCGCCTGATCATGTCCAAGAAGCGCGCGCGCTTCGAGAAGGCGTGGCGCCGCATCGAAGCCGCCGCCGAGTCCGGCGAGCCGGTCGAGGGCACCGTGATCGAGGTCGTCAAGGGCGGCCTGATCATCGACCTCGGCGTGCGCGGCTTCCTGCCGGCTTCGCTCGTCGACATCAGGCGCGTGCCCAACCTCGACGAGTACATGAGCACGAAGATCGAGACGAAGGTGATCGAGCTCAACCGGTCGCGCAACAACGTCGTGCTCTCGCGTCGCGCGGTCCTCGAGGAGGAGCGCAAGGAGGTCCGCCAGCAGATTCTCGACCGCCTGCAGCCGGGCCTGGTCGTCGAAGGCCAGATCTCGAACATCGTCGACTTCGGCGCGTTCGTCGACCTCGACGGCATCGACGGCCTGATCCACATCTCCGAGCTCTCCTGGTCCCACGTCAACCACCCGAGCGAGATCCTCTCGATCGGCGACACGGTCAAGGTCAAGGTCCTGGACATCGACCGCGATCGCCAGCGCATCTCCCTCGGCCTGAAGCAGACCCAGGAGGACCCCTGGCAGCGGATCGTCGACACCTACAACGTCGGCGACGAGCTGGCCGGCAAAGTCACGAAGGTCGTCACCTTCGGCGCGTTCGTCGAGATCCTCGACGGCGTCGAGGGCCTCGTGCACATCTCGGAGCTGGCCCCGCACCACGTGGAGAGCCCGCGCGAGATCGTCCATCCGGGCGACGAAATCCGCGTGAAGATCCTCGAGATCGACTCCGAGCGCCGGCGCCTGTCGCTGTCGGCCAAGCGCGTCGAGGACCAGATCCTGCCGGTCTCGCGCCCGAGCGACGGCACCGAGCAGCCCGAGGGCGAGGAGGGCGCGCCGCCCGAAGCCCAGGAGCAGGCGCAGCCCGAGGCCGAGGTCGTGGCCGACGAGCCGGCACAGGCGAGCGTCGACCAGCCCGAGGCGGCAGCCGAGCAGGCAGAGGCGCCGGCCGAGCAGCCGGAGGTGCCCGCCGCTGAGGCCGAGGAGGCGCCCGCCGCTGAGGCCGAGGAGGTGCCCGCCGCTGAGGCCGAGGAGGCGCCCGCCGCTGAGACGGAGCAGCCGCCCGCCGAGGACGGACCGACCGCCGCGGACGTGGCGGGCGACGCGGCGCCGCTGCCGGAAGCGGCGGTGGCCGAGCACGATGCCGAGGCCGCAGAGGTCGAGGCCGAGACCGCCGGCGAGCCCGAGCAGGGCTGACGCGGCTGCCGGCCGCGGGAAGTTGGCGCAGCAGGTTCCGTTCGTCGGGCTGACGGGTGGGCTGGGCGCAGGAAAGTCGACCGCGCTGGAGGTTCTGCGCGAGCTCGGCGCCGAGACGATCTCGAGCGACGACGTCGTGCACGAGCTCTACGACTCGCCCGAGCTGCGCGAGCAGGTGGTCGCCCGCTGGGGGCCGGAGGTCGCGCCCGAGGGCGCGGTCGATCGGGCCGCGGTGGCCCGCCGCGTGTTCGCCGACGAGGACGAGCGCCGCTGGCTCGAGCAGCTGCTCTGGCCGCTCGTCGGTGCGAGGGTCGCCGCCTGGCTCGAGCAGGCGCGAGAGCGCGAGCCGCCTCCCCCCGCGGCGGTCGTCGAGGTGCCGCTGCTGTTCGAGGCGGGTCTGCAGGACGCCTACGACGCGACGATCGCGGTCCTCGCTTCCGAAGATCTTCGCTTCCAGCGCGCAGCCGCGCGCGGTCACGAGCACGTGAGCGAGCGTGATGCACGCCAGCTGACCCAGGACGAGAAGGCGGCGCGCGCGACGTTCGTCGTCCGCAACGACGGCACGATCGGGGAGCTGCGAGCGCAACTGTCGGACGTGCTTGGCAATCTAGGGGTATGAGTCACGTCGCGACCAGCGCGCGCGTGAGCCGTGGCCGCCGCGGGCAGGGCTGGATGCTGGCGCTCGGCGCGGCGCTGGTGGCGGCCGTGATCGTGTACCCGCTGCTGAGCGGTGGCGTGCATCGCAACGCCCTGCCGCTGACCGACGCGTCGATCATCCGCGAACAGGCCTCCGACAAGCATCTCGACCCGGCGCTGGTCGCGGCCGTGATCTACGCGGAGAGCAAATTCGAACCCCGCCCGTCCTCCGCCGGGGCGCAGGGGCTGATGCAGATCCTTCCCGAAACGGCGTACTACCTGGCCAAACTCTCCGGCGGCAGGCGCTTCACCGCAGCCGACCTCGCCACTCCCGCGGTCAACGTCGCGTACGGCAGCTATTACCTGCGATACCTGCTCGACCACTATCACGGCAACGAGATGCTGGCGGTGGCCGCGTACAACGGCGGCCTCACGAACGTCGACAGCTGGGTCGCGCGCGCGCACGAATCGGGCGAATCGCTTTCGATCGGCGCGATCCCGTTCACAGAGACGCGCGAATACGTGCAGCGCGTGCTGAACGCGCAGCAGGAATACCGGCAGACCTACCCGCGCGAGCTCGGCCTCTCCTAGCCTGCGCTCAGCCGGACGGCACCCCGCCGGTCCGCCGGTCGCGGACACGGCATGGCCGCAACCGTCGCTACCGTAGTCCGGTGCCCGCCTTCAAGCTCGACAACGTCTTCACGCCGACCGCCGACCAGCCGCGGGCGATCGAGGCGATGGCCGAGGGCATCACCTCCGGCGAGCGCTTCCAGACGCTGCTGGGCGCCACCGGCACCGGCAAGACGATGACGATGGCCGGGGTGATCGAGGCTGTCCAGCGCCCGACGCTCGTGATCGCCCACAACAAGACGCTCGCCGCGCAGCTCTGCAACGAGTTCCGGACGTTCTTCCCGGACAACGCGGTCGAGTACTTCGTGTCCTACTACGACTACTACCAGCCCGAGGCATACGTGCCGAGCCGGGACCTCTACATCGAGAAGGACTCGGCGATCAACCAGGAGGTCGACCGGCTGAGACACGCTGCCACGGCCGCGGTGTTCGCCCGCAGGGACGTGATCGTCGTCGCTTCGGTGTCGTGCATCTACGGCCTCGGCTCGCCGCAGACCTACGAGATGAACATGCAGATCCTCAAGCGCGGTGAGGAGATCGACCGCGACGCGCTGCTGCGCAAGCTCGTCTCGATCCAGTACACGCGCAACGACCAGGTGCTCTCGCGCGGAACGTTCCGCGTCCGCGGGGAGACGCTCGAGGTCTTCCCCGCGTACGCCGAGACGGCGTTCCGGGCCACGATGTTCGGCGACGAAGTGGAACGGCTGCAGCACTTCGACCCGCTGACAGGCGAGCTGCTCGCCGACGACCTGGAGCACGTAGCGATCTGGCCGGCCACGCACTACAACGTCAAGGAGGGGACGATCGAGGGCGCGGTGGAGGCGATCGGCGCCGAACTGAACGAGCGCACCGCCGCGCTGGAGTCCGAAGGCAAGCAGCTCGAGTCGCACCGGTTGCGCCAGCGCACGCAGTACGACATGGAGATGCTGCGCGAGGTCGGCTTCTGCTCGGGGATCGAGAACTACTCGCGGATCCTCGACGGCCGCGCGCCGGGCTCCCGGCCGTACTGCCTGATCGACTACTTCCCGAAGGACTTCGTCTGCTTCATCGACGAGTCCCACCAGACGGTCCCGCAGGTCGGCGGCATGTACGAGGGCGACCGCTCTCGCAAGCAGACGCTCGTCGATTACGGATTTCGCCTGCCCAGCGCGATGGACAACCGCCCGCAGACCTTCGAGGAGTTCCTCTCGATCACCCCGCAGCTGATGTTCGTCTCAGCGACGCCCGGCGAGTACGAGCGGGTGCGCTCGACGCGCGTGGTCGAGCAGATCGTGCGACCGACCGGCATCGTCGACCCGTCGGTCGAGGTGCGCGAGACCAAGAACCAGATCGACGACCTGATGAACGAGGTGCGTGCGCGCGTGCAGCGCGACGAGCGCGTTCTGGTCACGACCCTGACGAAGAAGATGAGCGAGGACCTCTCGCAGTACCTGCTCGAGATGGGCTTCAAGACTCGTTACCTGCACTCCGAGGTGGACACGCTCGAACGAATCCAGATCATCCGCGACCTGCGGCTCGGCGAGTACGACGTCCTCGTCGGCGTGAACCTGCTGCGCGAGGGGCTCGATCTGCCCGAGGTCTCGCTGGTGGCGATCCTCGATGCCGACAAGGAGGGCTTCCTTCGCGGCGAGACCTCGCTGATCCAGACGATCGGTCGCGCGGCACGCAACGTCGAGGGCACGGTCCTGATGTACGCCGACAAAGAGACCAAGGCGATGCGCGCCGCGATCGACGAGACCGATCGCCGTCGCGAGATCCAGCTCGCCTACAACGAGGAGCACGGCATCACGGCCGCGACGATCGTCAAGGGGATCTCCGACATCGCCGAGTTCCTGCAGGCCGAGTCGAAGGTGCCGCGGGGCCGCAAACGCCGCACCGCGAAGCGGGGCTCAACCGAAGAGGTCCCGCAGCACGAGCTCGAGAAGATGATCGTCGAGATCGAGGAGGAGATGCTGGCGGCGGCCGAGGACCTGCGCTTCGAGTACGCGGCCCAGCTCCGCGACGAGCTGCGCGAGCTGCGGCGCGACCTCCAGGACATCAGGGCGGGGGAGGGCCCGCTGCCCGCCGAGGCGGCATCCGACTCCTCCGCCGGGGACATCGCCTAGGATCTTCGCCGTGCCTTTGGATCGCCAGGCGATCGAACGACGCGACTTCCCGATCGGCCGCCGCGGCTACGACCCGGCGACCGTCGACGGCCACCTGCGGGCGCTTGCGGCCGAGTTCGAGGAGCTGCAGCGTACGGCGAGCACCGGCGGTCCGAACCTGTCGATGGCCTCGACCGCCGGAACCCAGGTGCAGAGCATCATCGAGGCGGCCGAGGCGGCTGCAGCCGAGATCGAGCGCACGGCGCAGGAGAACGCGCGCCAGATGCGCGACGAGGCCTCCAGGGACGCCGAGCGCACGCGCGAAGAGGCGATCGAGAAGGCGCGGCTGCACGTCGGCGCCGTCGCCCAGGTGACATCGACGCTGCTCGAGCGCGTCGGCTCGATGGACGCCGACGTCAACGCCCTGATCGGCAGCGTGCGCGCGGGCGCCGGGCGCCTCGCCGCGGACCTGACCGCGGTCGAGGCCGGCATGGCCGAGCTCTACGGCGCCGCCTCCGGTGGAGGCGAAGCCGAGCCCCCGCCGCCGGCAGCCGAACGGCCGCGCGCGCCCGAGCCGCCCGTCGCCGAACCGGTCGAGGAGGAACTCGAAGCCCAGGCGCCCGCGACCGGCGTGTTCGAGGCGGCGCTGGACTCGGCGATCGCCGCGCAGGCGGTCCCGGCGCAGCCCCAGACGAGCGGGGTCCAGGCCGCCGGCGCCGACGAAGACGGCGCCCGCCTGATCGCGCTCAACATGGCGCTCAACGGCGAGTCGCGCACCGAGACCGAGCGCTATCTCGCTGAGAACTTCGAGCTGCCCGATCGGCTGAAGCTGATCGACGAGGTGTACGCCGCGATCGAGGGGTAGGTCCCCGGACGCCGCTGGCCGGCG
>DATMMF010000013.1:0-2885 GCA_035569835.1 Solirubrobacteraceae bacterium
CAACAGCGGGAGATCATCGAACTCGCGGCCCAGGGGCTAACCAACCGCGAGATCGCCCAGCGGATGCACTTGTCCCCCCGAACCGTCCAATCTCACTTGCACCGCTCATTCCCCAAGCTCGGCATAGCGGGACGACTCCAGCTCCACGCGGTGATCTCCCCGGCCGACCCGCCAGGGCAGACGGCCATCGGTTCGGATTCCTTCCGGCAATACCGCGCCAGGTGACCGCATCGGAACCGCGTCGCAGAACCCCACTAACCTGTGAACGCCAGTTGGCCCCTGTAGGCGGCAGATGGCCGCCGACCTTCGTCTCGGAAGCCGCGAGTTGAGCCGGGGCAGGCGAGGCGACTGCCGATTCCACCCTGGAGACCGCTCCGGCTCACGACATCACGCGAATGCGCGATCCCTAGCCCGACCAGGTGATTGCCACGCGTTGCAGGTACTGCGGGTCTGTGGAGAGCTCACCTTTCACTGCCAGCGCCCAGGTCCCCCGGCAACTGGGGCGACCGGCCTCCGACAAGCCTCGTCAGGTGCACACGCGAATTAACTCCGAGTTTCTCGAAGATGTGACGGAGATGCGAATCGACGGTGTGCGGGGAGATGAACAGCTTGTCGGCGATCTCCCGGTTGGTGCACCCATGCGCGGCAAGGTTGACGACCAGAGACTCGGTCTCGGTCAGGGCGTCCCAGCCGGTCTTCGGCCGGTCGACCTTGGACGGACGCCGTCGCACGCCCAGCCGCCGCAGCCGGCCGCGCACCCGCGCGGCGTCCCACGCCGCCCCCACACGCGCCGAGATCGAAAGGGACTCATCGAGCGCGGCGATCGCGGCCGCGTTGTCGCCACGCTGGGCCAGCAGTCGGCCGAGGTCTTCGAGCGCGGATGCGAAGGCAAGCAGGCGAGGACCGCCCCGGTAGAACGAGACCGCGCGCTCGAGATCCTCCGCCGAGTCGCTCCAGATGCCCCGGGCGTGCGCCGCGGCGGCGGCGCACGAGGGGATATCCGGGTTGCGGCTCGCGCGTCGCTCGGCCAGCGAAATGGCGCGGTCAGCGAGCTCCTCGTCACCCACCGCCGCCGCGATCCGCACCCGCTCGGCGTCGTAGGCGACCTCATGCGGGAAAAGCGGGAACATCGAGAGCCGCTCTTCGTGCCCGGACGAGGACAGCCACCCGTGCGCCCGCATCGGATCGCCCTGGGACAGCGCGAGCAGCGCCAGGTACCACATCGCATGGTGCCGGACGCAAGGCGCCCTAGCCTGCAACATGATCTTCGCGATCTCCGCCACCTCCAGCGCGCCCGCCTCGTCCGCGGTGTGGATTTTAAGCAGGCCGAGCGACACGACCGAGGGCGCGTGCAGGGCTCCGGCGACGAGATGGGCCTCAGCCCGGCTAAATCGGCCTTCGAGCGCGATCGCCGCGTCGGCGAACCTCCCCATCTGCAGCATCTGCCGGCCCCGGGTCGTCTCGAAGACGCGCAGCGCCCAGTTCTGCCGGTCACGCTGGGCGGCGATCACCCCGGCGTCGATCGCGTGCAGTGCGTCCTCGTACCGGTCAACCGCGGCGAGAATCCAACACCGCAGTACGTGCGCGAGGCGCGCCTGTGCATCGCCGCGGCCTGCGAGGTCACGGCGCTCTGCGGTCAGGAGAATCTCCAGCGAGCGCCCGAAGTCGAGTAGCTGGTAGGCCAGTCCCGACTGCGGAAGCTCAAACGAGAACCGGCATACCTCGCTGGTGCTTGCGTAGGCGGCATCGCGGGCGCTCGGCTCGACCTCGAGCGCCTCCCGCAGCCGCCCGGCCACGCTAAGGCTGTGGTAGAGCGCAGCCCACAGCTCTGCCCGTAGATCCGTGGGCAGAGACGGAAGGGCGAGGCCAGCGCGGGCGTTCTCCGCCCTGACCTCGGGAGACAGATCGAACATGCTGGCGACGCTGGCCCGCACCCGCGCCTCTTCCTCCGCCGGCAGCGCCTGCCGGAGCGCTGAGTCAGCGAACTGCCTTCCCTCCTCCGCCAGGCCGGCCGCGAACAGCGACACCACCCGCTGCGCGACCAACGGGCCCCGAAGAGGGTGCTGCAGCGGCGTGAGGTCGAGCGCCTTGTCGGCAAGCTCGGCGGCGGCCGCGGGATCGGAGGCGCCGAGGACCCGGGCGGCCTTGAGCGCCGTGTCGATCGCGACGTCGTCGCCTGGATCGGCGCTGGCGACTAGCTGGGTGGCCACCTCGACCGGAAGCGCGCCGCGCGCGAGCAGCACCTCCGCCGCGCGCCGGTCGATGGCGCCTCGGACCGAGGACAACAGACTGCCGCGAACGGCCTCGCGGATGATGTCGTGCCGGAAGGCCAGGTGACCGCCGTCGTCGGCGAGAATCTCGGCTTGCACGAGCTCATTGACGGAGGCGATCAGGTCTATAACCGACATGTCGGTCATCGCGGCCAGGTCGTGAACGCTGAACCGGCGCCCGAGTCCCGATGCGAACGTCGCCGCCCGTTCCGATGCCGGCGACATGCGCGCAAGCCGCCTGCGCATGCTGTCGCTCACGCGATGCGGCAGTCGGTCCTCAACCAGCGTCGCGCGCCCGGAGTCGACCGAGACCAGCCGGTCGTCCTGGAGCCCGCGGAAGAACTCCACCAGCAGAAAAGGATTACCCTGGACCCGCTCTGCCTTCTGCAGGAGTTCCTCGTCCGCCTCGGCTCCCAGCACGTCGGTCGCGACCTGCGCGACCGCGGTGCGATCAAGCGGCCCCAGGCGGATCAGCTCCGCTCCCGACTCGATCAGCTCGATTGTTGCCAGCTGCATCTGATGCAGGCCCTGGTCCGGCCGGAATGCCATGACCCATGCCACGGGGAGTGACGAGAGGCTTTGCGGGAGGTGCCGCATTGCGAGCGAGAGGCTGGT
>DATMMF010000014.1:0-102853 GCA_035569835.1 Solirubrobacteraceae bacterium
CGGCGTCGAGTTCCTCCGCGGCGTCGAGTTCCTCCGCGGCGTCGAGTTCCTCCGCGGCGTCGAGTTCGTCCGCGGCGTCGAGTTCGTCCGCGGCGTCGAGTTCGTCCGCGGCGTCGAGTTCGTCCGCGGCTTCGCGGACGCCGTCGGCCTCCGGAGCAGCGTCGGCGCCGACGAGCTCGGGCGACTCCTCGACGTCCGCGCCGGCGTGCTGGGCGGACATTTCATCCGTCTCGCCGCGGGCGCCGAGCTCGTCTGGGCCCTCCGTCTCGGCCGGCGGCCACGAAGGCGCGAATCGCGCACCCGGCCCCTCAGGCCGGCGGCGGCGGCCGAAGAGACGGGCGAAGAAGCCGCGCCTTGGTTCGGGCGCCGGCTGCTCCTGCGCAAGCGGCTCCTCGCCGTCGAGATCTCCCGATTCTTCCAGCGCCTGCGCCGCCCACTCCTGCACGCCGGCCGGGGCGGCCGGCGGGCCATCGAGCGCTTCCGCCGCGCGCAGGTCGCTCTCGATCGCCGGCGCGGCCGTCGCGCCGGCGCTCGGCCAGCCGGCTGCGCGCCGAGCAGCCTCGGTGGCGGGCGCCGGCTTGCGGGCCGCGGCGTCCTGGCGGAGCTCGCTCTCATTCGTCGTCGCGGGCTCCGCAGCGGCCGCCTGCTCGGTTTCCGGCGGCGGATCGGCGGCCTCGGGCTCATCCGGCTCCTCGGAGACGAACGGCTCCGCCTCGGCGATGTCCTCGGCCGCAGCGAGCGGCGCGCCGACGGCCTCGGGTCCGCTGCCATCGACCTCGTCTGCGGAATGCGCGCTGGAAACCGTGAGCGTCACCCGCGTTCCCCAGCCCGACGGCTTGATCTCGACTGTGCCGGTCGTGCCCTCGGCCTCCCATTCGACGAGGTTCTCCGGTTCCACGCGGGTGATCTTGATCTCGCCGAGCTCGCCGAGATGGCGGGCGAGCGCGTCGGGGTCGCTGAGCTCGTTCCAGAGCTCGGGCGGGGACTTGACGAGCGTGCGCTGCACCTCTGAGCTGATCATCGCCCCCCCTTTCGAGCGATCGCCGCCTACTCCTGCCGCGCTCGGGCGATGCAGGGACGCTGGCGCGCGGAACGCCTAGACGGCGGGGGCGGAGGCCTTGAGCAGCCCGCGCTCGTGCAGCAGCTCGGCGATCTGGACGGCGTTCGTGGCGGCGCCCTTGTGAAGGTTGTCGGCGACCACCCAGATGTCGAGCGCCCCCTCGTGTCCCGGGTCGCGGCGGATCCGCCCGACGAAGACCTCGTCGCGCCCCGCGGCGTGGATCGGCATCGGGTAGACCGCGGCGCCCGGGTCGTCGAGCACGACGATGCCCGGCGCGGCGCGGAGCAGCTCGCGCGCCTGCACGGGGGACAGCGGGCGCGCCGTCTGCACGTTGACCGCCTCGGAGTGGCCGGTGACGACGGGTACGCGCACGCAGGTCGCGCTGATCGCGATCGCCGGGTCGCCGAGGATCTTGCGCGTCTCGTTGATCAGCTTGCGCTCCTCGTCGGTGTGATCGTCGCCGTCGCGGAAGCTTCCCGCGTGCGGGAGCGCGTTGAACGCGATCTGGTGGGCGTACTGGTCCGGTGCGCCGATCGCCTGCTCGTGCAGCAGCGCGTGGGACTGGTCGAGCAGCTCGTCCACTGCTCGCTTCCCCGTTCCGGAGACCGCCTGGTAGGTGCTGATCACGAGCCGCTCGATCCCGGCCGCATCGTAGATCGGCTTCAGGGCGACGACCATCTGCATCGTCGAGCAGTTGGGGTTGGCGATGATCCCGCGGTGGCCGGCGAGCGCATCGGGGTTGACCTCGGTGACGACGAGCGGCACGTCGTCGTGCATGCGCCAGCGCGAGGAGTTGTCGATCACGGTCGCGCCGGCCTGCGCGAAGCGCGGCGCCCACTCGCCGGACGTGCCGCTGCCGGCCGAGAACAGGGCCACGTCGAAGCCCTGGATCGAGTCATCGTCGAGACCGCGAACCGTCAGCTCGCCGCTCGGGCCGTCGATCGTCTTGCCGGCGGAGCGCTCGGAGGCGAACGCCACGATCTCGGACGCGGGAAAGCCGCGCTCGCCGAGCAGCCTCAGCATCAGTGTCCCGACCTGCCCCGTCGCGCCGACCACGGCCACGCGATATCCGTCGCTCATCCGGTCAGGGTACTAGCCGCAAGCTGCGCTTCTCCAGTAACCTGAACGCGCGATGTCGCCGCAGGGCGACGGGGGAAACGATTCGCACGGAGGCGATCGGGTGAGGACTGAGCTGGACATCGGCGGCTGGCGCGTCACGGCGCCGGCGCGGGCAGCAACGGCGGGTCTGACAGCCGCGCCCCCGGTTTCTGTACTCGTCTCCTACCGCGGCGCGCAGGACACGATCGGCGAGGCCGTGCAGTCGCTGCTCGACCAGACCGTCGCGCCATACGAGATCGTCGTCTGCGACGACGGCTCTGCCGACGATGTCCACGAGGGGCTCGGCGAGCTGCTGCGCGAGGTGCAGCTGCTGCAGAAGCCGCCCGGAGGCACAGGGTCGGCGATCAACGCCGCCGCGCGCGTCGCGAGCGGTGAGCACCTGCTCGCGCTCGACGCCCGCGACGTGTTCGAGCCGCGGCGCATAGAGGCGGTCTCTGCCGTCCTCGCTGCGCGGCCCGACCTCGACATCGTCGCCACCGACGCGATCATCGAGCGCGAAGGCGAGCCGGTGAGCACGCTCGGGCGCATCAGCCCGTTTCCGCCGGCCGAGGAGCGGCGGGCGATGCTCGGGAGGTGCACCTTCCTGTGGCCGAGCGTGCGGCGCTCGACGCTGCTCGAGAACGGCGGCCTCGACGAGAGCCTGCGCGCGCTGGGGGACTGGGACTGCTGGCTGCGGCTGGTGCTCGCCGGCGCGTCGGTGGCCTACGTGCACGAGCCTCTGTATCGCCGCCGGCTGACGCGCGCCGCGCACTCGGCGGCGAGCATGGTGGCCCATCTCGAAGACCAGGTGCGCCTGACCGAAAAGGCGCTCGACGAAGGGTGGCTCGACGAAGACGAGCGGGCGCTCGCCGACGAGCTGCTGGAGGAACGCAAGTGCCGGCTCGCGCGCGAACTGGCCCGGGCCGCCGTCGAGAGCCGCGACCGCGCTGCGCGCGAGCGCTCGCTGCCGCTGCTGACGGGACACGGATTCCGCGTGGCGACACGCGCGAAGGCGGCCGCGACGATGGTCTCGCCCGCGCTGGCGTCCCGCTTCCTGGCCCGACACCGCGATGCGGATGAGCTTGACGAGCTCGAGCTCACCGGGCGCGGCCTGCGGCTGCCGGCCTAGAGCAGATTCGCGTGCCGGCCGGCCGCGGCGCCGTCGGCGATCAGTTTCGGGCCCCGCGCGAGTCTGAACGGGCATAGATTCCACGTTCGGTCCAGAGAGAGGAGAGAACCGCCATGGGAGACGTTCTCGCGGGGATAACGATGTCGGTGGACGGCTACATCGCGGGGCCGAACGACGGTCCGGGACAGGGGCTCGGCGAGGGCGGCGAGCGGCTGCACAACTGGGTGTTCGGCGGCCCGTGGAGCTACGAGGACGAGACGCGCGGGGACCCGACGGGGGAGGACGCGGCCTGGCTGCAGAGCGCGATGGCGGGTCTCGGCGCGGTCGTCTGCGGGCGCAACACCTACGAGGCGGCGCGCCACTGGGGAGGACGGAGCGCGTGGGGAACGCCCGTCTTCGTCGTCACGCACCGCGCCGCCGAGCAACCCGACGGCCAGGACTTCACGTTCGTTGCGGGGGTCCCGCAGGCCGTCGAGCAGGCCACGCAGGCGGCCGGCGGGAAGAACGTCCACGTGATGGGTGGCGCCGAGACGATCCGTCAGGCGCTGGAGGCGGGGCTCGTGCGGCGGCTCTCGATCATCGTCGCGCCGGTCGTGCTCGGCGCCGGCAAGCGGCTCTTCGAAGGCTTCGATCAGACGCTCGAGCTGCAGCAGCTCGGCGTGCGCCAGTCGACGTTCGCGACGTTCATCGACTACGCGGTCGAGGGCGGCTGAGAGCGCTGCGAGGGCGTCCGTCAGGAGGTTTTGACGGTCATGAAGTAGATCGTCGCGAGCACGAGGATGTTCGCGATGTATCCGACCGTTGCGACCTGCCTGCGCAGCGCGAGGTACTCCTCGCTGAAGGCGACCTCGCCCGTGCCCGCGGCGCTCACGTCGCGCTCGGCCAGCTCGGCGAGCTTTCGCTCCCGCGGCGAGAAGAACGCGCCGCCGAGGCCGCCGAGCACGATGATCACCGCGAGTCCCCATTGCACGTAGAAGGCGCTCCAGACTTCCAGCTTGCTCGCCAGGTAGATGCCGCACACAAGCGCGAGCGCGAGAAACGGCGAGATCACGAACTTGCCCACGTAGTCCTGGATGCGGTGAAAGCCGGGCATCGTGCGCGGCTCCCGTTTCAGACCGACTGCATACATCACCGGATAGGCGAACGTGACCCCCAGCGCGATCACGATCGACGCGATGTGGGCCGCGAGGACCACTTCGTAGAAGGCGACAGCGAGCACCATGCGGTGAATCTACGTTGCGTCCCGGCGTTCTCCTGCGCCCCGCGGGCTCAGAAGGTGGGGGCGTAGGCCCCGAACACGTCCTGCATCGCGCCGCAGACCTCGCCCAGCGAGCAGCGGTCCTTGAGCGCCTGGCGGATCGAGGGCAGCAGATTCTGATCGCCGCGCGCGGTCTCGCGCAGCTCCTCGAGGCGCTTCTCGGCCAGCGGCTGGTCGCGCTCGGCCTTGAACTTCTTCAGCCGCTCGAGTTGCTCACGCTCGGACTCGGGGTCGACGCGGAGCAGTTCCGGCACCTCGATGTCGTCCTCCTCGTAGGCGTTCACGCCGACCACTACGTCCTGTTTGATGCGATAACGCTCCTGGTAGCCCCACGCGGACTCGTCGATCTCGCCGGTGATGAACTGGATCGCGTTGACCGAGCCGCCCAGCTCGTCGATCTTGCCGATCAGCTTCCGGGCGCGCGCTTCGATCTCGTCGGTGAGCGCCTCGACGAAGTAGGAGCCGGCGAACGGGTCGACGGTGTCGGCCGCGCCGGACTCGCTCGCCAGGATCTGCTGGGTGCGCAGCGCGATTTTGGCCGCACGCTCGGTGGGCAGCGCGAGCGCCTCGTCGAAGCCGTTGGTGTGCAGCGACTGCGTGCCGCCGCAGACGGCCGCGAAGCCCTGCAGCGCAACGCGCACGATGTTGTTCTCCGGCTGCTGTGCGGTCAGCGTCACGCCGCCGGTCTGCGTATGGAAGCGCAGCATCGTGGACTTGGGGTTCTTGGCGCCGAATCTCTCGGTCATGATGTGCGCCCACATCCGCCGGGCGGCGCGGAACTTCGCCACCTCCTGAAAGACGTTGTTGTGGCCGTTGAAGAAGAACGCCAGCCGGGGCGCAAAATCATCGACGTCGAGGCCCTTGTCGATCGCGGCCTGCACGTAGGCAATGCCCGAGGACAGCGTGAACGCGACCTCCTGCACGGCCGAGCAGCCCTTCTCGCGGAAGTGGTAGCCGGAGATCGAGATCGTGTTCCACCTCGGCACCCGTTCGTTGCAGTACTGGAACAGGTCCGTGGTCAGGCGCATCGTGGGTCCGGGTGGGTAGATGTAGTTCCCGCGCGCGATGTACTCCTTCAACACGTCGTTCTGGGTCGTGCCCCGCAGCTGCTCGGGGGGCACGCCCTGCTCCTCGCCGACCAGCTCGTAGAGCAGCAGCAGGCAGGCGGCGGGGGCGTTGATCGTCATCGACGTGGACACCTGATCGAGCGGGATGCCGTCGAAAGCGGTGCGCATGTCGTCGATCGTGTCGATCGCGACGCCCGTGCGCCCGACCTCGCCGAGGCAGCGCGGGTTGTCGGAATCGAGTCCCAGCTGCGTCGGCAGGTCGAACGCCATCGACAGACCCGTCGAGCCCTTCGAGATCAGGTAGCGATAGCGCTCGTTTGACTCCTTCGCGGATGCGTAGCCGGCGTACTGGCGCATCGTCCATGTCTGCTTGCGGTACATCTCGCGGTGCACGCCGCGCGTGTACGGGAAGGCGCCGGGCTCGCCCAGGTCCAGCTCGCCCGGCAGGTCCTGCTCGGTGTAGAGCTCGGCGATCTCGATCCCCGAGTCTGTGAAACGGCGCGGGTCGTCAGGACCGACGATCGGCGCGACCGACAGGTCGTCGGGGTCTTCGTCGCCGGAGGCCGGCGGGCTGACCGGTTCGGTGGCCATGGCAGTGATGATATGGACAGCCGCGCTCCGAGCGGCGGTGCGCCCCGCCTGCACGCCTTTCGCAATTCCGCTGGCCGGCCGCTGCTCCGCGTGGAAGCACGGGTATCCTGCCCGGGATGGCGACCTGTCTGGTAACCGGGGGGGCGGGGTTCCTCGGATCGCACCTGTGCGACGAGCTGCTCGCCGGCGGCCACCGCGTGATCTGCGTCGACAACCTGGAGACGGGATCGCTCGCGAACATCGAGCACATCAGGGATCCCGAGCGCTTCGCCCACCTGAACATCGACATCATCCATCCGTATTTCGTCGATGAGCCGATCGACTTCGTCTACCACCTCGCCTCGCCGGCTTCACCGATCGACTACCTGCGTCTGCCGCTGCACACGCTCAAGGTCGGTTCCTACGGCACCCATCACACGCTCGGTCTCGCCAAGTCCAAGCGCGCGCGCTTCCTGATCGCTTCGACCAGCGAGGTCTACGGCGACCCGCTCGAGCACCCTCAATCCGAGGAGTACTGGGGGCACGTCAATCCGATCGGGCCGCGCGGCGTATACGACGAGGCGAAGCGCTACGCCGAGGCGTTGACGATGGCCTACCACCGCCAGCAGGGCGTGGACACTTCGATCGTGCGGATCTTCAACACGTACGGCTCGCGGATGCGCCCGCACGACGGCCGCGCGATCCCGACGTTCCTTCGTCAGGCGTTGGCCAACCGCCCGATCACGGTCTTCGGCGACGGCGGCCAGACGCGTTCGTTCTGCTACGTCAGCGACCTGATCCGCGGCATCATCGCGCTCGCGGAGTCCGGTTACCATGACCCCGTGAACATCGGCAACCCCGACGAGTTCACGCTTTTGGAACTCGCCGAGACGGTTCGGGAGCTGACCGATTCGAGTTCGGAGATCGTGTTCGAGGCGCTCCCGGTCGACGATCCCAAGCAGCGCCGGCCGAACATCGCGCTCGCACAGAAGCTGCTCGCCTGGTCGCCGGAGATCTCGCTGCGCGAGGGCCTGCGCCGCACGATCGAGGACTCCGGGGTCGAGCTGCTCATCGGAGGGTCTCGCTGATACCGCCGGCTGCCCCCGGCGCGGACGTCCAGAGCACTCGACGGCACCGCTCCGTCGGGTGGAACAGGGTGTTGTGAGGGGCGAGATGGGAACACGTTTCTCGGGAACGTCGAGTCCCCCGGCGCCGCGTATGAAGTCCCCCAGCGCGCCGCCGCGCAGCGAGCCCGCCGAGCAGCCCACCAGGCCGATCGTCGCCCGGCCCCCGGAACCCGCCGCGGCGCGGCCGGACCGCGACGTGCGCGCGCGGCGCCCGCCCGCGCTCAGCTTCCTGCTGCGGATCTCGACGCTGCGCCGCGCCGCGCGCGTCGCGTCGCTGCTGGCGCTCGACTTCGCGGGCGTGTCGCTCGCGATCTTCACCGCACTGCTGCTCAAGGAAGCGGTGCACGGCAGCATCGACGTGTCGCATGACATTCACGGGACCGAACAGTTCCTGCCGTTCTGCTACCTGCTGACGGCGCTGCTGTTCGCCAACGCGGGGCTGTACAAGGAGCGCGCCCTGCGTCCGGGGATGAGCAGGATCGTCGGCGCGCTGTTCGAGGTCGCGCTCGTCGCGCTGATCTTCGCGATCGTCAACGGCGAACACTTCTCCAGCTACTACCTCTTCTACGGCGGGCTGGCGTTCGCGATCTTCTACGTCTCGCTGTTCCGCGCGGCCTACGACCGCGCGACGCTGCTGCTGCTCCGGGCCGCCGGCTTCCAGCGCCGTGCGGTGCTCGTCGGCCGCGGGCACCAGATCGGCGATGTCGCGCACGCGCTCGCCGACGCCCCGCACTCGCCGATCGACGTCGTCGGCTTCCTCTCGCCGGCCCCGCTGCCCGACAACGGGCTGCGCTCGCTTGGCACGCTCGACGACCTCGAGTCGGTGCTCGGCTCGGCCCGCATCGACGAGGTCATCATCGCGGACCCCGACTTCCCGCAGGAGGCGGCCGTGGAGCTCGTCGACCAGTGTCACCGCCGGGGCATCAGGGTGCGCCTCGCGCCCTCGACGATGGAGATCCTGATCCAGCGCGCCGAGTTCGTGCCCGGGCAGTCGGTGCCGCTCTTCGAGCTCGGCCCGCCGGCCTTCGAGGGCGTCGACTTCGCGCTCAAGCGCACGTTCGACATCGTGGGGGCGACGCTGCTGCTGATCGCGCTCAGCCCGCTGCTGCTTGCGCTCACGCTCGCCGTCGCCGTCACGTCGCGCGGCCCGATTCTGTTCCGCTCGATGCGCCGCGGCATCGGCCAGCGGCCGTTCGCGTGCCTGAAGTTCCGCACCATGCACACCGACGCCGAGGAGCGCCAGGCCGACCTGGAAGAGCTCAACGAGGCCTCCGGCGCGCTGTTCAAGATCCGCGACGACCCGCGGCTCACGCCGGTCGGGCGCTTCCTGCGCCGCTTCTCGCTCGACGAGCTGCCGCAGCTGATCAACGTGCTGCGGGGCGAGATGTCACTCGTCGGCCCGCGCCCGCTGCCCGAACGCGACTACACGATGCTCGAGGACTGGCACCGCAAGCGCTACCTCGTGCTGCCCGGGATCACCGGCCTGTGGCAGGTGTCGGGCCGCTCCGAGCTGGACTTCGACGACCTCGTGCACCTCGACTTCCTCTACCTCGAGCGCTGGTCGCTCGCGCTCGATCTCACGATCCTGCTGAAGACGATCCCGGCCGTGATCAGCCGCCGCGGCGCCTTCTGAAGGAGCGGCGTCAGGGAGCTTCCAGGCCCCCGGCCGCACGGCGGCGCAGCGGGCGCCCGCGCGGAGGAGCCGTGCGGCCGGCCTTGGCCTCGGCCGCGGCACCCTCGTACAGGCCCCACGTCGCCTGCGCGGCATCGGCCCAGCTCCACGGCGGGGGCGCGGGGGCGGGGCGGGCAGAGCGCTGCGCAGCGTCGATCAGCGCGGCCATGTCGCCGGCGGCGACGAACGTCGCGCGGTCGCCGAGCACCTCGCGGAGCGCCGGCCCGTCTGCCGCGGCCACCGGCGTGCCGCACGCCAGCGCCTCGACGGCCGGCAGGCCGAAGCCGGCCTGCTCGCAGGGGACGATCAGTGCCCGCGCGCCGCTGTACAGAGCCGATAGCTCGTCGTCTCCGACCTCGCCGGTCAGGATCACCCCGGGGAGCTCGTGTGCCCATGGGCAGGTCGGACCTACGAGCACGAGCGGCATCTCGCGCGGCGCCGCCGCGAGCTCGGCGATGTGGCTGCTCGGGTCGGGGTGCCGCAGGCTTCCGACCGACATCAGATAGCTCGACGGGAGCCCGTGGCGCCCCCGGGCGGCGGCTATCTGCTCGTCGCTGCGCCTGTAGATCGCGCCGTCGGCGGCCTCGGGGATCACGGCGATCCGTCGGCGCTCGAGGCCGAGGTGGTCCACGGCGTCGGCCGCGACCGCCTCGGTCGGCACGATCACCCGCGCCGCGCGCTGCACGGCGAGCGGGCGCAGGCGCTGGCGCAGGCCCGTGCGCAGGTGCTCGCTGCGTCGCTTCTGGGCGTTGAGGTCATGGATGGTGACGACCATCGGGCAGGGGCTGTGCAGCATCGCTCCGTCGATCCAGGGCGTGTGGAAGACGTCCGCACGCTGCGCGCGGAGCGCCTTCGAGGGGCGGTTCGTCGCCAGCACCTCCTCGCCTGCCGCCGCCGTCTCGCGCAGCGCCTCGAGCAGGCACCGCGCGTAGCGCCCCACGCCGTCGCGGTCGGCGGCGGGACGGCTGTCCAACGCGACCCTCATCGCCCCGTGCGGGACCTTTCCGTGCTCTGCACGCTCTCCCCAGCCCTCACAGGGCCAACATAATCGGTTCGAGGACGTCTAGACAGCACTGACAGCTGCTCTGCAGGTTTGAGCAATGCCCGTTGACGCTCGCTGCAAACATTTTCGCGGAGTCCCGCGGGACTCGCTGAGCTTCTACCCTGCTGGCCCGATGCCCTCCCGCGCCTACCACGAAGCGATCTGGCAGGCGGTTCCGCGGGGGCTCGAGCCCCAGCATTTCAAGCTGCGGCTGCGCTTTCTGCTCGGCGCCGTGGAGCCGGGCGCGCGCGTGCTCGACCTGGGCTGTGGCGAGGGCGCGTTCGCGGCCGAGCTGACGCGCGCCGGTGCGCAGGTGCTGGCGGTGGACGTCGCCGAGGAGCCGCTGCGGCGCGCCCGCGCCGAACACCCGGATCTGTCTCTGCAGCTCATCGACGGCGAAGGGGACTGGGAGGTTCCAGACGCGAGCTTCGACCTCGTCTGGGCGGGCGAGGTGATCGAGCACGTCGCCGACACGGGGCGCTGGCTCTCGGAGGTCCGCCGCGTGCTGCGCTCGGGCGGCAGGCTGCTGCTGAGCACCCCGCGGCTCGGCCGCGCCCAGCTGCTCGCGGCGGCGCTGTCCGATCGCGCCTTCGCGGAGCGCTACGACCCGCTCGGCGATCACCTCCGCTTCTACAGCAGCGCGACGCTGCGCCGGCTCATCGCCGCGTACCGCTTCGAGCAGATCTCCGTGCGCTCCGCCGCCGGGCCGCCCGGCGCGCGCCGGCTCTTGCTTGCAAGCGCCGTGCGCGCGCGGTTCTGACGGCGGTTTCTTTCTGGGCGACCGCACGCAGCGCCTGCACGTAGGCGTTGTAGGTCGCGACGGCTTCCGGGTGTCCGGTCGTCAGCGCTTCGGGGGAGATCGTGGCCGGGTCGAGGTAGATCGCGGCCTGCAGCTCCCGAGCGGCCGCCGCAGGATTGGCCGCGAGGTCGAAGCGCCCGAGCGCCATCCAGGTCTGAGGGTTCGAGGGCTGGAGCCGCACGGCCTTCTGGAGCGTTCGGCGGGCTTCGGCGTGGAGGCCGGTGGCCTGCTGGACGTTCGCCAGCGCGACCAGCGCTTCGACCGAGAGCGGGTCGCGGGACACCGACGCATGGGCGGCGGCGAGGGCTGCTTTGGGGTTGCTCGACAGGAGCCCGAGTGCGCTGTCGCGCGCTTCTTCGGAGCGCTGTGGCTGCCACTGCGTCCACGCGATGAGCAGCGCGGCGACGACAACCGCGGCGGCGATCGCGATCCGCGCCGGCCCCGGGCGTCCCAGGGCCTGCTGCAGCCGCTCGCCGGCGCTCGTCGCGCGCCCGTTGGAGCTCGAGGACTGCGCCGCGCGCTGGGCCGCGTCGCCGGGCGCGCTCGCGGCGCCGAGCAGCGGCCCGCGGCCCGCGAGCCATCCCGCGCAGAGCAGCGCGGCGACCGCACAGCCCGGCACGTACCACGTCCAGTCGACCGCCGAGTGGATGCCGAACAGCACGACCAGGCAGAGCATCGTCGTCATCCCGATGCGCTCGGGTCCGAAGCGGCGCAACGGCCCGCGCGGGAGCGCCGCCCACGCCGGGCGCGCGCCCGCCCGGACTTCCGGCCAGCTTCGCCAGCGGCGGTTCAGCGGGTGTGTGGGGCGCCCGGCGGCGGCCATCCAGGTGACCAGCAACGCGAGCGCCAGCAGCAGGCCGACGATCCCGAGGTCGGCCATCGTCTGAACGATGAACCCGTGCGCGTGTTTCACCGGAAGCGGGCCGGTTCGGTAGCGCAGCCGGGCGACTTCGTAGCCCCCCGCGCCGGCGCCGAGCGCCGGATGCGCATCGAAGACCTTGAGCGCCTCGTCCCAGTACTGCGCGCGGACGCTGGCGATCGCCGTCAGGCGGCCGGGCGTGTTCGGAACTTTGGCGTGCGTGTTGGTGAGCGAGTGAAATGCGTGCGAGATCGTTCCGGTGAAGCCGCGGTGGCTCACGGCGAGCGCCCCAGCGATGGCGAGCACCAGCGCTCCGAGCAGGCACGCGAGCGCCATCCCCGCGCGCTGGCGCAGCAGCGCGGATGGCGGGCGGCGGCCGGTCGCGAACGTCACGCCGACGCCGACGGCGGCGAGCAGGGCGACCATCGCGAGCACGAGCGCGCCGAGCTCGTGGCCGGCCGACGTGGCTTCGGCGATCGGGATGTTTTCCGAGCTCAGAGCGTGGTTGGAGAAATCCCAGGCGGCGATCGCCCCCGCCACCACGGCGCCGGACACGAACACGGCGGCTCCGCGCAGCCGCAACGGCACGAGCACGAACCACAGCGCGAGCGCGACGGCGAGCGCCACGAGCGCGCCGCGTGAGTAGGCCAGCAGCAGCGTGAGCAGCAGCACGCCCATCGCGGGGTAGGCAAGCGCGCTCAGCACCGCGTGCCCGGCGCGCCGCGCGCCCAGCCACATGCAGCAGATCGCGCCCATCGCCGCGGTCAGCCCGAGCGCGTTCCAGTAGCCGAACGGTTCGTAGATGCGCGCGAAGCGGTTCGCCTCGGTGAAGTGGTTGGGCAGGCTCTTGGTGAGCAGGGCATAGCCGCAGATCACGACCGAGGCCAGCGCGATCCCGCCGAGCAGCACCGGCCAGCGGCGCGGGGCAAGCCGCGCCAGCACGACGGCCGCGGCGAACACGGCCGCGTAGCACAGCACCCGTCCCGCGTCGCGCCAGCTGCCGTCGGGCTGCACCGACCACACGATCGAGATCGCGCTCAGCAGCGCGAACGCGAGCAGCAGCACGGCCGGCCAGGCGCCGTAGGCACGGCTGGGCCGTCCTGGGGTCCGGATCACGAGCGCCGCCGCGGCGAGCACCACGGCGGAGCCGAGCGTCAGCGCGAGCTCGGCGCTCGTCAGCGTTTCGAGGTTGAGCCCGCCCTGCGCGTAGAAGGCCAGCAGGCACAGCAGTGCCGCGACGCCGACCGTCCCGATCCACATCCCCTGGCCGAGGATGCCGCCGGCGCCTGCGGGGGCGCGGCCGCGACGCGGCCGGCCGGCCGGCGTCAGCGGCGGGGCGACACCGAGCGCGGGAGCCGACGGCGAGCCGGCCCGCTCGGGCGCGCTCTCAGTCGGAGCGGCCACCACGGATGCGCTTACGGGCGAAGCCGCCGCCGAAGGCCACCGCGCAGGCGGCGAGGAACGCCAGCAGCGCCAGCAGCGGCGTCGGCAGCGTGCTGAACGCCGAGGCCACGTTGGCGTGGACCACACCTGGATGGATCTGCTGCCCGCCGACCGGCACCGGTCCGGGACCCGACCGCGCGGCGCCGGCGATCGAGCGTTGCTCCGCCGGCGTCGTGGGCAGCGCGCCGGCGAGGCCGCCGCCTGCCGGCGGAGCCGTGCCGTGGCCGGCCGCCGCGGCGGCCTGGGCCTGGCGGATCAGCTGGCCGCATTCCGAATACTCTTCGGTCGTCGCGCTGATCTCTTTCAGCGCTTTCGCGTAGGCGCTCGGCGGGAAGCCGGCGAGCGACTTGCCTTCGGCGCAGAGCCTGATGATCTTCTGCCCGACGTCCTGGGCCTGAGCCGCCGGCGCCGCGAACAGCAGCGCCGCGACCAGGATGCCCACGGCCGGCGCTAGGCGTCTTTGCAGGCAGGGGATTCGCATTGCTCGATCTTGCGGACGCTATCAGCGGCCCCGGGCGAGCCCGAGCGTCGCCAGAGCCGCCGAGAACCCATCGGCCCACGCCTCGTAGGTGTAGCCGCGGACGTCCTCGGCGCCCTTAACACCGAACCGCTCGCGAAGCTGCGGATCATCGC
Source organism: Solirubrobacteraceae bacterium (assembly GCA_035569835.1). Taxonomy (GTDB): domain Bacteria; phylum Actinomycetota; class Thermoleophilia; order Solirubrobacterales; family Solirubrobacteraceae; genus Palsa-744. Next base: position 13,758 of record DATMMF010000014.1, read on the forward strand.
CAAGCAGTGTGATCGCTCGCGCCAGGGCGCCGGCGTCGCCCGCCGGAACGACGAGTCCGTTCGTGCCATCTCGCACGAGGCCGCCCGCCGCCGCGCCGACGGCGTCGGTCGCGATCACAGCAAGTCGCCGGTTCATAGCCTCGTTGACTACCAGGCCCCACGGCTCGCGAAACGTCGGAGTTGCGATCGACGGCACGACCAGCACCTCGCAGGCGGCGTAGGCGTCACGCAGCCGCTCGCTGTCGAGCGCGCCCACGGACAGGGCCCCGGGCGGGGCGCCCGCGCCGCCCGCCACGATCAGGGCCGCGTCCTCGCGGCTCCTCGCCGCCAGCCGCCAGGCGTCCGCCAGGACGGCGAGCCCCTTCTCAGGCGCGTCGCGTCCCACGAACAGGAAGCGGCTGGCCACGCTGGAGGGCCAGCCGGCCGGCAGCGGCGCCGGCGACGGCGCCGCGCTCCAGAAGTCGTTGTCGACCGCCTGCGGCGCGACGTGGACGTTGCGCGCGCCGCGCGCGCGGACGTAGGCGCTCACGTGCGGGCCGTACGTGACGACGGCGTCCGCGCTCCGGTAGAGCCGCCGCAGCGGCAGGTAGCTCAGCGCGTGCGCAGGGCTGCGGGGATGGGCCCACAGCGAGGTCCACAGGATCACGGGCACCCGCGCCCGGCGCGCCCCCGCCCATCCGGCCAGCAGCTCGGCGCGGCCGGCGGTCGAGCAGACGACGGCGCGGTGACGGGCGCTCGAGGCCAGCCGGTAGAGCTCGCGCGGGCCCGCCGCCGTCACCGGGAAGGGCAGCTCCCGGCCCCCCGCCGGGCCGCCGTGCCGGGAGCGGCCGCCGAAGAGCGCGAGCTCGATCCCCTCGCGCTCGTGCAGCGCGCTCAGCGCGCCCGTGCGGTAGGCCGGCACGTTGCCGGTGATGAACAGCAGCGGCTTCAAGCGAGCGTCTCGCGGTAGGCCGCCACCGTCTGGCGACCGCAGCGCTCCCAGGTGAAGTTGGCCGCAACCGTCGCCCGCGCCCGCTGCCCGGCCTCGCGCAGGCGGTGCGAGTCGCACAGCAGCTCGTCGATCCGCTGTGTGAGGCGCTCGATGTCCCCCGGCGGCACGAGCACGAGCCCGTCGCCCGCGGCCGCGATCTCCTCCGGTCCCGGCTCGCCGCGGCAGCCGATCGCCGGGACCTCGCCGGCCATCGCCTCGATGTAGGCGACGCCGAAGGCCTCGTCGGTCGAGGGCATCACGAACAGCGTGGAGCGCCGCGCGAGCTCGACGGCCTGCTGGTGGGCGAGCTGGCCGAGAAAGTCGACGCGGTCGCTGACCCGCAGGCGGGCGGCGAGCCCTTCGAGCGCGGTCCGCTCCGGACCGTCGCCGATCACCCTGTAGCGAAGCCGCGGATGCTGGGGGCCCAGCACGGCCAGCGCGCGCAGCACGTCGCCATGGCGCTTGCGCGCGATCAGGTGCGCGATGGTCACGAGGCTCTGATCGCCGGCGGCGACACGCGGACGCTGTGCCGGCGGCACGTCGGTGCCGAGATGCACGACCCGCGCCTGCGCCGCGCCGTGGCGCTCGGAGAGCTCGGCGATCCCCTGGCTGTTGGCGAGCACGAGCCGCGCGGCGCCGAGGCCGTCAGCCACCGCGGCGGCGCCGGCGCGGCCGCGCCCGGCTGTGTAGAGCACGTCGCCGCCGTGGACCGAGACGACGAGCGGCACGCCCGGGTCTGCCCGGCGCACCGCGTCGGCGGCCGGCACGGCGTTGTGGGCGTGGACGAGCTCGTACGGGAAGGACCTGCGCAGGCGTCGCAGTGCCAGCGCCAGCGGGGGGGCGGCCCAGGCGCCCCAGTGCGGGTATCCACGCTCGCGCGGCGGCGAGACGAAGGGCACATACTCGATCGCCAGGCCGTCCAGCAGCTGTCGGCGCGGCTCCGAGAGCCTGCTGCGCATCGCCCTCGCGGCGGCCCGGGGTCCTTCGGCGAGCGAGGCGCGCGGCGGGACGAGCCGGTGCAGAACGAGCACGCGCACGTCCGCGCCGGCCGCGCGCGCGGCAAGCGCCTGCCGGTGCGACCACACGCCCAGGACCGGGTCACGCCGGCTGGGGTAGAACTCGGCCACGACCGCGACGCGCACCGTTCTTTCCTCGCCGCCGCTCACCAGCGTCTGTGGGTCGCCAGCGTGCGCTGCGCCTCGGCCGCGCTGATGTGGGGCCGCGAGCGCAGGAACGACTCGCCCTCTGCGATCGCCTCCTCGCGCCCGTAGGAGACCGCGGCCGGGGCCTGGCGATGATGAATCGGCACGGCGTCCACGACGCCGCAGCGCCAGCCGCGCTCACGGGCGATCGCCGCCCAGTGCATGTCGAGGCCCCAACCCATGCGCAGCGCGGGGAACGGCAGCAGGGCGTCGAAGCTCGCGGCCGCGAACGCCGTCACCGGGCCGATCTCGACGAAGCCGGTCTCCCTGACGACGCTCCCGGGCCGCCGGCGCGTCACCTCCCAGGCCGCATGCGAGTGCAGGCGGTGGGCGGGCTGTGCGAGCGTCAGCGAGAAGCGCTCGCAGAGGAACAGGAGGCGGTCGAGGAAGCCGTGGGGCAACTCGACGTCGTCGTCGAGCACGAGCAGCCAGTCATGGCCCGCCGGCGGTGTCTCGGCGAGCAGCCGGTTGAGGTTCTCGAACTTGCCCCCGTCGCCGGCCGGGGTGGTCCTGAGCGTGACCTCATGCCGGGACTTCGCGAGCTCGACGGCGATCGCCTCGACCAGCGGCGCCCGGTCGGCCCGCGTCACCATCAGTGCCAGCACGCGACGGCGCGGCGGCGCGCGCCGCGCGGCCGCGGCCAGGCGCAGCGAGCGCCCGGAGAGCAGCTCGCCCGTCGCCGCCAGCTCGTCGAGCCCGCGGCGCCGCAGGCCGTCCAGCCCGCCGACCGTGCCGCTCGCGCCCGACAGGAACGACGGCGTCGCCGCGGCGTCGGCCTCCGGCCGCTGCGTCACCGGCGCTCGTCCGAGCGCCTCGCGCAGCCGGCCGGCGCTGTGGGCGACCATCGTCACCCCCGCCGGGCAGCTATGGCGGAGCACGTGACCGGCGCAGCCGATCAACGTGAGCAGCTCCTCGCGACGGGAGGGCTGCACCCCACGCCGCGCGTCGAAGCGGCGGGCGGCGCGGCCGCGCGCATACGCGGCGCGCGAGAGGGCTTGCAGTCGCGCGTCCTCGCCCGTGCGGCGGTGCTCGACCGCCGCGGCGGCGACGTAGAGCGCCTCGCCCCCGGCGCGTTCCTGCCACTCCTGCTCGTCACCGGCGCCGCCGAGCGTGACGTCGAACAGGCCGACCCGCTCGAAGGCCGAGCGCCGGATCGCCATGTTCGCCCCCCACGCGAACCGCGTCGGCGCGTCGCGCTCGCCCTGCTCGAGGGTCGTGATCGGCGGCTGCTCGCGCCCGCAGCCGCGGGGCGCCGGGCCTTCGAGGCGGGCGGTGATCCGCCCCGCGAACACCTCGGTGCGCGGATGCTCGTCGGCCGCTCGGCGCAGCGCCACGAGCCAGCCCTCACAGACGCGCACGTCGTCGTCGAGGAACGCGACGAGCGCGCCCTCACTGTGCGCGATGCCCGTGTTGCGTGCGGCGTTCAGCCCGCCGCCACCCTCGACCGGCACGTAGCGCGCGCCGTGGCGCTCGGCGAGCTCGCGGGCCGCGGGCGACGGCGGCCCGTCCTCGACGACGAGCACCTCGGCGCGCTCGCTTCCGGCCTGCTCGCGCAGGGAGGAAAGCGCGACGTCGAGGTAGGACAGGCGTTCGCGCGTCGGGATGACGACTGAGACGGCGGCGGCCATGACAGGCAGAGAGTCTAGGTTTGAGCGGGCGATGGTCCTCTTCCTGCACAACCGCTACCGGACGACGGGCGGTGAGGAGCGGGTCGTCGAGGACCTCGTCGCGCTCGTGCGCGACCGCCTCGGCGAGCACGTCGAGCTGCTGATGCGCGACTCGGCGGGCCTGGGCGCGCCGCGCGCGGCGGCGGGCCTGCTGCGCGGCGGGCTCGACGAGCGCGAGGTCGCCGATGCCGTACGGCGCAGCGGCGCGCGCATCGTCCACGCCCACAACCTGCTGCCGACGCTCGGCTGGCGCGCGCTTGCCGCCGCGAAGGAGGCGGGCGCCCGTGTCGTGCTCCACCTGCACCAGTACCGGCTCGTCTGCGCCGTCGGCGTCTGCTTCACCGAGGGCGCGGACTGCACGCGCTGCCACGGCCGCGACACGACGCCGGGGATCAGGCACAACTGCCGCGGCGACCGCGCCGAGGCGCTGACCTACGCCGCGTCGCTGTCCCTGTGGCAGAGGCGCCTCTGCTCCCTCGCGGACGCTGTCGTGGTGCCGAGCCGCTTCGCCGAGCAGCGGCTGCGCGAGCTCGGCGCGCCGCTTCCCGCGGGCACCGTGTCCGTTCTCCCCCCGCCCGTCGCGCTCGCCGGCAGCGAGGACGGCAGCGAGCAGAGTCCCGTCCCTGGCGATGGCCACGCGCTGGTCGTCGCGCGGCTCGCGCCCGAGAAGGGGATCGACGTGGCGATCGAGGCGTGCCGGCTCGCGCGCGTGCCCCTTGTCGTCGCGGGCGACGGTCCCGAGCTTGGGCGCCTGCGAGCGCTCGCCGCCGGCGCGGACGTGCGCTTCGAAGGGCGCGTGGGCCGGGAGCGGCTGGCCGAGCTGCGAGCGGGCGCCTCGATCGGTCTCGTGCCCTCGCGCTCGGCCGAGACGTTCGGGATCGCGGCCGCCGAGGCGATGGCGGCCGGCCTGCCGGTCGCGGCCAGCAGGGTCGGTGCGCTGCCCGAGCTCGTTGATGAGAATTCCCTCATCACGGCGGGTGACGCCCGCGCGCTGGCGGGGGCGATCGAACGGCTCGCAGGCGACGAGCAGGCTGGACAGCAGGGGCGCCGGCGGGTCGCGGAGCTCTGCGCGCCCGGGAACGTCGCGGCTCGGCTCGCGTCCATCTACCAGCAGGCCTTTAGCCGGGCCGAATGATCCTCCCTAAGCTGCGCGGCATGCCTCAGAGCGGTCGGGCACTCATCACGGGCATCTCAGGCCAGGACGGCTCGTTCCTCGCCGAGCTGCTGCTGGAGAAGGGCTACGAGGTGACCGGCATGCAACATTCGGGCGCGGCCTCGCTCGGGGCGAGTGAGCACCTGCGCGATCGCCTCGAGATCGTCGAAGGCGAGCTGCTCGAACCCGCGTCGCTGCGGGCGGCGATCGAGGCGGTGGTGCCCGACGAGCTCTACCACCTGGCCGCGCCGACGTTCGTGCCGGACTCGTGGGAAGACCCGGCGGGCACGACCACGGCGATCGCGAGCGCGACGGGTTGCGTGCTCCAGACGGTGCGCCAGCTCGACCCCTCGACGCGGGTGTTCGTGTCCTCGTCCGGGGCGATCTTCGGGGAGGCTCCGGAAACCCCCCAGAACGAGCTGACGCGCACGCACCCGACGAACCCGTACGGGATCGCGAAGCTCGCCGGGCACCAGCTCGTCGGCGCGCTGCGCGAGCACTACGGCCTGCACGCCAGCTCGGGGATCATCTACAACCACGAGTCCGAGCGGCGGCCCGAGCAGTTCGTCACGCGCCGGATCACGCGCGCCGCGGCGGCGATCTCGCTGGGGCTCGAGAGCGAGATCACGCTCGGCTCGCTGGATGCGGTCCGGGACTGGTCGTTCGCCGGCGACATCATGCGGGCCGCGTGGCTGATGCTCCAGCAGCCCGAAGGCGGCGACTACGTGCTCGGCAGCGGCGTCGGACACACCGTGGCCGAACTCGCCGACGTGGCGTTCGCCTGCGTCGGGCTCGAGGCGGAGCGGCACATCAGGGTCGACGACGCGCTCGTCCGCAAAGCCGAGAGCACGCCCAGCATCGGCGACACGTCGAAGGCAGGGCGTGAGCTGGGCTGGGAGCCGGAGGTGTCTTTCGAGGCGCTGATCGAACGCATGGTGCGCGCCGATCTGCGGTCGCTGGAAGCGCTGCCGAGCGCCGGCTGAGCGTCCCGGCGAGCCCCTACACTGGCCCTCTGTTGCGCAAGATCGGTGTCATCGGCCTGGGCTACGTCGGCCTGCCCTTAGCCGCGTCGTTCGCCCGCGAAGGCTGCGAGGTGATCGGAGTGGACGTGGACGCGCGCAAGGTCGAGGCGATCGAGAGCGCGCGCAGCTACGTCGAGGACGTGAGCGCGGAGGAGCTGGCGGAGGTCGGCGAGCGCCTGTCGGTCGGGACGCGGTACGCGCCGCTGGCCGAGGCGGAGGCCGTGCTGATCTGCGTGCCGACGCCGTTGAGCCGCAACCGCGAGCCCGACCTGGGGCCGCTCATGGAGGCGGGGCGCGCCCTCGCCGGCGTGCTGAGAGCCGGCCAGCTCGTCGTGCTCGAGTCCACGACATACCCGGGCACGACGCGCGAGCGGCTGCTGCCGCTGCTCGAGGAGTCAGGGCTCTCGGCGGGCCGGGACTTCCATCTCGCGTTCTCGCCCGAGCGCGTGGACCCCGGCCGGACCGACTTCACGATGCGCAACACGCCCAAGGTGATCGGGGGGCTCACCGAGGCGTGCGCCGATCGCGCGGCGGAGCTCTACGAGCTCATCTGCGATGAGATCGTGAGGGTGTCGAGCCCCGAGGCCGCCGAGCTGACGAAGCTGCTCGAGAACGTCTTCCGCTCGGTCAACATCGCGCTCGTCAACGAGCTGGCGATGCTGACCGACCGCATGGGCATCGACGTGTGGGAGGTGGTCGACGCGGCCGCGACCAAGCCATACGGCTTCATGCGGTTCGCGCCTGGACCGGGGATGGGCGGGCACTGCCTTCCGGTCGACCCGTTCTATCTGAGCTGGCGGGCGCGCGAGTTCGACATGGTCACCGAGTTCGTGGAGCTCGCGGGCAAGATCAACCAGCAGATGCCCTACCACTGCGTCGCCAAGGCGCAGCGGGCGCTGAACGAGCGCGGGCTCGCCGTCAAAGGGGCCCGCATCGCGATCATCGGGGTGAGCTACAAGCCGGGCGTCGGCGACGTACGCGAATCGCCGGCCCTGAAGATGATCGCCCTGCTGCGCGAGCTCGGGGCCGAGGTGGGCTACCACGACCCGCACGTTCCCGAGCTGCCCGAGCTCGGCCTCGCCAGCCTGCCGTTCGAGCAGGCGATCACGGACGCGGACCTGGCGCTGATCGTCACGGCCCATCCGGAGGTGGACCACGACGAGATCGCGCGCCGGGCGCGGCTCGTCGTCGACCTGCGCGGCGTGACCCGCTCGGCGGGCTCGCCTGCCAACGTCGTGAAGCTGTGAGCGGCGGCCCGGCCGGCGCCCGCCCGGAGCTGCACGTCCCGCTGATCTCGCCCGGCGTCAGCGTCGGGGAGGGCATCGAATGGGGTGCCAACGTGGTCGTTCACGGCGGCACCGTGATCGGGCCCGGATGCTCGATCGGCGACCACGCCGTGCTGGGCCGCGTGCCGAAGCTCGCCGCTCACTCCGCGGCCGCTTCTGCGGCGGCGCTGGAGCCGCTGGAGCTCGAGGCCGGCGTCACGGTCGGCGCGCACGCGGTCGTGCTCGCGGGCGCGAAGATCGGCGCGGGCGCGATCGTCGGGGATCAGAGCTTCGTGCGCGAGCGCGCGCTGGTCGGCGCCGGCACGGTGATCGGGCGCGGCAGCGTCGTCGACAACGACGTTCGCGTCGGCGAGCGGGTGCGGATCCAGACCAACGTCTACCTGGCGGCGGGGAGCGTCGTCGAGGACGACGTGTTCCTCGGCCCGGGCGTCTTGACGAGCAACGACGACACGATGAGCCGGCATCCCCCGGGCCAGGAGCCCGAGGGCGCCCGCTTTCGCCGCGCGTGCCGCGTCGGGACGGGCGCCGTCCTCGTCCCGGGCGTCGAGATCGGCGAGGAGGCGTTCGTGGCCGCGGGGGCGGTCGTGACGAAGGACGTGCCGGCCCGGGCGGTCGTGATGGGAGTCCCGGGCGAGGTTGTGCGCGAGGTCGGCGAGGAGGACCTGCTGGAGCGCTGGCGGTAGCGGCCGGCGGCTAGCCCTCGGCCCGCAGCGCCGCGACCACCTCGTCCGCCTGCTCGCGCGTCAGCAGCGGGCTCATCGGGATCGCGAGGTGCGTCTGCGCCGCGTACTCGGTCGCCGGCAGGTCGACGCCCTCGCCCCACTGGCGCATCGCCTCCTGGCGGTGGACGGGGGTGCGGTAGTAGGCCTTGGACCCGATCTCCGCGGCGCGCAGCGACGCTTCGGCTTTCCCGACCTGGGCGTCGCCGATCACATACAGGTGCCATGCCGGGGATGCTCCGGCGACCGGAACCGGCAGTTTGACCAGCTCGCCGAGGCCGGCCTCCTCGTAGTGGCGGCCGGCGCGGCGCCGGCCGTCGGCGAACTCGTCGAGACGGGGGAGCTGCACGCGCAGGATCGCCGCCTGGATCTCGTCGAGCCGCGAGTTGTAGCCGACCTGCTCGTAGGTGACCTTGTCGCGGGAGCCGTGGAAGCGCAGCAGCCGCACGCGCTCGGCGACCTCGCGGTCCATCGTCGTGATCATCCCCCCGTCGCCGAATGCGCCGAGGTTCTTGGAGGGGAAGAAGGAGAACGTGGCGGCGATGCCGAGCGCGCCAGGACGCCCTTCCGCCGAGGTCGAGCCCGCCGCCTGGGCGGCGTCCTCGACCACCGGCACGCCCAGGGCTTCGATCTGCGCGACGGGCGCCACGTTGCCGAACAGGTGTACGGCGATCACGGCCTTCGTCCGCGGCGTGAGGGCTCGGCGGACGGTCTCCGCGGTGACGCAGTAGGTGTCCGGGTCGATGTCGCAGAAGACCGGCGTCGCACCCGTCGCCGGGATCGCCTCGGCCGACGCGTAGAAGGTGAACGACGGAACCACCACCTCGTCGCCGGGGCCGACTCCGAGCGCGCGCAGTGCGATCGTGATCGCCTCGGTGCCGTTCGCCACCCCCACTGCGTGGGTCACGCCGCAGTAGTCGGCGAACTCCGCCTCGAACGCGGCCACCTCGGGGCCGAGGATGTAGCGCTCGCTGTCGAGCACGCGCGCGACGGCTGCGCGCAGCTCGTCGTGCAGTGGCTCCAGCGGGCGCGAGGTGTCGAAGAGGGGGACGGCCACGCCGCGCGGGCTAGTCGGAGAGCAGATCGATGTCGGCCCGTGTCATCAACCTGATGAGCTCCTCGAAGCTCGTCTTCGGCTTCCAGCCGAGCTCGCGCTCGGCCTTGGAGGCGTCGCCGATCAGATGGTCGACCTCGGCGGGGCGCACGAATGCCGGGTCGATCGTGACGTACTGCTCCCAGTCGTCGAGCCCGGCCTCGTCAAAGGCGACTTCGCAGCACTCGCGGACCGAGTGGGCCTCCCCGGTGGAGATCACATAGTCCTGCGGGTCGTCGCGCTGCAGCATCAGCCACATCGCTTCGACGTAGTCCTTCGCATAGCCCCAGTCGCGTTCGGCGTCCAGGTTTCCCAGCCGCAGCTCCTTTGCCAGACCGAGTTTGATCGCGGCCGCGTGCCAGGTGATCTTGCGGGTCACGAACTCCAGGCCGCGGCGGGGGCTCTCGTGGTTGAAAAGTATCCCCGACGTCGCGTCCAGCCCGTAGGACTCCCGGTAGTTGACCGTGATGAAGTGGCCGTACGCCTTCGCGACGCCGTAGGGCGAGCGGGGGTAAAACGGCGTTGTCTCGGTCTGAGGAACCTCCAGGACCTTCCCGAACATCTCGCTCGAGGAGGCCTGGTAGAAGCGGGCGTCAGGGCAGACTTCGCGCATCGCCTCGAGCATGCGGGTGACGCCGACGCCCGTGAACTCGGCGGTCAACGTCGGTTGGATCCAAGAAACCGCGACGAACGACATCGCGGCGAGGTTGTAGATCTCATCCGGGCTGCTCGCGCGCAGCGCGTCGACGAGCGAGCGCTGGTCGAGGAGGTCTCCCTGGTGAAGCGTCAGGCGGTCGCGGAGGTGCTCGATGCGCTCGAACTTCTCGGTCGACGCGCGCCTGACCATCGCGTGGACGTCGTAGTCCTTCTCGAGCAGCAGCTCGGCGAGGTAGGAGCCGTCCTGCCCGGTGACGCCGGTGATCAGAGCTTTGCGCTGAGGCACGGCGGCGGAGCTTATCGGCCGTCGCCGACCGGACGGCCGGCCGTCCGCGCACCGGCGGGCCTGCCCGCGGCGCTGTTCGCGCTCCCGTTCGCGCTGCGCGAGACGGTGCCCGCCGCGCCGCTCTCCGAGCGCCCCGCGCGCGCCTTGGACCCCGCCGCCGCGCCCTTCTCCTGCCGCAGCTTTCGCAGCCACCGCACCGTGTCGGCGATGCCGTCCTCGAGCTCGATCCGTGCCTTCCAGCCGAGCAGCTTGCGGGCCTTCTCGACCGAGGGCCAGCGGCGCTGCACGTCGACCGCGAACGTCGGCAGGTGCTCGAGCTCGAAGTCGGCCGGGTCCTCTCCGCACTGCGCCCAGATCACGCGGGCGATCTCGGCCACTGTCAACTCGCGCGAGGCGGAGATGTTGAAGTCCTCGTTCAGCCCGGCGGGGGAGCCCATCGCGGTGGCGATGCCGTCGGCGATGTCCTCGACGTGCGTGAGCGTCCTCGTCTGCTCGCCCGAGCCGAAGATCTGCAGCGGGCGCTGGCCGGAGAGCACCTTCTCGATCAGGTCGGGCACGGCGTGCGCGATGCCCGGCTCGGCGTCGGGCACCTCGCCGGGGCCGTATGCGTTGAACGGGCGGCAGATCGTGTACGGCAGGCCGTGCTCGTCGTGGGCCGCACGGCAGTAGATCTCGCCGGTCAACTTCGAGAATCCGTATGCCGACACGGGCACGGGGCAGCGGGGCAAGTAGGCCTCGGTCGTCGGGTACTCCTCGGCGCGCTCGAAGACCATCGAGGAGGACACGTAGACGAACCGCTCGACGTCCGCGTCGAGCGCTGCCCGCACGACGGCGTTGTAGAGCGCGTTGTTGACCTCGGTGAGCGTGTGCGGCAGCTTGTGGAAGTTGGCGATGCCGCCGACGATCGCGGCCAGGTGGATCACCTGCGAGCAGCCGCGCGTCGCGGCGCGCGCCTCACCGAGGTCACGCAGGTCGCCGGTGTGGACCTCGCAGCCCTCGCGCATCCACTGCGGAGCCAGCCGCTGGTCGGAGACCCGCACCTCGTAGTCGGGGTCCGCCAGCAGGCGCCGCACCACCGCCGCGCCGATCGTGCCGGCGCCGCCGGTCACGAGCACGCGGCTCATCCGCCCGGGCCCTCCGGCACCGGCGCGGCCGCCGCGAGCTGCACGAGCTCGGAGGCGTAGCCGAACACCTGCGCCGCGCCCCAGCAGTCCCAGGGGTCGGCGACGATGCAGTCGCCCGCTCCGCGCTCGGCGATCGCGGCAAGCGTCGCCGGCTCGCGGAACTCCGCGTGGTTGGCGGCGATGATCACGGCGTCGGCTTCGTCGAGCGCCTCGTTCAGCGGCATCGTGGGCGTCGGCACGTGGGGGTCGTGCACGGCCACGTCGGCGAGCTCGCGCTCGAGCAGCCTGATCAGCTTGTGCGCAAGCGAGTCGCGCTCGTCGTCGGTGTCGGCCTTGAAGGCGAGGCCGAGGACCGCCACGCGCCGGCCGGAGAGCGAGCCGAGCCGGCGCCTCAGGCCTTCGATCAGGAACAGCGGCACTGTCTCGTTCACGCGCGAAACGGCGAGCAGCATGCCCGGCGCCGCCGAGCGCTCCTCCGAGAACGTGAAGTCCTTGCGCAGGCACGTCCCGGCGGTGAGGCCGGGGCGCGCGATGCCTCCGCGCGGGTAGTCGCGGTTGATCAGGTCGATCACCTCGAACACGTTCGCGCTGTGTCGCTCGCAGTCCATCATCAGCAGGTTCGGCAGCGCGAAGTTCGTGTAGCGCAGGATGTTCGTCCAGATCTTCGCGAGCTCTGCCTGCACGGGCGTCGTCTGCACGATCGGCGCGTCGAACGTGCCGAACAGCTCCGCGGCGAGGTCCCCGGAGCGCAAGCCGACGCCGCCGATGATGCACGGCAGCGTGTCGATCTCCTCGAGGAAGCGCCCCGCCGCGATCCGCTCGGGCGCGTGCGAGACGAACAGCTCCTCTCCGACGTCGAAGCCACGGTGCTTGTGCAGGTAGCCGGCGACGAAGTCGGTCGTGCCGGGCGCGATCGTGGAGCGGAGGATCAGCGAGTGCCCCGGCTCGAGCACGGGCAGCAGGTCGTCGAGCGCCGAGCGGATGTCACGCATGTCGATCTCGATGTGAGCGAAGGAGGGCGTGCCGAGCGTGATCACGATCTGGCGCGCGCGGGCCGCCTCGGCGACCGATTCGCCGAGCGAAAGGGTTCCGCCGGCGTGGACGCGGTCGAGCACCTCCTGGGCGCCCGTCTCCTCGAACGGCATCCGGCCCTCGCGGACGGCGTCGAGCCGCCGAGGATCGTTGTCGATGCCGATCACGCGCAGCCCGCGGTCGGCGAACGACAGGGCCAGCGGCAGTCCGACTCGGCCCAGCCCGACGACCGCCACCTCGACGCTGCTCTGCGGGACGCTCATCCGAGCCCTGAGGTTAGCGGTGGCATGGGCGGGTCACCGCCCTTGCCATCTGGGCCGGGACAGCGCGCTTGGCCACCCACGGCGGCGCTCAGCGCCGCGCGCGGCCGCGCAGGTACCGCGCGTACTGGGCGGCGAACGCGGCCACGAAGCGAGGGTTGTAGCGCGCGTAGCGCCGCCACAGCCGGCGCGGCTCGCGCGAGAGCCGGTAGGCCCACTCGAGACCGGCGCGCTGCATCCACGTCGGCGCCTGCGAGACCAGGCCCGCGTGGAAGTCGAACGCGGCGCCGACGCCGACGAGCAGCGGCGCCTCCAGGCGCGGGCGCATCTCGTGCATCCAGCGCTCCTGCTTGGGCTGGCCGATGCCGACCCACACGACCGCCGCGCCCGAGCCGTCGATGCGCTCGGCCACCTCTGCGCGCTCGCGCTCGTCGAGAGGCCTGAACGGCGGTGAGTACGCGCCGGCGATGGGCAGGCCGGGGAAGCGCTCGCGCAGGCGCGCTTGCAGCATCGCGAGCGCCTCGGGCGTGCGTCCTCCGTACAGGTAGACGGGGATCCCGCGTTCGGCGGCGCGCGCGCAGAAGGCAGCCATCAGGTCCGGGCCGTAGATGCGCGTCGCGCGCGGGTGCCCGACCGCTTTGAGCGCCCACACGAGCGGCTGGCCGTCCGGTACGGCGAGCGTCGCCGCGGCGAGGGCCGTTGCCGTTTCCGGTTCCTCGCGCGCGCTCATCACGAGGTTCACCGCCGCCGCGGTCAGCCAGCCGTGCGCCCCGGCGGCGATCGCCGCCTCCATCCAGTCGACGACCTCGCCGTAGTCGCTGACCGCGAGCGGGACTCCGAGGACCTCGGCTCGCTCGGGCAGGGCGGGCAGCACGCCGCTCGCGGAGGTGGGTGCGCCGTCGCCCGGGATTGCGTGAAGATACCTCGCCCAGTGGCGATCGACCCCGACTTCTGGCGCGGCCGGCGCGTCCTGCTCACCGGCCACACGGGGTTCAAGGGGGCCTGGCTCTCGCTGTGGCTGTCCTCGCTCGGCGCCGAGCTGGTGGGCCTCGCGCCGCGCCCCGCCGCCGCGGGCTCGCTCTACGAGCGCGCGCGCGCCGGCGAGGGAGCCTCCGAGCGGGCCGTCGACGTCCGCGACGCTCCCGCGCTGTCGGCGGCGCTCGCCGAGGCGCGCCCAGAGGTCGTCTTCCACCTCGCCGGCCAGCCGCTGCTCCGCCGCTCGCTGCGCGACCCGGTCCGGACGTTCGAGGTCAACGTGATCGGAACGGTCAACGTGCTCGAGGCGATCCGGGCCGCCGCGGCACCGGTGCGCTCGCTCGTGCTCGTCACCTCGGACAAGTGCTACGAGAACGCCGCCGGGCGCAGGCGCCCGTTCATCGAGCAGGACGCGCTCGGTGGAAGCGACCCGTACTCCAGCTCGAAGGCCTGCGCGGAGCTCGTCGCCTCCGCCTACCGGCGCTCGTTCCCCCAGCTCGGCGGCGGCGCACGCCTCGCCACGGCCCGGGCGGGCAACGTGATCGGCGGCGGCGACCGCGGTGAGGACCGGCTGCTGGCAGACGCGCTGCAGGCAGTCGAGTCCGGCACGCCGCTGCGGGTGCGCAACCCCGCCGCCGTGCGACCCTGGCAGCACGTCCTCAACCCGCTCGCCGGCTACCTGCTGCTCGCGCAGGAGCTGTGGAGCTCGGAGAAGGCAGCGCGCGCGTGGAACTTCGGGCCGCCGGCGCGCGAAGCGCGCCCTGTCGGCTGGATCGCCGCGCGGCTCGCCGAGCTCTGGCAGGGCGAGCTGCAGTGGCTGCCGGTGCAGACACCGGACCCGGCCGAAGCACCTCATCTGCTGCTCGACTCCGGCGCCGCCGAACGCGAGCTCGGCTGGCATCCGCCCTGGGGTCTCGAGGAGGCTCTCGCCCGGACCGTGGAATGGCACAGGCGCGAGCGCGCCGGGGAGGACATGCGGGCCCGCAGCCTCGAGCAGATCGAAGCGTTCTCGCGCGCTCTGGACGGCTGATCTAGCGAGTTGGAGACAACAGGCGCGATCTGCGCTTGGCGTTTGGCCTGCACGCACGGCGGATCCCGAGCCCCGGCGCGCGCGCCGGTGGCGCGTGCGGCCAGCGGCCGTACCCTCCGCGCGATGAGCCCTGCAGCGCTTCGCACCTACCGCGCCGAGCGGCTGCTCGAGCGGGATTTCCACGCACTGCGCGGGCAGGTGCTGCGGATCGTCCGCGCGCGGCTTCGCGCCCGCGGGGACTCGCTGGACCGCACGGACCTCGACGCCTGCTACGCGCTGGCGTGGCAGGGGCTCTACGGCGCGACTCTGCGCGGGGAAGAGGTGGGCAAGCCGTTGGGGTGGCTGGCGCTCGTGACTTACCGGCGGGCGGTCGAGGAGCTGCGCCTGCGGCAGCACCGCCAGGCCCAGCCGGACGCACAACCGCCGTTCGAGCCGGACCTCGCCGCCGAGCTGGACGACCGCATGCGCCTGCGCAAGCTGCTCGAGGGCATGCGCTGCCGCCTCGACCTGCGCGAGCGGGAAGCCGCGGCGCTCTGCTACCTGCAGGGCTACTCCCGCGCGCAGGCGGCGCGCCGCATGGGCATCAGCGAGACACGGATGCGCAAGCTCATGGAGGGACGCGGCGCCGGACAGGCGGGGGTGGCGGCAAAGGTCGGCCTGCTCGTCCGGACGATCAGCGACGGCGATTTCTGCGAGCAGCAGGCGTCGCTGATGCGGGCGTTCGCCTTCGGCGTGCTCGACCCCGACGGCGAGCGCTACCGCATCGCCTCGGCTCACCTACATGAGTGCCCGGCGTGTCGCCGGCACGTCGCATCGCTGCGCGGCCTGGCCGTGGCGCTGCCGCCGGTGCTCACGCTGCCCGGTGCCTGCAAGGCCGGCCTCGCGGCGCTGGCGGCGGGCTCATCGCACGGCGCCGCCGTTTCGACGGGCGCCGGCGCGGGGGCCGGTGCACCGCTCGGTGTCTCGGCGGCCGCGGGTGGCGGCGCCACCGGCGGCGGCTGGGCGCTGGGTGGGGGCCTGGCGGCGAAGCTCGCGGCCGTGTGCGTGCTCGCCCTCGGGGTCGGGGCGGGGTGCGTGACGCTCGCCGAGCACGGGGGCGGATCCGCTCGCCACCGCCGCGCTCTCACGGCGGCGCCGAAGCGGACGCAGCCGGCCACGCGGTTGCCCGAAGGGCAGAGCCGGCCGCCGGTCTCCCCGGCGCAGGAAGCGCGCACCTCGCGCATCGCTCGCGTCGCCGGCGATGCCCGCTCCACCCCAGCCGAAGCGACACGGGAGTTCGGCCCCGAGGGGGCACGAGTCCAGCCGTCCGCCGGCGCCACCCGCCCGTCCCCGTCGGCGAACGCCGCCGCGGCCGGCCGGCGGCACCCGCCAAGCGTGGCCACGTCGGCGCCGCGCGCTGCGAGCACGGCCGAACGCGAGTTCTCGCCGGGCTAGGAGGGTCTAGCGAAACTCGCTAGCCCTGTCGCGGTGCTGGTTTGTAGGTCTGCTCAGGGATACTGGCCGGGAGATGCCCGAGGAGCCTGCGGCGCCCGAGTTGGTGAGGCTTGTGCACAAGCAGGCTGAGGACGCGAATCGCCGCGATCTCGACGCCGTGATGGACGTCTTCGCTGACGACGCGATCATGACGGGAGCGACGGCGTATCCCCCCTCTGAGGGCCGCGCGGCGATCCGTAGGTTCATTGAGGATTGGTTCGACGCCTTCGGGGAGCTGCACTTCGAGTGGGAGGAGGTCAGCGACCTCGGCAACGGCATCGTGTTCGGCGTCCTGATCCAGGAGGGCCGTCTGATCGGTAGCGCCGCTCACGTTGAACAGCGCGAGGGGTGGGTCTACGTCTGGGTGGGAGGCTTGATCGCTCGCCTCGAAACGAGCTACTTCGACATCGCCGAGGGCCACGCTGCCGCCGGACGGCTCGCTGAGGAACGGGGTGAGCGCCCTGAGTTTCGCTAGCCGTTTCGCCAAACCCTCCTAGTGCGGGCCGGTGGCGCGAGCCGCTACTCGCGCGGAAACACCTTCGTCAGCTTGCGCAGCGCGAGCGGGCTGCCACGCGCCCGCAGCCGCCCCGTGGCGAGCGCCTGCAGCGGGTTCAGCCGCTCACCGACGATGTCGGCCCAGTCCTGCCAGGACATCCGCAGCCGCACGTCGGGGTGCTCGGCGGCGCCTTCCGCGACGCTGCTGGAGCCGTTCTGCACCAGCAGGTGCCACGTCGGGATGTCGGCGTCCGTGAACTCCCACTGGAAGGTCGCTGGGCGGCGCAGTCCGTGCTCCGGGTTGACCTGGCGCCGGACGGTGTCGAACAGCAGCGCGACGGTCTCGGGGTCGCGGCTGCTCGGGCCCTGGCGGACGCCGAGCACGCCGGCTTTCGCGAGCGCGCGCCCGCGCTGTGAGAGCTCGAGCGGCGTCAGCCCCGGGGGCAGCAGCGGCGGCCCCGGCAGGGCCTCTACGGGGATGCCCGCTGAGCGCAGCTTGGTCGTCATCGAGGTCACGCCCTCGACGCCGACCTCGTCGTAGGTGGAGCCGAAGACCGTGATGTAGCGCTCGTCCCAGCCGGGGGGCATCAGCACCTGGGCCGTGTACCGCGTGACGTCGCGCAGCAGCGCGGCGACGGCCTTCGGCACGCCCACCGGGTCTTCGCGGTTGAGGTCGCTGAGCAGCTTCACGCCGAAGCCGATGTGCCGCTGCTCGTCGGCGGCGATGTTCTCCATGCCCTCGCGGAATGCCGGCAGCTGGTCCCGCCGCTCCAGGTACGTGCAGATGAAGTGCTGCCCCGGCTGCGCGAGCGAGGCCTCGATCACGACGTGGTAGAGCGTCACCGCAGCGGCCAGCTTGGCCGGCGAGCGGTCCTTTCGCAGTTCGTCGGCCATCGTGTCGAGGCGATCGAAGATCTTGCGGAAGCCGGGGCTCAGCTGCGGGCGGATCGCCTGCAAACCGCCCGCCATGGTGCCGTCGCCGATCCCGCAGACCTCGCGCATGAAGCGCTTGAAGAAGACCGCGTGGCGCGCCTCGTCCACCTGCTGGGTGGTGAGGAAGTACTTCTGCTCCTCGCGCGGGGCGGCGTCGATGTAGGGGGAGAGGTTGTCGGCGACGGCGTCCTCGCCCCAGAAGAACAGCGAGTAGTTCCAAACCGCGGCCTTGCGCTCGAAGTCCGTGAAGTCCTCGCGCCACTGCCGCGCGTCCTCGCTGAAGTCGAGCTCGGTCGCCTTCCAGTTGCCGCGCTCCCAGCGCGCGTAGAGGTCCTCGTAGGAGATCGCATCCGTCGGAAGCGAGCCGAGGTCTGGGGTCGGGGCGGTAGCGCTGGCCATGCGTCTCCTCCGGGCGAGTCTTGTTGGATAACGAACATTATTGGAATAGCGTTTGCTCTGTCAAGTACGATGTCGCGATGGCCTCCGTGGGCGTGACCCCCGTCAAGACCCGCCTGACGCGCGAGCAGAGCCGCGCCAACACCCGCGAGCGGCTGCTCGCCGCCGCCCGCGTCGTGTTCGCGCGCAGCGGCTTCCACGGCGCCTCGGTGGAGGAGATCGCGTCGGAGGCCGGCTTCTCGACCGGCGCGCTGTACTCCAACTTCGAGGGCAAGGAGGATCTGTTCGTCGCGCTGATGGAGCGCGAGATCGACGAGCACGCGCAGGAGATCACGAGCGCCGTGCGCGCGCAGGCCTCGATCTCAGACCGCGCGGCGGGGGGCGCCCGCCAGTGGATGACGATGATCGAGCGCGAGCCGGAGGCGCTGCTGCTGTTCATGGAGTTCTGGGCCTACGGCGTGCGCGACGAGCAGATGCGCCCGAAGGTCGCCGCGCGCTTCGCGCAGGCGCGCCGCGTGCTGACCGGCCTGATCGCGGACGGTGTCAGGGACTTCGACCTCGAGCTGTCGATCCCGGCGGAGCAGCTCGCGGTCGTGATCGACGCGCTGGCCGACGGCATCGCGCGCCAGAAGCTCGCGGACCCCGACGCCGTGCCGGACGAGCTGATGGGGAACGTGATCTCGCTGCTGCTCTCGGCGGTCAGCCGCCCGGCTCAACGGCACAGCGCCGCGTAGTGCACCGTGAACAGGCGTCGCGCGAGCGCCGGCGAGGCGCCGTTGACGCCGGCCCTCACCGCCCACTTCGTGCCCGCGGCTGCGCGCGCCGCCCGGCTCTCCGCAAAGAAGCGGTGAACGGAGCGCGGCAGCGCATCCTGCAGCTCCGCGAGGACCCGTAGCCCGGCGCCCGACGCGATCGCCCGGGCGTCCGCCCGGGCGAGCCGCTGGAGGTGACCGATCTCCTCGGCGTGGACGCGCTTGGAGGGCCGGCGCGCCGACACGTTCGCCTCCAGAGGCACCTCGAACACCACGGTCCCGCAGACCCGAGCCACCTCGCCGAGCAGCGCGATCGGGTCAGGGGCGTGCTCGAGTACGTGAGAGAGGATCCCGAGCTCGTAGGAGCCGCGGGCCAGCGGCAGGGCGGCACCGTCGAAGGTGCCGATCGCCTCCGGTCCGAGGGCGCGGCGTGCGATCTCGGCCGCCGGCTCTGAGATCTCGAAGCCTCCGAGCGTGCCGCCGAAGCCCCGCCTGCGCAGCTCGGCGAGCAGCGCGCCGTCGCCGCAGCCGACGTCGAGCGTCGAGGACGGCGAGAGCTGGGCGCGGCGGCACAGCTCGACGACGTGGTCGGCCTTGCCGATCGCGCTCAGCGCGCGCCAGCGCGCATACGTGTCCGCCTCCGGACCGCCGTGCGAATACGCGCGCTCGTAGAAGCCGATCAACCCGGAGGAGTCCTCCACCCCGGTGATTATCGTTGGCTGAGATGACCGCCAAGCTCACGGCGTCTTTGCGGCAGGCGCCGGCGACGGTCCCATGCCTGGCCGCGATCGCGTTGATGATCGTGTGGTCGACCGATCAGGCCGGCTACCCGGTCACGCACTGGGCGCCGGGCGCCGTGCTCGTGCTCGTGCTGCTCGCGATCGCGGCCCTCGCCCTGCGCCGCCCCCGGCCGCCGATGCCGCTGCCGGTGGTCGTCTCGCTGGGCGCGTTCACGGCGTTCACGGCGTTCAGCTACCTGTCGATCGCGTGGGCGGCCTCGCCCGGCGACGCGCTCGAAGGCGCCGACCGCACGCTGCTCTACCTGCTCGTGTTCGCGCTGTTCGCGTGCTGGCCCCAGCGCGGCGCGAGCGCCACGGCGCTGCTGAGCATCTGGACGCTGTCGATCACGGGGCTCGGCGTCTACGTGCTGGCGCGTCTGGGCGGGGCGTCGCAGTCCGGCCTTCAGTCGCTCGTGCCGGGCGGGCGCCTGGACTTCCCATCGGGCTACCCGAACGCGAACGCCGCCGAGTGGCTGATGGCCTTCTGGCCCGCGCTCCTCCTCGCCCGCGAGCGCGGCCTGCCCTGGGCGCTGCGAGGCCTGCTGGCGGGCGCCGCGGTCGTGCTCGCCGAGGTCGCGCTGCTCAGCCAGAGCCGTGGCTCGCTGTACGCCACGCCGATCACCGCCGCGCTGGTGTTCGCGCTCCTGCCGGCGCGCACCCGCACGTTCGCGCTGCTCGTGCCTGTGGCGGCCGGTATCGCGGCGGCGGCGCCCGCGGTGCTGCACGTCGG
The DNA here is from genome assembly GCA_035569835.1 of Solirubrobacteraceae bacterium. Classification (GTDB taxonomy): domain Bacteria; phylum Actinomycetota; class Thermoleophilia; order Solirubrobacterales; family Solirubrobacteraceae; genus Palsa-744. The sequence goes on from DATMMF010000014.1 coordinate 33,792, forward strand.
CGACCACCTGCGCCGGGGGGAAGTCGTCGCCTCGAACGTGCACAGCGCCGTGACGGCCACGCTGCTCGCGGCGCTCGCGGTCGCGCTCGTCGTTGGCGCCGGAGCGTTCATCGAGGCGCGCCGGAACGCCCGCGCCGGCGCCAGACCCGGGCTCCTGCATCGCCTCACGGCGGCCGCCGGGGTGCTCGCGCTCGTGGCGGTCCTCGCCGGCGGCCTGGCTGCCGCGGGCAATCCCGTCACGCGCGTCGAAAAAGCGTGGCACAGCTTCAAGGGCGGCTACGGCGGCATCGGTGGCGGCGACAGGCTGGTCAGCGGACTGGGAAGCAATCGCTACGACTTCTATCGCGTCGCGCTGGACCAATTCGGTGACCATCCCGCGGCCGGCATCGGCGCCGACAACTTCCAGCAGCAGTACCTCCGCGAAGGCCGCAGCAACGAGACGCCCCGCTACCCGCACAGCGTCGAGCTGCGCACGCTCGCACAGACCGGCGTGATCGGCACGCTGCTTGCCGTGATCGGCCTCGGTGCCGCGCTTCTCGCGGGCTGGAGGGCCGCCCGCTCGCCCGATCGCCTGGGGGCGGGTGTGGCTGCGGCGGCGCTCGGCGGATTCGGCTACTGGGCCGTCCATGGCTCGGTCGACTGGTTCTGGGAGTTCGCCGGCCTGGGCGCGCCGGCCTTCGCGATGCTGGGGCTCGCGTGCGCGCTGGCGCCCCGGCGCGCACGCGCCGAACGCGCTGCGCAGCCGGCCGGCGCGATGCCCCCCGGCCCGCGCGGGCCGACCGACAAGCCCGCGGCGGCCCGCGCCCCCGGCTCGAGACGGCTCCCGGCGCGCCCGGTGACGCTCGGGCTGGCAGCGCTCTGCGTCGTCCTGGCGCTGGGTGCGGCGGCCGCGCTGGTCGGCCCGTGGCTGAGCGCGCTCGAGGTCCAGCAGGCCGCCCGGATCTGGACGCGGGCGCCCCGCACCGCCTACTCGCGGCTGCAGGACGCGGCGAAACTCGAACCGTTCGGCGATGAGGCCTACCTGACGGCCGGCTCGATCGCCCTGCGCCGGGGCGAACTGGCGCGCGGCGACCGCGAATTCGCCCGCGCGCTCGGACGGGTGCCCGACGACGCCTACGCGACGCTGGAGCGCGGCGCGATCGCATCGACGCGAGGCGAACGCGCCGCCGCGCTGGCGCTGCTGGAGCGAGCGGCGCGGCTGAACCCCCGCGACGCCCTCACGCGGGAAGCCCTCGAACTGGCTCGTCGCGGTCGCCGCGTGGACGTGCAGAAGCTCAATCTCCTGATCCTGCTGCAGGCGCGGCAGCTCGCCTGACCCGCGCCGGCGTCATCTCATCCATCCGGACTGGGCCATATAGATGAAGTCCGCAAACTCGTCCAACGGGTCGCGTCAGGGGGCTCGCGAGTCGCACGAACATCCGAAATCTGCCTCGACAGGCCGACTGCGCTTCGGTAGCTTATGACGATCTCGTTGTATCGCCGCTGCTCGGGCGGGGGGCCCGGACGACTGCCAACCGACAGACGGCGAGACGCACGGGTGGCACGGAAAGCGGGCTTTTTGCCCGGGCCGAAGAAGGGAACCCACGGTAGGGATTCATGTCCAGGCATCGCTTGATTACGATCGTCGCGCTCTTCGCGCTGGCCGCGTGCTGCGCGTCGGCCCCTGCCGCCGGCGCCTCGAGCACGCTGCTCAGCGGGTACGGGGGGCCGGGCCAGGGGAACCAGGCGATTCTCGGCTCGACCTTGATCGGCGGCGGCTCCTCAGGCGGCTCCGGCGGCTCCGGGGGCGGCCAGGCCCCGGCCGCGCAAGCTGCTCCGAGCTCGATCGAAGCGTCGAGCGCCTCCTCCACTGCCGGCAAGGGCACCGGCGGCGCCTCGGGCTCTCGCTCGGCAGCGCATAAGGCGCCGGGCGGGCCCATCCACCACGGCGCGGCGGCGACGCCCGCAGGCGCCGGAACGATCGCCCGCGCCGAAGACGCGCGCTCGGTGTCGGCGCCCGCGCTCGGCCTCGGCGGCAAGGACATCGCGTTGATCGTGCTCGCGTTCGCGGTCCTGGCGCTGACAGCGTTCGTGACCGTTCTCCTAACCCGCCGCCCGAGTGCCGAGGGCACCGGCCGGGGCGCTATAGGCAGCGACTAAAGGCGGGGGACGCTGAACCCGAGTAGTCACACAGGACGGATTTCTCCCGGCAGTCAATGGACCGCGCGCACGTAACACAACAGACGACGTCCAGCACGATCTCGCTCCACAGCGAGCTGGCGCACGACGCCCCGACGCCGCGGGCGCTCCGGCGCGGCACCTTCCAGGGCCCGCTGCAATGGGCGCTGGAGGGCCAGGGGTGGGGAGTGGTCAGGCCGATCGGCGACTTCGTGATGGTCTGCCTGGCGCTGGTCGTCGCGCTCGGCGGCGTCTCGCTGGTCGTGCACGTGAACACCTCGCGCGCGCCGCTGCTCCTGTTCCCGTTCCTCGTGGTCCTGCTCTTCTATCTGCGCGGCCTCTACAAGACGAAGCTGCGCACCCAGTTGCTCGACGGGATCGTCCCGGTGATCAGCGGCGTCTCGGTCGCGGCGATGATGGTCGCCGTCCTCGGCCTCGCCCTCAACCACGAGGTGCCCGAACAGGGCATGTGGGCGCGCGCGTGGTTCTACGCGCTGCTCGGCGTCGGGGCCGGGCGCACCGTGCTGGCCCTCGCGCAGCGGCGCGCCCGCGCGCGGCGGCTGGTCGGCAAGCCCGTGCTCATCATGGGCGCCGGCGTGGTCGGCGCGCAGGTCGCGCGGCGCCTGGAGAACCATCCCGAGTACGGGCTCGCACCGGTGGGCTTCCTGGACGAGGACCCGCGCTCGGTCGCCGAGGTCGGCGGCCGGGAGGTGCCGGTGCTCGGGACGATCGACGACCTCGAGGAGGCCGTCAGCCGGACCGGCGTCAAGAACCTGATCGTCGCCTTCTCCTCGGTCGCCGACGCCCGCGTGAGCCGGTTGATCCCGCGCTGCCAGGAGCTCGGCGTCGACGTGTCGGTGGTGCCGCGGATGTTCGACCTGATCAACGACCGCGTCGGCTACGACACCGTCGGCGGCCTGCCGCTGCTGTCGTTCCGGGCCGTCGACCCGAAGGGGATGCAGTTCGCGATCAAGCACGCGCTCGACCGCGTGCTCGCGCTGGCGCTGCTGATCCTGTTCTCGCCCGTGATCGCGCTCGCCGCGTTCGCGGTCAAGCTCTCGAGCCCCGGGCCGGTGCTGTTCAAGCAGCGGCGCGTCGGGCGCGACGGGCGCGTGTTCGACTTCTACAAGTTCCGCTCCATGCGCGAACCGTCGATCAGCGGGGAGCTCGACGACGAGGGCGGCGGCGCGCTGGACTTCCTGCTCGCCGGCGACGTCGCCCCCGGCGGCGTCGAGGGCGAGGATCGCCGCACGGCGATCGGGCGCCTGCTGCGCAGCACCTCACTCGACGAGCTGCCGCAGCTCTTCAACGTCCTGCGCGGCGACATGAGCCTCGTCGGGCCGCGGCCCGAGCGGCCCGAGTTCGTCGAACTGTTCCGCAACGACATCATCCGCTACGGCGACCGCCACCGGGTCAGGTCGGGGATCACCGGCTGGGCTCAGGTGCACGGCCTGCGCGGGCAGACCTCGCTCGCCGAGCGGGTCGAGTGGGACAACTACTACATCGCGCACTGGTCGCTCGGCCTGGACCTGAAGATCCTCGCGCTGACGCTCGTCGCGCTGTTCCGCAACGCGGAGTAGGAAGCGCCCTCAGATCCGGCGGGTAGCCGCCCGCGAGGGGCCCGTCCAATACTGGAACACCCGCACCCGCAGCCCGTGGGTCCCGAGGACCGCCGGCAGCGGGATCGAGAAGCGGTTGAAGCGGTCCTGTGTGAACAGCGCCCGGTAGCGCAGTTGCGAGCCCTGGAAGGCTTCGAGCGCCATGAAGTCGCCGACCGGGCCGGTGCCGTTCGCGACGAGGTGGCCGCCGCGACGGCTCAGCTTCAACGTGACCGCGCTGAAGGGGCCGAACGGCCGGTCGAAGGCTTCGCTCAGCGCCGCGAACGCGGGCTTGCGTCCTCCGCTCGCGGTCAGCGCGCCGAAGTCTTCGGCGGGCGAGTCCTGCAGCTTGTAGACCATCGCCGCGGCCACGTACGGGGTGCGCGCCATCTCACGGATCGTGTTGCGCAGGTTGAGCGCCTGCGTCGGGCGTGTCACGCAGGCCTGTTCCTGCTCGATCTTGCGGTGCGGCCAGCAACTGGTCCAGCCGAACTCGTCGAGCCACAGCGGCGTGCTGTCGGAGTTCGCCAGCTGAACTTCGCGGATCGAGCGAAGCGAGGCCAGCGTCAGGTGGTAGAAGTGCACAGAGAGCCCGTCGTAGTAGCCCTTGATGCCCGCGGCGTAGAGCGCCCGCAGGAAGGCGCCGTTGGAGCCGACGAGCGAGCCGCCGAGGACCGCGACCGCGGGGTTCGCCGCCTTGACGGCCGGGTAGGCGGCGCGCAGCAGCCGCGCGTAGTTCGGCGCCTTTTCGGGTCCCGCGAAGTAGTCTTCGTTCGCCTGGTCGGGCTCGTTCCAGACCTCGATGGCGGCGAGCTTGGTGCCGTAACGCGCGACCAGGGCGCTCAGCACCGCGGCGTAGTTCGCGGGGTCGCGCGGCGGCCACGACGACGCCCCCTCGCTGCGGCCCGGCGAGCAGCCTTTCTTGAGCCGGGCCGGGGCCGAGGATGCCCAGCAGGGCGTGCCCTCGACCGTCGCCACCACCTTGATGCCGGCGCGCGAGGCGTCTTCGACGAGCCGGTCGGCGTAGGCCAGCGTCGACGGGTCGAACGTGGGACCCGTCGGCTGCAGGGCGGCCCAGGAGAAGTCGGCACGGACCACGCGCGCGTGGAGCTTCGCGGCCTGCTCGATCGACCGGTCGGCTTCGGCGAGGCCCGCGCCGCGCCCGATGCCCGGGATGTTCACGCCGCCGAGCAGCCCGGTGGCGGCGTGGGCGCTCGCCACTGGCGTCGCCAGCGCTGCCACCGCGAGCAGCGCGGCGAGCCTGCAGTGAGCTCGATGCATATGGACACAAGATAGTGGCGCCCTACCGGGACCCGTCGCAGTCGGACGGATGGCGGGCTGCCGTCGCTAGGCTCTTCGCGAGATGCCGCCGACCTGGATCTGGATGCAGATCGCGATCGTCGTGTTCGTCGTGATCGGGATGATCATCGCGATCACCAAGCTCGCCTGAGCGGGCCCGCGGCGCCTCAGCGGCGCCCGCGCATCCAAGGCAGCAGCCGGCGCCGGGCGCGCCTCGTCACCGCCGGTCGCGGCGGGATCGGCTCGTCGGCCAGGATCGCGGCCGGCACTTCGAGCGTGAGCCAGTCCTGCAGCTCCGCGTAGCCGCTCGCCGCGAGCTCCGCGGCGATCGATGGCGGTCGCCCGTGCGCGTCGTGAGCGTCCGAGGCCACGTTGTGCGCGAGCCCGGCGTCGAGCAGCGCGTAGGCCATGCGCTTCGCCTCGCTGCCGAAGCGCCCGACGAGCGAGCCGGAGGTGATCGAGGCCAGCGCGCCCCCGTCGATCAGCGCTTCGAGCTGCGAGGGGTCGCGCCGGAAGGCCTGGCAGCGCTCCGGATGGGCCAGCACCACGCGGTGCCCGCGCTCGTACAGTTCGGCCACGGTGGCGTCGAGCCCGGTCAGGACGGACGCGAACGGCGGCTCGAGGAGGATCCAGGGCCCGGACCCGAGGCACAGCGCCGGCAGCTCGGCCGGGTCGAGCTCGACGACCAGCGTCGCGGCGACCTCGGCGCCCAGCAGCACCTCGACGCGGGACGGATGGCCGTCCATGCTCGCCGCCAGCGCCGCCGCGGCGGCGGCGATCGTCGCCGGGTCGTTGCGGTAGCGCGAGCTCACGTGCGGCGTGGCGAGCATCGTCTCGATCCCGGCCTCGGCCGCCGCCGCCAGCATCGCCTGCGAGCCGTCGACCGTCGCGGGCCCGTCGTCGATCCCCGCCAGCACGTGGCTGTGCAGGTCGATCATGGCCGGTCACATTAGCCGCAGCCCAGGCGCGAGGGGCCAACCGCCGCACGTCGCGGTTATGATCGCGCCGCTGGTGCAGGCGAGCGCCCGAGGAGGTCAGGCATGTTCAAATCGATCGTGGTGGGAACGGACGGCTCGGACACGGCGACTCAGGCTGTGAAGCAGGCCGTCGAACTCGCGCGCGACGTCGGCGCGAAGGTCGAGCTGGTGAGCGCATACGAGCCGGTTTCCTCGCAGCGTCTCAGCGAGGAACGCCGCCAGGCGCCCGAGGACCTGCAGTGGACGATCAACCCCCGCGAGGACGTCGATGCCACGCTGGAGGCGGCCGCAGGCGTGGCACGCGAGGCCGGCGTCGAGGTCGCCATCTACCCCCGTCAGGGGGATCCTGCCGACGCGATCCTCGACGTCGCCGAGGAGCAGGAGGCCGACCTGATCGTGGTGGGGAACAAGGGCATGACCGGCGCGAAGCGGTTCCTGCTCGGCTCGGTGCCGAACAAGGTCTCCCACCACGCCCCCTGCTCGGTGCTGATCATCCGTACGACCTGAGCGGCTCAGGCGCGCGCCGAGACGAGCCGGCGCAGGCGCTGCGAGGCGATCCAGCCGTCGTCGCGCAGCCTGCGCAGCGGCCCGGTGCGGGCGACGTTGAAGCGGCGCGCGGTGCGGTCCGGGTCGGCCAGGTCCCTGGCGAGCCGGCGCGTGCGGCCTCGCAGCAGCTCCTGGGCGGTGCGCCGCATGCTCAGCCCCTTCTCTGAGGGCAGGTGCCAGAGGCCGATGTCCCGTGTTCCGCTCACGCGCGGTGCGTGGCTGCGCGGGCCGGTCGTGATGCGCCGCGCGACCGCCGAGAGATCGGTGAAGGAGACGCGCCCGACGGCGCCGGCGAGCGTGAGGATCTGCTCCTCGGTGGGCAGCGTCCTGCCCTCGGCATCCAGCTCCGCGTCGAGCTGCTCGCAGGCTGCGACGAGCTCCAGCAGGGTCGCCGCCGTCCCGCAGATCAGCTCGCCGCCGATCCACGGCGGCGCCTGGGCGGGATGGCCCATCGACGTGGCGAGCTCGCCGATCGCGTTGCGGGTCCGGCCGACCTCCTCGAACCCGACCGGATCCCAGTCGGGCGGGTACTCGATGAACACGCACCCGACCTGCCCTTCCGGCGGCGCCGCGGCGAAGGTCGAGGCGGGGTCCGCCCACACGCAGTCGAGGTCGGTCAGCCACAGCTCGCGCGCGGGCGCGAGCCCCTCGGTGCACGAGAGGATCGCGTCGAGCAGGTAGCGAGACGAAACGTATTCTTCGGTCCCCGGCTTCGGCCGGTGGGTGTAGGGCGTCGCCACGATGCGGGCGCCGAGCTCCTCGCACTTGGCGAGCAGCGCTGCCCCCCGGCGCCCGAGCCGCGCCGGGTCCGCGACGTTGATCACGAGCACCGGCTCGCATTCCACGTCGCGGTAGGCGAGCGTCGCGAACTGGGTGACCGCGCACTCCAGATAGCGCTCGGCCACCGCGGCCGCGCCGCCGGCCCGCGCCGTCGGGTAGCTGAAGCCCTCGTCCGGCTCGTGCACGTAGAGGTACTGGACGACGAGGGGGTTTGCGCCAGGCACGTTCATCGCCTTCCTCCGTTTCGGCGCCCGCCTCGCGCGGCTTTAGCAGCCTGCGGGCGCCCGCTCTGCGGCGCCTTGATCTGCGCCCGCCCGCGGCTCACCCCGGGACCTGCCCGGCGGGCTGGGCGCTGCGGTCGACCTCCGCGAGCAGCTCATCCCAGCTGACCGCGTAGGGCGCGATCCGCTCGGCCAGGCGGGCCAGCGCGCGGAAGGAGTCGGGCTGCTCCCAGGAGGTGTGGAGCACGATCGGCACCCACGTGCCCGGCGCGAGCTCGATGAGCCGCTCGGCTGCGGGCAGGATCGTCGCGGCGTCCGCGTACAGCGGCGCGTAGCAGGGTAGGTACACCGCTCCCTCGCGCCACAGGGGGCCTCCGTGGAAGCCCATCAGCGCAATGCTCTCGGGGCCCCCGCACACGACGTCGAAGCGCTCGGCGAGCACCGCGTACTGCCTGGCGTCGAAGCGGTTGAAGGGAGGCACGAACACGCGCGGGCGCCCGAACCCCGCCTGCTCGATTCGCCGGGCGCCCTGCTCGAGCAGATCACGGGTCGCGCCGGCGTCCAGGCCGCACAGCTCCGAGCGCCGGCGCGGGTCGGCGCGGCGGGTGCGGTGGGTCGTGCCGTGCTGGGCGAACGTGACGCCGTCCTCGCGCATCTGCTCGAGCAGCGCGATCTCGCCCGCGCCGAGCTCGCGTCCGCCCGTCGAGCCGGGCGTGAGGGGATCGTGCGTCAACTGCGGGAGCACAGACATCAGGTGGGGCAGGCCCGCGGCGGCCATCGTCTCGTGGAAGTGGACCGACATGTCGAGGTCCTGCGGGCGGTCGAACGCGGTGTAGTAGGGGTACTCGTCGACGCGCACCAGAAAGCGCGGCGGTCCCTCGGCGCGGTCGCCGAGCACCTCGCGCCGCGCGCGCATCAGCGGGCGCAGCCAGGCCCGTTCCCAGTCCAGGAACCCGAGCTTGACGGCCGCGCGCTGCGCGCCGCGCACGGGGGCCGCAGGCACCGGACGGGGGGTGAGCACGCGCCGCGGCTGCGGCGGCAGCGCGGACGGCGCGCGCGCGGCGTCGTCGCCGAGATGGAGCCTCACGTTGCGCTCGAGGGCGGCGGGCGAGCTCATTGCCGGCATCGCGGGTGCATCGGCAGCGAAGTCTGACAGCCACCGAGGGTGCGGGCGGGAGCCGTTTCAGGCGGCGCGGCGCGGTTCAAGTCTCCGGGCGCGCGCGCCGAGATAATGCCCGCGTGAAGATCGTAAGCGTGATGACGACGGATTCACCCGGCGGCGCGGAGTTCGCGGCCGTCGAGATGCTCGAGGCGCTGCGCCAGCGCGGCCATGACACGGTGATGCTCACCGACATGCCTTCGATGGTCCGCGACACCGGCGTGCGCGTCGCGCCGGTCTCGATCGGGCCGAAGCTCTCGACCAAGACCTGGCCCGGCCTCGCGCTGCGCTGGGGGCAGCTGCGCCGGCGGCTGAGCGACGCGCTGCGCGAGCAGGCGCCCTACGACCTGCTGATGGTCCACTACAAGAAGGAGCAGCTGCTGGCGGGATCGCTCCCGGCGGAGTTGCGGCCGGCCGTCGTGTGGGAGGAGTGGGGGCCGGTACCGTTCCCGCTGCGCCGCGGGCTGCCGCGGCGCGCCTACGTGCGCGCGTCCGAAGGCGTGCCGCTCGTGATGGCTGTCTCGGAGGGCACGAGGCGCTCGGTGGCGGAGGTCGGCGTGCCCGAGCGCAAGGTCGTCGTCGTCCCGAACGTCGTCAGGACCGACGAAATCCGCTTCACCGAGGAGGGCCGCGCGCGGGTGCGCGGCGAACTCGGGATCCCCGCCGACGCCTTCGTGGTCGGCTGCGTGTCGCGCTTTCACTACAAGAAGCGCAACGATGTCGTCGTCCGCGCCGTTCGCGAGCTCGACGACGAGCGCGTGCACCTGATCCTTGCCGGCACCGGCGACACCGAGCCCGAGCTGCGCGAGCTGGCGGAGCCTCTCGGGCAGCGCGCTCATATCATCCCGACGCCCGGTGCCGAGGTCCCCGAAGTGCTCTCGGCCTTCGACGTGTCGGTGTTCTGCCCGAGCCCGACCGAGGGGGCGCCGCGTGCGGTGATCCTCGCGATGCTCGCCTCGCGCCCCTGCCTGTCGACCGGCGCCGAGGGCGTGGCCGACATGATCTACCCCGAGTTCGGCGCGATCGCATCGCCCGAGAACGACCCGGCCTCGCTCGCTCCGCTGATCGCCCGCTACATCGAGGACCCGGCGCGGATCGCGCGCGACGGCGCGGCGGCGCGCTCCGCCGCCGAGAACACCTACGCGGCGCCGATCGTGGCCGAGAAGATCGAGCGCCTGCTGTCGGCCGCGCTCGCCGGCGAGGAGCCGCGGCGCGGATGAGCGCCCCGAGCGCCCGGCGCCTGCTGATGATCGAGCAGGGCGGCCGCGGCGGGATCGCCGACTACACCGCGGCGCTCGTGACGGCGCTCGCGGCGCAGGGCTGGGAGGTGACGCTGGCGACGGCCGACGACCATCGGTTCGGCGCGATCCCGGGCGTGAGGATCGAGCGCCTGTTCCACTACACCCGCGGTGACTCCCGGCTGGCCGGCGCGCTGCGCGAGCGCGGCCTCGGCCGCGCCGCCAACGGGCTGCGCTTCCTCGCCGCTCTGCCCCGCCTTCTGCGCCTGGCTTGGCGTGCGGACATCGTGCACTCGCAGGGCTGGGAGGCGCCGCAGCTCGGGCTGCTCGCATTGATCGCGATCAGGCTCGAGGGCCGGCCGATCGTGCAGACGGCGCACGGCATGTTCGACCGCAGCACGACCGCGCGCGGTTTCCGGCGGCTGTCGCGCGAGCTGGGCGCGCGGCTGTGCGCCCGGACGATCGTGCATACGCAGGCTGACCTCGAGGGCGCTCCCGGCTGGTTCGCCCGCCGTGCCGTCGTGATCCCGCACGGCGAGTACGGCGGCCTGGCCGCGAGCGGGCACAGCGGGGGGCGCGAGCCGGCGCGCGCGGCCCTCGGCCTGCCGCCGGACGTGCCGGTCACCCTGATGTTCGGCCAGCTGCGCCCCGACAAGGGCCTCGACGACCTCATCGCCGCGGTCGCGCTCGTCCCCTCCGTGCACCTGCTCGTGGGGGGCCAGGACCAGGGCGGCCTCTCGCCGGTGCGGGCCGCGCTCGCCGAGCTCGGGGATCGCGCTGTGGTGCGGGAGGGGTTCCTGGACATGGACCAGGTCGCCGATCTCTTCGCCGCAACGGACACCGTCGCGCTGCCCTATCGCGAGGCGAGTCAGAGCGGCGTGCTGCTGCTCGCTTACGGGTTCTCGCGCCCCGTCGTCGTCTACCCCTCGGGCGGCATGCTCGAGGCGGTGCTCGACGGCGAGACCGGCTGGGTGTGCACGGCGCCGACGGTCGCGGCGCTCGCCGAGGCGCTGACGGCGGCGGCGGCGGCGGGTCCAGCCGAGGCGCTGCGCCGCGGAGAGCGCGGCCGGGCCCTGTCCGACGAGCGCTATGCGTGGCCCGCGATCGCGCGCCGCACGGGCGAGCTCTACGAGCAGGTCCTGCAATGAGCTGCGACACGCGTCCGCGGGTGCAGGAGCCCGCGCGGAGGCGCCGTATTGTCACGATGATGCGTCGCGGGCGGGCGAGATGAACCGAGCCGTGATCCTGGCCGGCGGCGAGGGCACCCGCCTGCGCCCCTACACCACCGTCCTGCCCAAGCCGCTGATGCCGATCGGCGACCGGCCGGTGCTCGACATCGTCGTGCGCCAGCTGAAGGCGCACGGCTTCGAGCGCATCACGATGGCGACCGGCTACCTGGCCGAGCTGATCGAGGCGTTCTTCCGCGACGGCGAGGGCTACGGGGTCGAGATCGACTACTACCGCGAGAAGGAGCCGCTCGGCACCGTCGGCGCCCTCGCGTTGATCGACAGCGTGGCCGACGATCACGTGCTCGTGATGAACGGCGACGTGCTGACCGACATCGACTACCGAGGCCTGCTCGAGCGCCATGCCGCCAGCGACGCTGCCGCGACGATCGCCACCAAGAAGCGCCACATCCAGGTCTCGCTGGGCGTGCTGCGCTTCGGCGACGACGGCGACCCGACGCGCCTGACCGGCTACGACGAGAAGCCCGAGATCGACTACGTCGCCTCGATGGGCGTGTACTGCTTCGCGCCGCGAGCACTGTCCTTCATCGAGCCGGGCGAGCGGCTCGACTTCCCCGACCTGATCCTGCGCTTGATCGCCGCGGGCGAGGTGGTCCGCTCCTGGCTCAGCGACGACTACTGGCTGGACATCGGGCGCCACGACGACTACGAGCAGGCGCAGGAGGAGTTCGCCTCCGTGCGCGACAGGCTGATCCCGCAGGGATAGCTACGCGGCGAGCGCCGCGCGCACGGCCTCCACGACGATCTCGACCTCCTCGCCCGTGGTCGAGGAGCTGAGCGGCAGAGCGCAGTGGCGCCCCGCGACCTCGGCCGCGGCGGGGAGCCCGTCCGCGGGCGCGTAGGAGGCGTACTCGGTGAAGCTGTGCAGCGCGGGGTACCACGTCGTCTGGATCCCGGCGTCTTTGAGCTCGTCGCGGAAGCGATCCCGCCGCTCCCGGTCCGCCAGCAGGACCGGGAAGGCGAAGTGCGAGGAGCGTGCGACCGCCTGCTCGTCGAAGCACAGCTCGAGCCCCTCGATGCCGGCGAGCTGCTCGCGGTAGCAGCGCACGGTCGCGCGGCGGCTGGAGATGCTCTCGGGGAGGCGCTCGAGCCGGCTCAGCCCGAGCGCGGAGCGGGGCTCGTCGAGGCGGTAGTTGAAGCCGATGTCGACGACGTCGTAGGCGGGGTCATGGCCGCGGTGGCGGTCCCAGGTGGTGCTCGTGAGCGCGTGGGAGCGCAGCAGCCTGACGTGGTCGGCACGCTCTGGCTCGAAGCTCGAGACCATCCCGCCCTCGGCCACGCAGAGCTGCTTCTTCGAGAAGAAGCTGAAGGCGCCGAGCTCGCCGATCGTGCCCACCTGGCGCCCGGCATCGTCGACGGTCGCCCCGATCGCCTGGGCGCAGTCCTCGATCAAGATCAGCCCGTGCTCGTCGCACAGCGCCCGGAGCTCGGCAGCGGCGGCCGGATAGCCGCAGAAGTGGACCGCGATCACGGCCTTCGTCCGCGGCGTTATGCGGCTGGCGACGTCGCCCGGGTCGAGGTTGAACTCCCGCGGCGAGATCACGTCGCAGAGAACCGGCGTGGCGCCGGCGTAGCGTGCCGCGGCGGCGCTCGCCACGAACGTGAACGCCGGCACGATCGCCTCATCACCCGGCCCGAGCCCCGCGGCCAGGCAGGCGAGGTGCAGCGCGGCGGTGCCGTTCGCCACCGTGACGGCGTGTGGGGTGCCGACGTACTTCTCGAGCGCGCGCTCGAAGGCGTCCGTGCGCGGCCCCATCGTCAGCCATCCCGACTCGAGGCAGTCGAGCACCGCCTGCACGTCCTGCTCAGGGACGGCGATGTCGGTCAGAGGCACGCGCCAGTCGGTCATCGCCGCAGCTCCCGGTCCCTCACCCGCCCAGCGCCTCAGCGAGCGCGGTGACGACCCGGTCCTGATCGTCCTCGCTCATGTGGGGGTAGAACGGCAGCGTCAGCTCGCTCTGCGAGGCGAGCTCCGTGATCGGCAGCGAGAGGCCCGGGTAGCGCGAGCGGTAGGCGGAGAAGCGGTGGATCGAGGGGTAGAAGATGCTCGTCTGGATGCCCCGCGCACGCAGAGCGCTGCTGATCTCGACCTGGCGGCCGCCCTGCTCGAGCATGATCGGCACGACGTAGCAGGAGGAGGTGGCGACCTGCTCGTCCGCGAACGGCACAATGATTCCGTCCACGTCCGCGAGCAGCGAGCGGTACCGGGCGGTGAGCTCGCGGCGCCGCTCCACTTCGCGCTCGAGGCGCCCCAACCGCGAGAGCAGCAGCGCCGAGCGTGGCTCGTCGATGCGGTAGTTGAATCCGAGCCCGACCACGTCGTAGGTGTCGGTGCGGCCGCTGTGGCGGTCCCACGTGCCGCTCGTCATGCAGTGCGAGCGGTGCGAGCGCGCGAAGGCGGCGACGTCCTCGCTGTCGGTGCACAGCAGCCCGCCCTCGCCGACCGAGAGCACCTTGTTCGAGAAGAAGCTGAAGGCGCCGGCGAGGCCCCACGTGCCGAGCTTGCGTCCGTCGAGCGTCGCGCTCGGAGCGTGCGCGACGTCCTCGATCAGCGCGATGCCGTGACGGTCGCAGAGCTCCTTGATCCGGTCGGCGGCGGCGGCGTAGCCGGCGTAGTGCACGACGCACACCGCCTTCGTGCGTGGGGTGATGCGGCGCTCGACGTCTTCGGGGTCGAGGCTCGGGAGCTCGCGCGAGACGATCTCGGCGAAGACGGGATCGGCGCCGCAGTAGAGCACCGCTGCGGCGGTCGCCGCGAACGTGAACGACGGCACGATCACCTCGTCGCCCGGCCCGACGCCGGCCGCGAGGTAGGCAAGGTGAAGCGCTGCGGTACAGCTCGAGACCGCGACCGCGTGCCTGGCGCCGAGCTGCTCTGCGAACGCCTGCTCGAACGCGGCCGTCGTCGGCCCCATCGTCAGCCAGCCCGAGCGCAGCGTCTCGCCCACGGCCTCCAGATCCTGGGGCTCCAGCTTCAGGTCGAAGAGCGGCAGCTCAGGGAAGATCTCGCCCGCCACGCTTTGCTGTGGCAGTCCCCTCAGGGGACGTTCCTGTATCGCGCGTCGTAGGGGTCGCCGAAGCGGCCCTGCTCGAGCGCCTGCATGATCTCTGCGATCCCGTCCGGAACCGTCATCAGCGTCTCGAAGCCCAGCTCGGCTCGGATCTTGTCGAAGCTGACCTTGTAATCGCGGGGGTCCTCGTCCTTCTTGACGTAGGTGACCCGCCCCTTGTCGGTCTGCCGGCCGATCTCCTCGACGAGGTCGAGCTTGCGGTAGTTCTCACCCGAGCGGCCCGCGTTGAACACATTGCCGCCGACCTTCTCGACCGGGGCGTCGAGCACCGTGCGCACCGCCCGGCCCGCGTCGCGGACGTGGATGTAGGGGCGCCAGAACTGCTCCCCGAACACCTCCAGTTCGCGGTCGGCCCACAGTTCGCGGGTGAACTCGTTGACGGTCAGATCGAAGCGCATCCGCCGCCCGACGCCGTAGACGGTCGCGAACCGCAGGCAGGTCGGAGCCATGCCGTTACCACTGCCGCCGCCGAGGATCAGCTTCTCCATGCCGACCTTCTGCTCGGCGTACAGCGAGACGGGGCGCAGCTCGCCGTCCTCGGTGATCGGCACGGTCGGGTCGGCCATGCGGCCGTAGTTCGAGCACGTCGAGGCGAACACCAGCCGCTGCACGCCGGCCGCCTTCGCGTCCGCGACGAGCGCCTCGGTCGCCTGCACGTTGACCTCGTCGGACACCTGCGGGTCGCGCGCGCACGCGGGATCACCGACGATCGCCGCGAGGTGGACGACGGCCTCGGCGCCGTCCAGCGCGCGGCCACGGGCATCGGCGTCCCGGACGTCTCCCCGGATCACCTCGATGCCGGCCTGTTCCTGCTCGGCCGCGATGTCCTGTTGGCCATGCAGGAGGGAATCGAGCACGCGCACCTCGCGCCCGTGCTCGAGCAGCTCGTTTGCCAGCAGCGATCCGATGTAGCCGCTGCCTCCGGTGATCAACGTCTTGCCCACGTCCGGTTCCTCTCAGTCGCGTTTCGCACGCCCGTCCCGCGCGACCTGGCGGCCGCGCTGGCTGTCCCCCCCAAACGGGGTATGCGCCAGCCACCGCCCGCCGCGGTCTCCAGCGTGACAATGGTATAGCCGCTATCGGCATCCGCCGCTTCTGCTTGAGGGAACGCGGCCAGGATGCTGACAACCGCCCCGCCTCGCCTCGCCTCGCCCAGAGCGCGGTTGGAGGCCGGGCCGAGCCGTGCCGATGTGGAGGTATCGTGCGTGAACCCGCCGAAGCGATGACAGCACCCGCATGCCGACCCTAGCCCGCCAAGCCACCCGCCAGCGCGCGGCGTCGGACATCGCGATGCAGGTGACGGTGCGGATCCTGAACCTCGGCCTCGGCGTCTTCGTGACCGCGCTGCTGGTCCGCTCGCTCGGGACGACCGCGTACGGCGAATGGTCGACGACGTTCCTCATCATCGGGCTCGTCGCCTACTTCATGAACTTCGGTTTCGAAGCCGCCGCGCTGCGCGAAGCCGCCAAAGACCCCGAGAGCGAGCACGAATGGATCGGCGCCGTGATCCTGGTGCGGCTGCTGCTGCTCGGCCCCGTGATGATCGCCGCCTTCGGCGCGCTGCTGATCCTGCCTCACACCGAAGACATGCTGATCGCCGGGGCGATCCTGATCGTCGTGATGCCGTTCGGGGGGCTCGGGGCGCTCGGTCTGCTGTTCCAGCTGCGCGTCGACAACCGTGTTCCGATGCTGGTGATGACGCTGCGCAGCATCCTGTGGACGGTCGCCGTCGTGCTGATCCACAAACACGGGGGCGGCATCGTCCCGTTCGCGATCGGCATGGTCGTCACGAACCTGATCGGCTCCGTGGTGAACACGGTGTTCGCGATGAAAGTCGCGCAGCGCTGGCCGCGGCCCAGCCGCCGGCAGCTGCGCCCGCTCACGCGCGTCGCGCTGCCGATCGGGTTGGGAGGCCTGCTGATCATCGCCTACGCGCGGATCGACGGCGTCCTCGTCTACGCGATCGCCGGCGCGCACCAAGCAGGCCTCTACAACGCGGTCTACAACATCCTCGAGCAGTCGCACTTCGTGCCGGTTGCGGTCATGACCACGATGGCGCCGGTCCTCGCGGCCGCCTGGCCGTCCGACCCGCAGCGGCTGCTGCGCGCGTCGCAGAAGATCGTCGAGCTGCTGTCCCTCGTGTCGTTCGGCGCGCTGGCGGTCGCGATCGTCGCCTCGGAACCGCTGATCCGATTGGTCTTCGGCGCCGATTTCATCGAAGCGGCGCCGGCGCTCCCGGTGCTGTTGGGCGCCTACGTGCTGATCTGCTACGGCTACCTGAACGGACAGCTCGCGCTCGTGCTCGGGCAGCAGAAGCGCATGCTTCGCATCAGCCTGATCGGGCTCGTCGCGAACCTCGCCGGCAACGCGGTCGCGATCCCCGTGTTCGGGTTCATGGGCGCCGCCTGGATAACGCTCGCGACAGAGGCCATCGTGCTGGTGCAGACGACGCGGCTGATCGCCGAGAACTTTAACCCCTCGGAGTTCGAGTTCGGTCGCGTGCTGCGCACCGCGATCGCGGCGGTCGTGCTCGGGCTGGTGCTCGGGGCGATGCGGCTCGCCGGCGCCCCTGTGGGCGCGCTCATCGCCGTCGCGTGCGTGCTCTACCCGGCTCTGCTGTTCTCGCTGAAGGCCGTCAGGCGCGATGACCTGCGCGTGCTGTTGAGCCGCGGCGCGACGGCCTAGCTGTCCCCGGCGGTGAGCGCCCTCAGCCGGTCGGCCAGCAGCGGAAACTGACGGCGCGCGTCGTAGCGCTGCTCGCAGCGCTCGCGCCCCGCCCGCCCGAGCTGCTCGCGCCGCTGCTCATCCGCGAGCAGCGCAATGAGCGCCTCGCGCAGCGCGCGAGGCTCGCCGTGCGGGACGATCACCCCCGCGCGCCCGTCGTCGAGCAGCTCCGGGATCGCGCCCACATCGGTCGAGACGGCCGGCGTGCCGCAGGCCATCGCCTCGAGCAGCACCCAGGGGTTCGTGTCGCCGTGGGTTGGAAGCGCGAGCACGTCGGCCTGCTGGTAGAGCCGCAGCAGCTCCGGCGCTGCCGATTCCAGGCGGTGCACGGTGACGCCCTCGGCCTCCGGCACCTGCGCCGGCGTCACGAGATCGAGGTCGAGCTCGCGGCCGGCGAGGCCCTGAAGGGCGGCGAGCAGGTCCTCGCCGCCCTTCTCCTTGAAGCGTCCGCCGACGAACAGCACGCGGGGGCGCGTTCGGGGCTCGCGCGCCGCGGGCGCGTAGCGCTGCAGGTCGAGACCCGGGTGGTGCGCGATCACCTCGGCCTGCGGCTGCTCGGCGACCACTCCGCGCCTCGCCCACTCCGTCCAGGCGATCACGAGCGCGGCGGCGCGCAGCGCGCGGCGCTCGAGCGCGACGCTCGCGCCGATCTGGTGCGCCGCGCCGCGCTCCGCCCTCCACGCCGGCATCGAGGACCAGTCGCGGACCGTCGCGTCGACCGACAGCACGACCGGAAGCCGGCGCATGATCGAGCGTGCGAGAAGCGCGATCGACTGCGTGTGGAGGTGCAGCACGTCGGGCGCGCCTCCACGCAACTCGCGCTCTAGACGCCGGCGCGCGCGCAGTGACTCCACGAGATGGAACCGCAGCGCGCGCTGGTCGAGGCCGCGCGAGGAGAGGCCGGGCACGACCCCGGTGACGACGGTGTGCCCCCAGCGCCCCAGCGGCTCGAGCGACTCGAAGCGGGCGTCGATCCCGCCGGTCCCCGAGAGCCCGACCCGCAGCGCCGCCTCCAGCTGGCTCTGCCCGAGAATGTGGCTGCCGAGATTGCCCTCGTTGAAGAACAGCACCCGCAGCCGCGGCTCGGCCGGGACGCTCAGCTCGCCCTCCAGGCCTTTCGCGGCGGACGGGTCCAGCGCTCAGGCCTGGCGCAGTCGTCCCAGCCGGTGACACGCGGATCCTGCATCGCCGCAGGATCATCCAGCATCAGGCGCTCGTGCACACGGGCGAGCGCGTCGTGGAGCTCGTCCGGGCCGGAGAAGTTCCGCGGGTCCAGGGGCTCGAAGTAGGCGAGCTCGGTGATCGCGCCGACGCGGCGCACGCGCTGGGGCACCACCAGGGAGTCGGTCTCGCACGCGAGCCGAGCGGTGCCGTCGACGAGCATCACCGGCTTGCCGAGGAACCAGGTCTCGTGCCGGCCGGGAAGGTCGAAGTAGATACTCGCGGCGCAGCCGCGGCGCAGCAGCTCGGCGAGCACCTCATAGCTGCCCCTCGGCCTCAGCACCGGGACGTGCGGGATGCCGATCCGCCAGCGCGCCGAGCGCCGCCCCCAGTGGTCGTGAGTGGGCTGTTCGTAGTACCAGTTGCCCATCACGAGGAACACGAGCACCCCCGCGGAGTGCAGCGTGCGGCTCACGCCGAAGAACGGCCCGACGTGGGCGCCGCTCAGGATCGTGCCGCGACTCGAGGAGGTCGTCTCGCGCAGCAGCCGCAGCGAGTCGCCGGCGAAGCGCGAGACGCGCCATGGCTGCCAGAAGAGGGCGTCCCACGCCTGGCACTCCACGAGATGGCGCTCGGCCAGCTCCTCGAGGTCGCCCTCGCGATGGGTGCCGGTGACGATCGCGCGCATCGTCTCGAGCGCGCGCTCGCGCTCGGCGGGGCTCTCGTGCCACAGCCGGCGCCCTCGGCGTTCGGCGCGCGCGACGGCGAGCGCGGCCGGGACACCCCGGCGCAGCCGCGTCGAGGTCGCCAGCCGCAGCCGCAGCGGGACCGGCGGCATCTTCCCTTTGGGCACGAGCTCCACCCCGTCGGGGAACCCCGGGACCCCTTCGATGCCCTCGATCTCCTTTGTCTGCACTTGCATCCCCCCTGCGTCCCTGCCGCGGCCGCCGAGTTTGGCCGCCGGGGAAGACCCCCCTGCTGCGGCTAGCTTACAGCGCGCGTGCGGGTCCTGTTCGTCTCCACCGATCGCGCGGCTCTGCTATGCCCTCGCCGATGCGGGTCCTGATCGTCTCCAACCTGTTTCCGCCGGCGGCTTTCGGCGGCTACGAGCTCGAGTGCGGGCGCGTGGCCGAGCATCTCGCCCTGAGGCACGAGGTGCTCGTCCTCACCAGCTCCGTCCACCGCCGGGCGCTTCCCGCGGAGCCCGACGTGCGCCGCGAGCTGCCGTTCCTCGCGCACGATGCCGCCGGCGCCGTCCGGGCCCCGGCTGCGGCGCTCGCGGGCGCGGGCGCGGCCCGGCGTGCGCTGGCATGGCGTCCCGACCTCGTGTATGCCTGGAACGGCGCGTCGATCCCGCACGCCGTGCTGCGTGTGCTCGCCGACTCGAAGACGCCGCTGGCTTTCAGAGTCTGCGAGCACTGGTTCGGAGGCCTGTTCGTGCGCGACCAGTTCATGCGCGAGCTGCTCCCCGGCCGCCGCGGAGCGGCTCGCGGGCTCTGGGCGGTTGGCTGCCGCGCGCTCGACCGGCTGCCGTCGTTGCGTCTCGTGCCGGACGCGCCGTTGCGGGCCGCGCTCTCCTGGAACTCGCTGGCGCTGCGCCGGGCCGTCGCCACGCCGCCGTTCGCCGAGGTCGTGCTCGAGCAGGTCCTCCACCCGGCTCCGCCGTACGGGGACGCGTTCGAGTCCGTGCCGCGGGCCCCCGCGCCGGACCCGGAGATCGCCTTTCTCGGCCGCGTGACGCCATACAAGGGGCTGGAGGTGGCGATCGAGGCACTCGCCCTGCTGAGGGCCGAGGGGCACCCGGCGGCGAGGCTCGTCGTGATCGGGCCCGAGCAGCGCGACTACGGGGAGCGGATGCGGCACCTCGCCACGGCGCGCGGTGTCGCGGAGGCGATCAGCTGGCGCGGGCAGCTCGATCCCGAGCGCTCGGCCGCCGCGCTGTCGCGCGCGCACGCGCTGATCGTGCCCTCGCTCTGGGAGGAGCCGTTCGGGCTCGTCGCGATCGAGGGAGCGCTGGCGCGGGTGCCGGTCGTGGCGGCTGACGTCGGGGGGATCACGGAGGGGCTGCGCCCGGAGGAGCATGCGCTGCTGTTCGCGCGCGGCGACGCGGCCGCCGCGGCCGGCGCCCTGCGGCGGGTGCTGGAGGACCGGTCCGGCACTGACGCGCGCGTCGCCCGCGCGCGCCGCCGCGCCGAGGAGTTCCGGATCGGCCCCTACCTGCGGGCTCAGGAACAGTTCGTGCTCGACGCGGCGCAGGCGCTGGCAGAGTGACGGGCAGCGCCCGTCGTACGGGTGTGCGATTGCGGCGGTCCCGCACGTGCAGGCTGCAGCCGCTGTGCGCCGGGTAGGTACCATCCGTATCACCCAAACGGAGCGGCGCAAGCCGAGCAACCCCCGCCCTGTCGGCCTCAAGCGGAGTCCGGCATGGGACGATAGGAGTGGTGTCGTGAGAACTGTGGCCTGCAGTGGACCGTCGCACCCCGTTCGGGGAGCGCGATGAGACCCGACAACCGCTTCGAGCCGATCGGCGAGGGCAACTCCGTTTCGGCCGCGCTCGAGATCCTGCGCCGGCGCTGGCCGGTCGCACTGGGCATCGTGCTCGTCTGCACGGTGATCTCCGCGGTCCAGCAGAAGCGCGCGACGCCCAGCTACAAGGCGACCGCCAACGTTTCCTTCCAGAGCTCGACGCTCGCGGAACAGGCCGTCAACGTCGTGCAGTCGAGCAGCACCGAACCCCAGCGCGAAGCAGCCACCCAGGTCACGATCGCGCACTCGCCGGAAGTCGCGCAGGCCGTGAGCACGGAGCTCGGCGGCGCCCTGAACGTTCCCGACCTGCTGGGTTCGACGAGCATCGAAGCCGCGCCGAACGCGAACGTCCTCAACATCACGGCCTCGGCGGGCGACCCGCGCAACGCCGCACGGATCGCGAACGCCTTCGCGACCCAGTACATAACGTTCCGCGCCAACTCGCAGCTGAACGCGATCGACGCGTCGAAAACCCAGCTGCAGCAGCAGCTCTCCGGTCTGACGGCGGGATCCGCGCAGGCGGTCTCGACCGAACAGCAGCTACAGCGGCTCGCCCAGGCTCGCGCCGTCGTCGGTGCCGGCGCCACGATCATCGGCCGCGCGACGCCCCCGGGGTCGCCGTCGGGGATGAAGCTCTCGACGGCGATCATCATCGGCCTGCTGATCGGCCTCGCGCTCGCGTTCACGCTGCTGTTCCTGCTCGAGTCGCTCGACCGGCGCGTGAAGACCGTCGAGGACTTCGAACGCGAGTACCGGCTCTCCGCGCTGACGGTCGTCCCGCAGTCCTCGATGGGGCCGCCGCGCGCGGACGAACGCGGCGAGCTGCTCGAGCCCTACCGGATCCTGCGCAGCGCGCTCGAATTCGCGGCGGTGACACGCGCGATGGACACGCTGCTCGTCACGAGCGCCGTGCCCGGGGAGGGCAAGACGACCGTGTCGGCCGACCTCGCGCAGGTCATCGCGCTGACCAAACGCCGCGTCGTGCTGCTCGAGCTCGACCTGCGCATGCCGACGTTCGCGCGTCACTTCGGGGTCGACCCGCGGCGCGGCCTCACCACCGCGCTGCTGCGAGGCGAGGCGCCGGGCGACCTGCTCGTCGAGCCGATGCCCGAACTGCCCAATCTCAGTGTGCTGCCGTCCGGGCCTCTGCCCCACAACCCGGCCGAGCTGCTGGCGAGCCCGGTGATCGGCGAGATCATCACCGAACTCGGGAACGCCGGTGAGACGATGGTGATCGTCGACGCGCCGCCGCTGAACCCCGTCGCCGACGCGCAGATCCTGCTCAACAGCTCCTCGATCCAGGCGACGCTGCTCGTCGCGCGGCTGAACAAAACGACGCGCGACGAGGTGCGTCGCGCCCGCGGGATCCTCGACCGTCACATGGTCGAGCCGGTCGGCCTGGTCATCACCGGGATGCGCGACGGCGGCCGCTACTCCTACTCGGCGTACGGCGAGAACGCGGGGACCGTCGAGGTCAACGCCGAGCGCCTGCAGGACCGGCGAAGCCGCCGCGCCGCGAAAAACCGCGAACGCGTCTAGGCGGGCTCCGGCGTCATGCCCTGGCGTCTTCAGCTGCGTGTCCCCGACGGACGGGAGGTGCTCACCGCCGCGCTCGCGAGCGCCGGCACCGCGCTGATCATCATCGCGGCGCACAGGAAGCTCGGCGACACGGCGGCGCTGCTCGCGCCGCTCGCGCTCGTCCTGCTCGTGATCGTGCTGATGCGCCCATTGCTCGCGGTCTCGCTCGCGATCGTCGTGCCGGTCCTCTTCGAGGGCGGCTCCTTCGGCCTGTTCACCTTCCTCGCGCACGTCTACGACCCGGTCTACAAGCGGCTGACGCCCGTCGATGGGCTCGTCCTGCTCGCCGTGGTCGCGGTCGCCCTGGATGTGCTGCGCGACCGAAGGCCGCTGCGCTATCCGCGCGAGCTGCGCTTCCCGAGCATCCTGCTCGCGCTCGGCATGGTCAGCGGGATCGTGGTCGGAAAAGCGGGCGGCAACGGCCTGAAGTCGCTCGTGCTCGCCGAGAACCTGCTGCTCTACCTGCTGCTCCTGCCGGTCGCGGTCGCGAACCTGAAGGTCGATCCAGCCCGGCTGCGCCTGCTGATCGCGGGGTTCTTCGGGCTTGCGGTGTTCAAGGCGTTCCTCGGGCTCGTCGAGGTCGGCGCGCACAAGGGCGTCTCGATCGAGGGCAGCTCCAACGTCACCTACTACGAACCGACGGCCAACTGGGTGATCATGGTCGCCCTGCTCGGGATCCTCGCGGCTGTGGTGGCTAGGTTGCGCCCGCCGCTGTGGATGCTGCTCGGCACGCCGCTGCTGATCGCCTCGCTGCTGCTCTCATACCGCCGCTCGTTCTGGATCGCGGCGGTGCTGGGCGTGCTGCTCGTGGTGCTGCTCGCCCTCTCCCCGGTCGGTCGCCGGCTGCTCGTGCCGACGGCCCTGTTCGTGGCCGCCGGCGTCTGGCTGCTCGGCTCGATCAACTTCCAATCCGAGAACCCGATCGTCAAGCGCGCCGCCTCGTTGTCGCCGACCAGCCTCAGCAGCAGCGTCGAAGACCGGTACCGGCTCGACGAGCGCGCGAACGTCCTCGCCGAGCTCGAACAGAAACCAATCACGGGTCTCGGGATCCTCGTGGCATGGGATGCCGCGGCGCGGCCGCTGCCGATCGAACACGAACAGGCCCGCGAGTACGTGCACTTCGCGGCGCTGTGGTGGTGGATGAAGATGGGGATCCTCGGCCTGCTGGCGTACTTCGGGCTGCTGTTCGCGACCGCGCAGATGGCATGGGGGGTGTGGCGAAAACGCACCGAGCCGATCTTCAGGGCCTTCGGGCTCGGCTCGCTGTGCGCCGTCGCCGGGCTGCTCGTGGCGGAGACGACGGCCACGTTCACGGGCGCCGAACTGCGCTTCACGATCGTGTTCGCGGCGCAGATCGGGTTGCTCGCGCTTGTCAATTCGATGCCGCGCGAGTCGCCCGACGAGAGCGCGCAGACGATCGACGCCGGTGCTCCCGCGCCTGTGTGAGCACAGCCCTCAGGCGGCCAGCAGCCGCGAGAGCGCCTCGATCGAGTAGCGCTCCTCGGCCAGCGCGCGTCCGCGCGCGCCGAGCGCCGGAGCGCCCTCCTCGAGCAGCCGCGCGAGCGCGGCGGCGAACGCCTCGCCGCCTTCGGCCAGCACGCAGTCGCGCCCGTCCTCCACGGCGAGCCCGGCGGCGGCGCGGGGTGTCGCGAGCACCGGCAGCCCGTAGGCGAGCGCCTCGACGAACTTCAAAGGCGTGCCGCCGCCCTGCAGCAGCGGCACGAGCGCGCAGCGCGAGCCGCGGTAGGCCTCGCCGAGCTCCGCGACGAACCCGACGGTCTCGACCCGCTCGTCGTTCGAGGGCGCTCCCTCGAGGCCCGCGCCGACGAGCGCCAGCCGCGCCGCGGGCAGCCCCTGCCACACGCGGGGCATGACCTGATCGAGCAGGAAGTGCAGCCCGTTGCGGTTCGGCTCATAGGCGAAATTGGCGACGAACAACGCGCGCTGCTCGGGGGCCAGCATCCTCACCGGCTCGATCGCGGCAACGTCGACGACGTTTGGCACGTAACGCAGCCGGGCCGAGGGGCAGAGCTGTGCGGCCGCCCTCACGTCCGCCTCGCTCACCATCCAGGACTCCGACGAGCGCGCGAGCAGCCGGCGCTCGAAGCGCCGCAGCAGCGGCACCGACATGCCGCCGCCGCTGAGCTCGCCGCGGAAGCCGGACTCGAAGTTGTGGGCGTTGTAGACGACCGCCTGCCGGCGCGCGAGGCCGAGCAGCGCGGCGGCAGCGACCGGCCCGTCGGCGATCACGCGCCCGCGGCCGGGCAGGGCGGAGAGCCGCGCCGCCGCCTCGGCGAGCTCGGGCGAGATGCCGCGTGCGATGCCCGCCGGCATGCCGCGCGCCAGCGCCGATGCGAACGCGGCGGCCCGCCGGGGGCCGCGCGAGCTGTTCACCCCGATCAGCTCGATCCCCGGGATCGAGGAGAACGCCTCGTCGGGCTCGTCGCCCTCGAAGCGGGCGTAGAGCAGCGTCAGGCCGCGGCCGTCGGCCGCCAGCGCGCGGGCAACGCCGTAGGTCCGCATCGTCTGTCCAGAGCGCAGGATCGGCGTGTGCGTGGTGACCAGCAGGTCCATCAGAGCCCTTCGATCGCGCGTGCGATCTCGCGCAGCCGCTCGTCCCAGGAGTGCTCTGCGGCACGCGCGGAGCGTTCCGCCCGCCGCTGCGGGCTGTCCTGCGCGAGCTCGCGCTCGAGCGCGGCCTGGAAGCCGGCGGCGTCCGCGGCCCGCGTGAGATCCGCAACCCCGGAGAGGGCCGGCAGCTCGGTGGCCACCACTGGCAGCCCCGCGCTCAGGTACTCGTAGACCTTCATCGGGAAGATGCTGTCGGTCAGCTCGCTGCGCACGTATGGGATCAGCCCGGCGTCCGCGCCGCGAAGCACGTCCGGCAGGCGCTCGTACGGACGGGGTCCCAGCAGATGCACGTTCGGCTCGGCCGCGAGCGCCGAGGGGTCGGTCCTTGGATCGCCCAGCCCGACCGGCCCGACGAGCGCCAGCGACCAGTCGCGGCGCGCGCGGGCGAGCTCGCTCAGCAGCGCCATGTCGAGCTTGACCGCCGAGATCGCGCCCGTGAACACCAGGCGCGGCGCGGGCAGCGCCGCGATCGCCGGATCGATCGGGCCGGCCGAAAGCGCCGTCGCGAACAGCTCCGTGTCGGCGACGTTCGGCGCCTCGAGCACGTTGTCCGAGAGCTCGCGCATGCGCCGCACGAGCTCCGGCGCGCTCGCGAGCACGAGGTCGGCTCTCCGCGCGAACCGCGCCTCGGCGGCGCGGAAGCTCGTGGTGTCGATGCGCTCGTGTGCGGAGATGTCGTCAACGCAGTGGTAGACGACGAGCGAGGGCGAGAGCGCGTCGAGCAGCACCTCTGCCTGGGGCACGTAGGACCAGAGCACGGGCTCGCGCATGCCGAGCCGCCGCGCCGCGCGCGCGACGAGCGCCGGCAGCAGGCGGCGGTTGATCGCGTCCACGGCCCTGTTGCCGTGCACCGGCAGCACGAGCGGTGAGAGCACGTGCAGCTCGATTTCAGGATCCCCACCCGCCCGGGGTCGTCGGGGTCCCTGTAGTCCGGTGCGCAGGCGACGGGCGATGCGCCGCAGGTCCCGGCCGGCGAGCTGCGGGCGGCGCAGGCCGAGCGACTCGACGAACAGGACGCGGTTGGCGCTCGCCAGGCGGGACATCAGATGGTGCTGGTTGGTCCACAGCTCGGTGTCCCAGTCGGCGAACCCGACGCACACGATGTCGCGCCCCTGCAGGGCCGCCGGCAGCTCCATTCGCCCGGCATGATCCCAGGCACGGTGGGCGTCCGGGGCGCGCGTTGTAGTCTCGGGGCGGTGCAGGCAGCTCCTGACTCGGCCGGAGCTCCCCTGCTGGAGCAGCTGCGCGAGCGCTTTGAGCGGGTCGCCGTCGTCCACGACTGGCTGACGATCCCGGGCGGCTCCGAGCAGGTCGTGCTGGAGCTGCTCGAGATGTTCCCTCACGCCGAGATCTTCACCTCGATCTACGACCCCGCGCCGTGGCCCGAGCAGATCACCTCGCGCCCGGTCCACGCCTCCTGGCTGAACCGGCTGCCGGGCGCGCGCCGCCAGTACCCGAAGCTGCTTCCGCTGATGAACGGGGCGTTCCGCTCGTTCGATCTGAGCGGCTTCGACCTCGTGCTGTCGAGCAGCCACGCCTGCGCCAAGAACGTCCGCACGCCCGACGGCACGCTGCACGTCTGCTACTGCCACACGCCGATGCGCTACGCCTGGGACGAGGGCTTTCTCGCCGGCGAGGAAGTGGGGCGTGTGACCCGCGCGCTGCTGCCGCCGCTGCTCGCGAGGCTGCGCCGCCAGGACCTCGCCGGAGCCGAGGGTGTGGACGTGTTCGTCGCCAACTCGGCGCACGTCGCCGAGCGCATCCGCCGCCATTACGGGCGCGAGGCCGAGATCGTGCACCCGCCGGTGCACGTGGAGCATTTCCTCGCGCTGCAGCGGCACGTGTCCGACTACTACCTCGCCTTCGGCCGCGTCGTTCCCTACAAGCGCGTCGATCTCGCGGTCGGCGCGTGCACGCAGCTGGGGCGCGAGCTGCGGGTCGCCGGTGACGGCCGTGCGCTCGAGGCGGTCAGGCGCGGCGCTCCGGGCACGAGCCAGGTCCAGTTCCTCGGCAAGGTCGGAGAGGGGGAGCGCGATGCGCTGTTCGCCGGCGCGCGCGCGCTGCTGTTCCCGGGCGAGGAGGATTTCGGGATCGTGCCGGTCGAGGCGCAGGCGGCGGGCGTCCCTGTGCTCGCCTACGGTGTCGGCGGAGCGCTCGAGACCGTCGAGGATGGGCGAACGGGCGCGCTGTTCGCCGAGCAGAGCGCCGACTCCCTGGCCGCGGCGATCGAGCGCTTCGAGGCGATGGCGCTCGACGAAAGCGAGGTGCGCGCGAACGCGGCACGCTTCGGGCGCGAGCGCTTCCGCGAGCAGCTCGCTGGAGTGATCGCGCGCGCGAGCGGAGGTTAGGCTGGCGCGATGCGGGTCCTGGTGACGGGGGCTAGCGGCTTCATCGGCGGCGTCGTCTGCCGGCGGCTGCTCGAACGGGGCGACGAGGTCACGGCGCTCGTGCGCCGGCCCGGCTCCGAGCCCGCCGGGACCGAGGCGGCGGTGGCCGATCTGTCAAACGGCCAGCGGCTCGCGGCGGCCGTCGCCGCGGCGCGGCCGGACTGCGTCGTGCACCTCGCGGCGGAGATCGCCTCGCAGCGGCGCGCCGAGCGCGTCATGGAGGTCAACGTGGCGGGCACGCGCAGGCTCCTTGACGCGTGCGTGGCGCTCGAGAACGGGGCGCGCCGGCCTCGCATCATCTTCTCCTCGACAGTCGTGACCGGCGACGCACGGGGCGAGCTGCTCGACGAGGAGACGCCGCTGCCGGTCCGGACACCGTACGGGCGCTCCAAGCAGGAGGGCGAGCGCATGGTCCTCGAGTCGGGCCTGCCCGCGGTCGTGATCCGCCCCTCGCACGTCTACGGCCCCGGCGGCTGGTACGCCGAGGAGCTCGTGCCGCGGCTGCGCCAGCCGGGCCGGCTGGCGGTGATCGGCAGCGGCGAGAACCTGTGGGACGTGGTCCACGTCGAGGACGTCGCATCGGCCGTGCTGCTCGCCTCAGGCTCGGATGCCGCCGTCGGGCGCGTCTATCACGTCGCGGACGACGAGCCGATCAGCTTCTACGACTTCATGTCGCTGACCGCCGCGGAGCTCGGCGTCGGGCGCCCGCGCCGCGTGCCCGCCGGCCTCGCGAGGCTGATCGCGGGGCGCAACGCGGTCGACGCGGTCGTCCGCTCGGCGCGCTCCTCGAACGCCCGCATCAAGCAGGAGCTCGGGTGGGCGCCCCGGTTCCCGACCGCGCGCCAGGGCGTTCACGACGCGATCGGGCGGCTGGTGGCCGCCTCCGCCGCGTCCTAGCCGGGAGGCGCTAGGCGCCGAACGCCCGCTCGGCCTCGTCCGCGATGTGACGGCCGATCGCGAGCGAGGAGGTGGCCGCCGGCGAGGGGGCGTTGCGGACGTGCAGCGCACGCTCGGTGTGGGAGAAGACGAAGTCGTCGACGAGCTTGCCGTCCCGCGCGAGCGCCTGGGCCCGCACGCCGGCGAAGGACGGCTCGACATCGGCGGACTGGAGCTCGGGGACGTAGCGGGCAGCCGCGCGCACGAACGACGAGCGCACCGCGGCGTGGCTGAGCTCCGTGATGCCGGTTCGCCACCAGCGCGCGAGCATCCGCCAGGTTCCCGGCCAGGCGAGCGTGTCGGCGAGGTCGCGGCGGCGAACGCGGCCGAGCGGATACGCGTCGCGCGCGCCCGCCATCAGCGCGGTCGGGCCGACGAGCACCTCGCCGTCGATGTGCTTCGTCAGATGGACGCCCAGGAAGGGCAGCGCCGGATCGGGCACCGGGTAGATCAGCGAGCGCACGAGGTGGCGCCGGTCCGCCCGCAGCCGCAGGTAGGCGCCGCGGAACGGCACGATCCGCGGATCCGGGTCGGCGCCGGCGGCGACGGCTAGCCGGTCCGCCCAGGCGCCCGCGCAGAAGACCGCGTTGCGCGCCTGCGTGACGCCGCGCGCGTGCGAGAGCCGCAGCGCGCGCCCGTTCACGCCGACGGAGAGCACCTCGCAGCCGGTGGCGATCGCGCCGCCGCCCTGCGCGATGTCCTCGGCATAGGAGCGGGCGACGGCGTGGAAGTCGGCGATGCCGGTGGCGGGCGAGTGCAGGCCGTCGATGCCCCGGGCGTGCGGCTCGAGCTCGGCGATGCCGTCGGCGTCGATCCGGCGCAGCCCGGGCACGCCGTTGGCGCGGCCGCGCCGCTCCAGCTCGTCGAGGCGTTCGAGCTCGGAGCGGTCCGTGGCCACGATCACCTTGCCGCAGCGCTCGCTCGCGATGCCCTTGCGCTCGCAGTACTCGTACATCTCGCGCGCGCCGGCGACGCACAGCTGCGCCTTCAGCGAGCCAGGCACGTAGTAGACACCCGCGTGGATCACGCCCGAGTTGTGGCCGGTCTGGTGAGTGCCGAGCTCATCCTCGCGCTCGAGCACGCACACGCTCGCCCGCGGGCTGCGCGAGATCAGCTCTCGCGCGACGGCAAGACCGATGATGCCGCCGCCGACCACGGCGACGTCGCAGCTCTCTGGGGGCTCTGAGCCCATCGCCTTGGTGATCGGCATCGGCGGCTAACCGGCTTTAGGGCCAACCGCGCCCGGGCCCCCCGGCGCCGTCGCGGCCGCGGCGTCGAGGAGGCCCGAGCCGTAGAGGCGTTCGTCGCCGCCGCCGCCGAGTTTCAGCGCCGTCGCGCGCAGCCTTGCGGTGATCTGCGCCGGCGTCGGATGCCGCCCCAGCACGCCGCTGGCGATGACGAGGGCCGCCACCGCCGCGACGTGCGGTGTCGCCATCGAGGTGCCTTCGTAGCCGCCGGGGATCCCGAAGCGCTTGACCGAGCCGCCGACGAATGTCATCTGGAAGACGTCGCGGCCCGGAGCTTCCGGGTTGCAGTTGGGGTCGCCGGGCAGGTCAGCGTCCGGCCCGCCCCCCGGCGCGACCATCGTCAACCCGGAGCCGTCGTTGGAATACGCGGCGAGGCAGCCCGTGTCGGTCGTCGCGCCGACCGAGATCACATCGGGGGCGCGGGCGGGGTACGCGATCGCCGCGTGGCCCTCGTTGCCCGCGGCCGCGACCACGAGCACGCCGCGCCGGTGGGCGTAGCGCAGCGCTTCGATCAGCTCGGGGATGTCGGACGCCGTCACGCCGGGTGAGAACTCGAGGCTGAGGTTGATGATGCGGGCGCCGTGCCGGACGGCGTAGCGGACGCCTTCGGCGATCGTCGAGGCTTCGCCTTCGCCCTCGGTATCCAGCACGCGCACGGGCATGATGTTCGCGCCGTAGGCAATACCGGCGAGACCGGTGTGGTTGTTGGTCTCCTCGGCGATCACCCCGGCGACGAACGTGCCGTGGCCGTTCCGGTCGTTGGGGTAGGGGTCGTGGTCGACGAAGTCGTAGCCCTGCACGAACTGGAAGCGCCCGAAGTCGGGGGAGCGGCGGAACCGCCCACGGTTCGCGTATGCGACGCCGGTGTCGAGCACGGCGACCGTCACCCCTTGCCCGCCGGGCGCTCCGTCCGCGATCAGGTTCGACCACGCTTCGGGCGCGCGGATGCCGAAGGGACCGCTCAGGTTCCACTGCAGTTCCTGCCAGCCACCGGGCGTGGCGCCCGCGCCCACGTCGTCCGGCACGAACGTGCCCGACGTGTGAGCGACGTAGTCGGGCTCGGCCCACAGGACGTCGCGCCGGCGGCGCAGCCGCTTCAGCGCGTGCTGCATGCCTTCGCCCCGGCGGAGGCTCAGCACCGTGGTGCGTTCGGAGCTCGGCGCGCTCGCGGCGCTGGCCGCCACAGCGCCTTCCCGGGAGCCGAAGCGGACGACCACCCGGCCGGTCGCGAACACGCTCGCCTGCGCGCTCGCGGGCGCGCGCAGCGCGAGGCCGGCTGCCACGGCCAGGCACGTCAGCGCCGCGAGCGCGGGGACGCTGGGGCGGCGGCCGCTCAGGCGGAGAGAGGGGGGAGAGGTCATGTGCTTGCGCTAATGATGATGTGCGAACCCCCTCGACGAGCTGCCCGCCTCGTTCTCACGCCCCGGGCCGAGAATGGCCGATCGTTTCTTCCCACGCGATGACTACTTCATGCGCCTCGCGCTGCGCGAGGCCGAGCTTGCACTTGAACACGACGACGTGCCGATCGGCGCGGTCGTCGTCAGGGACGGCGAGGTCATCGCGGCTGCTCACAACGAACGCGAGCTGCGCCGGGACCCGACGGCGCACGCGGAGGTGCTGGCCCTGCGCGAGGCGTCGCGCCACGACGGCACGTGGCGGGTGCTCGAGGCGGTCCTCTACGTGACGCTCGAGCCGTGCGCGATGTGCGCCGGAGCGCTCGTGCTCGCACGGCTGCCCCGCGTCGTCTACGGTGCGCGAGACCCGAAGGCGGGAGCATGCGGCAGCGTGCTCGACGTGCTCGGCGAGCCGCGCCTGAACCACCGCCCCGACGTCTCGGGCGGGCTGCTCGCCGACGAGTGCGGGGCGCTGCTGAGCGCTTTCTTCGCAACGCGGCGGTGAGCGCGTGATGGGCGTCGGGCGAACCTCCCCGGCGATGGTGAGCGCGCTGTGCGCGTGCGCGGCCGCGATCGCGGGCTGCGGCGCGTCCGGAGCGCACACCGGGACCGCTCTCAAACAGAGCCGCGACGCGGGCAAGAGCACCGCTGCGACGACGACGCCGCGCGTTCAGAGGAGCACGCGCTCGCTCGTGCTGCCGCCGCGCGAAGCCTCGACGCGGCTGGCGAGCAACGAGGTGTCCGGCAAGACGGGCGGAGCCGACAAGCTGCCAGAAGCGACGGGCAAGAGCTACTCGGGTGTCGCCGCCGGGGCGCCGTCGGACGCCCAGATCCGCAAGGAACTGGCGGCGGCGCGCAAGGCGGGCATCATCCTGCCGAAAGGCGAGAGCGTGCAGTCCTTCGAACAGGGCGCGACGTACCTCGGCGGCGGGGGCGGGCTGAGCTGGGCGTTTCCGATCCAGCCCGTCACGACCGTGCTCGCGCCGGCGACGTGGAGCGAAGACCAGGGCGTCGACATGGCGACGCAGGGTGCGGCGTGCGGCGAACACGCGATCGAGGTCTCTGTGACCGCCGGGACCGTCGTGCGCGAGGGGATCCCCGGCTTCGGGCCCTACGCGCCGGTCGTGAAGGTGGAAGGCGGTCCGTACGCCGGCTGGTTCGTCTACTACGGGCACGCCGCGCCCGCGCTCGTGCCCGTGGGGACGCACGTGGCCGCAGGCCAGCCGATCGCCGAGGTCGGGTGCGGCAGCGTCGGCCTGTCCTCCGGGCCACACCTCGAGATCGGCCTGACGCCGCCCGGCCGCGGCACCTGCTGCCCGGCCTTCCACGAGACCTCTGCCATCACGGACGCGCTCGTACAGGAGCTGTACGCCGGGCGGGTGTGACGCCGGCGGTGCAGCCGCCCGGGAGGTGCGTTAGGCTTGCGCGCGCCTAATCCCGGGCCGTGCCCGGGAGCGGGGGGCCCGTGTTGTTGGGGCGAGTCCCGCGGTGATCCGCGGGAGGCGAAGTCTCGCTAGCCCGTCAGCTAACCCCGCAGGCCGACCACGAGAGGCAGATGCGCGGACTGCGGCGCCCACGGGCGTGCACAGCGATTTTCCAGCTGGCCCTGGTTGTTGTGCTGCTGTGCGCGGCGAGCGCCGGCGCGGCGAGTTCGGGCGGCACGTCCGCTCCGGGCTCAGGAACGGTGACCTCCGAGCCCTCCGGGGCGGCCGGCCCGCCCGCGACGGGCGGCAGCTCGCCGTCCGCGCCGGCGGCGACGCCGAGCGCGCCGCTGTTCACCTCCAGCCCCTACCCGATGGGCCCGAAAGGCTGGGTGTTCCCGCTCTACCCGCTCTCGCGGGTCGGCGCGCGCAGCACCTGGAGCCTGGACCAGGGCGTCGACCTCGGCGGCGGCGCCAACCAATGCGGCTCGCGGCTGGTCGAGCTCGCGGTCGCTTCCGGGACGATCGTGCACGAGGGCCTGGAAGGCTTCGGGCGCTACGCGCCGGTGCTGCTCGTCGAAAGCGGCCCCGACGCCGGCCGCTACGTCTACTACGGCCACGCCGCGCCGGCGCTCGTCCCGGCGGGGACCAAGGTCAGCGCGGGGCAGCCGATCGCCGACGTGGGCTGCGGGATCGTCGGGATCTCGGATGCGCCGCACCTCGAGATCGGGATCCTCCCGGCCGGTGCGGAAAGCGCGCTGGACATGCCGAACTTCGGGCAGACCTCACACGAGGCGCTCTCGAACCTCGTCTCCGCCTACAAGGCGGCGCTCGCGGACGCGAAATCGAAAGCGGCTGCCAAGAAGGCCGCCAGCAAGGCCGCGAGCAGTCACGTCTAGGCGGTCCTTCGGGCCGGCGGGCCGATCATCTAGCCTTGTGGCCCGTCCCATCCGGAGGGGTGGCAGAGCGGTTGAATGCGGCGGTCTCGAAAACCGTTTCAGGGGTCTAAACCTCTGACGAGGGTTCGAATCCCTCCCCCTCCGTAGAAATCGCCCAGGTTATGTTTCCTCGCCCGCTCCGCCGGGCTGCTCGGGGGCGGCCCTAATCCCTTTGCGGTAGCAGCCTTCGAGCCGTATCATTCGTATCGGCGGAAAAAACCGCCTATGGGCCTAAGGGGGCACCTGGAGGGGTGTCACGGCCGGCCGGGGACCCGGTTCTGGAGACGAGATGGATGGATGGCGGGTCTCCGTTGAGGCCTAGGAGGATGTTGATGCGAGCGTTGCTCGCAGGGCTCGTGGCCCTGGCCGCGACCCTGGCGATCACGGCTGCGCCCGCGCTTGCGGCGCCGATCCTGTCGGTCGAATCGCCGACCTCGGGCACCGTCACGAACCAGACCCGGCCCGTCGTCTCCGGGGTCACGAGCGACACCGAAGACCCCGTGGCGGTGACGATCTCGAGCGAAGGCAGCTTCGTCGAGAGCGCGAACGCGATCCCGAACGAAAGCTCCGAATGGTCAGTGCGGGTGGCGGAACTGCAAGACGGCTCCTACACCGCGACCGCGGAACAGACGGAATCGCTGAGCGGCGAAACCACGACCAGCTCGGTGGACTTCACGATCGACACCCAGCCTCCCGAAGTGACGCTCAACCCGGTCAGCTCGCCGGCGAACGACACGACCCCCTCGTTCAGCGGCACGGCGAGCGATACGACCGAGGTCAGCGTCTACATCTTCGAAGGCACGTCCGCCGGCGGGACGGTCGTCTCCGAAGCGCACGCGAACCCGAGCGGCGGCAAATGGTTCTCCGGTACCGCGGAAACCGCGCTCGAAGAAGGCACCTACACGGCGATCGCCGAACAGAAGAGCTCGATCGGCAACCCCGAAGGGTTCAGCAAACCCCGCACGTTCACGGTGCACACCGCGAAACCGTCGGTGTCCATGAACTCCGTGAGCTCGCCGCCGAGCGACTCGACGCCGTCGTTCAGCGGCACGGCGAGCGAAAAATCCCAGGTGACCGTCGACGTCTACGCGGCGGGCGACGTCGGCGGCACGGTGCTCGCCGTCGCGCACGCGACGCCGTCGGGCGGCAAATGGTCGACGGGCGGCGCGAGTCCGCCGCTGGCCGACGGCACCTACACCGCGGTCGCAGAACAGGAAAGCGAATTCGGCGAGGGTCCTGGCTCCAGCCAGGAACGGACCTTCACGGTCCACACGGCGAAACCGTCGGTGACCTTGAGCGCCGTCGAATCTCCGACGGCCGATTCGACGCCCTCGTTCAGCGGGACGGCGAGCGAAGAAACGACGGTCAGGGTCAAGATCTACAAAGGCACGAGCGCGACCGGCACGCCGGTGACCAGCGTGACCGCGGCGGGCACCGGCGGAAGCTGGAGCTCCGGGTCGAGCTCGACGCTCACCGACGGCACCTATACGGCGCGTGCCGAACAGGAAAGCGAATTCGGCGATGGTCCCGGGTTCAGCGAACCGCAGACGTTCACCGTCGATACCCAGCCACCGAAAGTCACGCTCAACGCGATCGAAACCCCGAGCGGGAACCAGACGCCCTCGTTCACGGGTACCGCCGGCGACACGAGCACGGTTACCGTCTCGATCTCCAAAGGCGGCAGCGAAGTCGAGTCCGTCAACGCGACCGGGACCGGCGGGGCATGGAGCTCGGAAGCAGCCGGCCAACTCGGCGAAGGCACCTACACGGCGGTAGCCACCCAGACGAGCTCCCACGGCACCGGGACAGGCAAAAGCGCCCCGATCGAATTCAAGGTCATCGCCTCGCCGCCCAAGGTGATCCTCAACGCCATCGCCTCGCTCTCCAACGACACGACGCCGTCGTTCACCGGCACCGCGAGCGACCCTGAAAATCCCGTCACGATCACGATCTACTCGAACGGGACCAAGGTCTCGACAGCGTCGGCGACGGGGACCGGCGGCGCCTGGAGCTCAGGCGACGCGACCCCCGCACTTGCCAGCGGCCACTACACCGCAAAGGCCGAACAGGAAAGCTCGTTCGGCAAGGGTCCGGGCAAGAGCAACGAAATCGGCTTCACCGTCGACACCAGCTCCCCGACCGTGACGCTGGAATCGATACCGACCCCCTCGAAAAACTCGACGCCGACCTTCAGCGGGACGGCGAGCGACACGACGTCGGTCGTGGTACACGTGTTCGACGGGAGCGATCACGAAGTCGCGAAAGCAGAAGGCTCGCCCTCCGGAGGGAAATGGAAATCGGGCGGCCTCTCCAAAGCGCTCGCCACGGGGAGCTATACCGCCGTCGCGGTTCAGAGCAGCTCGCTCGGCAACCCGCCGGGACAGAGCGAAAACATCGGCTTCACGGTCAACACGGAAGCGCCGCACGTGACGCTCAACGAGCCACCTGGGCGCTCACGCGACACGACGCCCTCGTTCACCGGCACCGCGACCGACACGACGACCGTGACAGTCAACGTCTACAAGGGCACGACCGCGAGCGGTTCTCCATTTGCCACGGCGACCGCTGCGGGCACGGGCGGTTCCTGGAGCGCGGGCGCCGTCTCCAAGGAACTCGAAACCGGCACCTACACGGCGAGGGCTGTCCAGAAGAGCTCGCTCGGCAACCCCGAAGGCTTCAGCGAATCGCACACGTTCGAAGTCAACACGAACGCGCCCGAAGTCACGCTGAACGCCCCACCCGCGCGCTCCAACGACACGACGCCGTCGTTCAGCGGCACCGCGAGCGAACACACTGCCGTGACGGTTGAAATCTTCAAAGGCACGAGCGTGAGCGGATCGCCCGTTTCGATCGCGAGCGCGACTGGGACTGGCGGCACGTGGACCTCGGGCGCGTCCTCGCCCGGGGTCGCACCCGGCACCTACACGGCGATCGCCAGGCAGAAAAGCGAACTCTCGAACCCGGATGGGCTCAGCGAACCGCGGACGTTCGTGATCGACACGAGCCCGCCGACGGTGAAACTCGACGAACCCGTCGCAGCGCTGTCGAAGAACAGGACGCCGACCTTCACCGGCACCGCGACGGACACGACGGCGGTGACGGTTCACGTCTTCAACGCGGCGCAACAAGAAATCGGGAGTGCGAGCGCAACGCCCGAAGCCGGCAAATGGACCAGCGGGGCGGTCAGCCCGACGCTCGAAGAAGGCGCTCACGAATACACCGCGGTCGCCGAACAGAAGAGCTCGATCGGCAACGCTCCCGGGCTGAGCAACAAGATCTCGTTCGCGGTCAACACCAGCCCGCCGACCGTGAAACTCGAAGCGCTCGCGGCAAGGATCAACAGCGTCGGCCCGACGTTCACCGGCACCGTCGTCGACGACGAGCTCAAGGACGAACCGGTGACCGTCCACATCCGTGAAGCCGGCGGGAGCTCGGACGTCGCGACGGCGACGGCGACCGTGGCGAGCGGCAAATGGACCAGCGGCGCGCTGAGCACCCCGCTCGCGAAAGGTCGCACCTCCTATGAAGCGTTCGCGACGCAGCCGAGCAGCCTCGGCAACGAAGAAGGCAAGAGCAACGTGATCTCTTTCGTGGTCGACACCGAACCGCCGACCGTGACGCTCAACGAAATCCCCAAAGCGTCGAACGAACGCACGCCGAAGTTCTCCGGCACGGCCAGCGACACGAGACCGGTCAAGGTCGAAATCGAAGGCGGCGGAAAAAAGTTCACCGAGGAAGGAACGCTCACAGGCGATGAATGGAGCGCAAGCTCGCTCACGCTGCCCGAAACGAAGGTCGCAGTCGCGTACGTCGCGACAGCGAGCCAGGAAAGCTCGATCGGCAACCCGACAGGCAAGAGCAAACCGGTCAAATTCGTCGTCGACCCGAACGCCCCCAGCATCCTGATGGCGCCGGTGAGGCCGCAGATCAACACGCCGACCCCGACGTTCACGGGCACCGCCAGCGACACCACCCCCGTCACCGTGTCGATCTGCAAGGTCACGACGCCGTGTGCGGCCGAAGAGGGCGAATGGTCGGCCAAATCGGCGGGCGGAGGCGCGTGGTCGGCGAGCGTTCCGACGACGACGCCGCTCCCGGACGGCACCTACCAGGCGATCGCCTCTGAGCGCGGCGCCTCGCTCGGAGAAACCGAACGCCAGATGTTCGTGATCGACACCGTTGCTCCGACGGTCGGTGTGAGCTCCCCTGCGCAAGGCCAGACGCTGCTCGGGTCCTCCGTGACCGTCAAGGGGAGCGCCGGCCTCGCCGCCAACGACGAACCATCGGTGACCGTGCAGCTGTTCGCCGGTCCCGCGCCTACGTCCTCGCCGATCGGGCCGCCGCCTACGGTGATCGTCTCGCACGGCGAATGGGCGGCAGCCTTCAGCGGGCTCTCGCCGGGCGAGTACACCGTGCGCGCGATCCAGTCGGACAAGGCAGGCAACGCCGGCACGGCCGTCCGGACGTTCACGATGGCCCTGCCCGCCGCACCGGCGACCGGCCCGTCGGCCTCGTTCAACTGGTTCCCAACCCATCCGCACGTCGGCGAAAAAGTCACGCTGGTCTCGACTTCGACGGACAGCGCGAGCCCGATCACTGGTTACGCCTGGGACCTGCTCGGCTCCGCGTTCGCCTCGGGGAGCCTCAGGCAGACGGCAAGCTTCTCGACGCCCGGCAATCACCCCGTCGGGCTCCGAGTCACCGACGCTGGCGGGCTCTCGAGGACGTCCACTGAGCAGATCCCCGTCAGCTACCCGCTGATGCGCCCGTTCCCCGTCGTACGGATCGTGACCACGCGGGCGCACGGTCGCCTGCGACTGAAGGCACTGACCGTCGAAGGCCCCGCGGGAGCGACGATCACCGTCACGTGCACAGGAAAAGGCTGTCCGCTTCGCTCGCAGTCGCGCGTCGTGCCGCGGCTGAAGGGGAAATCGGGCGCCGTTCAGTCGATCTCCTTCCCGCGCTTCGAGAGCGGGCTGCCGGCGGGCGTCGCGCTTGAAATCCGCGTGTCGGGCGCCGGCCAGGTCGGCAAGTTCACCCGCCTGACGGTCCGCAAGGGGAAGCTGCCGCTCCGCGCCGACGCCTGCGTGAACGCCAAAGAACCGCGGCCAGTGCCGTGCTCGTCGTGACATCCATCGCGAGACAGCGCCTGCTCGGCGTCGTTCTCGCCGCCGGCTTCTCAGCTCTCGCGCTGCCCGCCTCCGCGGTCGCGACACAGCTCGTGATCACCAGCCCGCAGTCGGGATCGGCGACGAACAACACGAGCCCGACGATCGCCGGCGAAACGACTCCGCTCTCGGGCGAACCGGTCAACTACTGCGTTGTGAAGGTGAAGCTGTACGAAGGCGAAGGGACCGCCGGGCGGCTGGTCGAAGAAGTAGAACCCAGTTCGCCACTCGCTTGCAGCTGGGTCGCGTTTCCGGGCAAAGCGCTTGCACCTGGCACGTACACCCTCGCCGCGACCAACACACGCCACTGGTACGAAGAAGGGTGGCTGGAAGAAACGGAATCCAGCCAGCCCGTCACCTTCACGGTCGACACGACGGCGCCGGCGCCGTCGATCGCTTCCCCCTCGCCCGGCACGACGATCACTGGCAGCTCGCTGGCCGTCAGCGGCTCCGCGGGGACCGCGACGGGAGACCTCGCGACGGTCACCGTCGAGCTGTTCGCCGGCTCCGAAGCCGCGGGAGCACCCGTCGAGGCGATCGAAGCGCCGGTTCAGGCAGGCTCCTGGTCCGGCGCCCTGGGCGGGATCGCTCCCGGCACCTACACGCTGCTCGCCCAGCAGGGCGACTGGGCCGGCAACGTCGGCACGAGCGCGCCGGTCCCGATCACCGTGCTCGCCGCGCCGCCACCGCCGCCGCCCGCCGCCTCGTTCACGTGGTTCCCCGAAATCCCGCGCGTCGGCGAAACGGTGACGCTCGTCTCGAGCTCCACCGACCCCTCCTCGCCGATCACGACGTTCGCTTGGGGGCTGAGTCCGACGGCGCCGTTCAGCACCGGGCGGCCGACGACGACGACCACGTTCTCGACTCCCGGCGCGCACGTCGTGCGCCTGGAGGTCACCGACGCGGCCGGGCGCAACGCAACGGCCTCGAAGACGATCCTCGTGCGCCACCAGGCGATCACGTTGATGCAACCATTCCCGATTGTGAGGATCGCGGGGCGTGAGACGAGGAGCGGCGTGAGGCTGACGCTGCTGACCGTCGCCGCGCCGGTCTCGGCCCGGATCACGGTGCGCGTCCAGGGCAAGCACGTCCACACGACCTCACAGAGCCGTGTCGCGACCGTCGGCAAGAACGGCGGCTCGGGCGGCACGTCGCTGATCTCGTTCCCGCGCTTCGCCCGCTCGCTGTCGGCCGGCACTGTGCTCGAAATCCGCGTCACGAAACCCGGCGAGATCGGCAAGCTCACCCGCTTCATTCCGCGCCGCGGCAAGCTTCCGATACGTGTCGACCACTGCCTGAGCGCGGGCGAACAACCGATCCCCTGCCCGTCGTCATGAGCACGCATCCCATCGATCGCCGCCGCATCCGGCCCATCGGGCGGCGGATCGAACTGCGCCGGATCACGAGGCTGATCGCGGTCCTGATCGGAGTGTTCGCGGTGGCGTTCGGCGTCGGCCACATCAAGCGCACGGCGCCCACGATCGTCGAACGGACGCCACCGCGCCTGCCGGTCGTTGCGGTGCCGGTGGCGGCGTCGCTGCCCGCGGCGCCGGCGATCAAGGTGGCGATCGCCAAGCCGCCGGTCCAGACTCCCGCACCGAAAGTCTCGAGACCGGCGACCAGCGCGCCGGCCGTGGCCGAAACGCCCGCCGTATCGCATTCCTCGCCGGCGCCGGCGCCCACGCCCGCTCCGGCGCCGGAGCCGATCACCCCCGCGCGCAGCGCCCCGGCGCCGACGCCGACGCCGAGTGCTCCGTCCTCCTCCGGCGGGGGCTCCTCTTCCCCGCCGCCGCGCTCGTCGGGCGGCGGCGGTTCCGGCTCCGGCACCTCCTTCGAAAGCTCAGGCTGAGATGGACGCCCCCGCACGAGTGGTTCACCCGCTGATCGCGATCGCGCTCGTGCTCGCGGCGATCTGCGGCTACATCCTCGGCAACCACCGGGTCTCGCCCGGGCCCGGCCAGCCGGCTCCGGCGGGCGCGAGCCAGGCGGCCAACGAGGGCGGCGCGGTGCTCGAATACCCGGCGGGCTGGGAACGGAAGTCTTCGGCGCACCCGATCCCCGGGCTGAATCTGAACGAAGCCTTCACGCTCTCGCCCCGCGGCAGCGCGGGCTCCGGCCTGCTGAGCGGCACGGTGCCCGCAGGCGAAGCCTCGCCGCTGCCGGCCGCGTTCCTGTCGCTGGTGAAAGGCGCACCACACGCCGAAGTCGTCTCGCTGCTCACGACCCAGGCCTACCGGTACAGCGGAATCCAGCTGACCGGCTACAGCGGCGTGTTCGACCTGTACGCGATCCCGATCGCCAACGCCGGGACGCGGCTGATGGCCTGCTTCGCGCCCAAACGGCTCACGAGGGCCGGCGAGGAATGCGAGCACATCGTCGCCAACGTCACACTGACCGGGACCTCGGTGGTGACGATCACGCCCTCCGCCACGTACTCGGCCGCGCTGTCCAAGCCGCTCGGCACCCTCGCCGGCCAACGTGCCAAGGTGCGCAAGCAGCTGGCCGAAAGTGGCGCGGCCTCCGAGGTGGTGACCCCGGCCCGTAGCCTCGCCGGCGCGTTTGCCACCGCCGGCTCGGCCGTCGGCGCGCTGGAAGCTCCCGCGCTCGTCACGCCCGCGCAGGCCGGCCTGTCGCGTGCGCTCAGCGGCGCGAGCAAGGCCTACCGCGAACTTGCGGGTGCGGCGCTCGCCGAACAAGCCGACGCGTACGACGCGGCCCGCTCGCGGGTGACGAGCGCCGAGAACGGCGTCGACAGAGCGCTCGAGAACCTCGTCCTGCTCGGCTACGGCCCCGCTTAGAACAAACGTCCGGGGCCTCGTTTCGCCCCCATGCCGGGGCCTAGCATTTGCGGGCCATGTCACTTTCGTCGCAATCCCTCCTGCGGCGTGAGGGCGGGCCCCCCAGCCGCCGGCCGCCGGCCGGCGGGCAGGGGCGCCTCGCTCCCAGGCACGGCAGATCCCGTACCCGGGGCCCGGAGCGGGCCGGCGCGGCGAATTCCGCGCCGGTGCCGAACCGGGCCCCGTGGCACGAGTTCGGCACCGGCCTCGCGCGCTACCTGCCGCTCTCCGTGCTCGCGACGGCCAGCGTCGCGGTCCTGCCCGCGGTGCTCGCCTCCTGGCTCGTGCCGGCGAGCGGGATCCCGGGTGCGTTGGCCGCCGTCGTGTGCGCGGTCGCGCTCTCGCTGCTGATCGCGGCGCTCGAGGCGCAGGCGTGGAAGCGCGTGCACGGCGCGCGCGGCGTCGTGTTCGCCGACCTGATGCTGTGGAAGTTCGTGCGGCGGCTGTGGGCCGAGCGCCGGCTGCGCCAGGCCGGAGCGGCGTATCGCGCCGCGGCCGGCGAAGAGGGCGTCGTGCGGGTCGAGCTGCTGGAAGGGCTCAGCCACCTGCTCGAGATCCGCAACCCGTACACCTACGGACACTGCCGGCGCGTCGCGCGCCATGCCGAAGCGATCGCGCGCGCGATGCACCTCCCGGCCTCGGAAGTCGCCGAGATCCGGACCGCCGCGCTCGTGCACGACGTCGGCAAGGTCTACACGCCGCCCGAGGTGCTCCACAAGGAAGGACCGCTCGACGACGCCGAGTTCGCGGTCATCAAGCGCCACAGCATCGACGGCGCCGACATGCTCGCGCCCGTACGCGACCGGGAGCTCGCGTCGATCGTGCGCCATCATCACGAGCGCTTGGACGGCAGCGGCTACCCGGACGGGCTCGAGGGAGACGCGATCCCGCTGGGGTCGAGGATCATCGCCGTCGCCGACACGTTCGACGCGATCACCTCAGATCGCCCCTACCGGCGCGCGCGCAGCCAGCGCGACGCGCTCGCGGTGCTCGCCGCCGAGGCGGGAGCGCTGCTCGACGCCGACGTCGTCGACGCGTTCATCCGCAGCTACTCGACGCGGCGTTCGATCGCTTCGATGTCGCTCTCGACGGCTGTTTCGGCGCGCATCGCCGACACGCTTCAGCTTCTCCCCGGCGGGCTGCTGGGGGGCGCCTCGCTCGCCGGCGTGCTGCCGGCCGTCGGCGTGGCGGGCGTGCTCGCGGCAGCGCCGGACGCGCGCTACGAACGCGCCGCCGCGGCCGGCGCCAGAGCGCCGGCAACCGCGCTGCAGGCGACGTTCCCCGGCGCGCTGGGGGCGTTCACGCCCGCCACGCCGGGCGGGGGCGGCGCGAGCTCAGGCGGCGCTGTCCGTCACGTCGCCGGCACGGCCCCGCTCGCGCTGCGACGCGTGCGCGGAAAGCCCGCGCCGACGCGGGGTGGCGGGGTCAAGGACCTCGGGGGCAGCGCCGCGGCGCCGGGCGCCGAGACGCCCGGGAGCGCGCCGGGCTCGCCGTCTGCGCCGCCGAGCAACGGCAAGATCGAACTGCATGTCGGCGAAACGCCCGTGTCGAGCGAAGTCCCGCGCAAGACGCCGCCGGTCACCGTGCCGCCGGTCGAAGCACCGTCCGTGAAAGTGCCGCCTGTCAGCACGCCGCCGGTTACGACGCCGTCGGTCACGACGCCGCCTGTGAGCGCCGGCCCGATCACCGTCCCGAGCGTCACGGTCCCGAGCGCGACCGTTCAGGCGCCGGCGACGCCGGAAGTGAAGCTCCCCGGCGTGCACCTGCCCGGGCACTGAGCGGACGC
Source organism: Solirubrobacteraceae bacterium (assembly GCA_035569835.1). Taxonomy (GTDB): domain Bacteria; phylum Actinomycetota; class Thermoleophilia; order Solirubrobacterales; family Solirubrobacteraceae; genus Palsa-744. Next base: position 76,819 of record DATMMF010000014.1, read on the forward strand.
AGCGCGGCGATCAGCCGCGGCTCGTCGGGCGGTGCTGCGAAGCCTGGCGCTGAGCGGCCCGCATCGGCCTGGGGGAGAACCGATGCGGGCGTGTCGCTCAGGCTGCGGCCACCCGAGCCGGCTGCGCGGGGTGACGGGCCTCGCAGCCGGCCGATCGGGCGTCGCGCTCGGCGCGGTGGGCGGGGCAGTAGACGCCCCGGATGTGACCATTGGCGAGCCCGAAGGCCAGCCATTGCTCGCCGCGCCAAGCAAAGCGGAAGAAGCAGTCCCCGGAGTCGGCCGTGCGCTCGAGCTCGCGCGCCCAGGCGGCGAGCACCACACCGGCGGGGACGACCGCGCGGCACGAGCAGCCGCCGGTCATGTAGCCCGAGGACACGCAGCGCAGCGGCCGGTCCTCGGCCTCGGCCCGCATGCGCGACAGCGTGTTCAGCTCCATCACGACGCCGTGACGCTCGAGATGACGCGGCTTCCGCGTCCGCGACGAGTGTTTCGAGGCGTGGCGATCGCTGTTGTCTGCGCGAGAGCTCATGTCGTTCCTTGCGGGCATCTCCGTTGCCCTTTTCGGGCAACTCTTGTCGTCCTTTTCGGGCGGGGAGCGGGCCCCCGTACAGAAAATGAAGCGATCTTGGACGCCTGTTGGACAGCGCGTGCGGCGCGTCAACGGTGAGTCATCTGCCGCTGGGCGTGCGGGAAGGGGCCAGCGGCGCGGCGGAGCCACGGCCGGCGGGCGGACAGCTGGGCTGTCAGACCTTGACGGCGGTGCGGGCGCCTGCGCGGCGGCCGCTGCTCCGGCTCAGGCGCCGGAGCATCTCGCGCTCGCGTTCGGCGGCCGTGCGGGTCATCGCGCCGGCGAGCTGCACGCCGCCGCGCTGCACGGTCCAGTAGCCGGTAGCCGTCTGCTTGATCGTCAGCTGGGGGGGTCGCATCTGAGGGACGTCCTTGTCCTTCGTCGGGGGGAGAGACATGACCGCAGCTTCGGGCGCGAGCCGCTCCGTGCTGTAGCAATTCGGTGAAAGATCGACGTATCGCAGCCTCAGCGGCCGCCGACGCGGGACGCGGTCTCCTTGACCAGTGCGCGGCCGATCGTGAGCGGGTGGCTGATCGCGGTCGTGATGCGCCCGGCGAGTGAGGTCGGGTCGTGCGCGACGCCGAGCTGGCGAAGGATCGTCGCCTGGTCGAAGTAGACGCGCTCACAGACGATCTGCTCGCCGTCGAAGATGAAGAAGGCTGTCATGCGCGCGCGGAAGGGCCGGCCGGTCGCCGGCAGCGAGCGCAGCGGCCCGAGGTGCGTGCCGAGCAGGTCGAACTCGACGATCACGGCGTCGTCTGCGTGCCGCAGCGAGACGAGCTCGTTGCGCTGGTCGGGAAACGCCCTGCGCGTCTCGGCGTAGTAGGCGCGCACCTCCGCCTCGCCGTCGTAGACGTCGCCGGTCGGCACGATCTCGTAGCGCGGGTGCGAGAAGGTCCCGAGCGTGGTCTCGAAGTCATGAACGTTCTCCGACTCCATGTGCTCGCGCACGACGGCCTCCCGCCGCGCGCGCAGATCTGCCTCGCCGCCCCCGCTCACGCCTCGACTTCTACCACGCCGCAGCCGTCAGCCGCCCAGGCGCGCGCCCCAGCGCGCGACCGTGCTCTCGCCGGGCTCGAGCCTGATCAGTCCCTCCCCGCTGCGGAAGGCATCCGGCGCGCAGGTCATCGGCTCCATGCCGAGCCCGGTGCGGCGGCGCTCCGGCGCGAGCGTGTCGCCGGTGTAGACCTCGAGCAGCTCGTAGCGCTCGTCCACCCACAGCTCCGCCAGCCCTCCGTCGGGGCCCTCCAGGCGGGCGGTGGCCAGGCCCGCGGGGTCGCGGCGCAGGCCGGTGAACGGGCTGTCGATCTCGAGCTCGCCGATCTCGCGCGCTGCGCGGAAGTCGAGCGGGCCGCCGTCGATGTCCGCACGCCCGCACGGGAGTTGGCGCTCCGGGTCGGTGAGGATCACGATGTCCGCGGGCAGCTCAAGGCGGCATTCGTCGACGATGCCCTTCCCCGGTGAGAGGTACGGGTGCTGCCCGGCCCCGTAGGGGCACGGCGCGCCGCCGAGATTGCGGGCGGTGGTCGTGACCGTCAGCCCCCGCTCTCCGAGCGCGTACTCGACGCTCACCTCGAGGTCGAAGGGGTACCCGGGGCGGGGGTGGATCCTGGCGCCCAGCACGACGCGCTCGAGCTCCTGCTCCAGGGCCCGCCACGGCACCCATCGCAGCAGCCCGTGGATCGCGTTGTGCTTCTCCGGCTCGCTCAGCGGAAGCTGGTGGGTCTGGCCGCCGAACCGGTAGCTGCCGTCGCCGAGCCGGTTCGGCCAGGGCACGAGCACCGCGCCGTGCGCACCGTCGCAGATCGCATCGAGCGGGTATGGCTCGAGCACGTCGCGGTCGCCATGGGAGTAGGCGCGGATGCCGCCGCCCACCTCGACGATCGTCGCGTGCTGCTCGCCGTGAGCGATCTCGAACTGCTCGCCGGAGGGCGCTTGCGCCATGCGCTGAGCGTAACCCCGTGCAAGGTTCGGCGGCTCAGCCCCGGCGCCGGCCGGTGCCGCGCCGCAGCCTGTGCACGCGCCGCAGTTCCTCGACCGCGTCGTCGTAGCCGCCGAGCGGGTCGCCGGCGCGGCTGCCGAGCAGCTCCGGCTGGATGCGCCGGCGGACGAGCTCACCCGCGATCGCATCGACGCGCAGCGCTTCGGTGCCGGGCCGCGAGCTCACCACGCGGTCGAGCACGTCGCCGTGAAAGACCAAGCCCACGCCGTCGTCCAGCGCCCAGCCGCCGGGCATCGTCCCGTCGCGCAGGTGCGCGAGCCACACCGGCAGCCGCTCGGGCTCGCCGTCGGCATGCACCGTGAGCGACCCCGCGAGCAGGCCGAGCCCCTCGATCGGCTCAGGCGGACCGCTCGAGCGCGTCAAGCCCCACTGGAACCAGCACATCGCGCCCGCGCTCAGGCCCGCCAGCACGGCGCCGCGTTCCCACGCCTGGACGAGAAGGGCGTCGAGTCCGTGCGCGCGCCAGATCGCCAGCAGGTTGCGCATCGAGCCGCCGCCGACGTACAGGATGTCCTGCTCGGCGACGATCTCGCCCAGCGAACGCCTGGTCTCGCGCAGCCGGAACAGCGACAGGTGCTCGGCCGTGCAGGTGCGCCCGCTGAAGCGCGCCTTGAAGGCGTTGATCTGCGGCGCCGTGTCGCCCGAGGCGGTCGGCAGGAAGAGGATGCGCGGTTCGCGGGCCCGCGCCAGTGACAGGACGAAGTCGTCGAGCAGCGGATTGGAAAGTTCCATCGTGAAGCCGCCTCCACCCATCGCGAAGATCGTGCGCTCCTCCGGCGCGACGGGCTCGGCCTGCCTGTGCCCTTCGGGGTGCACGCTCACGCGGCCGCTCGGCTCGCGGCTCGGCGGCGCAGCGGCCGCACGGCGGCCGGCAGCTCCCCGGCGCCGAGGGGCTCGGCCTCGAGAGGCGCCTCCCGGACCCCGGCGCCGCGCCGCTGCACGAAGAACGCGCGCCCGTCGGCGCGCGAGCTCACGACTCGCTCCAGGCGCGTTCCGCGGAAGTGCAGCCCGACGCCGTCCTCGACCGCGAAGCCCGGGCTCATGCCGTCGGCGACGGCGCGGTGGTACTCCTCGCGCCGCGCCGGCTCGGCGTCGTAGTGCACGCAGTTCGAGTAGGGCAACAGGCCCAGCCCACGAACCGGGCGGGGCGCTCCGTGGAAGGCGCTCAGCGCCTGCTCGAACCAGCAGAGAGACCCGGCCGAGGGCCCGCACATCACCACTCCTCTCCTCCAAGCGCGCCGGAGGATCGAGTCCAGCCCGTGCGCCCGCCATGCGCCCAGCATGCTGACCATGTTGCCACCCCCGACGTAGATCAGATCCTGCGAGAGCAGGTGCGCCGCCAGGTCGTCCTCGACGCCGCCGGTTCCCTGGTCGCGGCGGAACAGCGACACGTGGCTCGCCTCGCACCCCGGCGAGAAACGGCGGTAGAAGCGCACCACGTAGTGGTCGGCATCGCCCGAGGCCGTCGGCAGGAAGCAGACGCGGGGACGCGCGGCTCCGAGGAGCGACAGGATGTAGTCGTCGAGCAGCGAGCCTTCCCGCTCCATCGAGAAGCCGCCGCCGCCGAGGGCGACGATCTGCGGGACCCTGGATGCCATCGCGCGGTCGCTCCGATCGTGAGATGAGTGCAAAGCGTCGCCGACGGGCCGCCGCAAGTGTATGGCCTCTCGTCGGAGATCCGCGCGGGACGATCCGACAACTGCGGAGCCTCGGGACTTGGGGGGCGCAGCGGGGCCGCCTAGAGTTCGCGTCGTGGGCAGCCGGTGACAGACATTTCCGAGGCAGGACGCAGCGAGCGCTCCGCGGCCGCGATCTCGCTGCGGGGCGTGCGCAAGCGCTTCGGCGAGATCGTCGCGGTGGACGGGCTCGACCTCGAGGTGCCGGCAGGCATCTGCTTCGGGCTGCTCGGCCCCAACGGCGCGGGCAAGTCCACGACGATGCGGATGCTGACCGCGCAGGCCCTCGCCGACGAGGGCTCGATCGAGGTCTTGGGCTACACGCTGCCGCGCGAATCCAAGCAGTCACGCCTGGAGATGGGCGTCGTGCCGCAGCTCGACAACCTCGACGTGGAGCTCACGTGCCGGCAGATCCTCATGGTGTTCGCGCGGCTGTACCGCGTGCCGCGCGCGGAACGCGACGACGCGGTCGAGCGCGCGCTGCACATCGCGAACCTGCTCCCGCGCGCGGACACGATCGTGCGCGAGCTCTCGGGCGGGATGCGCAGGCGGCTGCTCGTGGCCCGCGGGCTGATCCACCGTCCGCGGCTGCTGCTGCTCGACGAGCCGACCGTCGGCCTCGATCCGCAGGTCCGCCAGGAGCTGTGGTCGCTGATCGACGGCCTGCGCGCCCAGGGCGTGACCGTGCTGATGAGCACGCACTACATCGAGGAGGCCGAGCGGCTGGCCGACACGGTGGCGGTGATGTCGGCGGGGCGGATCATCGCCCGGGGGACGCCGGCCGAGCTGGTCGCCGACCACGCCGGCCGGGAGGTGCTCGAAATCTACGGCCCGCCCGCGCGGCTCGCCGAGGTCAGCGCGCTGGCGGCTGCGCGCGGATGGCGCAGCCGCCGCAGCGGCCCCGCCGTCGCGATTCTGCGCGCGGAGTCGCTCAACGGCGAGGCGCCGGCGGGCGTGCTGCGCCCGGCCAACCTCGAGGACGCGTTCGTCGCGCTGACCGGCGAGGAGATCGAATGAACGCGGTGTCCGCCGCAGCCGGGCGGCTCGAATCAACCAAACGGCGCATCGGCCGGCTCGAACCGGCGGCGCTCGCCGGGGTGATGAGCCGCGACATCTCGATCTTCGGGCGCTACTGGAAGGCGACGACGTTCTCCTCGATCGTCCAGCCGACGATCTACCTGCTCGCGTTCGGGCTCGGCATCCGCACGTTCGTGCCGCAGATCGCACACGTCAGCTACGTGGCGTACGTCGCGACCGGCGTGGTCGCGACCGCAATCCTGTTCTCCTCGGCCTTTCCGGGCATGTTCAACACGTTCGTGCGCTGGCAGTTCCAGCGCACCTACGACGCGATGCTGGCCGCGCCGGTCGACGTCGAAGAGCTGATCACCGCCGAGGTGCTGTGGGTCTCGATCCGCGCCGGCGTCTACGGGCTCGCGCCGCTGCTCGTCGGCTTCTTCTTCGGGCTCGAACCCGAGTGGGGCATGCTGTTGGTCCCGCTGATCGGCTTCGTGACCGGCTTCGGGTTCTGCTCGTTCGGAGTGGCGATCGCCGCCGTCGCCAAGACGATCGACAACTTCAACTACGTCACGAGCGCGGTGCTGACGCCGATGTTCCTCGTCGCCGGCACCTTCTTCCCGATCGACCGGTTGCCGGGCGCCGTCCGCGACATCGCCTACATCAACCCGCTCTACCACTGCGTCCAGCTCGTGCGCGACGCCTGCTTCGGCAACCTCCATCCGGGCGACCTCGGTCATGCCGCAGTGCTGATCGCATTCGCGCTGCTGATGTGGCGGCTGGCGGTCTCCCAGCTGGGTCGGCGGCTGATCGACTGAGTGCCCCCCGCGCGCGAGGCTCTCAAGAAGCTCTGAGGTTCGGCACAGGGCGCTCCCATCCGGGGGCGCGAGCCTTCTCGGCCATGAGCTCGCGCGACTCCGCCGCCCCCGCACCGCCGCTGATGACCGGGCGCCCGCGCGCCCGTGGGCGCAGGCTTTCGTTGCGCGCGCCGCGGCCGGAGCTCGCGGCCGTGCTCGTGCTCGCGGCCGCGCTCGACCTCTGGGCGCTCAGCCGCAACGGCTGGGCGAACAGCTACTACAGCGCGGCGGTCCGTTCGATGAGCACGAGCTGGCACAACTTCCTGTTCGCCTCGCTCGACCCGAGCGGCGTGATGACGGTCGACAAGCCGCCGCTGTCGCTGTGGGTGCAGGCGCTGTCGGTTCGGGCCTTCGGCTACCACCCGCTCAGCCTGCTCGTCCCGCAGGCGCTGATGGGCGTGGCGAGCGTCGCGGTGCTCTACGACCTCGTGCGCCGGCGCTTCGGCCGGCTGGGCGCCTTCATCGCCGCGCTGGCCTTCGCGCTGACGCCGATCACGGTGGCGATCTTCCGCTACAACCAGCCCGACGCGCTGCTCGTGCTCTGCTCGCTCGGGGCGCTGTGGTTCACGGTCCGGGCGCTCGAGGATGGCCGCACGCGCTGGCTCGTGCTGGCCGGCGTGTGCGTGGGCCTCGGCTTCGAGACGAAGATGCTCGTCGCACTCGTGGTCGTCCCCGGCATCGCCGCGGCGTGGCTGTGGGCGGCTCCGGGTGCCCGCGCCTTTGCGCGTGCTGGCGGGCGACTGAGGGCGGCAGGCCAGCTGCTCGCAGGTGGCGCGGCGATGGTGATCGTCGGCGGCGCCTGGCCGCTGCTCGTCGAACTCACGCCCGCCTCGCAGCGGCCGTGGATCTCGGGCACGAGCGACAACCGGGTGCTGTCGCTGATCTTCGAATACAACGGCGTGGGCCGGGTCGACGGCCAGGCCGGCGGGCCGGGCGGCTTCGGGGGCAGCCAGTTCGGCGGCGCGCCGGGGCCGCTGCGGCTGCTGAACTCGGCCCTCGGCGGCCAGGCCTCCTGGCTGCTCGGGTTCGCGGCTGTGAGCGGGCTCGCGCTGCTGCTCGCCACGCGCCTTCGGCGCTCCGACGCCCGCACCGGCTGGCTGCTCGCGGTCGGGGGCGCGTTCGTGACGACCGCAGCGCTGTTCAGCTTCGCGAGCGGCATCTTCCACCCCTACTACGTCTCACTGCTGGCGCCCTTCCTCGCGGCGATCGTCGGTGCGGGCGCCGCGCACTTCATCGCAGGGCGCGAGGGCGCCCGCCTGCTCGGACCGCTGGCGATCGCCGCCGGAGTCCTCACCGAGCTCGTCGTGCTCGGGGACTACGCGGGGCAGCTGCGCTGGCTCGTCGGCGTCGTGATCGTCCTCGGGGCGGCGTCCGCCGCCGTGCTCGCCGCCGGTCTCGGCCGGCGCGCGCGGCTGGCGGCGGTGGCCGTCGCGACGGGCGCGCTGATGATCGCCCCGGCGGTGTGGGCCGTCGACACGCTGGGGCACTCGGTCAGCGGCACGTTCCCCGAAGGAGGCCCGTCCTCCGCGCTCGCCGCCGCCGGTCCGAGCCGGCCCGGCGGGGCTGGCGCGAGGGCGGGCTTCGGCGGCTTCGGCGGGTTGCCCCCGGGTGCCGCGGCAGGGGCTGGCCCCTCCGGCGCCGAAGGCCCCGGGCCGGGCGCCGGCACGGTGCCGCTGTTCGGCCCCTCGGCGGGCGCCGCGGGCGGGCAGTCCGGCACGCCGCCGTTCGGCGCGGGCCGGGGCACGCGCGGGCTGCGCGGCGGGCCCGGCGGCGGCCTCGGCGGCTTCGGCCGCTCGGTCAGCTCGCAGGTGCTCGCTTACGTGAAGGCGCACGGCGGCGGCACGATCGCGGTCTCCAGCCAGTCGAGCGCAGCCGGGTCGATCATCTCCGAAGGCGCCGACGTGGCCGGGATCGGAGGGTTCTCGGGGCGCGAGAGCTCGGTGTCGGTGAGCTGGCTCGCGACGGAGCTGCGCGACGGGAAGATCCGCTGGGTGCTCGACGAAGAAGGCTCCGGCACGGCCTCGGCGGGCTCCGCCGTGCTCGGCGGGCTCGGCGCGCTCGGCGGCGGAGCGGCGCCGGCGGGTGGCTCGGCACGCGGCTCCGGCGGGCGCCCGGGCGACAGCAGGGCGGGCTCGCGCAAGGCGATCGAAGCCGCCGCCCGGAGCTGCACGCGCGTCAGCGTCGGGAGCGGCGAAAGCTCCTCCTCCCGCAGCGGGACCGCGGTGCTCTACGACTGCCAGGGAGACGCCGCGGCGCTCGAACGAGCCGCCGCCTGATCGCTCGAGCGCGGCGCCGGGCCCGGGCTCCGCACGCCGTTTCATCGCCCGGCGCGGACCAAGCGCGCAGCCGCTGTCCGAGCTATGACCGTGTCCGCCGCGCGTTTGCGTCCGGGGACAGGATTAGCGTCTGCCGGACGCCTGGGCGAGCCGAGGGGCACCGGGCCCCACGGAAGGACAATCCCGGCCCCCGTCTAATACGGCCGTCTAGGTCCGCAACTTTTGCGGGCGTTGAAGCGTCAACAGTGGTAGAGGATGACTGTCCGGTTCAGAGGAGGATTCGCATGAGGGTGCACGCTCGGAGTTGGTTGTTGACGATTGTCTGCGGCGTGCTGCTGGCTGCGGTGTTGCCCGCCTCGGCGAGCGCCTTCGGGGTCGAAAACTGGTTCGCCGCGAACTGCAAGGTCAACACCTGCAAACACGAAATCGGCGAAACCCCCGCAAAAGAAAAAGAAAACGCCGAAAAAGAAGGCTTCACGCAGGCCGCAGGCCATCCGAACTTCGGGATCACGGACTTCACGCTGAAAAAAGTCCAGATCCAGACCGTCCCGTTCCCGGCGTTCGCACCGGAAGGCAACCTGAAGAACCTGCGCGTTGACGTCGCCCCAGGCGTGTCCACCAACCCCGAGGCCGTTACGAAGTGCTCGCTGGCGAACTTCACCGGCACGGAAATCGAACCGGTCCCCGGCACGAAGGCCTTCACGGCGCCGAACTGCCCCGGAAGCGAAATCGGCGAAAACAAAGTCACGACCCTGGTGCCGACCGAAACCGCGGGTGTGTTCGCCGACGTCGAACTGAGCGGGAACGTCTACAACCTCGAACAGACCCAAATCGAAGGCCAGGGCTGGTCCTCGGTGTTCGGGGTCGCCCTCGACGCCTCCAGCCTGTTCAAACTGCCGCCGGGCACGCTGTTCTTCCACACGCTGATCCTCGGCAACGTCGAATGGGGCGCGCAGTCGGTCGGGACCGGCAAGGGCGACTACCACGACTACTTCGAAATCAGGAACATCACGCAGGGGCTGATCAGTTCGCGCCTGAGCTTCAAAGGCAACATCGGCACGGGCGGCTTCCTGACGAACCCGAGTATCTGCAACGGCCCCGGCCCGAACACGACGACGCGCTGGCGCGGCGAACCGTACCCGGGCGAAGGGTCGACCGTCGCTGCGAACTACACGACGCCGATCGGAAGCGACGGGTGCAACAACGGCAGCGTGCCGTTCGAACCCAGCTTCGCCTTCACTCCCGGCATTCCCACCAACGACACGCCGGACCCCCTGACGGCGGTGGCGACGCTGCCCCACAACCCCAGCCCGGCTGCGATCGATGACTCGCAGGTCAAGACCGCGTCGATCACGCTGCCCGAAGGCATGACGCTGAACCCGTCGGCGGCGGCGGGGCTCACGGCCTGCACCCCCGCTCAGGCGAGGATCCACGGCGAAGCGTTCGGAACCTCGTGCCCGGCGAGCTCCTCGCTGGGGTCGGTCACGCTCGACGTGCCCGGCCTGCCTCCCGGGTCCCTGACCGGCAACGCCTTCCTGGGAGGGCCCGAAAGCGGGCCGATCACAGGGCCTCCCTACACGATGTACGTGGTGGCCAGCTCGACTCACTACAACGTGTCCGTGCGGCTGAAAGCCGAAGTGTTCACCGACCCGACGACCGGGCGGATCACGACGGTGTTCAACGAAAACCCCGAACAGCCGTTCAGCAAACTCACGATCTCGTTCGGCCGCGGGGCGCTCACTCCGGTGGCGAACCCGCTCATCTGCGGCACGCCGAGCGGGGTGGCGGCATTCGTGCCCGTCACCGGCACCCCGGCATCGAAGCTCGAAGCGTTCGGAGCCGGCATCACCGGCTGCGCCTCCCCGACGCCGGCCTTCAAACCAAGCCAGAGCACGACCAACAGCAACGGCAACGGCGGCGCCTCGACGACATTCGGCTTCAACCTTGGCCGAAGCGACGGCGAACAGTACGTCGGATCGGTACGGACCGAACTCCCGCCGGGTCTCGTCGGCAACATCTCGAAGGCGGAACGCTGCGCCGAACCGGCAGCGTCGAGCGAAACGACCGCTTGCCCGGCGGGCAGCCAGATCGGCGTCGCCACGGTGAAAGCCGGCTCGGGCCCCGAACCGTTCACGTTCACCGGCCCCGTCTACCTCACCGGCCCCTACAACGGCTTCCCCTACGGGCTGTCGATCAAGGTGCCGGCGGTCGCAGGGCCGTTCAACCTCGGCAACGTCGTCACGAGGGCGGGTGTCACTGTGAACCCGCTCACCTCGCAGGTGATCGTCCAGAGCACCCTGCCGCGGATTCACAGCGGGATTCCGCTCCGGATCAAGACGATCAACGTGACGGTCAACAAGTCCGGGTTCATGATCAACCCGACCAACTGCGGCGCGTTCAAAACCGTGTCGTCCATCGGCGGGTTCGCGCAGCTGAGCCCGGGAGGCGCCACGGCGACCAGCGTCGCCGAATCGCCGTTCCAGGTCGCCAACTGCAACAAACTGAAGTTCTCCCCGAAGTTCTCGGCGAGCTCGAGCTCGAAAACCTCCCGCAGCAAGGGGGCCCTGCTCGTGACCGAAGTCAAACAGGGCTCAGGCCAGGCGAACATCAAGTCGGTGAAGGTCCAGCTGCCGCGCTCGCTGCCCTCGAGGCTGACGACGCTGCAGAAAGCCTGCACCGAACAGGTCTTCGCGGTCAACCCGCTGCGATGCCCGAGCGGAGCGTTCGTCGGCGGGGCCGTCGTCCACACCCCGACGCTGCCTCAGCCGCTGAGGGGCCCGGCGATCCTGGTTTCGCACGCGGGCGCCGCGTTCCCCGACCTCGACCTCGTCGTCGAAGACCCGAACCACCTCCGGGTGATCCTGGTCGGTAACACCAACATCAAAAACAGCATCACCACGACGACGTTCGCCTCGACGCCAGACGTCCCCGTCTCGAGCGTCCGCGTCGAACTGCCGACCGGCTCGCACAGCGCGCTGGCAGCCTTCGGCAACATCTGCAGCAAGTCGCTGGTGATGCCGACGACGATGACGGCGCAGAACGGCAAGACGTTCAAACAGAACACGATCATCAACGTCGGCGGCTGCCCCGTCGAAATCGTGGGACGCAAGGTCGTCGGCAACTTCCTCTACGTGACGGCTCGTGTGCCGGCTGCCGGCCGGGTGAGCGTGAAAGGCGCGTACCTGGTCACGAAGTTCGCGTCGGCCAAGAAAGCCCACCAGAACGTCACGCTGAAGGTCGCCCTGACGAGCGCCGGACAGAGCAAAAAGCCGCTGCACGTCCACTTCCGCGTCGGGTTCTCCCCGAAGCAGAAGCACGGCAAGAGCTCGGCGGCGTTCTCCAAAGTCACATTCGGCTGAACCGGACAAGGGGCGCGGGCGATGAGCCCGCGCCCCGCGTCTGGGCAGGGAGGGCGCGAGCTCTGCACGGTGCCGCCGGCGCCGGTCCGAAGGTGGGACGGCGCGCTCTGCGCAGCCTTGCGCAGCTTTGTGCCGGTACGTGGTCTTGAATGTCACAACCGCGCGTCCATGCCGTAAATTGAGGGCATGGATGTCGTTTCAGGTACGGATACCTCGGCGTCCGGGGGCATGCAGCGGGTTCTCACCGGCATCCGCCGGCTGACGGCGCTGGCGGACAGCGTCGCCGACCCCGACGCGATCTTCCGCGCGCTCGCGCGCGAGCTGCTCGAGGTGCCCGGCGCCGAGGAGGTCCACATCCACCACCTCGCGCGCGACGGCGCCGCCGACGACCTCGTGGACGTCTACCTGTTCGACGCCGAGGGCCGGGTCAGCTACCTGTCCCCGCGCGCAGAGCGCCCTCCGGGGGTCAGCTGGGTCGCGCGCACGCGCCGCAGCTTCCTCGCGGCAGACGCCGAGGAATTCGCCGCCAGCGTCCCGCGGCTGACGGCGACCGGCGCGATGAGCTGCGTGCTGCTGCTGCCGGTCATCGAGCGCGCCGAAGTCGACGCCGTCGTGATGCTCGTGCGGCGCGTTGCCGCGATCTACGAGCCGGGCGCCGTCGACACCGCGCGCACGCTGGTCGAGCAGGGGGCCACCGCGCTGGCCCTCGTGCGGGCCCGCTCGGAGGCCGGCACCGACGCCGTCACGGGCGCGATGAACCACCGCGCGATGCGCCGCCGGCTCGACGAGGAGATCGGGCGCGCGATGCGCGCCGGCGGCGCTCTCTCATGCCTTTTGATCGACCTCGACGATTTCAAGCTCGTCAACGACCAGCACGGCCACCCGGCCGGCGACGCGATGCTGCGCGAGGTCGTGCGCGCGCTCGTCGGCGAGTTCCGCGCCTTCGACCGCGTGGCCCGCTACGGCGGCGACGAGTTCGTCGTGATCCTGCCCAACGCGGATCTCGAGAGCGCCGCCGCCGCCGCGAACAGGGCGCTCGAGCGGCTCCGCGGGCTGCCGTCGTTCGCCGGCGGGGAAGGGGTCTCGGCCTCGATCGGGGTCGCGCAGTGGCAGCCGCCGATGACCACAGACGAGCTGCTCGCCGCGTGCGACGCGGCGCTGCTGCGCTCCAAGCGCCAGGGCAAGGGCCGCGTCACGCGCGGCGCCGGCGCGGGGCCCTAGAAACCCCCGCGCGCGCTGTCCGCCGGGGCACGGCGCCGGCGCCAGGATCGCGGCGGTGACTCTGCGAGACTGCGAGCCGTCCCCTGTACAGACGCGACGCATTCGGGAGTCTGAGATGCCGCAGAACAGCTTTGGAGCCAAGGACCTGCTGCGGGTCGGCGATCGCGAGTACGAGATCTTCCGATTGGATGCCCTGCAGCAGCGCTTCGACGTCGCGCGGCTGCCCTTCTCGCTGAAGGTGCTGCTCGAGAACCTGCTTCGGACGGAGGGCAACGGCTCCGTGGACGGGGCCGACATCGAGGCGCTGGCGAGCTGGGACGCGAAGGCCGAGCCGAGCAAGGAGATCGCGTTCACGCCGGCGCGGGTGCTGATGCAGGACTTCACCGGCGTGCCGGCCGTCGTCGACCTCGCGGCGATGCGCGACGCGATCGCGGAGATGGGAGGTGACCCCGCGAGGATCAGCCCGCTGGCGCCCGCGGAGCTCGTGATCGACCACTCCGTGCAGGTCGACGCGTTCGGCACGCGCGACGCGTTTCGCTTCAACGCCGAGCGCGAGTTCGAGCGCAACCAGGAGCGCTACGCCTTCCTGCGCTGGGGGCAGGGGGCCTTCGACGACTTCGCGGTCGTGCCGCCCGACACCGGCATCGTGCACCAGGTCAACATCGAGTACCTCGCGCGCGTCGTGTTCGGGAGCGAGCCGCAGGGCGGCCCGCCGCCGCACCCCGACGGGCCCAGGCAGGCCTATCCCGACACGCTCGTCGGCACCGACTCGCACACGACGATGGTCAACGGCCTAGGCGTGCTCGGCTGGGGCGTGGGCGGCATCGAGGCGGAGGCGGCGATGCTTGGCCAGCCGATGTCGATGCTGATCCCGCAGGTGCTCGGCGTCCAGCTGCACGGTGAGCTGCCCGAGGGGGCAACGGCGACCGACCTCGTGCTCACCGTCACCGAGATGCTGCGCAGTCGCGGGGTGGTCGGCATGTTCGTCGAGTTCTACGGCGCGGGCGTCGGCGCGCTGCCGATCGCCGACCGCGCGACGATCGGCAACATGTCGCCGGAGTTCGGCTCGACGTGCGCGATCTTCCCGGTCGACGCCGAAACCCTGCGCTACCTGGAGCTGACCGGCCGTCCCCGCGAGCAGATCGAGCTGGTCGAGGCCTACGCGCGCGCGCAGGGCATGTGGCACGACGATGACGCCGAGGAGCCGACGTTCAGCGACACGCTCGAGCTGGACCTCTCGACGGTGCAGCCGAGCCTCGCCGGCCCGAAGCGCCCGCAGGACCGGGTCGCGCTGAGCGAGGCCCAGCAGGCGTTCCGCAGCGCGCTCGAGGACTACATGCCCGACGACGGCGACCTCGCCGACCCGGAGGACGAGGGCGTCGCGGAGTCCTATCCGGCCTCGGATCCGCCGGCCGCCGGCTCGCCCGGCCACGCGCCGGTGCTGAGCTCCACGCCGCCCCAGCTTCCACCGGCCGGCGCGGTCGGGACGCTGCCGCGCAACGGCACTGCCCGCGCCGTCGAGCTCGACGGCGAGCGCTTCGAGGTCGACCACGGGCACGTCGTGATCGCGGCGATCACGAGCTGCACCAACACGTCGAACCCATCGGTGATGGTCGGGGCCGGGATCCTCGCCCGCAATGCTGTGGAGCGCGGCCTGCGCTCGAAGCCCTGGGTCAAGACCTCGCTCGCGCCCGGCTCGAAGGTCGTCACGGAATACCTCGACCGCGCGGGGCTCACCGAGCCGCTCGAAGCCCTCGGCTTCAACCTCGTCGGCTACGGGTGCACGACCTGCATCGGCAACTCGGGTCCGCTGCCGGAAGAGATCTCGGACGCGGTCGCCGACGGCGACCTCGCGGTGGTCTCGGTGCTGTCCGGCAACCGCAACTTCGAGGGCCGCATCAACCCGGACGTGAAGATGAACTACCTCGCCTCGCCGCCGCTGTGCGTCGCCTACGCGCTCGCGGGCACGATGGACATCGACATCGCGCGCGATCCGATCGGCACCGACGCGGACGGCAACGACGTGCACCTGCGGGACATCTGGCCCTCCGAGCAGGAGGTCGCGGAGACGGTCGGCCAAGCCGTGCAGGCGGACATGTTCCGACGCAGCTACGGCGAGGTCTTCAAGGGCGACGAGCGCTGGAACGGGCTGGAGGTACCAGGCGGCGAGCGCTTCGCCTGGGATGAGAACTCGACCTACGTGCGCCTGCCGCCCTACTTCCAGGGGATGCCGGCGGAGCCCGAGGCGCTCGCCGACGTCTCCGGGGCGCGTGTCCTGGCGCTGCTCGGCGACAGCGTCACGACTGACCACATCTCGCCGGCGGGCGCGATCAAGCGCGACAGCCCGGCGGGCAGTTACCTGCAGGAGCAGGGCGTGGAGCCGCGCGACTTCAACTCCTACGGCTCGCGGCGCGGCAACCACGAGGTGATGATGCGCGGCACGTTCGCGAACATCCGCCTGCGCAACCTGATCGGCGGCGGCTCAGAGAAGCTCCCGGAAGGCGGCTTCACGCGTTACTTCGGGAGTGACTGCGACGCCGGCCAGGCGGGGCAGATGCCGATCTACGACGCCGCGATGCGCTACATCGCCGACGGCACCGACCTGGTCGTGCTCGCCGGCAAGGAGTACGGATCGGGATCCTCCCGCGACTGGGCGGCCAAGGGCACGAAGCTGCTCGGCGTGCGAGCCGTGATCGCCCAGAGCTTCGAGCGCATCCACCGCTCGAACCTGATCGGGATGGGCGTGCTGCCGCTGCAGTTCGCCGCGGGCGAGGGCGCCTTCGAGCTCGGGCTCACCGGCGAGGAGACGATCTCGATCTCCGGCCTGGCCGACGCGATGGCGGATGGAGGCGCTCCGCCGCGCGAGGTGAGCGTCACGGCCGAGCGCGACGGAGCAGAGCCGGTGAGCTTCTCGGCGCGTGTGCGCATCGACACGCCGCGCGAGGCCGACTACTTCCGCCACGGCGGGATCCTCCAGTACGTGCTGCGCGGGCTGTTGGCTGCATGAGCCCCCAGCCGAAACGGTCCCGGAGGCGCAGCCCCGCCACCACCTTCCCGCCCCTGCTGCGCGACCTGCTCACGGTCCCAGGCCCTTCCGGCTACGAGCAGGCCGCCGCCGCGGTCTGGCGAGAGGCCGCAGCCGGCTTCGCCCAGGTCGAAGTCGACGCGCTCGGCACGCCGATCGCGCGGGTCGAGCGCCGCAAGGGCGCCCGTGGCGCCGCGCGACGCCTGATCTTCATGGGCCACATCGACGAGATCGGGCTGATCGTCACGCACATCGACGAAGACGGTTACCTGTGGTTCGGCGAAGTCGGCGGCTGGGACCCCCAGATCCTCGTCGGCCAGCGGATCGTGATCGACACCCGCGACGGGCCGGTGAGGGGCGTGATCGGCAAGAAGCCGATTCATCTGCTGCGCGGCGAGGAGACCAAGAAGGTGGCCGAGGTCCGCGAGCTCCACATCGACATCGGCGCCCGCGACGGCGCGCAGGCACGCGGGATGGTCAGGATCGGGGACGTCGCGGTGATCGACGCCGATCCGGTCGAGCTGCCGAACGGCAGGCTCAGCTCGCGCGCCCTGGACAACCGCATCGGCTCCTACGTCGCGCTCGAGGCCGCCCGCCTCGTCGCGCAGGCCGGCGGCAGCGCGTGGGAGGTGATCGCCGTCGCCGCCGCGCAGGAGGAGACCACGTTCGGCGGCTCGCGCACCAGCGCCTTCTCGCTCGAGCCCGACGCGGCGATCGTCCTCGACGTTACGCACGCGACCGACGCGCCCGGCATCGACGTCAAGAGCGCCGGTGAGCACAGGCTCGGGTCGGGCGCGGTCATCGGCCGGGGATCGTCCCTGAACCCGGGTGTGTTCGAGCTGCTGCACGACACCGCGGAGGCCGAGAAGATCCCGTTCACGGTCGAGGCCAGCGGCCGGCACACAGGCACCGACGCCGACGCGGTCCACCTCAGCCGTGGCGGGGTCGCGACAGGGCTGGTCAGCGTCCCCGTCCGTTACATGCACTCGCCCGTCGAACTCGTCGAGCTCGATGACATCGACGCGGCTGCCCGCCTGCTGGCCGGATTCGCCCGGCGTGTCCAGCCGCGCACGAGCTTCGCGCGCTGAGCTCTTCTGCGGCGGCTGGCAGCGGCGCCTAGACGGCTTCGAGTTCGGTGCCTTCGGCGATCTTGTAAGGCTCGCCCGGCGCGCAGCCGACGACCAGCATGCGCACGCCCCGCGGCCCGGCGATCACCTTGCGCTTCGTGTCGGGTCCGACCCGGATCAGCGTGTCTCCGTCCATCTCCACGCGTTCGCCTTCGATGTCCATCACGCCGGACCCCGACAGCACGGCGAAGACCTCTTCCTGGCCGCTGTCGGCGTGGTCGTGCTCCGGGTAGTCCGCGTATTCCGGCGGCAGCTGGATCACCTGCATGCCGAACGCCGTCACTCCGAGCTCGGCGCGCGCCTTCACGAAGCCGCCCCCGAAACCCGCCTGCATGTCGCCTACGCGCTTCGCGGTGTAATCAGCCATGGCGGCACCCTAGCCGACGGGCATCAGCAGCGCGAGCTGGCGCGACTGAGCGAGCACGGTGCCGTCGGGCGCCCACACGACGCCGTCCTCCTCGAAGAAACCCTCGTGCAGGAGCTTGGAGGCCATCTGCGCGTAGCAGAGCTGGTTGGGGGCGCGGTCCTGGGGGCGGGGGAGCGCCTGACGGAAGTGGATCGTGAGGTCGATCGTCGGCGCCGCCGTCGGCTCGCCCGTGGCCATGAACGGGGTCGGGATCAACGCGTCGGTGAAGAACGCGACCGAGAGCGCATCCGTCGGGCGCGCCTCGGCCAGGCCGACCCAGGCTCCGAGCTCCATCGGCCGCCGCTCGCCGGTCAGTGGCCTGCCCTGAAAACGCGGCTGCAGCACGAGATGCTCGCTGAACGGCGGAGCACCGAACTGCAGGCCGGTGCCGGGCCGGCGTTCGACGTCCGGGCCCTCTACGTCGGGCATCGGCAGGTGGTCGATCTCCGCCGTGTGCCACGGCACGGAGAAGGCGGCCAGGACGAGCGCCATCAGCCGCCCGTCCTGCTCCATCCGCGCCGAGAGCGTGCTCAGCGAGCGTCCGGCGCGCTCGATGCGAGTGCTGATCTCGACCGGTCCGGGCTCGGGCGCGCGCGCGTAGTGGATCGTGAGCGAGCGCGGGGCGCGCTGCTCCTCGGCGACTGTCTCGATCAGGGCGCGAAGCAGCATCGCCGCGAGGTAGCCGCCGTGGGGGCCGCGCCCGGCGCGCCACCCGTCCCCGACGCTCGCCGCAAAGCGCGCGCTCTCGCCGTCCCGTTCGGAGAGCGACACCGCCGTGTCGCGCTCGAACGGTCCGGGCTCCGCCGGCGCCGCTTGTGCCTCAGCCACGCACGAGCCGCTTGTAGGTGAGCCGGTGCGGCCGGTCGGCGGCGTCGCCGAGCAGCTCGCGCCTGTTCTCCTCGTAGGCCTCGAAGTTGCCCTCGAACCAGCGCACCTGCGAATCGCCCTCGAAGGCGAGCACGTGCGTGGCGATGCGGTCGAGGAACCAGCGATCGTGGGAGATCACCACGGCGCAGCCGGGGAATTCGAGCAGCGCGTTCTCGAGCGCCCGCAGCGTGTCCACGTCGAGGTCGTTCGTGGGCTCGTCGAGCAGCAGCAGGTTGCCGCCGCTGCGCAGCAGCTTGGCGAGGTGCACGCGGTTGCGCTCGCCGCCCGAGAGCTTGCCGATCTTGGCCTGCTGGTCGGAGCCCCTGAAGTTGAAGCCGGCGGTGTACTGGCGGGAGTTGACCTCGCGATCGCCGACTTTGATGTGCTCGAAGCCCTCGGAGATCTCCTCCCAGACGGTCTTGTTCGCGTCCAGCGAGTCACGAGACTGGTCGACATAGGCGAGCTGCACGGTCTCGCCGAGCTCGATCGCGCCCGAATCGGGCGTTTCCTCGCCCGTGATCATCCTGAACAGCGTGGTCTTCCCCGCGCCGTTGGCCCCGATCACCCCGACGATCCCGGCTCGCGGCAGGTCGAACGACAGCGACTCGATCAGCAGGCGGTCGCCGAAGCCCTTGTTGACGTCGCTCGCCGTCAGCACCTTCTCGCCGAGTCGCGGGCCTGCCGGGATGTGGATCTGGACGTCCTCGAGCTTGACGTTGCGCTCCTCCGCGACGAGCTCGTCGTAGCGGGCGAGTCTCGCCTTGGACTTGGCTCGTTTGCCCTTCGGGTTCGTCCGCACCCATTCCAGCTCGGCGGCGATCGTGCGCTGGCGCGCCTTCTCGCTGCGCTCTTCCTGGGCGAGCCGAGCCTGCTTCTGCTCCAGCCAGCTCGAGTAGTTGCCCTCGTAGGGGATGCCGCGCCCGCGGTCGAGCTCGAGGATCCAGCCGGCGACGTTGTCCAGGAAGTAGCGGTCGTGGGTGACGGCCACGATCGTCCCCTTGTACTCGGCGAGGTGCTGCTCGAGCCACGCCACCGACTCGGCGTCGAGGTGATTCGTGGGCTCGTCCAGCAGGAGCAGGTCCGGCGCCCGAAGCAGCAGCCGGCACAGCGCCACGCGGCGGCGCTCGCCTCCCGAGAGCTTCGTGACGTCGGCGTCGCCGGGCGGCAGGCGCAGCGCGTCCATCGCGTAGTCGAGCTGCGTCTCGAGGTTCCAGGCGTCGGCCGCTTCGATCTGCGCCTGGATGCGGCCGAACTCCTCCGCGTTCTCCTCGGAGTAGTCAGCGGCGAGCTCGTTGAAGCGGTCGAGCAGCGCCTTCGTCTCGGCGACGCCATCCTCGACGTTGCCGCGCACGTCCCTGCTCTCGTCCAGGTGCGGCTCCTGCTCGAGCATGCCGACCGTCGCTCCTGGCGCAAGCGCGGCGTCGCCGCGGAACTCCTGATCGATGCCCGCCATGATGCGCAGCAGCGTGGACTTCCCCGCGCCGTTGTACCCCAAGACCCCGATCTTGGCGCCCGGGTAGAAGGCCAGCGTGATGTTGTCGAGCACGGTCTTGTCGGGCGGATGGACCTTCGACAGACGGTGCATCGTGAAGATGTACTGAGAGGACATTCGCACGCAGGATAGGACGTCGCGCCGGTCGCTAACGTTGACGGGTCATGCCCACAACGGTCCTCGATATCGAGCAGCACCTGCTCCTCTTGGAGCTCGAGGCGCCGTTCGACAAGCGCGACGTGCAGCTCGCCCGCCGCCGCATGGCCAAGCGCTGGCACCCCGACGTGGCGCCGGCGGGCAGGCAGTTCGAGCACGAGCGCCACCTGAAGGCGATCAACGAGGCGGCCGACCAGCTCGAGCGCATCGCCGAAGGCTCGCGCGGCGGCAAGGTCTCGAAAAACGCCGTCAGGGCCAGCGCCGCTGCAGCGCGCCGCGAGCGCGAGGAAGCGGGCCGCCGCGCGTACGAGGCCGAGCAGCGTGCGCGTGCGGCCGCGAAGGAGAAAGCCGAACACGACCCGTTCGGCGCGCGGGTCCCGGATCACTCGGTCGTCCATCGCTACGCCCGCTGCGTCTCCTACCCGGAGTGGGGGGTCGGGACGGTCAGCGGCATCTACTTCACGAACGACGAGGAGAGCGGCGAGGAGGTCCAGCAGTGGGCGCGGGTCAAATTCGCACACGGCATCCGGACCGTCCCCGCGGGCAGCCTCAAATTCGTCGACTTCTCAAAGCCCGACCCCGCCGAGGAGCGGGTCGAACGCTTCCTGATCGCGGCCCAGCGCGCGATGGCCGAGGGCGAATACGACCTCGCGGCGCAGCGTCTGATCTACGCGCGCGATGCCGAACCGCGCAACGTCGCCGTGCTGCGGCTGATGACGCTCGCCTTCTGGCAGGCGGGCAGGCTCGACGCGGCGGCCCGGGCGGTTCGAGACTGGGCCCGCGTCGACGGTGCGCGGCCCGCGGCGCATCGCTTCGCCGCGCGCATCTACGAAGACATGGGCGCCGTCGACCTGGCGGAGGAGGCCGCCGAACGCGCCGCGCAGCGCGGGCCCTCCGACGCCGGCGCGTGGGAGCGGCTCGGACGCCTGCGGCTCGCGCTGCTCGACCGCGAGGGCGCACTCGACGCGCTTCGCAGGGCGAGCAGGCTCGGCGCCGGCGGAGAGGTGCCCGGCCTGATCGCCCAGGCCCTGGCGCTCGAGCCGCGCCCGGTCTCGCAGAGCGCCTGAGCGCTACTGCAGGATGTTCACGGCGCGCGAGACGATCAGCCCGATCGTCACGAGCGAAACGACCGACTGGATGCCCATGATCGACTTCGCGATCGCGCTCAGCGGCATCGTGTCGGTCGGCGAGAACGCGGTCGCGTTCGTGAGCGACACGTACAGGTAGTCGATGAACCTCGGTCGCCAATCGCGCGGCTCGATCGTGTCGTCGCTCATCTGCGGAAACAGGAAGTCGGGCGGCAGGTCGTGCCCCGAGGCGCGTTTGCCGGGACCGCCTCGGTCCATCTCCCAGTACCAGAGGCCGAAGATCAGGAAGTTCGTCAGCCAGATCAGCGTGCCCGACCCGATCAGCTCGCGACCTTTGTTGACGTTGTGATGGAGCAGGAAGTGGGTGAGCGCGCCCAGCGAGTAGATGTTCGCGGCCGTGACGAACGCGATCAGGCCGATCGCGGCGCGCCGCCGGCGCGGGTGCTCGTACTCGAGCTCTTTGGGCGTCGCGAAGAAGAGCCCGATGAGCAGGGCTCCCTCGAGGCTGGGCACGAGCCACGCCGGCCCCACCAGGAGCCGGTCGGGCTGGAAGATCTGGAGAACGATCGCGGCGAGGATCGCAAGCTGCGCCGGCCAGAACGGCTCGGCCCTCGGGGGCGGCGGGTAGGGGCGCCGGCCCTGCGCGATCGGCGGCGGCGGGGGCACTTCGGCGGCCACGCACAGAGCGTATGCGTCGGGTCGGAAGGCTCGCGCGTGCGCCGCGAGCGCTAGCCTGAGCGTGATGGGTCTCGAGAACCCCGTCCACCTGCTGTTCATCGCCGCGGTCGCGCTGCTCGTGCTCGGGCCGCGGCGGCTGCCGGAGCTTGCCAGGGCGCTCGGCAAGGGCGTGCGCGAGTTTCGCGACGCGATGAGCGACGGGGAAGAGGGGAACGCCACCCCGGCTTCAAGCAACGGCGTGCCGCCCACGGCGGCGGCGTCCACCGCGACGCCGGCGCCTGCGCAGCTGCCGCCCCCGGCGGCGCCGGGCCCCGAGAAAATGGCGCCGCCGGCCGACGACTGAGGCGCCATCCGTGCGGTCCGCCCGGCGCGCTAGGTTCGCGCGGTGCGCCTGATCGTCGCCCGCTGCCAGGTCACCTACGCCGGCCGCCTCTCGACCGTGCTTCCAGAGGCGGTGCGGCTGCTGATGATCGGCCCCGATGGGACGTTCATGGTGTGGGCCGACGGCGGCGGCGTGAAACCGCTGAACTGGATGACGCCTCCGACCGTTTTCGGGGAGGAGATCGGAGAACGCGGCGAGCTCCAGAAGCTCGTGGTGCGCCGGCGCCGGGGAGAGGACCGTCTGGAGATCGCGATCTCCGAGGTCCTCTCGGACGTCGAACACGAGCTGGACGCCGAGCTCGGCCTGGAGAAGGAGGGCATCGAGCGCGAACTGCAGGAGCTGCTCGCCGCGGCGCCGGAGTGCTGCGGCGAGGGCCTGCGGCTCATACGGCGCGAGTGGCCGACCGACATCGGTCCCGTCGATCTGATGTGCCGCGACACCGAGGACGAGTGGATCGCGGTCGAGATCAAGCGCGTCGGCACGATCGACGCGGTGGAGCAGCTGGCACGCTACCTCGAGCGGATCCGACGAGACCCCGCGATGGGGGCTTGCCGCGGCGTGCTCGCCGCTCAGACGATCAAGCCGCAGGCCGCTGTGCTGGCTGCCTCGCGCAGCATCGGCTGCGTGGAGGTCGACCTCGCGCTGCTGCGCGGCGAGCGCGAGCCCGACCTCACGCTGTTCGCGGCCTGAGCGCCGGTCGGCGGGGGGTGCGTGGGGTGCGCGGGCCCTATACCCTCCGCGCGGCAACGAGACAAGGAGCCGCGATGAGCACCGACCTCCAGAACGCCGAGCAGACCGCCGTCCTCACAGAGAGGCGCGGCAACGTGCTGCTGATCACGCTCAACCGCCCCGAGGTTCGAAACGCGGTCAACGCGGCGCTGGCGGAGGGTGTGGCCGGAGCCCTGGAGGAACTCGACGGCGACGAGGGCCTGTCGGTTGGCGTGCTGACGGGATCCGGCGGCTTCTTCTCCGCCGGGATGGACCTGGGCGCCTTCGTGAAGGGCGAGTCGCCGTACTTCGGCGACCGCGGCTTCGCCGGGATCACGCAGCGCGCGGCGAGCAAGCCGCTGATCGCTGCGATCGAGGGGTTCGCGCTCGCCGGCGGGCTGGAGATCGCGCTCTCGTGCGATCTGATCGTCGCCGCCAAGGGAGCGAAAATGGGCATCCCGGAGGTCAAGCGCTCGCTCGTCGCGGCCGCAGGCGCGCTCTTGCGCCTGCCGCGGCGGATGCCCTACCACGTCGTCATGGAGCTCGCGCTCACCGGCGAGCACCTGCCCGCCGACCGCTTCTACGAGTTCGGTCTCGTCAACCGGCTGGCCGAGCCGGGCGCAGCCGTCGAGGAGGCGCTCGCACTCGCGGATCAGCTCGCGAAGAACGGCCCCCTGGCGCTCGTCGCCGCCAAGCGCATCCTGCAGGAGCAGTACGACTGGTCCACGCAGGAGATGTGGGCCAAGCAGGGCGAGATCGCGGGTCCCGTCATGAGCTCCGAGGACGCCAAGGAGGGCGCGAGCGCGTTCAAGGAGAAGCGGGAACCGGTCTGGAAAGGGCGCTAGGGCGACGCCTGCCGTGCCGGTGCTTCGTGCAGGCCTGAGCTCGTCGCCGCGGGTCCGCCGCAGCTGAGGACGTCCGAGCGCAGCACCGCGATCTGCGAGGGGGTGGGAGTTCCTTCCGGCAGCCCGCCTTCGGCGCGCGCCCGGTCGAAGGCGCATGCGCACACGGACGTTCGCACAGACCCTGCGGCGGCACAAGAGTGGACGAACTCCGCCCGCTCGTAGCCGCGGACATCGAGCTTCAGCCGTCCCCCTTCGCGAACCGCGATCAGCGCGTACCCCGGCGTTTCGCGGGAGAAGACCGCGACGACGCCGAGGGGGGAGTAGGCCGTGGTGAGCGTCGAGCGCGCGAGCGCCGGGAGGAGGGGGTTCAGCAGGTGCGAGCGAGGGTTCTCGCGGAGGATGAAGGCGGGGCAGCCACCGGCGATCCCGCCGTAGCGCCCGCTCTCGATCGCGACCAGCTCCTGTTGCTGACCAGCGGTGAGCATCGAGCAGGCGAGCTGTGCGTCTCCGCGTTCCCGGGCCTGCGAGTACGCGCGCACGAGCGCGATCGCGGCTTCGCCTTCGGAGACTGCGGTGCCGAGGCCGAGGCCGAAGACCGCAAGCACGACAAGCGCCAGCCACGCGGCCGGATAGGCCGCGAGCTGCCACAGCGCCGGGCGCCGGTGCGCCGGGCGGGCGCCGTCGTCGAACACGACCACGGTGCGGCCCGCCCAGTCGCCGATCCGGCGTCTGCGGCGGCCGGTGAGCAGGGCGATGAGCGCGCCGAGGAGGTAGAAGGCCAGCCCGTCGATGAGCCGCAGGACCGTGCGCGCAGAGACCGCGTTGCAGCCGGCGTCACCGCCGCCCGAGGACTGCACCCACAAGCCGCGCCGGCGCTTGCCGAGGGTCTGCCCGAACGCCGCCTCGCACACGTAGAAGTAGCTGAGGGCGAGCGCGCTGATCAGGAGCGCACCGGGTGCCTGCAGGTGCACGCTGGCCCCTCGCGTTCCCGGGGCCGCTTCGCTGCTCGCCAGGAAGAAGCCCTTGTGCGGGAACAGCAGCGACGCGAGCCAGGCGGCGCCGAGGACCGGGATGAGCAGCACGAGCCCGTCGATCAGCACCGCTTCGGCGCGGACCCACAGCAGCGAGTGGCGACGCGAGCGCGCGCGGCGCGCGGAAGATCCGCGGCGGGTCTCGACATCGGCGCCCCAGCTGAATGTCGGCTCGGCGGTGCTCATGACGGCTCCCGGCCGCTTTCGACGATCGGAACCGGGCCCCCAAGAACGCCGCGTATGCGTGGACGAATGGACTCTTGGCGCCAGGAGACGCGTGCACCGGCTTCAGCCGGCGGCGCGCCGGAGAGCGCGCAGGCGGGCTATCCGCGGGCGCGCTTCTTGCGCCGGCGCTGGGCGAGGATCAACCTGAACCGCCGCCACAGTGCGCCCATCAGCGCTCCCCCGGGGTCTTGCGCGGGTACTGGGAGATCGGCTGGCGCAGGTCGATCGCCGTCTTGACGATGCGGCTCTGTTCGGCGGCGTGGGCGGCGGGGTAGCCCTCGCCGGGGCTCGCCCGCTCGGGACGGCCGACGTAGCCGAAGTGGATCTCGGGCGGCATGATCTGCATGAGCCGCGGGAACATGTAGGCGCGGGCTCCCATGTTCCTCGGCTCCTCCTGGACCCACAGCACCTCGCGCAGGTTCGGGTAGCGGCTCATGAGCGCGAGCAGCTGGGCTTCGGGGAACGGGTAGAGCAGCTCCACACGCGCGACTGCGAGGCCGGTGTGGGACGGTCGTTCGGGATGGCCGACGAGGTCGTAGTAGATCTTGCCCGTGCAGAGCACGAGCCGCGTGACCTGCGCGTCGTCGACTCCGGGCTCGGCGACCACGGGCTCGAAGCGCGTGCCCTCGGCCATCTCGGCGATGGAGCTCGCGGCCTGCGGCAGGCGCAGCAGCGACTTCGGCGTCATGATCACCAGCGGGCGCTGCTTGGCCACGCGCGCCTGGCGACGCAGCAGGTGGAAGTACTGGCCCGGAGTGGTCGGTGCCGCCACGCGGATGTTGCCCTCCGAGGCGAGTTGGAGGAAGCGCTCCAGGCGGGCCGAGGAGTGCTCGGGACCCGAGCCCTCGTATCCGTGCGGCAAGAGCAGCGTCAGGCGCGAGGTCTGTCCCCACTTGGCCAGGCCCGAGACGATGAACTGGTCGATGATCACCTGGGCCGAGTTCACGAAGTCGCCAAACTGCGCCTCCCACAGAACGAACGTCTCCGGCGCCTCCTGGCTGTAGCCGTACTCGAACCCCAGGCACGCGAGCT
>DATMMF010000015.1:0-2123 GCA_035569835.1 Solirubrobacteraceae bacterium
GCGATCCACGCCGCCCTGTTCGGCGTGGGCCGGCTCCAGCCGCTGCTTGAGAACCAGCTGATCGAGAACATCGACATCAACGGCTATGACCGGGTGTTCCTCAGCTTCGCCGACGGCAAGGAGACGATGGGCGAGCCGGTCGCGGAAAGCGACGAGGAACTCGTCGAGCTCGTCCAGGTGCTCGCGGCCTACTCGGGACTGTCGAGCCGCCCGTTCGACACCGCCAACCCGCAGCTCGACCTGCGGCTCCCCGACGGCTCGCGGATGTCGGCGGTCATGGACGTGACCCTGCGCCCCGCGATCTCGATCAGGCGGGCGCGGATGGGCAAGGTCTTCCTCGCCGACCTGGTCGGCAACGGGACCATGACCCCGGACCTGGCCAGCTTCCTCGCCGCGGCGGTCGGGGCGAGGAAGAACATCATGATCGCCGGGGCGACGAACGCGGGGAAGACCACGCTCCTGCGCGCGCTCGCCAACCAGATCCCGGCGCAAGAGCGGCTCGTCACCGTCGAGCGCGCTCTTGAGCTCGGGCTTGACCAGTTTCCCGAGCTGCACCCGAACGTGGTCGCGTTCGAGGAACGGCTGCCGAACAGCGAGGGGCAGGGCGCGATCAGCATGGCCGAACTCGTCCGCCGCTCCCTGCGGATGAACCCGAGCCGGGTCATCGTCGGCGAGGTACTCGGCGACGAGATCGTCACCATGCTGAACGCGATGACCCAGGGAAACGACGGCTCGCTGTCCACCATCCACGCCAACTCGTCGCTCGAAGTCTTCAACCGCATCTCCACCTACGCCATCCAGGCACAGGAACGGCTGCCGATCGATGCCACCCACATGCTGATCGCCGGCGCCATCGATTTCGTCGTCTTCGCGGAAAAGCGCAACGACTACGCCCGCGGCGGCCGGCTGCGCCGCTTCGTGAGCAGCGTCCGCGAGGTGACCGGCGTCGACGGCCGCGTGCTGTCGAGCGAGGTGTTCACGGCCGGCCGGGACGGCCGCACCGTGCCGCACGCGCCCGTCTCCTGCATCGAAGAGCTCACCCACTACGGCTACGACCCCTCCAGGGGAGGCTACTAGTGACCTCCTCCGCCACGACCCAGCTGCTCGCGATCCTCATCGGCGCGCTGACCGGGGCCGCCCTCTTCCTCGCCGTCATCGCGCTCTACGGCCTGCCGGCCAAGCGGCCCGGCGCAGGGCCAGGCAGGCTCGACCGGCTCCGCCGCGACGTGTTCAGCCCGCGCGGCGCCATCGCCGTCGTGATCGGAGTCCTCGTCCTGGTCGCGACCCGCTGGGTGGTCGCGGGCGTCGGAGTCGGGCTGCTCGCCTACAGCTGGCGCTCGATCAGCGGTGCCCGCTCCGAGCGCCAGGCCGTCGCCCGGCTTGAGGGGCTTGCCACGTGGACCGAGTCGCTGCGCGACACGATCGCCGGCGCGGTCGGGCTCGAGCAGGCGATACCGTCCTCCACCCGGATCGCGGCCCCGGCGATCAGGGAGCCGCTGCTCAGGCTGGTGGACCGGCTGCACACCAGGGTGCCGATGCCGGACGCGCTGCGCCTGTTCGCCACCGACCTGAACGACTCGAGCGCCGATTTGATCATCGCGGCGCTGATCATCAACTCGCGGCTGCGCGGCCCAGGCCTGCGCGACCTGCTCGGCGCGCTGTCCAGGTCGGTCCGCGAGGAACTGGACATGCGCCGGAAGGTCAGCGCCGAGCGGCGGTCAACCAGGCGCAGCGTGCAGATCGTCATCCTGGTCTCGGTGGGCATGGCGCTCGGGCTCGCGTTCATCGACCGCGCGTTCCTCGCCCCGTACAGCTCGCCGTTCGGCCAGGTCGTGCTCGCCCTCATCGCCAGCCTGTACGGACTGGGGATCTGGTGGCTGCGCAGGCTCGCCACGTTCGACTCGCCGCAGCGGCTGCTTGGCGGCACCGAGACGGCGGCCACCGCCGCGGAAAGCAGCATGGCAGGAGGCAGGGCATCATGACCGAGGCGCTGGTGATCGGCGGGCTGACCGGGCTCGCCCTGTTCCTCGCGGTCTTCGCGCTGATACCGCGGCGGGTCAGCCTGGCCGGCCGCATCGCCGCGTTCGACGCGAGCCAGGTGGCGCCGCTACGTCACCTCGCCG
>DATMMF010000016.1:0-100349 GCA_035569835.1 Solirubrobacteraceae bacterium
GCTTCTGCTGCTTTGACCCGCACGCCGACTTCGACTCGACGCGCGGCGTCATATCTCGAACGCCCACCTCGGCCACTGAGGGCCAACCCGCCGCCGCGGCCACAGCCACGATCCCGCCGTCGCCGCTCGCAGCGACCACCACCACCGCACCCATCGCTCCATCCTCTCCGGCCAACAAGGCCACCCAGTACCCAGACACACGCCTTCACCCGTTTGTAGCCGCCAGCCTTTACCCAGTTGTTGCCACACACGTTCACCCGGTTGTTGCCGCAAGCCTTCGCCCAGTTGTCGCGACCCACGTTCACCCGGTTGTGGCCACGGACGCTCACCCAGGTGTGGCCGCAAGCCTTCACCCTTTTGTCGCGACGAACCTTCAGCCAGTTGTTGCCACGAACGTTCACCCAGTCGTCGCCACGAGCGTCCACCCGGCTGTTGCCGCAAGCCTTCGCCCGGTTGTACGAGACTGTCGCGGCTGGCCGTCCGGCTAGGGGAAGACGAGCTGCGCCCCGCTCGCTGCAGGCTGGCGGCGTCCAGGGAGCCGGGGTTGGCAGCCGTGTTTGGCCCGCCCTCCCACCCCCCACCCTAGGGTGGGATGGCGAGACATCTATCGCGACAAAGCCACCGGCGCCGCCTACCCTAGGGTGGGATGGCGAGACGTTTGTCGCGATGAAGCCGCCGCCTACCCTAGGGTGAGATGGTGAGACGTTTGTCGCGATGAAGCCGCCGCCGCCTACCCGCGCGTCATTGACGTCGACGATGTCGGCCACGCCGGTCACGAGATTCTCCGATCCGGCGATAGCAGGCCGTCCCAAGCCGCCGTTAGCCTTACTGGAATGCCCGTGGAAATGCCGTCGGCCGTTAGTGGAATGTCCGCGCCCGTCAGTGACTTCTACGGTGCGTGTTTGGGATACGTGCGTCACATGCTGCCCACCTGCGCGCAATTCAACGCCTCGGCCACGAGTGACGAAACTTTGGCGCCGCCGAGTCGGGTAAGTACCCCGCGACGCCGGGACCGACAGCTCGCTCACGGCGGCCGCCGACCCCCTTGGACGCTTCCCGGAGAGGTTAGGTGGGTTGCGCCCAAGCGAGTGCACGCCCGCACGCGTGTCCGCGCCGGGTCGATCTGCACGGTTGAAGCTTGCGGCGCCGCGACCTGGAGGGAGAACGGCCGCGGCGCCAATGAGGCGAGCAGGCAATGCTGCTCTGACTGTGTGCTTCCTCGAGCGCCGACGGGACGCCCAAGCTGGCAGTGAACGGCGCCGCGATGGCGATGAGGTAACCATCGCGCCGCCGCCCAGCTCAACCGCGGGAGGTTGGCACTTACCGCGGTCGCTTGTCGCGAACCATCGGACGAGACGGTTCGCGTGCAAGTTGTCGAAAAACTCGAGCCGACGCTTGTCGCGCTCTCCTGCGCTTTCGGGTGCGGTGAGGTCACGGGTCGACGTACCCGCCGCCTCGCCGCGCTCGTCCGCCCACTCGCCGCACTCGTCGCCAAGGAGGCTGATTACGCGACCGTGTCCTCCGCGGGTTGTTTCACTTGCCGCGCTCGCCAGGTCGAGAACCGAGTCCCGCTCGACGGTGTCGGTGCTCTCGGGTGGGGTTCGGTCGCGGGTTGAACCCACACATCCGTCGCCAACCGTCGAACCCACACACCCACCGCCAACGGGGCTGATTATGCGCCCGTGTCCTTCGCTTGTTCCACCAGCCACGCTCGCCAGGTCGAAAACCGAGTACGTCTCCAGGGTCTGGGTTCTCTCGCGTGCGGTTCGGTCACGGGTCTCGGGCGAATCCACACACCTGCTGCCAACGAAGCTGATTACGCGACTCTGTCCTCCGCGGGTTGTTCCACCCGCCGCGCTCGCCAGGTCGAAAACCAAGTCCCGCTCGACGGTCTCGGTGCTCTCGGGTGCGGTTCGGTCACGGGTCGACGTACCCGCTGCCTCGCCGCAATCGTCGACCCACGCGCCGCACTCGTCCGCGCAGAGAACGCCGATGTCGGAGCGCCGCCCCCCAGCGGCCGCCGCTTGCCTGGACTGCACCTAGCTTCTGACCTGCTTTCCCCGAGACTCTCCTGACCCGTGCCCCTCTCCTCGGTTGAGGCGCCCGGCGACCGCCGAAATAAACGGTGCCCTGCGACACTACATCAGGGCGCTGCGGAATGTCAACGAGGAACCGTTCGAGGCCTTAGAAGTTCGTCCTTTAGGGACAAACGATTACTTGATGCTAGCGGCTCCCGGGGGTCGGCCCAATGTCGATAAACAAGTGCGTGGTGCTTTGCCGGAAAGTGGGAGCCGACTTGGTCAAATGCCCACGAGGCATCCAAGTCGCGTGGGTTGCTCGGGAGAAACGGACCTGAGCAAGCGGGAGCCGCGGAGGGTCCGCAGGGGACGGCGTTCCGGGCCCTCAGCCGCCCCGGCGATCCGATCTGGGAACGGCCGCACCGGACCTTGCAGGCCGAGTAGATTCTCCACACCTCCGCGGTCGAGAACAAGTCGCTCGGCCCCGCGAGTCGTGCCTCGAGCGGCGGCATGACCAGACTCACATTAGGTTTCGCCCGCTGTCGGTGAGACAGGTACAGTCTTGGCTCAAACGCGTCCAATCCTCGTGTTGGAGTCGCCATCGGGCGCGGGAGCTTCCGAGTCGCGGCACCCGCCCTTTGCTCGTCGACGCTCGCGCGGCGAGAGGCGCCTCCGGATCGGGGTTGGCTGACGCGATTGCCGCAAAGATCCGGATACGGGTCAGAGGTGCCTTTCGGGCAGCTTTCGACCCTGGCCGAGAGCGTCGCGAAGCATCTTTTATGCAGACAGGAAAATGGGAATCGACGGCTGGCTCGACGCCCGTCGCAGCCGGATGTGGACACCCAGGACGCCGATCGTGGCAGATCAAGTTCAGCTTCTTGGAGCACCGCCAGACTCGAACCAGGCGCACGAGGCACTAGCGATCAACTCGCCGCGCGTGCACGGGCGCGCGGCGAGTTGATCGGCTTAGCCTCTCTTCGAGCGCCTTGACGTCGGTCGACGCTTTCTCCTCTGCGCGATCAATAGACACAAGCTCCACACCCGTGGGCTATTGTCATATTGCTCGTGGCGATCCGCGCCGATATGGGGCGGGATCGCGTATGCCCAGGACCACGTTTCGCCACGGCACCGAAGCAAGCCCACCCGGACGATGTAGCGACATCGAAATCGGTTGTCGCGCACCGGCGCCTACGCGCATTCATTTCGCGATGGGCACGAATGCTCAATCAGTCGCAGCAGCCCGACCAGCGGCGCGTCCGCTGGTGCGGCGAGGTCATGTTCGCTGGCTCGTACGGGCTCCGGGCCGGCGAGGAGCTTTATCGCCCGAGGAGGCCGCGCACGCGCTGAACGCTATGCGTGCGGAGCTCCGTCGGAAGCTCGACTGGCGTCGAGACGCGGCGCGGCTCCCAGCGCAAATCCGCGACGAGCTCGTGGACGAAGCGATCGGACTAGTCGTCATGTCAAGCAAGCCGATTCGCGACGACCAGCATCTTCAAGGTGCGTTCTGGACATCGGTGGGCTATCTACTCATGGAGCGCCGGGCCGGGCGCCACGATTTGCGCGTCGGCTCACGTCGTCGCGTTGAGTTCGATCCCATCGCGGAGGTGCTTCCGGATGGTGAGGACGGGCCGGTCACTCTCATCGCCGCGAAAGAACGGATGGCGGCGGCCGCAGACCTCATGGCGCAGCTCGATCCGTTCGAGCAGCGCGTGGTATCGGTGATGGCCGCCCACGGACTCGGCGTGAAGCGCGCCGCCAAGGCGATGGGAGAGCCGGTCAAGACGGTGCTTGCTGCCTCGCGTAGCGCGGCGCGAAAGCTCGATCAGATCGCGGCGATCAGGGCGGCCGGCCGCATGTGCGACCACCGGCAGCGCGCGATCCATGCGCATGCTGAAGGCACGGCAGAGAGCCGGGAGGAGACAGCGGCCCGAGCACACCTCGCGGCGTGTGCGAGCTGTCGCTCGTCCTACGCGGTCCTCGTCCGCGAGATGCGAGGCGGCGAGTTCCAGCGCGCGGCGAGTGCAGCGTTCCTGCCGGCGCCAGTGCTCGCCACCGGGCTCCACGGCCGTTGGCTCGAGCGACTGACCTCGCTGCTCGGCTACGGGCGCACCCCGAGCGGAGCAGCCACCGCTGAGCGCACAGCTGGACTCGTTGGCGGGGGCGGGCTCATAAAGGCGGCCGCCGTGACGTCCGCGATCGCGGTCGCTGGCGCCGGGGTCGGCGCAAGGGTGGTTCATTCGCTCGAATCGACAAGGCCCGTTCGCCACCGCTATCCCAAGGTCAGCGCCCGTACATCATCGAGTCTGACTGCCCTGCGAGCGGTACCGAGTGTGACCACAGGCGTGCCGAGGTCCACCCAGGCGGACTCGGCCAAGCCCGGCACCTCTCACTCTGTCGAGCACCCGCCGGCACCGCCGAGCAAAGACCTCGATTACCTGAGCCTCTGGGGGAGCGCCGACAAACGCAGTTCCGATCCGCGAGCTTTGGACGCGTCGGTAGCGACCCCCTCAACTTCACTCGAACCAACTCGGGAAACCTCGACGCCGCCGACAACGACAGGCGGCGGAACGAACCTCAACTACCTCGGCCAGTGAGCACGAGCCACGCCACGCGAAAAGGAATCCAAGACCGATGACCACCCGACCCACTCACCAACTCGGCGCCACCAGCAGCCGTCGTTTTGCCACGGCATCGCTCTTGGCGGGTGTCCTGCTCGTGCTGAGCTGGATGCTGCTTGCTCCCGTCTCTGCAAACGCCGCCGTCTGGGAGGACGTCACCTGCTCGCTTAACGGGCACGCCGCTTCGACCGAAGGGTGGAGCCCACGATTCCTCGGGACATCTTCTCGGGGAGCCTCGGCGTCGAACACGTGCTCGACGCCCGGAGGCGCGCTGACCGCGAGCGATCAGAGTCAAGGCGGAGCGCAAGACACGGGCAGCGGCGCGGAATGGGCCTACACGGCGCCAAAAGGAGAGCCCATCGCCGGTGGCGTAATCGTCACGGGCGCCGTCTACGGCTCGTACGGCCAGGCTTGGCTATCAATGCCGGAAGTGGTCGCAGGCGAAGGGTCCAACCTGCTGTTCTCCTGCGACTTCTCGGCGTGCTCACAGGACAGCGAAGTGGCGATCGCCAAGCACGGGGCTGACCAGGTATATGTCGGGGCGGTATGCGCCGGCGAAGCGAAACCCGAATGCCGGCAGACCGGCGGCTTGAATGCCGAAGTCACGGTGTCGAGCGCCAAGATCCTGCTCTCCGACAATTCGCGGCCAACCGCCGCCGAAGTCACGGGAAGCATCATCGAGAAACCAGCGAGCGGCACCGCAAGTCTCAGCCTCCTTGCCGGAGACTCGGAAGGGCCTGGCGTGTACGCAGTCGTCGTGAAGATCGACGGCGATCCCGTCTACGAAGGCACGCCGGACGCCAACGGCGGCAAGTGCGTGACGGTCGGAACCGCGCCGGAAGGCTCACGTCAGTTCGAGGCAACACAACCCTGCCCGCAGTCTGTACCCGTCTCAGTACAGGTGCCGACGAGCAGTTTCGGCAACGGGCAGCATACCCTCACGATCGAAGTCGAAGACGCGGCCGGCGTGACCGCCGTCGTCTACAGAGCCCCCATCACGATCGACAGCGCGCTACCCGCGAGCGCGCCTGCCGCCTCGACACCGCCGCCCGAACGCGGTCCGTGCAATGGGACTCCGTGCGACGAAGCCGCAAAGCTCATCGCCGCAGGCCAACCAGCGAGGTTCACCCGCGTGCTCGGGCACTCAGCAGCAACTCTTGCGGGACGCCTTACGACCCCGACTGGCGCGCCGATCAAGGGCGCGCAAGTGAAGCTCCTCCAGCGGATCGTCGGCTCGGCGGCCGCGACTCAGGTAGCCAGCACGACGACCGGCGCTAACGGCTCGTGGTCGCTCAAGGCTCCGACCGGAGCGTCAAGGCTGCTGCAGGTCGTGTTCTACTCGCACACGCTCGACACAGTTCCCGCGTCAAGCCTCGCCTTTCACGAGAGCGTGGAGGGCGCTGTGGCGATCCACGCGCCACGTCGCGCGCGCATCGGTCGCACCGTGGTGTTCACCGGACAGCTTTCAGGCGGATACGTGCCCGCCGGCGGCGAGCCGGTGCAGATGGAGATCTTTTACAGCGGGCGCTGGCGCACCATCGAAGTGCTGCCGACCGACAGCAAGGGCCGGTGGTCATACAAGTACGTGTTCACCCTCGGTGTCGGGGCCTCCTATCGATTCAGGGCGGTGACGGTGGCGCCGAGTTCCGACTACCCGTTCCTGCAGGCGTTCAGTAGGCCCGTGCGCATCACCGTCGTCCGCTGACCTGCCGCCACTGCGGTAACTCGCTGTCGAGAAATGGGAGCGGCCTGCATTAACTTGTGTGGACCCCTTTTGCGAGATCGACAGCTTTTCAGACCCTGAAGTTGCGGAGGCCTTCTCTGCTGAGGCCATCGCTCCGGACTCGGCGGCTTTCGTGATCGAGGAGGCGCCCTTAGCGCCCGCCCAAAAGGCAAAAAGCGCCACCGCAGCCACTGCAGCGGCGGACGGTTTCTCGAGCGAACCGGATGAGACCCCCGTCGAAAACACAGAGATCTCGTCAGTAGCGACCCGCTCCTGGACTCCTCGACGCCTCGCGCCAGCCCTCTGCATCGTGGCGGTCGTCGCGATCAGCCTCGGGAACGCGATTCGAGACGCAGCCCGCGCGCCAGAGCCGGCACCGCTAGGAGCGCACAGCGACCGCAATCGACGACACCGCCGGCACCAGCGAGGGCGGCGAGGCAAGCCGCCGGTCATGGCTGCTGCTCCGAGCGTGCCTGCTCGTGTCCACGACCCAGGGCGCGCCGCCGCGAACACCAACGCCGTAGCGCCCGCTCCTGCCGTCGGGCCGAGCACCGCTCGAGAACGTCCCGCCCGTCCCTCAAACGTCGGTAGCAGAGGGCAGTTCGCTTATCTCGGCGATTGAGCAGGGGAATGGACATGGATCGTCACGGAACGACGGTGCGGTGTGCGGTGACGTACGCCGCCAAACGCAACGGACAGCGCTGTGGACGCTAACGTGCCACCGAACGCGGAACTGCTCGAGCTTGTTGCTCGCCGGTTTCAGATACTGGGCGACGCGACCAGGATGAGGATTCTGGCGATGTTGTCTGGCAGCGAGGTCTCCGTTCAGGACCTCACGTCGACCCTGCCGGGGTCTCAGCAAACCATCTCGAAGCATCTCGGGATCCTGTTTCAGGCAGGGATGATTGCGCGACGGAGGGACGGGAACTACGTCTATTACCGGCTCGCGGACTACGTCGCACCCAGGCTGATCAAAGAGGCGACCGCGAGCGTCACGGGACGGGTCGAAGAACTCGCCTCGATAGTAGGCATCGAGGCGTAGGACGTCGCACGCGGCGTTCAGCACGCGCACCAACAGCGCGCCGGACCGCTGCAGGGCTGCTTGGTCACCTGTAGCTCCCCCGCTGACGCGCGGCGTCTTGCCGGTTGAGTTACCTGCGTACAACTGCACCGTTGTTAGCGCGTACGCGGTTAACCGGCAGCGGTAGTGGCGCAGTCTCGATGCGGCTCGTACCTTCACCGCATGAACATTTTCGGTAATTCGACCGACCGCCGCTCCGGTGACAACGACCGCGTAAACGGTCTGGTGCGTTGGGTTGGCCGGGCTCTGTTGTGGGGCTGCATCCTGCTTCTGCTCGTGCGCGGCCTCATCACGACGTTGGGTCTCGGCGCTACTCACGTTGTCACGACGACGCGCGCCGTTGGCACCCAATTCACGCCGGCGCCAGCCCCCAGCACGGAGGGGAAGTGATGCCTGCGCGTCGCATTGGGCGGTTCGCCTGCGGCTTGGCCGTGTGGCTGCTGGTGATGTTTCCCGCGAGCGCATTGGCTGCGGGGAACAACGTCGGGCAGAACGTCGCGAATTTGCTGAAGGGGTACGCGAGTGATCTCTACGGCGGGATCGTCGCCGTGATCAGCCTCGTGTTCTTGCTGAACCGCAGGTACACCGAGCTCGCCGTGTTCCTGTTCGCCGCAATCGTGGTGGCCTGGATGGTGTTTGCCCCGTCGGAGATCGCCTCGGCGGCCGAAGGCATCGGCAAGCAGATCTTCGGGTGAGCGGAGCGGCAATGAGTGACAGCGCGCATCCGATCCGCTCCTACCAGCGCATCTTCCGGCCCGACCGGCGGATCTACCAGATCGATGGCCGGCGGCTGCCCGTTCCGGGCGGAGTGCCACTGGAATGGCTCGCCTGGGCATTTATGACGCTCGTGTTTGTGCTGGTTCTCAGCCAGCGCTCGATGGTATTCGCACTCGTGCTTGGCGCCATCGCGGCGCTGCTCGGTGGAGCCTCGCATGGCCCGCGCGGAGCAGTCCTGGCGGGACTTGCGGCCCTGATCGCGACGTTGCTGGTAGGCGTCGTACTCGGTTGGCTTGCGTGGCCGCTTCGGTGGTTCATCGCGCCGGCGATGGTGGCGACGCTGGCTTGCCAGGCCACGCCTGATGGTCGCCCAGCCCACCGCTACCTGCGCTCTTGGGTAGCACTCCTTCTGCGTCCTGGTCGGCAGTCGCTGGAGCGCCCGCTTGCCGCAGACGGTCTCGTGCAGCTGTGGGCGCCCGAGGTGTGGGTGGCACCGGACGAGCGCTCTCCCGTTCTCCATCATGGGCGCGTGCGAGGACCCGCACGGCTGGTCTTTGGGCGGGCCGTCGTCGCGATCCCTGCTCGCGGACGACTTGTAGTTCGACCGTCGGAGGGCCACCGGGTGCGTGAGGGGCAGCGTGTCTGCCAGGTGATCGAGCTCTCCGACGGGCAGGTCGCGGAGGTGCGTCCGTGAGCTTCTCCCTTCGTTACGCGCACGCGAACGTGCTCGTCGGCCCCGGAGACCAGTCTGCCGGTCTCTTCCGGCTTGGAATGACCTCCTACCCGTATCTCCCGAATGGTGAGAAGTGGGCACTTCAGCGCCGGCTCCAGCGGCTCGCGAGCACGGTCGCGACCGATTTCAGCCTATGGCGAGTCAATCGGGCATACCCAGCCGAGAGGTATGTGCAGCACACGGCTGGCCTGCTGGATGTTCGTCACCAGGATCCGGCGGTGTGGAGTGCGTTCTTGGAGGGCCACCGCGAGCGGCTCGCTCGTCTCGGCGCGCACATTCCCGAGTGCTACATGGCCGTGTCGCTTGCATCAGGTCAAACGACCGGCATGGGCGGGAGCCTCGTCCGTGGTGTCGATCGCGCCCGCCGTCGCGTAGAGGATCTGGCTGGCGTAGGGGCCGTCGCGCCGATTTCGGCGCGCGACCTCGAGGACCTTTGCTCGCGCGAGCTGCGGCTGCTCGAGCGAATCCGTGGCGTCATCCCCGCGCGGCCCGCTCGCACGATGGAGCTTCAGTGGCTGTTGCGTCGCGCGGCGTGTCGCGGTCTGGGTGAGCCCGAGCTCGACCGGCACTGGCAGCCCGATGCGCTTGTCGTGGAGGGCTCCGACGGCGCTGGGTTCGAGCCGTTGCGGCACGACCTCGCGCGGTGCGCTAACGCGGCAATCACCGAGCGCCACCAAACCCTGATCGTGGAGGGAGAGGAGGGGCGCTCCTTCCAGGCGATGCTCGCGGTTGGGGCGCTCGCGGACTGCCCCGAGTTTCCGGGTTCCGGCGCCGAGGTCTTGTTCGCGCCGCTCGAAGCGGTCGGGTTCCCGGTCGATGCGGTGCTGCACGCGCGTTGGGTCGGCAACCGCCAGGCGCTTGCGGCTGTGCGCAAGCGGATCAGCGACGTCGAGCACGCTTATCGCGAGCAGATAGAGGGGGCCGCGCATGGCCCAAGCCTGTTGGCCGGTGAGGATCGTGTCCTCGCGCGCGAGTACGAGGCGCTGCTCGCGTCTGGCGGCCATCCGCCGATGCTCTACGCGTATATCGGGCTCGCGGTCGGTGCGACCGATGAGGAGGAGCTCGAGCGTCGTGTCGCGACTCTGAAAGAGCGCTACGGCGACATCGCGCTGCACCGGCCCGTGGGCCTGCAGCGTGAGCTGTTCTTCGGGCATCTGCCGGGAACGGACGGGTGGGCGTGATGCGCGATTACGTGCAGCAGCTGACCGTCGAGCAGTTCGGGGCGATGGTCGCCACCGCTACCCGAACGGTGGGTTCCGGTCGAGGGCCGTATCTCGGGTACACGCCGACGGGAGCGCCACTGCCGGTGCGGTTTGACCCGACGGAGGCGCCGCGAAAGTCGCGTGCCTCGGCCGTGCTGTTGATTGGGACGCTCGGATCGGGCAAGACCGTTGCCGCTCAGACGATGGAGTACGCGGCTGAGCGGCGTGGAAGCTTGGTCGTCGACTTTGATCCCAAGCCCGACCACGGGCTGCACAAGCTGCACGACCTCGACGGGCGCTTGGAGGTACTCGAGCTTTCTGGCGACCCGGCGCAGCAGGGGAAGCTCGACCCGCTCGCGATCGGCTTGGAGGATCTTCGCGAGGAGCTCGCCTGCTCGTATTTGCTCGAGCTGCTGCCCGGGCCTTCGAGCACGTGGGAGAACGCGGTCAGCCATGCGGTCAAGGACACGGTTCGCGAAGGCTCGAGCAGTCTCTGCCGCGTCGTCGAGACGCTCCTCGAAAGCGACCGGCCCGGTGCGCGGGACGCCGGTGAAGCGCTGGAGGTGATCAGCGACTTCGGCCTCGCCCGTCTGGG
The DNA here is from genome assembly GCA_035569835.1 of Solirubrobacteraceae bacterium. GTDB lineage: Bacteria > Actinomycetota > Thermoleophilia > Solirubrobacterales > Solirubrobacteraceae > Palsa-744. The sequence goes on from DATMMF010000016.1 coordinate 10,688, forward strand.
CTTCGGCACCGGGCAGCGTCCCGAGCTGGAGTTGGCGAAGCCCGTGACGACGATCCGCATGCCGGGACTGTCGCTGCCGGAACCAACAGCCGCGCGGGACACGTACACGCGCGCCGAGCGGGTTTCGGTCGCGACGCTGTCACTCGTCGCCGCCTATGCACTCCAGCTGATCTCCGGCGACCGGTCGCGGCACAAGGTCGTGGGGCTGGATGAGATCTGGTTCCTGCTGGCCTCGCCGCAGGGCAGGCAGGTGATCAACCGGCTCGTGCGTCTCGGTCGCGCGTTCAATGCGACCCTGCTGCTCGGCACTCATCGAATCGCGGACCTCGGCGATCTTGCGGACCTGATCGGCGTGGTGTTCGTGTTCGGGCAGGACTCCGACGCGGCAGCGGAGGCGGCACTGCGGTTTATCGGTCTCGAGCCGACGCGCCGCCTCGTGTCGCTGGTGCGCGAACTGAGAGCCGGACGCTGCCTGATGCGTGACCTGCACGGCCGCGTTGGCGAGGTGCAGATCGACCTCGTCTACCCCCACCTCCTGGACGCGCTTCAGACCACGCCAGGGCCAGGGGCGAAGCAATGACCGTCTTCCTCTCACGCGCACTTCGCTCCCGGGCGGCACGACGGGGACTGCTCGCGCTCGGCGTTCTGGGGCTGCTCGCCGTGCTGGCCACCCCGGCGTACGCGGGTGACGTTTACAGCAACATCGGGCCTGCCCCGCAGGTTCCGGCCGGCGGCATTTTCGGGCGCTATCCGATCGCCAACTACCAGCTCGATCAGTACTTTCCGGCGATCAGCGTGGGGCTGATCAGCGGCGTCGACGTCTCCGGAGTGGTACCGATGATCGCCTTCTTCTTCGCGCAGGTGCTGTGGATGATCACAGCATTCCTGGCCAACGGGGTGATCACGTTGTTTGCGTTCGCGTTCAGCCTCGACCTGGTCAACGGGGATGGGTCGCCCGGCTCGGGAGCGCTGACCCCGATCGCAACCGCGATCCACAATCTCTATTCGACCACGCTCGGCGCACCTTGGCTGATCGCGGCAGTTGTCGCCGCTGGCCTGTGGGCAATGTGGAAGGCGCTAGTGCAGCGCCGTTACAGCGAGACCGCCGGCGCGCTCGCAGTGTCCCTCCTGTACTGCGTTCTCGCGGTCGGGATCGTCGCGCAGCCTGAACGGACGATCGGACCGGCGAGCAAGCTCTCGAACGAACTGTCCACCGCGCTGCTGTCGCTGACTACTCAGGGCAGCGTCACGGGCGAACAGCAGGCGAAGAGCGCGGCTTCAGACCAGCTGTTCAGAACGCTCGTGGTCGATCCGTGGACGGTCCTCGAGTTCGGCGGGATCGAGCACTGCACGACGGGCAGCGGCGAAGACCTCAAGTCGGTCGCGGTCCGCCCGCTCAGCAGCGACCCTTCGCGGGACGCACGTCTTGCGGGGGAGCTTGAAGCGCAGACGGAAGTCGCCGGCGAAGGCAAGCGGTGCATCAACAACCGCAACAAGTACGCGCCGCACTTCCTCGCGTACCCGTTCGGGTCGAAAGACCGCGGCGATGAGCACGAAGCGCTCGAACACGGAAGCAGCGGCGACCTACCGTCCTCGGACCCCGCCAAGAGCGGCGGGTCCTACCCACTCGGGAAGGCAGACGAGCCGGCTGCGGAAGCGATGGGGAAGGGCGGTCAATACCAGCGCCTCTTGCTCTCGATCGTGATCCTCGCCGGCGAGGCTGGAGCCTTCGCGCTGCTCGGGGCGCTCGCGCTCGGAGTGATCCTGGCGCAGATCCTGCTGCTGACTTTGCTGTGCCTCGCGCCTGTCGCCCTGATCCTCGCAGTGTTCCCGGGCCGCGGCCACGATTTCTTCCGGTCGTGGATGGGAAAGCTCGCCGGCTACCTGACGCGCAAGGTCGTGTACAGCCTGATCCTCGCGATCGTCCTCGCCGTCTGCCAGGCGCTCGACAACGCGACCTCGAACCTGGGATGGCTCCTCGCCTTCGTGCTACAGGCGGCGTTCCTGTGGACCGTCTTTCTGCAGCGCAAGAAGCTCACGAGCGACCTGCTGGCCGCGAGCGCCGGGCAACGGGCCGCGAACGACGGGACCGGGCTGCGCGACCTGTACTTCGCCGCTGGCATCAGAGCGCTCACGAAGGCCGGCCGTTCGGGAGGGAGCACGGGCGGAGCGCCGGAGCGCGACAGCGCCTCCGCCTCTGTCCCCGCGCCGCACGATTCCCCCGGCGAAGAGTTGGCAGTACCGCATGCCACCGGTGTGAGTGGCGCGCGATCGTTGAGCGACGAGTACGACGAGCCCATCGCCGACAGTGAGGGCGCTGACGTCGGAGCTGCCCTGAACGCGTCGTCGCCGGTCTCGACGGCTGGGACCGGGACTTCGGAGCGTGAGCACGGAAGCGGTGGTAGCGCTGGGATCGGGGTGGGTCCGAGCGCAGGGCTTTCGCCGGCCGACGTGCACAGTGACCCGATCGCCGACAGCGAAGGGGTGCCGCCGGTCGGCGAAGTTCGCGGCGCGACATCGCCTGGAGCGGCCGGCCCACCGCGTTCCTCCGACGAGCACTTCCCCGACGGCAGAGGTGGCTCGGGGGCAATCCCAATCGGGGAGTCGGAGCCGGCCGAGACGCATGATGACCCGATCGCCGACAGCGAAGGCGGGACTCTGCGCGACGCTCTGCAGGGTCACTCAGGTGCGCCCGGTGAACAACCGGAAACAAGCGAGGAGGGGCAGTGAGCACTCGCATCGACGCCTCGGTGTCCCGCGTCCAGCTGCTCGGAGCGCTGCCGTCCGCCTGGGCGCAGTCGATCGTCACGAGCCCTACCAGGCACGAGCTGGAGCACGATGCGGATGCCGTCTTCTCGGTGCTTCAGCGGGTGTTGCGAGACGACGGGACTCTTTGGCTGTTCTGTAGCGGGCAGCAGCTGCCCGAAATGCTCGAGCGTTCCGGTTGGCAGCGGCAGGCGGTGGATTGGGCGACCCCGTTGATGGTCGATCCGGCGGGCCGAGCGCGGCTTTACCTGTTCACGAAGGCGCCGGAGTTTCACTACAGCGCGCGCACGGCGGAGCTGTTCATGGACACGCGTGTGAGGAAGGTATTCCGGCGTCGGCGCGGGCGACAGCGTTCGTGTGTTTGGTCGCCGGAGCACCGCGATGAGCTGACACGCCTGTGCGTGCTCGCGGGCAGCTCGAGGCTCGCGTGCGGGACCTGCGGGGCCGCCTACGAGCGGGGCCTGCAGGGGGATGCTCGGGCCACCTGCGGGCATCGCGACGGCTCGGGGCGCTGCGTGATCCTCGACCCATTCCACCATCCCGGCGCGCACGCTCGGGAGGTCGCGGAAAGGTGCGGGCGCACCTTCATCGGTCTGTCAGGAGCAGAGCGGTGAGCGAGCGACCTGATCTGAGTTCCGGCATTGGCGACGCGTCGGGGCGCAGAGCACCGGCCTGGCTTATGTTCGCCGTGGGGATCCTCGTAGCAGGAGCGCTCACGCTCCATCACGCAAGCGGCTCGCATGCAGAAAAGCGAACGCTCGGACGTCCTCATTCCGTGGCTACGGCAAGTGCCAGTGACGAGGTGGAGGCCCGAGCCGTCGCCGGAAGATTTCTGAGCGGCTATCTCGCCTACACGTGCGGGCGAGGCTCGGCGAGCGGGATCAGGGACGCCGCCAGACAGCTGATCGACTCACTCGAGGCGCATCCGCCTCGTATTTCACCGGCGCTGGCCGGGCGATCGCCTCGCGTCGTGGAGATCGTGCTCCGGGGACCGGTGGCCGGTGCGATCACGGCGAACGCGACCGTCAAAGACGGCGCGGTCATCGACTACGGGCTCGATCTCGTTATTGGACGCGAGAGCGGACGGCTGTTGGTGACAGCGGTAAGTGAGGGGGCATGAGCCGCGCTGTCGAGAGGAGCAGTCTATGGGCCGGCGTTGCGGGAGCGCTTCTCGTCGGCGGCCTGGTCGTCACCGCGATCTTTGGTTTGGCGGTGGCTGTGCTCGGCGCGACCTTCACAGGCTGCCAGTCCGGCGCCAGCGCGACCGGCGTTTCGAGTGGGCCGGCGCCTTCGGCGTATGCACTTCAGAGCATCCCGCCTGCCCGACTTGCGCTCTACGAGCAAGCTGGAGCGCGGTTCAACATCGACTGGTCGTTCCTGGCGTCGGTCGGCGCGCAGGAGTGCGGCAACGGGGAGTGCGCGGGCGCGAACAGCTCGGGGTGCGCCGGGCCGATGCAGATCGCCTACGTGAGAGGCAGCGCGTGCAGCCCGGGGGATGGTCCGACGCTGTGGGAACGCTACGCGGTCGACGCCGATCCCGGGCATTCGCTGTCGGTGAACGATCCGGCAGACGCGATCTTCACCGCGGCGAGGATCCTGCGCGAAGACATGGGAGCGCCGCCAACGGGCGGCAGCTACGCGGCCTATCGGCAGGCCGCGTGCGCCTATTACGGAGCTTGCTCAGACTCGAGCGTCGCGTATGCGGACGAGGTGATGGCGCGGGCCGTGCAGTATGGGTTCGTAGGCGAAGGCTCACCGGCGGCGAGCAGTCCGCAGCTAGGGCAACCGGTCTCCGTTGGTGGCTGCGAAGCGAGTGTCTTCACGCCGGGCGCTGGCGACGGCAAGCAGATCGTTCAGGTCGCCGAGAGTCAGGTGGGCCACAGCGAGGAACCTCCAGGCTCGAATTGCACGGTGTACGGGCCGTGCGAGGAGTGGTGCTCGTTGTTCGCGTCGTGGGTGTGGCAGCACGCCGGGGCGCCGTTGCCTGGGTCGACGGCCCAGTACGGGTACTCGGGCTCGCTGTATACGTGGGCCGGCGAACACGGCGGAGCGATTCTGCCGCCGGACGCCATCCCGGCGCCTGGCGACGCGATCTTCTACGGGTCCGGCCCGAGCGACAGCGCTCACGTGGGGATCGTGGTCGCGGTGTTGAGCGATGGCGAGATCGAAACGGTCGAGGGGAATTACGCCGGGAAGGTCGCGCGCGTGGGGCCGTTCAGCCCAGCGCATCCGGTTGGCGAGGTGGCGCCTGTGTACGGGTATGCGGTGCCGCCGACTCCGGCCGCGTCCAACGAGTTTTCTCAGCAGCGTGCCGGAGCATCCGGCACGAAGCACGAAATCGCAGTTCAAACCAACCAAGGAGACGTCTGAATGTCTGCAGCTAGAAATACTCGAAATACGAACGTCGTTGGCGAATCTTGCCGAGGGCTCCAGCGGACGACGGTCGTCGTACTGGTCTGTGTGTACTTGGCGGCGATCGTCACCGCCAACCTGCTCGCAGCGCGCTACGGCGCCGCCGCCTCGGTCTACAACGCGTTTGCTCTGATCGGGCTCGACCTCATAACGCGCGATCGCCTGGCCGATTTTTGGGGCACGAGGCGCTGGGCGAAGATGGCGGCCCTGATCGCGGCGGGGTCGATACTGAGCTACTGCATCGCGCAAGGCGCCGCGGTGATCGCGGAGGCGTCCGCGGTGTCGTTCGCTCTCGCCGAGACGGGCGAGGCCCTCCTCTACCACCAGTTGCGTCGCCGCGAGTGGCTCGAGCGAGCCAACGCCGCGGCTTGGGTGGGAGCGGCGATCGACAGCTTCGTGTTCCCGACGTTGGCGTTCGGCGGGGTGATGTGGGGTACAACGGTGGGACAGTTCACCGCGAAGACGGCGGGAGCGCTTCTGTGGTCGGCCGTCCTCATGCGCATACGCGCGCCTCGGAGAGAGGTGCTCGCGTGATCCACTACCACGGGACCCCGATCACGCCGCGCAGGAAGCTGCTCGAGCTTTCGGGCCGCTGCTTCTGCGTGAGCTTCGCTCGCCCCGACGACGTCAAGGCATGCCACGAGATCGGGCAGTCGGTGATGCTCGACAACGGCGCCTACTCGCTGTGGCGCACCGGCCGGCCGGTCGACTGGGAGGGCTACTACGCCTGGTGTGCGCACTGGCTCGCCTACCACAGCACCTGGGCCGTGATCCCAGACGTGATCGGCGGGACCGCGAAGGAGAACGACGCCCTGGTGCGGGCGTGGCCGTTTGGCGTGCGCGGCGCGCCCGTATGGCACATGGACGAGCCGATCTCGCGTCTGCTGCGGCTGGCGAGAGACTGGCCGCGCATCTGCGTTGGCAGCTCGGCCGCCTACAGCGTGGTCGCTAGCGGCGAGTGGCACCGGCGGATGTCAGACGCTATGGATGCGCTGTGCGGCGAGGGGCCCGCGCCGGTGTGGCTGCACCTGCTGCGGGGATTGCGGCTCGCCGGTAGCCGTTATCCGTTCGCCTCGGCGGACAGCACCAACGTCGCGCGCAACCACGCCGGTTGCGGTACCCGCAAAAGGGCGCCGCGGCCACCTCGCGAGATGGCGGACGCGATCGACGCTCGCCAGTGTGCAGCCCGCTGGCGCCCTCGGGCCTCGCGGGCCACGACCAGCGTGAGGTGCCCGTGAGCGGGGGCACGCGCAAGCGGGGGTCGCGGGCCTCGCAGCCCGGGCGGATCCTCGACTTGTTCGCTGGTGCGGGCGGCTGGGAGGAGGGTCTACGGCCGCTTGGGCTGAGCGCGCTCGGCGTCGAGACCGATCCGTGGGCTTGTGAGACGGCGCGGGCTGCCGGCCACGAACGCCTGGAAGCCGATGTCGCGGCGCTTGACCCGATGGAGCTCGGTCCAGTGTGGGGATTGATCGCCTCGCCTCCGTGTCAGGCGTACTCGACCGCGGGGAAGGGGCTTGGGAAGCAGGACAAGCCGTTGGTGGTCGCGTGCGCGCATGAGCTTGCGGCGGGCGCGGACACGAGAGCCGAGCGTCTGCGGGAGTGCTGCGACACGCGGTCTCTGTTGACGGTCGAGCCTTTGCGTTATGCCTTGGCGCTGAGACCTCGATGGGTTGCGTTGGAGCAGGTGCCGGCCGTCCTCGAGCTGTGGTCGTTGTTCGCGGCGCTGCTTTCAGAGCATGGGTACGACGCCGTCGCGGGCGTGCTGAGCGCCGAGCGCTACGGGGTGCCGCAGACCCGCAAGCGGGCGTTCCTGATCGCGTCGCTGGAGGGGCCGGTCGAGCTTCCGAAGCCGACGCATCGTTCTTATAGCCCGCGCCGTCGAGAGGTGCCCGAGGATGAGCTTGGGCTCGAGCCTTGGGTCAGCATGGCGGAGGCTCTCGGTTGGGCGCCGGGAGAGCGTGTCGGCTTTCCGCGCCGCAACGCGACTGGGAGTGACCGTGCGGCGAACGGAGAGCCGGGTGTCTACCGGCGTCGTGATCTCAGGCAGGCGTGCGATCCGGCGCCGACGCTCACCGCTCGGACGCGGTCCTGGACGCGGAAGGCCGCCGATGTGGATTGGCCGGCTCATCGACCGGCGCCGACCGTGGTCACGACGCGCCGGTCGAGGGATGGTGCGCTGATCGGCCGTCAGTTGCCTGCCGGTGAGGGTGTCGAGCGCGGTGGGTGGGCGTGGCGGAACGGCAACCAGCGGAACTCGGCGGTGAGGGGTGCCGGCGAGCCTGCACCGACCGTTTACTTCGGTCACCGGGCGAACCGCGTCGAGTGGGTTCCCGAGGCGTATGACTCACGTCAGAATGGGGCGCGTCCGCGGCGGGTCGGGGCGCCCGCGCCGACGATGCTGGCGGCGGGTTTGGCGAAGGGCGTGCCGGTTTGGGCCGGGAGGCGTCCGGCGACGACGGTTGCGTGTGACTCTCGGGTTTGTGTGCCGGGAGGGAAGCGGGATGCTCGGCGGCCGGGAGCACCGGGGCGCTGTGAGGGTGCGGTTCGCGTGACGGTGGAGCAGGCGGCGGTGCTGCAGAGCTTTCGCTGTGATTACCCGTGGCAGGGGGCGAAGACTCGCCGTTTCGAGCAGGTCGGGAACGCGGTGCCGCCGCTGCTGGCACTGCGTGTTCTCGAACAGGCGGTTCGATGGGGAGAGGGCTCTTGAGCGGCTCTTGGGTCTGTTCGCTGTGCGCTTCGCTGCCGGCTTCGGTGTTCTCTTCGTCGGCTGGTTCGCTGCGTGCTTCGGAGCGCCGTGGGCGTGGATGGTGGGTTTTCGCCTCTGCGATGCGGGTTTTCGTCGGCGTGCTCGGGTCCTACATATCTACCGCGAGCGGTCGCCCAAGGTGAGTTTGCGCTCTGCTGAGGACGCTCGGCCGCTTGTGGCTGTGGTGGGGGTGCTGGTGGCGCTCGCGCTGGTACGTGGTGGTGGCCCTGCGCGGTGGGCGGTGGCGCGCGACGGCCTGCTGGCCCCGTCTGTGCTGGTGCCCACTGCCGTGGCGGCGCTAGCGGCGCTCACGTGTCGCGTCGTCGTGACTCGTCGTTCGCTTGCCCGGCGTGTGCGGCTCCTTGTGCTTGCGCCCGACTCGTTCTCGCCGACGCTCGAGGGCGTGCTTCGCTGTGCCGCTCAGCTATCGCGTGTCCGGCGGCTCGTAGGTGGCTGGCTTGATCCTCGCGCGTGCGCTGTGAGGGTGCTGCTCGATGTCGGCGAGGGAGCGATGCGCTACTCGCTGGAGGTTCCCGAGCGTGCGTTGCCGGCGATCCGCTCGGCGCTGGGCAGCTATGACCGGGTGCAGGTTCGGCGACTCGAGTCCGAGCCGGTGCTTGGCGAGGGGTGTGTTGTGCGTGCGGAGCTTCGTCTGGCGCAGTGCAGCAGCGAGTCGCTCGCGCATCTGGGGCTGGACCCCGATCCGCTGCAGAGCTTCGCTCGGGCGCTCGCCGATCTCGACCCGTCCCGGGAGCGGGCGCAGGTCGCGGTCGATCTGCTGCCGTCTACCGCCGGGGCTCGGCGCCGGTTGCGACGCTCGCTGCTGCGACGCGCCCGCCGCGAGAACCCTGGCGTCGGGGGCGGGAGCGGCGCCGGTCTGCTCGACGTGCTCGTGGGCGCGAGCCGCCGAGCGGGCCGTCAGCCCGCGGCCGACGTCGTCGAGCAGCGCGCCCAGCGCGAGCAGATCGCCGCGAAGGTGCTGCAAAACGAGCCGCTGTTTTCGCTGCAGGTGCTCATTCGCTGCCAGGCGCCGGTCAAGGGCATCGCCGCCGGACGACTGCAGTCGCTGCTCGGCTGCTTTGACGCGTGGGCCGCCGCCAATTCCTTCCGCGTCGTCGGCGTCCGTCTTCTCGGTCTAGCGTTCCTCGGCTCGGACCTGCCCGGGCGCCGCGCCTGGTTCGACCACAGGTTGGAGACGGGCCTGTTCCGCCCGGCGCGCCGGAATGTCGTCGGCGCCCGGGAGGTAGCCGGGTTCCTGAAGCCCCCGACGGTGAGCTGCGCGGCGCCGGATGTGCTGCGCCTCGGCGCCGCGGTGTACCCGCCGCCGCGGGATCTGCCCGATTACACCGGGCAGCGCGACGTGCTGCCACTCGGACGCGTGATCAGCGAGCACGGACAGCGGATCGTCGGGCTGCGCCTCGCGGACACTTTCTTCACCTACACCGCCGGGCGCAGCCGATGGGGGAAGACCGAGCTCGCGATCACCCAGTTCCTGAGCCTCGTGCGCTCCGGGCACGGCGGGATGTTCCTGGACCCCCACGAGGACGCGATCCGGCGGATCAAGAGCTGCCTGACCGAGCCCGAGCTGGCCGAGCGAATCATCGAGCTCGATCTCGTCGGCGCCCGCTCGCGCGAGGGCCAGCCCGGCTGGAACCTGCTCTCTGCGCGCAACCTCACCGATGATGCCCGGGAGCGGCGCATCGAGGCGATCGTCGACTCGTTCGCATCGGCGCTGCAATGGGGGGAGCGCAACAACCGCGCGTTGACCCTGACCACGCAGGCGACCGCGGCGCTGATCGAGCTCTCGACACATCTGCCCGCCGAGCTTCAGCCCACGATCTTTCAAATACCGACGCTGCTCGGCAACCCAGAGTGGCTGCAAGCGGTGCTGCCCCACCTCTCGGTGCCGCGACGCCAGTTCTTCAGCGAGCGTTTTCCGCGAATGGCCGAGGAGGCGATCACCCCTGTCACGAACCTGATCGACAGGCTACGCTCATCCACGCCGCTCGCGGCGCTGCTCGGCTCGCCGGACACGAGCTACGACATCGCAAAGGCAATGGACGACGGGCGGATCGTGCTCGCCTGCCCGGGCGCCGGGGGCGCACGTGACCGCCTCGTCGCGAACCTGCTCGTGTTCGACCTGCTGCACGCGGCGAAGGGCCGCGCGCACATCGCACCCGAGCGCCGCCGCGAGTTCTACGTCTTCCTCGACGAGGTCCAGACCTACGACGGCGCATCATCGGGCAACCTCGCCGCACTGCTCGAGCAGACCGCGAAGTACGGGGTGCGCGCCACACTGCTAAACCAGAACCCCGAGCGACTGACCAGCGCGACGCTGAACGCGCTGACGACCAATCGCTCCCACCTCATAACGACCGCACTGAACGCGCACGCCGCCGCGGTGATCGCCCGCGAGTGGGGCTCTGACCCGCCCGCGAACGCGATCAGCGGCCTGCCGCGCTGGACCTTCATCGCGCAGAGCACCCACCACGGCCAACTCACGCGACCCTTCCAGTTCGAGAACCTCGCCGTCACCGACCTGTTCACCGACGCCCACCACCCCGACCGGGTCCCGCACGTACAGCCGGCGATCGACGAGGCATCCGGGCGAGCTCTCGCCGCGGAGACGATCGCGGCGCTCGACACGCTCGACGAGCGCATCCACCTTCACCTCACAGGCCGAACACACAGCAACCACAGGGGTGGCGAAACACGCGAACGCTCGACCCTGCCGAGGCTCCCGGAACCAGAGCGCACCGGGTGAAGCGCACGACCCGAAACCCCGAGGTTCGGCGGCTCTCCGCTGTAGCCGTCGCGGTCCTCGAGAGCCTGCACCAACACCGGCTCCTGAGCACCCCGCAGATCCACGCGCTGCACATGCCCACAGCGACGCCGCGCTGGTCGCAGACGGTGTTGTGCGACCTGCGAGACCGCGGTCTGGCCGCCAGCGCCAGAGGCGATCGCGGGACGGGCCTGTGGTACCTCACGCCGCTGGGCACGGAGACGATCCAGGCGGCCGGCACACCCGCCGAGCCCCGCCGGCGGACCACCACGCCCGCCCAGGCCTCCGGTCCGCTGCGCGCACACACGCTCGCCGTCAACGACGCCGCGATCGCCTTCGTAAAGTCCGCCCGGGAGCGCGCCGGGGACGAGTGCGGCCCACTCTCCTGGCGGCACGAGATCGCGCACGCGTGCGCCGCCGGCCGACGACGGCATGGATCGCACCTGCTGATCGCCGACGCGCTGCTCTCCTACGTGCAACTGAGCGCCGACGACACACTGATCCTGCGCCAACGATTCGTCGAGCTCGACCGTGGCACCGTCCCAACCGAGCGCCTCGCGGCCAAGCTCGCACGCTACGCACAGCTACGCGACTACCGCGCGAGCGCCGAGCCTGCCGATGCTCCGCAATGGCGAACCTACTACCGCGAGTTTCCCCAAGTGCTCGTCGTCCTCGCAGACCAGAGCCCGCAGGCCGCGCGCAGCCGTATCCAACGGACGATCGCCCTCTACCGCACAGACCCGGGCGTCGCGCGCCACGGCGCGATCCCGACGTCATTGACGTCACTCTCAGAGCTCTCCGCCCGGGGACCCTTCGCGCCGATCTTCATCTCGATCGAGCATCCCGAGCGCTATCAGGACTGGCTGGGAAACGTCGCCTGCGAGGCGATCCGATGATCGCGACACGGAACCCCGCGGGGAAGGGCGCGGCATTTGAGCGGGCCGGCCATCCCCGCTACTTTGAGACGATCGCCACGAGCCCGCGGGGAGCCCCCGCGCTCCCGCCGGCACCCTGCAGCGACCAGCCCTATGCAGCCATCCGAGTCCAAGGCAACCAACGACCTGCCACGCCGCGAGAGGGCGGCCCGGCATGAGCTTCGAGCAGCCTTCGAGCCCGCCCAGATCCCACCACGCCCCCCCGCAGCTCACGCTGGCGCAGGCGGCCCAGATCATCCGTGAGTCGATGCGCGACAAGAGCTATCAGCTGACGCCGCTCGGAGGCGACGTCGCCGCGTACCTGCGTGCCAAGCGCAAGCGGCTCACAGACTCGAGCTACATCGACTACGAGTCCGGGCTCGACAAGCTCGCCCGCTACTTCCTCGACCTCGAGCTCGATGAGTTCGAGCCGCCCACCGGCACCGAACGCCTCGAAGACTTCCTGGACGCCCAATGGGGATCCGGCGCACCACGCACCTACAACAAGAACCTCTCCATCATCAAGGACTTCTTCCGCTTCCAGATCATCCGCGGACGCCTGCACGGCGATCCCACCATGCCGATCGAGCGGGCACGCAAGCGCGAGGTCTACCGCACCACCTTCTCCCCCGACCAGCGTAGAGCGATCATCTCCGAGCAGGAGTCACGTCGCGATCGGATCGCGCTGCGCCTGCTGCTGGACTACGGGCTTCGCAAGGGGGCTCTCCGTGCGGTCCAGTTCAAGCACTTCGATCACCATCGCCGCCGTCTCACGATCTTCACGAAGGGCCAGAAGGTGCGCGAGGTGCCGATCCCCCACCCGGAATTCTGGGTCGATCTCGAACACCACATCCTCGAGATCAGCGCGAAGCCGAACGACTACCTCCTCTGCGCGCAGCGCACGATCCCGGTCGGGGCACCCGACGAGAACGGCCGTCGAGCGGTCGAGACGCGATTCTTCCACGATCGCGCGATGAGCGGCCATGGAGCCCACAAGTGGTGGTACCGCTGCCTGGCGGGCGCCGGGATCGTGCCGGAGGGCACCGAAGCCGGCGAGAAGATGCACAAGGCTCGCCACACCGCCGGACAGCGGGTCCTCGACGCGACCGGAAACCTGAAGGCGGTGCAGAAGCTGCTCGGCCACGCCTCGATCCAGACGACCGGTGACATCTACGCCGACTGGGACATCGACCAGCTCGCCACGACGATGGCCGCGGTCCTCGCCGAAGACGACGATTGACCCCGTTTTCTCAATCGTTCCCCCCGTCTCTCGCCAGATTCGGCTTCACAAAGCCAAATCTGGCGTATCAGTGGAGACGGCGGGAATCGAACCCGCGCGCCGTACCCGCCGTCTCAAGGGCTTTTTTGGGCGATCTTTCGTGCTCGTTTGGTGAGGTGCTCGAGTGCAGGGGCAAGGCGGGCGAGCTCCTCGGTGAGGCCGACCGCGGCGCTGGTTTGACGTTGGGTTGTGGGGGTTCGCAGCGTCTCCTCGCCGGTGAGTAGCCAGTCGATGCTGACGTCGAGCTTTTGTGCGAGGGGCACCAGATGTTGTGCGTTCGGTAGGTAGCTCCCTTTTGCCCAGTTGCCGACGAGGTTGTGGTGCACGTTGATCGCGTCGGCGAGGCTGCGCCGGCTGTGTTTGGCCTCCTCCATGGCCCGGAGCAGCCGCACCGCAAAGCCGGAATCGTCCGCTGCGATATCACTAGAACTCGTGATTTTTTCCGTCATGAGGACTGGTTAGTATTGCGAACGATGCACGCGCGGCGCTCGTCGTCGGCCGAGGGCCGGCACCTCTCCCTTGCCCCCGAGATTCGGCGGGCGCCACACGGCCTCGGCGAGACCCGCCGGCGCGTCAGTCTGTGCGGCGCGCCCTACCGTCCCGGCGAGCTCCCCCATCCCATACGGCTGACTCTCGATGAGAATGCTCGGGAGAACGCCAACCGGGCCGCCCAGAACCGTCGCCTGCCGGTCGAGCTCGTGATCCGCGCCCGGGTCGATGCCGCCCGAACGATCACCTCACTGACCGCCGCCGGATTCGATCATGTCTCAGTCGTTGGCACCCTGAACGAAGCGGCGACGAGCAGCGCGGGCAGTGTGACGGCGGAGGCGAGCCTGCTCGAGTACGCACGACTGGTCCATCGAGGAGAGGCCGCCGCTCTCACCAGCGTCCGTGGCGATGGGTCCATCGAGCTGCTGCTGCCCTTGGACCTTTCCCTCGCGTGGAGGCTCGAGGCACGAGCCGCCCTTATGACGATCGATGATTGGGTGGCAGAGCGTTTCTCGACAGCGCCGGATGACGCCGTCACCTGGGAGGCCGCCGCTGCCGCTCGCGGGCTACGCGTACCCGAGTGGGGTTACGCCTGCGCGCTCAGCCGCAGCGCGTCCTGAAGCGCATCGCCCCAGACCCGGACGTACGCGATCGGGCTCGACGCGAGCTGCTTCGCCAGACCGGCGGCGTCGCTGCTCGCCAGCTCCAGTTCCGCGGCCGTCAGATGGATGTTGTGCAGCCGCAGATCAGCGATGGTGGCGCCTGCGAGCAGCGCACCGCAGTCCTGCACCGGGCACGGCGGCAGCGAGCCACGGCGAAACCGGTGCCGTGCATCCTCGACACCGAGGCGATCGCCTCGGCCGGGCACCCAGTAGCGAACGCTCGGGCTCCGGTGGTACTGCGGCTCGAGCTCGAGGTCTCGGACGCTCCGATAGAACCGCGTGCCGCACGCCATACCCGACGAACCCGCGGCAACCGCGGCGAGCCCAAACCGCCCCACCCGATCGGCGATGATGTTGAAGCCATGAGCCACCCAGACCGCTACTGCTCGCAGGTACGCCGCTAGATCCTCACGCTCGGCGCGCTCGACATCCAGACCAGCGACCTGAAGGAACGCGAGGCCCCGCGGCTCGAGCGCCTCCGCATAGAGCGGCGCGGCCTTCGCCAGCACCCCTTCCCGCAGGGCAGCAACATCGGTCTGAACGAACACTCCGAGCGGACCGCCACGAGTCAACGATTGCGTCATCCGCGCCGCGCGGAGATTCACGGACAACCACGGGTCGGTCAGGGAGCGGAAACCGAAATAGGCTGGCGTCGGGACGGCGGCCTGGGACTCGCCGGCGAGGAGCGCAACCAGCATTTCCCGCAGGTCGGCGTCCTGCTCGAGCTGCTCCGGTACCAGCGGCAGCGTGAACCCCTGAGCGCATCGCATCAGCGCGGCGCGGCCGAATGCCGTGTCCAACCCGTCGCCGGTCATGTAGGGGAGCACCGCGGTATCGGGATCGAGCACCCACTCGATGCCCGCCGCACGCACCGTCTGCGCGAGCTCGTCGCCACGTAGCCCCTGCGCCTGCTCGGGGGAGCCCTCGCGATAGGGCGCCAAGTGCCGCCCCAACAGCACAACCGCACCGACCTCCCCGGCATGCGCGGCGAGCAGCCGCCCCTCGTGCTGGTCGGGACGAAGCAGGAATGCCGGCTCGTGCTTGCCCGCGCCTCCACGAGCCTCATCGCGCAACGCAGTCAGCATGCCGGCAAAAATTACGTG
The DNA here is from genome assembly GCA_035569835.1 of Solirubrobacteraceae bacterium. Classification (GTDB taxonomy): domain Bacteria; phylum Actinomycetota; class Thermoleophilia; order Solirubrobacterales; family Solirubrobacteraceae; genus Palsa-744. The sequence goes on from DATMMF010000016.1 coordinate 25,841, forward strand.
GCGCAGTGGACGGAGCCCGCCGGTGGATCGCCGGAGCGCCTTCGGAGCGCCCGTGGTGTGAGCGCTCCCCAACACTCCGGCACCGCTGTGGGATCGGCGTTGCGGTGTCGTCGGTAGCCGAGCCCGCGACGCAGAGCCGAGGAGCCGCTCAGCACCTCGTCGCTACGCGCAACGGCCGCCACATCCACCGGGAGGCGTCCGGGCCTGGACCGAGTCGCTGCGAGGGCCCGGCGCGCGGGTGACGTGGCCCGAGGTCTGTCACGCTGGAGAACCCGTGAACACCCACGAGGACATCGAACATCTCGCGCGCACCTTCATAGTCGAGGCCTTCGGTGTCTTAGAGCGCGACCACGTCATCCCCACGCCCGTCTACCACCCGTACGTGTCGGTGGGCCGCGACTACTTCGGTGACACTGTGCGCGACGTAGAGAGTTACCGGTCGCTGGAGCACGCTCTCAATCACGCCTATCCTGCACGCTTCGAAGCGGCGCTGAAGCGTCCTCACGCGGAGTTCGCCACCCACTACATCTTCGCTCTGCTGGAGGCGTGTGTGGCTCGCTGCGGCCTCGCAGACGACTTCCGAACCGACGGTGCGCCGGTGGCCGACTCGATCAGAGAGCTGACCGCGACGCTGGACTCGGAGACCTATGAGGTTGTGTGTGTCCGACACGTCGGCAACCTCACGTCCCTCGAGTCTGAGGAGTTGGCGATGGGGCACGTGACTGTAGTCCCGGAGCGCAGCGACCATGGGTCTCTGGGCATGCGCGTGCAACGGGAGGTTCCGGGCGCCGCGCAAAGCTGGAACCGGGAGGAACCCCGTCCTTACGCTCCTCCACACAGCTTGCTGCTCACCCGTGAACGCACCGCTGACCCGGACATCGAAGCGGTGACGGAGCGTCTGTCTGCCCGGGTCGGGCATTTCATGCTCATCGCCAGGCTGCTCACCGCATCCACCGCCCATACGAATTACGAGGTCATCGGCTCGACGACGCGCGTCGCGCGGTTCTCCCCGCGGCTCAACGAGTGGCGGCGGAGCATGTTCGGCCTACCGCTACGGCGCGTCGCGCGTCTCGGCCCCGAGCTCGAGCCTGCGTTTGCCGCGCTCGGTGAGCGACTGGACGAACTCGATGCGGGGCCGGCGGGCACGCTTGCCACGTCTTTTGAGGTGGCACTATCGATGTTCAGTCGCTCGTACCGGAACGGTAGCGAGTACGAGCATCTTGTCGACCTCGCGACCGGTCTTGAGGCGGCGCTGATCGGCTCAGAGACGAGCACAGAGTCCGTTACGCTCCGGTTGAGGACGCGATCCGCGACGTTGCTCGCAACAGGTGCAGACCCCGCGGGTGCGATCTACAAGGATCTCGGAACGCTGTATGAGCTGCGATCCAAACTCGTCCACGGCGGACGGCTGCGTGAGCGCGAGATCACCAAGCTCATGGGTGGCATCTCGACGGTGGTCGATATTTCCGAAGGTTGGCTGTTCACGCTTGCCTCGTGCGTGGACCGGCTGCGCGATTTGCTGCGCCGCTCGATCCTCGCACGCCTGATGCTCGCCGAGCCAGACGCGATGTGGTCACTCGGGGAGGACAAGGGGGTAGATGCCGCACTCGCTGACGATCGACTGCGCGCGAGTTGGCGTGAGGGCTGGCATTCGAGGCTCGAGAGCATCGGGGCGGGATTCGCCGTTGAACGCGCGCGGCCGGCGGTCAGCTCGATTTCCGGCGATGACCGCTGAGGGCGAAGCGGTGGTCCCGCGGACATCCGCGACTGGCGTTCGAGGTGTCCCGGCCGCCGAGCGGACCCTGTCCGGGTGGTCGGACTCCTAGTCTGCCGATGCGAAAGCATTGGACGCTGGCGCGAGGACTGCTCCGTTGGATGCTGCCCTACCCTGACCCGCTGAGGCGGCGCAGGGCACGACGCGCGGCACGCGCGCTGGTCAGATGTGATCCGTGGCCAGACACCGAGGCGACGACGTCTGACTTCGCCCAGCTCATGCTGGTTAGGTTGCTGGCGCTCCAGCGAGAGACTCGGCGCGCGTTGCGCTGGCGACTACACGACGCATCCGCGCTCCTCACGCGCGCATCGGTCGAGACGTGCCTCTCGGGCCTCTACTGGATCTACGACGAACCCGATGTTCAGCGAATGCACGCCCATACCGCCGAGTCGTTTCGCCGGCTCCTTTCCCCGATTGCCGCCAGCGAGTTGGTCCCGCAGGCGCTGGTTGACGAGGTTGCTGGGATGCTCGGGGCCGCCTCCCGACAGCCACCCAACCTCAGCCAAATGGCGAGGGGGATCGGCGATGCCGACCTGCAGAAGGTCGCAAGCGATCTATACGCGCGTCTCTACGCGCCGCTTTCGATTTGCTATGCACACCCGACCGGGTTTGCGCTGAACCGGCACGTCGGACGCGACGATCGCCTGCGCTCGCGGCCGGATCCAGTGTGGACCGCACGTTCGATGCGACATACAGTGGACGCCTGCATGGCGGTGCTTGCGATCGCGCTCGCCAAATCGGCCGGCGCTGACGCGGACCGGCTCGTGTCCTACGCAGATGAGCACATGACCCGCGCGGTCTCGCCGATCGCCGCGATGGGCGGTCGAGCCGCCCTGGACGGCGTCAATTGGTCGGCAGTCCCCCGCGCCCTGCGAGTGCTCGATCGCCTGCGCCGATACTACGAGAGCGGGCAGGCAGCCCGAGATCCGTTCGAGACCCGCAAGTCGCTGACCCGAGAGGCCTTTGACGAGATGCTGAACATTCTCGGCGCACGGGCTCAATTACATCGCGACGACCTGATCGATCACTTCGCCGAGTTGACCGCGCGCTCGGTCGACGGCGAGCCCTCGCCGCCCCCTTCTTAGGCCCGAAGGGATCTCAACGAAGTGTGTCCGACCCTCCCCTGGTTCTGGGCACCCCCTCGGAGCCAGCGCGGCGATCCGACAGGCGCAGGGTGCGCTAGGTCGACGGCCCTGGGGCCATGAGCGAGCAGTCGAGTAGATGCGCGCGACACGCCGCATCGAGACGTCGGCTGCCTGCTCTTTGAGCGCCTGAGAGACCCCTAGTGCCGCTAACGCGTGGATCGTGGTCGCCGGCGGCGACAGCCTCGCCCAAAGGATCACGGTGCTGCGTCACCTGAGAGGGTGTGTCAGGGATTAGGGACGAGCAGAAGTCGCGACCGATGGGGGCAAGTCCCAGACCTGGACAGCGGGACTCTCGGGCAGCTCCCGCCTCAATCGCCCACGCTTCGGGGCCTGGCTGATCGTGGGACATAAGGCGCGGGTCTGATCGCGCTCCGCGCCGGGAGGGAGGAGGAGCTCGCAGCGGACCTCGCGGGCCCCACGGTTGGTGGCACCGCCCATGCCTCCTCCTCGCGCGAGGTTTTGCGAACGTGATCAGCCGAGCCGCGTGAGGATCTCCGGGTCCGCGCTGACCTCGACTGGGAGCCTCCTCAGGTGCTTGATTTCCGCGATCGCTGTCGCCGCCCAGCGCTCGGACCGTGCAGCCACTTGGAGTCGCTCCCAGAAGCCAGTCGCGCTCGGAGGCTCCGTGCGCCCGGCCAGGTCGCCCACGTAGCGGGCGTCATCGGCCCGCTGCGAGAGAAACCAGGGCCACAGCGTGCGCCGCTCCCACTTGTGTAGCGCGATGGCGTGAGCGCGCGGCAGGGAGAGCGCATGGTCGATTGAGCCACAGAGGCGCGCAGCGTGCGTGAACCCGAGCGCCAAGCCTCGTCCATGGATCGGAGCGGTCTTCAGCAGCGCGTCGCCGGTTCGGAAGTACCCGTCGAGGCTGTTGCCGTACGGGCCAAGGGTGCTGCGGAATGCGCAGGTCGTGCCGCCGGCCACGAGCACCTGCTCTGAAGCCTTTCCGCAGTTCACGGGGCTAGGCTCCCTCCGCGCGTCCGCGATGAATTTGAGCAGACGCTCGCGCGCGGCCAGATGGCGGCGGGCGGCGAGACCGGTGTGGACGGCCACACCGACGGCGCCGTAGTCTCCATCGGCGCGGAACATCAGGATCTTGGCTTGCCTGGCATGGAGGATCTGTCCGTGCTCGATGCCGTGGTCACCCCTCAACCAAAGGGTGAAGTAGCAAATCGGGTTGACGTAGGAGGCCGGCTCGGCATCGCGTGCCGCGGAGAGGACGCGGCGAGAGCCGATCGCGCCCGACGCGTCGATCACGATGCGCGCCCGAAGCGAGCGTCCGGAGACGAGCCTGACCGCGTGGCCCTCACCGTCGCTGCTGATCATCTGCGCTGGCTCTTCCGCGACGTCCACGCCGTCGTTGGCGCTCGTCGCGCGCCAGAGCGCGTCTTCGAGCAGCTCTCGCCTACTCGCGAGCTTCACGAGCTTGCGTGACCTGGGCCCCTGCATCGGCTCAGAGATGACACCGTCGAGCTCGTCGATGAGCGAGCCACCGCGTGCGAGAACCTCGGACAGCACGCCCGGTAAATGCTCATCGAGCACTTTGACGACCGGCGCGAGCAGCGAGTGCGGGTGGTGAGGCGCGATCTTGCAGCGATCGCGACACGGGGAGATCAGCACCACTTGCAAGTCGCGTTTGGCGAGCATCAATGCGCTCGCCATGCCGACAGGGCCTGCCCCGATAACCACCACATCAGCCGCCGCCATCGACATCTCAGCCCGCGTTCGACACGACGCCGAGTAGGTGCGAGCTGTCGAGCGACAACGGGCGGAACGCATCGCCGTAGGCTCCAAGTAGAAATCCGCCGGCACGCTGCACGAGGTTTGCCAGATCGCCCGCCGAATAGATGCGGGCAGTAAGCGTGGTGGTGGTTGGCGTGGCCCCACGCGTGTACGTCGTGCGCTCGGTCACCAGCGTGCTGTTGAGAACGTCGAACTTGACGGTGTCGCGTACGCGCATCAGCTCGCTCTCGGCCAGGAAAGTTGCCTTTGCGAGCGAGTCGACGTGACGGATGACTGCGGCCTGGTTCAGCAGTTGCACGAGGATTTGCCCACCAGGTGCCAGGCAGGCGAGCAGGTTCCGCAGGATGGCGACGTCGGCCTCGAGCGATCCATACCCGAGCGAATGGTGCCAGCAGACGACGTAGTCGAAGGCACCGTCAAATGGGCACGCGGATGTCAGGTCTCCCCTGCGAAACGGAATCTCTGGGCGTCCAGCCGTCCGGGCCCGAGCCCGCGCGACTTCCAGAAGCTCCTCGGACAGGTCGCAGCCAGCGAGCTCGAGGCCGTGCAGGGCGAGCGGCACCGTCAGCCGGCCGTAGCCGCACGGCGCATCGAGTATCCGCGGTGCTCGCCGGGGAGCATCTCTTTCCACGAACGCCGCGATCTGCGATACGTCATCGCTGGTCTGCCCTTCCATGAGGAGGTCCGTGGCGGCCGGGTAGCCGGGACCGAAGAAACCCGGGGACTCGATGATCACGCGCGCCCTGACCAGATCACGGTGCAGTCGGGCGTCACCTGCACACCTGGATGCGCTGCTTCGGGCGAAGCGACGCGGTCAGAGATGGTGGCGAGCACATCTTCGAGCTCGACTCCAGATCCATCGCCACGCAAGCGGACGTCTGTCGCCATGAGGGCCTCGCTGGCCTCGGCGATCTTTTGCGCGAGGGTTCGTGGCGTGAGGCCCAGGGTCAGGTGGATCGACTGGTCCTCCGCGCTGCTTCCCGAGTGAATCCAGCCTCGGGGGATGTGCAGAGCCTCTCCAGCCAGGAGCTCAACGGTCTGCAGTGGCGGACCGGCGTCGTGCGAGACCTCGAAGTGCTCACCGATCGCAATCACGCGTTCCGGTCGCCACAGCGACCACGTCTTTCGCCCGGCGAGCTGCAGCAGAAGGACGTGCTGGGGATCGAAATGCCGGGGGAAGCCCTTTGCCGAGCGCGGTGTCAGATAGAGATTGAGGTCGACGGGATCGCCGAGGCCCTCTTCGACCGTCCGCGCCAAGGCGCCCCCGCGTGACAGCAACACCTCGAGGCCAAGGAGCACCAGCGTGCAGCCGTGCTGCTCAACAAAGTCCCCGACGAGCGCAGCGTCGGCCGCTCGGTAGGGCTGCCCGCCCACGATCCGCGGCACGGTGAACGAATCCGGGTCGATCTCGCCGAAGCCCGCCTCGAGATCAGACTTGACGACTCTGATGAAGGGAGGCCTGAATGCGCCTCGTGCGAGCGTCTCGATCGCGTCAACGATCAGCGGACGTAGCTGCGCGGACTTACGGACTGCCACGACAACGGGTGCACGGCCCCATGCCTCCTGCAGACGAGCTGCGTCATCGATCTCGATCAGCTCGTCAAACGGCGTCACGGCGCTCCGACAGCCAGGAACAGGAGCGGCACCTCCAGCTCGATCTCTGCACGTATCCCGATGAGCTCACTCGCGCGGCTGTCGTCGAATCCCCCCAGCCACACGGTGCCAAGGCCGAGGCGACACGCGGCGTCATCGACGGCCGACGCCATCGCGCCGGCCTCCAGCAGGGCGTAGCGGTAGCCGCGCGCTCCGTACTTGCGCATCGTCCGGTAGAGCACCGCGGTGAAGAGCACGTACAGCGCGGCGTTGGGGGTCGGTGTGACCCCCAGATAGTCCTCGGGACGCTCCCTCATCGTCGTAGGAAGCGGGAACAACGGAACCATCGCGTGACGTTGATCGTCGTAGTAGCAGGACATCCCGGAGTGCTCGTCGGCGGACAGGACCATGATGTAGGTCTCGATCGGATACAGGGCGCCAGCCGAAGGGACGGCACGAGTTGAGCGAGCCTCGGACTCGTGGATCGAGAGAGGCTCCAGCAGAGCCGACAAAGTGCTCAGCGAGACAGACGCGGGGTTGAACGAGCGAGTTGAGCGTCGTGTCGGTGCCCGCGCGGCCGAGAGCGTGTGCCCCGAGAAGCGGGGGAACGCCTTGCGCTCGTAGGCCTTCCAGGTTTCGGGCCACAGCGCGGGATCAAGAGCCGCCGGATCGTTCAGCGTCTCGACACCGCGATTGCCCGCCTCGTGTCCGCGGATCGCGCGATCAACCTCGTAGGTCTCGGGCGCGGGCGCGTCGGGGTCAACGGTGCTCATAGCAGGGGGTGTCGAGCAACAGTCGATTGCGAGAGACCTGAGACGAGGGCCTCGTAGTCCTCGTCGAAGTAAGCGGGCTGTAGCGTCGGGACGATTGCCCGGACGGCGCTGTAGCCAGAGATCGGCGCGCGCAGCGGCACGATCCACGGCTCATGGCCGTCTGCCTCGAGAGCGGCGATCAGCCCGCCGAGAGTCAGCGGCGCAGGCGTTGTCATTTGCAAGGCCGGCCTTGCCTGCTCGGCCGCTGCCAACCAGACGTTGAGCGCGCTCTGAGCCTCCCCGGTCAACCACCATCTGGCTCGATCTTCAACGGTTTTCAGGCGAGCAGGAGGCGCCTCCCCCTCCTCCATGAGCTCCCGGAGCCATGGACGTAGTTGGTGGGCCTCCTCCAGCGCGCCGTGGAGCGCGACGTTCGGATCGGATGCCGTCTTGAACCCGAGGGTCGACGGCGGTCCGATGCCGGTGAGATCCCGGAGCACGCATGCAGCGACGGTGACACCAGCAATGCTGGGGAGCGAGAGGAACTCGGCACTGAAGCGATAGTCATCGGAGCGCGCCAGCAGTTGCCCAAGTTCATCCGGGCAAGCGCCGGTGCCGCGAGGGTCTGGGAGGCGGCGAGGTCGTGCTGCCCCCCACCAACATCTCATCAGGGCGTCGCGCTCGAGCAGCTCGAGAATGGCGTTCCAGGTTGCCTGCTCGATCTGGCGTCCTGCGGCCAATCCGTTGGAGGTCGGCTGCAACCACATGGGCTCGTCGCCGTTGTAGGGCAGATAGACCAGTTGGGCCGGGACGAGGCCCGGCGTCGCAGCCTGGGGGGAGAGGCGCAGGCCATCAACCCAGCGGACACGATCGCCTGAGCTCGGGGACGCCGGAGCGCGGCTGAACGCGAACTGCTCCGGTATCAGACGGGCTCGATCGCCCAGCGAGCTCGCCGCGATCGGCTCGGATAGCCACGAGTCCGGCGGGAACGCGGACAGACGCTCGACAGCCTCGCCGGCCGCCTTCTGCAGTGCGCGCCGAAACTCCCAGGAGGTGCCTCCGGCTCGTTGAAGCCCTTTCCATTGCTCGCTGCCGGGAAGCAGAACGGCTACGTGGAACAGCTTCAGCTCATCGTGGAAGGGCGGGAGGTTGAAGTAGCGCCCTCCGAGCGCTCTGATGTCGGACTCGGCGTCGCCACCGATCGAGTTGCTTGGCGACCAGTCAAAGTCGAGGCGGGCCAGCACGTCAGCCGCGCTGACCCCCCGCGGCCTCAGAACTACTCCTGCTCAGAGTCCTCAGCCGCCTGCACCTGGTCGTGCGCAGCCGCGGACCAACCGGTACCCGACCCGGACTGGCTTCCGCATGAGGATTGCGTTCCTGCGAGGGCGCTGCTCTCAGGCAGCTCTGCTGCTATCCAATGCTCGTTCGAAACCAAGACGACACCTACTCGATCCGACTGCATCCATCCTCCGATCGCGTTGGCGGAACCGCCCGATCAAACCACGTGCCCAAATGCGTGTCAAGAGGCAAGTCCAATGATCTGACCTTGGGGGCTAACTGCAATCGCGTCGCGGCGGGGGACGTGGGCCTCAGATCATCGCGGGACCGGCGATCTCACGGCACAGATCTCAGAGACGAGGGCGATGAAGTCCTGGGGCGATCGGGCCCCTACGGGTAGATGACCGGTCGACCCAACCGATGGATCTGAGAATCCCGAGCTCGGGGTGGCCCCTACCTTTGGGTCGCCCGCTCGGTCAGAGAGCGGACCGGCAACGCTTCGAAGGCGTCGCGTGACATTCGGATCGCCGAGCCTTTGTTGGAGGGCACGAGCCAGGTTGGCTCGTCTTCGGGGCAGTCAGCGTCGCGCAACTCGCCCTCTGCCGCTAGGCAGCCGAACAGGACGAGAGTGAACCGGAGCTCACCGGTCATCGCGTGCCGCCATAGGCCGAGCAGGTGTTCACCGTCGTTCAGACGGGAACACGGGGATCGACTTCGGTCCTGCTCCCACGGATAGAGCGGCAGCCCGTACCCAGGCGACCGCCGGGGCCTCTCGTGCAGCAAGTCTTGGAGCGCGCGTGCGCCGCCGGTGTCCAGCCAGGCCTCGTCGAGAACAAGGCTCGCCGTCGCAAGCGCGACCTTGGCGACGAACCTCGCCCATGCCGCGAAGTTCCGTGGAGTCAGCGGGTAGTGAACCTCGGCCACCCCGTCAAGGCGCATCGGTCGACCCACCGCCCGGACGCGTTCCCCGTGGCGCGACCGGCGAACCTCGAACTCACGCTCGGCGCCTTCTGCGACTTGCCAGACTGCGCTCCCGTCGGCATCGGTGCCGATCTCGCGAGGTCTCACCGCGATGACGCGGGACGAGTCCGCACCGCGCTCGAGCTGCACGTGTGCTCCGTCGCCGAGCACCGCCGTCGATTGCGGAAGCCGCTTCGCTCCACCCGAGGCGACGAACCGGGCAATCGGCTCCGACAGGAACGGATGCTCGGCAACGAGGCTCTCCACTCGGCCAGCGAGGCTGTTGCACCGCGAACACACCGCGTCCGGTGCGATCAGGCGCGCACCGAAATGCTTCTCGGCGAGCACGTGCTCGCGGGTGAGCGCGCTACCGCGAGTCCCGCAATACCAACACCGCCTAGGTCTTACCGCGGTCATTCTGTTCCACGAGCCCTAGGTCGTGTTGCCGTTCTCCAGGGCCGGCAATGCCCACGACGGGAAGTCCTCTGGGTCGTCACTGTCGACGATCATGATGTCGGCCCCGCGAGCGTCTCGGGCGAGGGCGTCCGCGGCCCGTTGTGCCGCGGCGCTCGAGCGATGCGTGCTTCGGACGTTGCTGAGCGACGCGCCGTCGGTGAGGAGGTACTGGCTGGGTGCGCGGCGGAGGATCCAGAGCGTTGGCCGACCGAGCTCCGGTCGGCTGGTCACCGCCGAGTCCCTGAGCCAAGACGCGAACAGCGGGTCCGTAAGGCGCCAGTTCCGTGGCTCGTGCTGCACGACGAACCCCGTCTCATAAAGGCGGGCGAGCGCCTTGTTAGGCCCGCTGGCAAAGCGACCCACTCCATAGGGAGGGCGGCCGTTGGCGATGGCGAGGGCGACGGGAAGCGCGAGCCGATCGAGCGAACGGAGTGACCGAGCCTGCTGGCGATACGCCTCATCCGTCGCCTCACGAAGTCGGCGCCATGCCACGGCGACGGCGGCGACGTCAACGGTTCCCATACTGCTCTCGGCGCGGGTCATCTCGATCAAGCGTTCGGCTGTCGGGAGAGAGCCTTCGCTGCGCTCTTCGATCTCGGCAGCCCATCGGGATGCCACAGATGCGCTCACGCCGTCGAGTCGGAGCATTTCGCCGATTGCCTCAGCGACGTGTGGCATCTTTCCGAGCGCGATCTCTGTCCCCCACCCCAAGAACGCCGCTTCGTCATCCGCCGTCAGCTCGCCGATTACGTCTGAGCCCGCGAAGATCAGACCAGGCTCTTCGATCGCATGCTGCAGACGTCCTCGGAACGTCCACAACAGGTCGTCGACACCATCGAGGGGGCCCCGCCGGGTGCGCCGGGCCACGAGTTCGTCCGCGCCGAGAAACGCCAACACGACCAGCCGACCCGACGCCGACAGCCGAATAAGGGCATCGACCGCGGCGGCGAACAGCTCGGGAGACCCCCCATCGTCATCGCCGGCGTGCGACGTCAGGACCGCGTGGATCAGCCCTCCGCCCGTGGCGTCTCCGAGTTCGAGGAGTGCCTCTGCGACGTTAGGCGGCCATCGCTCCTGCGGGTAGTCGAGCCACGCTCGATCTCCTAGGTACAGGCTCACCACGCCCCGCGCAAACTCCATGCAGAATGCCGCCGTGCTCCCGCACCTGGTGATATCGAGGGCAGCGATTCGCGCACTAGCCGGAAGGCGTGCGAGCACGAGTCGAGACACCGCCACGGCCTCCGAGGCGGTATCCGCGCGAAGTGTAAGGAGCCCCCTGGCGGCGAGTAGGCGCACAGCCTCTCGGATCGTGCTCTCGTGGACCCGCTCGGTGAGCGTGCTCACTCCTCGCCCCCGATCCGCCACGAGTTCCTCTGGCGCTGCGCGGCCTGGACGCCGGCAACGACGTGACCGCGGCTGACGCTCTTTGGCGTCCGGCTCATCTGGACGATTCGATGCGTCTCACGCGCGATCAGCATCGTCCTGTGAGGTGCACCACCGCTCTCCTGCAGCAGCTCGGTTATCGCGTCTTCGGTGATCTCGCAGCCCAGCGCGCGGAAGGCGCGGCTGAGGCCTTCCCTCCAATCGGTCTCGGCTATCTCTTTTAGCGAGTGGGCGATGCCATGGAAATGAAGCATTCCGCCTTCTGCGAACAGGGTCTCCATCGCCGTCCGCTCACTGCCGGCGAAGACAAAGCTGGGCGCGCTGCGTGCGGCCAGGCGATCGCGAAACAGAGCTTCGATCGCGCCGCGGTCCGGGAGCGCGGTGATGGCCTGGACCTCGTCAATCAGTACGACCGCAGAACTGTCCTGGCTCTCTGCCTCGGCGCTGATCTCTCGGAGCACAGCGTCGAGTTCCTGCACCCCGGAGTGCTGCTCGCGATTCAGCGCCTGCATAGCCCCCGCGACCGCGGCGCGGGTCGCGGGGTCATCGATCAGCGTCGTCACGCCGAGTCCGATCTCGTACAGGGTGTTCACCGCGCGCGAGGCGCCGGAAAAAAGCTTGCCCTTCGCCGTCCGGTACGCACAGAGCTGGTGTCGCAGACGACGGGCAAGCTCGGCGCTGTCCGGGCTCCCTTCTCTGGCATCGAGCAGGAACACCATGCAGCCCGCGCGAGCCAGCTGCTCCATGGCGCCGAGCGCGACGGTCGACTTTCCGGTGCGGCGAACGTCGATGAGCACGATGTGCTCGGAGCTCTCGACCGCAAGGCGCACTTCTTCGATGTCGCGTGTGCGCCCGATCTGCCACTCGAGCTGAACCGGCGGGCCGACGGGGAGAACATCACCTCTTGTAGTCATTCCGACGATAGTTTATCGCAATAACGACGATAAGGAGGACTCTCAAATCAAGGGACCGATCCAGCAGGCGTGGCCCGGCGGTTCCATCCGATCGACCCAATGGACCGGGTGCCGCGCGCAGGGCGGGTGTGTTGCGCGGTGTGCGGTCGCGGTCGCGGGGTTCGCGCGAGCGACATCTCGGTGCGTCAGCCGCTGTAGTGCGGTTCGCTGCCGGGCGTCTGATGGTTGACGATCCGTACGAGCGTCCGCGCTTTCTCGAGGGTGATTTCGGTGTCGGCGGGCTCCTGGAAGCCGACGGGCGCGGAGACCTCGTGCACCGCCAGCGCCGTGCCGCGAGGGACGGGCGGGGAGACCGCGCGCCCGGTCGAGTCGGTTGTGAATTCAGCTCCGACAGGTTGCCCGCCCTGGAGGATCTGGAAGGAGATGCCGCCGAGCTCTGAGAGGACGGGCTGACCGTTCTGGTCGAGCAGTTCCTTCTGTACGACTATCCGCCCCACGCCGCACGGGTCGACCGGCGGCGGGTCGAAGATTTGAGCACCGATGAACCGGGAGTCCCTCGGCGGGGAGAAGAAGAAGCCCGCCTTCTCGATCGTGATGACGCCGGAGGCGAGCAGGCTGTCGGTGCCCGTGCCGGGTGCGGGGAAGCTGGGATTGGTCATCCAACGCCCGAAGATGGCGGCGAACTCGTCGAGCGAACGCTGGTAGGAGACGAACTGCAAGCCTCTCTCGTCGCTGCCGTCAGGGTTCAGGGTCAGATACGGAACGCCGCGGCGGAAGATGCGGGTTCCGTCGTGGAGGGTCCCTCGCGGGCCGGCCTTCCGGATGTGCGCGGCCGCGGGACATGCGGTCCCGGTGAATTCGCCCTCCTGTGCGACGACGGTCCCTTCCGGCAGGTCCAATCGCGATCCGTCGCTCTTGCGGCGACCGATGATCTGCTGCTGTTCGTCGATGCTCTTGCCTTCCATCGCCGCGACGTCCTGGCGGATCTTCAGATAGGCGACGTAGCTGCCACCCGCGGTCCACGCCGGCTCCTCGGGGCTGCGTTCCGGATCGAGGAACACGACCTCGGGGCGTTCGGGGCTGGGGATGTTGCGCAGACCGTCACGGAAGCCGAACTGTTCACGCTTGTCGTGGCGTTGGAAGCCGACCTCGAGGGAGTCTCCGACGACGGCAGCGGGATGCGTCGCGGACAGTCCGGCCTTGAACGCGGCGACGGCGGCATCGGAGGTGCTGAGGATATAAAACAGCACGTCACCGGGGACGGGGGCGACACCCGTGAGAGCCGGCAGCGTCGGCGGCGTCGCGAGCTCGACCGGGATCTGCTCAGCCGATAGTCCGAAGCGTCCGGTGCCCGGCGCGGTCTGGAAGAACGAGGCCGCGAACGCGACGTTCACGGTCGCGACGCGGCGCCCTTCCTCAACCGTGCTCTGCAGCGTGCCGACGAGTCCGGTGACGTCGGTGAGCCACGCCTTCACAGTTTCGGGCGTGAGCTGTTCGCTGAGCGTGACGCTCAGGAGGGTGGCGTCAGCGTCGGGAGTGCGGATGACGGAGTCGGGCAGGATCCCGGTGGCGAGGCGATTCGCTGGTGCGCTCATGATGCTGTTCTCGCTTTCTCCCGGGGGAGCGGGAGTCGATGTGGTTGACACGTGACACGCGCCACCGGCGTTCTGTCAATAGCGGACGCGGGTTCTCTTTCGCGAACAGTAGCATCGCTCGCCGATGGCGCCCCGGCGTCTGCGAAAATGCGACCCCGAGTTCGTGATGAAGAACGCAAATGCCGCCCAGATGTCGCTTTTCGAGCTCGAGAAGCTTGAGAACCCGCGGCTCTCAGATCGCGACGCGGTCCGGGCGATCTGCGACCGGCTGCTCGCAGAGTCCGGTGTCACCGAGCCCGTGAACGTGGAGCTGCTCGCCTCGATGCGAGGTATCTCGCGCATCACCGAGGCTGTGCAGGGGCCCGCAGGGATGCTCGTGCACCACAACGGGCAGATGAGCGCTCACATCCGCGCGAGCGACAGCCGCCCGCGCAAACGCTTCACGATCCTGCACGAGGCCGGCCACACGCTGCTGCCGGGTTACGTCGACTCGGCGCATTTCCGCTGCGCCGGCCCGAGGACCCGAGAGGAGCAGCTCTGTGACCATGCCGCCAGCGAACTGCTCCTGCCGCGCTCGACGTTCACGGCCGCCCTGCTGCAGACGGGGTTCGGGACGGAGGCAACGGAGCGTCTCGCCGCTGCGTATGACGCGAGCATCGAGGCGACGGCGCTCCGGAGCATCGAGCTGTGGCCCGATGATGCGCTGCTGCTCGTTCTGCGTCTGGGACACAAGCCGATCGAGGCCGGTCGCGAACACGAGGTTGAGCCGAAGCTCCGTCTGGCCTGGTCCTACAGCAAAGGCAACTGGCCGTTCATGCCGCGGCACAAGTCGGTCGCGCCGAGCACGCCGTTCGGCCGGGCGCTAGCCGGTGAGCTGATCGACGAGGCCGGCTCACTCGGGGAGCTCGCGACGGCGGATTCGGGTCCACTGTGGATCGCTGCGAGGCGCTACGGTGCCGGCGATCGGGTGCTCGCGATGATCTCCAGGCATTCGACGCTTCCGATCCGCGCAAGACGACGGTGATGGCCGAGCCGCCGCAGGAGACGATAGGCGCGCGGGTGAAGCGGTTCCGAGAAGACGCCGGTCTGTCGGCGACCGAGCTCGCGGGAAAAGCCGGGGTCTCCAAGAGCTACTTGTCCGCGCTCGAAAGCGGCGACACGCACTCGCGCCGGCCCTCTGGAGAGACTATGTACAGCCTCGCGAAGGAGTTGGGCGTCGCAATGTCTGACCTGCTCGGCCGCCCGGTTCTACACAAGGCCAGAAGCAAGCGACCGCCCAGCTTGATCGCTTTCGCCACCGAGAACGCCATACCCGAGTCCGACGTCGAGATGCTCGCCTCGATCCGGTTCCGCGGAGAACAGCCACAGACCGCCAAGCGGTGGGAGTTCATCTACGAGGCGATCAAGAACTCCAGGGGGATGGACGGAAGACGCTGACGGGCGCATGTCCGGTCCCGTCGAACCCTCCATCGAAGGCCGATCGAGACTGTCGTGTCGGTGGTCTCCTTCGGTGTGCGGGCCGTGAGCTGCCCATATCCCAGCGGCGCTCGCAGAGTGTCGCTCGTCGGAGGCGTTTATGAAGGCTGGGGCGCGGCTGTCTCGGCTGGCAGGGCGGCGATCGCATCGTGGGCCGCAAAGCTACCCGTGGGAAGCGGGTCGAGATCGACTTGACGGTGGCTGACCATCAGATCGTGGGCTGATACGGCCTCGAAGGTGCGCGCCGTGCCTGTGACCTGAACTGACAGTCCGGCAGATCCGAGCTGCTTGCGAACGGGTCGGAGAAGTTCCTCGACGGCCTTATCCGCATCGACATCGACTCCTCGGCTGCTCACGCGGTTCTCATCGACGATGAAATAGATCGATGCCCCTGCCGCCCACTCTGTCGAGCTCCATACGCCGACTAGCGCGTCTGCGAGCAACCCAGCCTGCGAGGTCTTTCCCATGCTCTTGCTGATCTTCTCGCGCAGCGGACCAAGGACATGCTGCTCCAGATCGTCGGGAAAGGCATGCCGGCCGACGCGGCGCATCAGCCAGTGGGACAGGAGGATCCGGGACGCCGGGTCCAACGGCGTGCCGAGTGTCTTGATCTCGTCGTGCCCGAGCGCCGCCTTGGAGACCGGGAAGCAGATGGCGCAGTCGATCGCTGGAAAGTCGATGCCAAGGCCATCGGCGGCCGGCAGCGAGAACAGCGTTCCCCGGCGGCCGTCGAGAGCCTCGTTCCACTCCTTCTCCGACAGACTGACCACGGGCATCAGCTGCAGATGAGCGATCTGATCGATGCCTCGCACCACGTCGCACGTCTGGGTCACGATCGCCGTCCAGCCCGAGGCGATCTCAAGGGGTGCCGGTGCCCAGAGCCCGTCGCTGTCGACTGGCTCAAGTTCATGCGCGTCCTCCAATAGGCTGCTGGCGGGCGCCTCGAGCGTCACGGCCACCGACGTGGCCAGGAGATCGCCCTGCCAGAGCGTGACGGCGATCTGTTCGGCGCGCTGGCGCCCCTCCTCGTCGAGAGGGGTCACGCGGCGACTCTGGTCCGCGCCTTCAGCAGTCGCCCGCCCCATCTCGTGCGCTCGTACGGAGAGGAGTCCGCCGACCGGCGATCCTCGCCGTGACCAAGCGCGAGGACCTCGGGCGCAACGGCCCCCCCACGACCGGAGGAGCGCAGGTCATGCCGGCCGGGCGCAGCAAAGCTCTGGCGCTCCATGCCGAGGACTCGAGCCCGGCGGACGGGCGGCCTCCTTCCTCCGGGCTCGCCAAGCGCTGAGATCACGTCGGCGAGGGCGTACCGCGCATGCCCTCCTGGTGTCTCGCGGCTTGGAACGAGCCGGCCGGAACAGCGGTAATGGCGCACGGTGCTGTCAGCCAGCCCGTACATCTGGGCGATCTGGGAAGTAGTGAGGAACTCGGCCATCGAAAGGACAGTACTCCGGACGAAATCCGTTGTCAACGGTTTCCACGTATTTATCGGTTCCCACGCTTCTTGCTTTAGCAGACGCACCTTTCAGTGACGAGCCAATCACCTTTTGGTGGCCACCGGCCGCGGGACTCTGAGAGGCGGCCCCGCTCGTCCAGGGCCGTTGCCTGTCCCTGAGAGCGGCGAGCTCGCATTCTCCGGTGGAGCGACTCGCGACGAGTCCGCACCCAGGCTCGTGGTCGGTAGAGGACCAGGCGGCCGGCTGCCCGGCCGCGAGTAGCCCGTCTGGGCGGGTCCCGAGGCGGAGCCCGAATAGGCCGGATTTGTAAAGATTCCCCCCGTCTCCCCTCAAAAAACCGCCGATTTGCAGGGATTTTTAGAAATCTATGGAGACGGTGGGAATCGAACCCACGTCCATGATCGCGTGAAAGGCGGCTTCTACGAGCGTAGCCGGCGCTCTGATCTCGTCCCCCGCTCGCCTCGCCGGCGGGGTTGCGGGGGACCAGCCTCCTTGGATTTCCCCGGTTCGGCGAAGGCGGACCTCGCCGGGTGAGCCTGCTTTCTGATCCCGGCTGTCCCCGCCGCAGGCGAGCGGGGGCCGAGACCTCAACTTAGTTTTTTAGTGACTAAGCGAGGGCGTACTCGTGAGAGTCCGCACTTATGGTTTTCCCGGGTGTTTTACGAGGCCGCCCGGGACCTCGACTCGCGACCACCCCCACGAGCCGACCATGTCGAAGCCTGTCGTCCCCGGGGATGTTGCTGCGTCCCATTCTACCGACGCGAGCACGGCGCTTAACGAAAGCGACGCGGATCCAAGCCGCTTGAGGAACCTTCCTCGGTGCCGGCCCGAAGGCGTCTCCCGGATCAGGTGGCGCGGCCTCACACCTCATTGGCCTCGCTCTTCGCGGCTCGGTTCCGCGTCTGGATGCAAGCTAGCCACCGCCCCGGCGCGATGCAAGCGCGCGGCGCGAGCGATCCCGCATCCTCCGGGAAAAAACCGGACCGCGGATCGGGCGACGCCCCCGTTCGATCTCCGAACGGGACGCTGCAGTTGTTATGAAGCCCTTAAGGGCGGTGCGACAATAGAGACATGGAGAATTCCGAGCTGTCGATTCCGACCCCGCCCGCGGGGAGCGAGCAGCCGCTTGCGGCCACCTCGGCGCCGGCTGCGCCGCGCTCGGCACCGACCCCCCTCGAGAACCCGTTCGGCGAGCGCCCCGGCGACCGCCCCCGCCGGCGGCGGACCCTGCGCGAGCGGATCGGCGGCGCGATCGCCGCCGTCGTCGCGTTGGTCGCGAAGTTCTTCGCGGCGATCAAGGGGCTGATCCTGCTGCTGCCGAAAGCGAAGCTGCTCACCACGTCCGGCACCGCGCTCATCTCCGTCGCCGCCTACTCCCTCTTCTTCGGCTGGTGGTTCGCGGTCGGCTTCGTCGTGCTCCTGTTCGTCCACGAGATGGGGCACGTCTTCCAGCTTCGCCGCGAGGGCGTCAAGGCCAGCGCGCCGATGTTCATCCCGTTCATGGGCGCGGTCATCACCGCGCGCTCGCTCGGCGAGAACGCGCTCGCCGAGGCCCGCGTCGGTCTTGCCGGACCGATCCTCGGCACGGCGGGCGCCGCCGCGTGCCTCGTCGTCGCCGAACTTACGAACAGCGACTTCTTCCGCGCACTCGCCTACATCGGCTTCTTCCTGAACCTCTTCAACCTGTTGCCGATCGTGCCGCTCGACGGCGGCCGGGCGATGGCGGCGATGGCGCCGTGGATGTGGTTCGTGGGCTTCGGGGTCCTGGTGGCGCTCGCGCTCCTGTTCCCGAACCCGATCCTGTTCATCATCGTGTTCTTCGCCGGGTACGAGCTCTACCGGCGCTGGCAGGCCCGCAAATCGGGATCGGTCGCACAGGCCGCTTACTACCGCGTCGCGCCCCGCCACCGGCTGATCGTCGGCACGGTGTACATCGGGCTGATCCTGCTCATCGTGCTGGGGATGGAGCACAGCCACATCCTCAGCTCGGGCGGACACAGCTTCCGCGGGCTGTGACTTAGTCCTCAGCGCTGCGCTTCGCGCACGCCCCGTTCGATCTCCCGGCGTGTCTCGCGATTGCGGATCGTCTGCCGTTTGTCGTAGAGGTCCTTGCCGCGCGCGAGCGCGATCTCGACCTTGGCGTGCGAGCCGTTGAAGTACATCCGCGTCGGCACCAGCGTCAGGCCGCGCTCGTTGACGCGGGCCGCGAGCCGGTCCAGTTCGCGCCGGTGCAGGAGCAGCTTGCGCGGCCGCTCCGGGTCGTGGTTCTCGCGCGACGCCGGCCCGTAGGGAGGGATGTGGACCGAATGCAGCCACAGCTCGCCGTCGCGCAGCGCCGCGTAGCCGTCCTTGAGCTGCGCGCCGCTCGTGCGCAGCGCCTTGACCTCGGTGCCCTCGAGGACGATCCCCGCCTCGATGCGCTCGAGCAGCTCGTAGCGGTAGGAGGCATACCGGTTCGACGCGACGTCGCCGGGCGCGGCCTTCTTCTTGCCCTTTCCCTTTGCCACGCCGCGAGCCTAGCCTGCCTGCTCGAGGTCGACACGGCCCCGCACGGCGTCGACGCGGGCGGCGCGCACACCCAGGCGGTCGCCGAGCTTCAGCGCGGCGCCGGTGCGCTCCCCGGTCAGGATCGTGCCCTCTTCGTTCAGCTCCCACCAATCGCGCTCCCCGGAGGGTTCCCCGGCTTCACGGCCGGCGCCCCTGCCGCGTCCCGCGGGGCCCGTGCGCCGCGAGCCGCGACCGCGGGTGGATCCGGAGCGCTCGGCGCGCGCGCCGTCGCTTTGCGGGCGCCGAGCGCGCAGCAGCCTGACCGGAAGCATTCCCTCGAACGGCGGCGCGAGCGGGGCGGACGCGTCCTTGTCCCGGTCGAAGCCGTCGGGGGAGAACGCGATGAACGCGCCGGAGGCGATCAGGCCCGTGATCTCGCCTTCGAACACCCGGCCGGGCCCCTCCCGGCCCAGCAGCCGTTCGAGCGCGAAGCACGCGGCGACGTCGTCGGCATCGCGCTCGAGCTGCATCGCCTCGCGCTCGCGTTCGGAGGTCCACGCGCCCAGCTCGGCGAGCTCGGACGCCCGCGGCTGGGGCTCGCCCGCGCCCAGCGATGACAGCAGCGCGCGGTGGCAGACGACGTCCGGATAGCGGCGGATCGGCGAGGTGAAGTGGCAGTAGGCGCTGGAGTGAAGCCCCGCATGGCCGAGGTTGACCGGCGAGTAGTACGCCTGCTTGAGCGTGCGGAGGATGAGGGAGCCGAGCGCGAGGCGGCCGCGGCCGCCGTTGCGGGCGAGGTGGCGCTGCACGTTGGCCGAGATCTGGCCGACGAGCTCGGCTGCCTGCGTCGAGGACATCGTCTCCGGCAGCGGCGGCGTCGGCACCTCGAGCGAAGCGAGCTGATCGACGAGGCGCTCCACGCGCTGCGGGTCGGGCCGCTCGTGCACGCGATATAGGCACGGGACCCGGCGCTCGGAGAGCAGCCGCGCGACGGCCTCGTTGGCGGCGATCATCAGATGCTCGATCAGCCGGTGCGACTCGGTCTGCACCTGCCCGCGCACCTCCACGACGTCGCCGCGCTCGTCGAACTCGAACTCCGGCTCCGGCGAGTCGAGCACCAGCGCTCCCGCCGACTCGCGCCGGCGCTCGAGCGCGGCGGCCGCGCGGCGTGCCACCTGCAGTGGGGCCGAGTACGGCTCGGCTGCGCGCTCGCGCCCGGCGAAGACCTCGTCCACGAAGTCGTAGTCGAGCCGCGCGTCCGAGCGGATCAGCGAGCGGTAGAAGGCGCTGCGCACGACCTGCGCGCCGTCGAGCTCCATCTCGGCCGTCACCGCGGCCCGTTCCTCCCCCGGGCGCAGCGAGCAGGCCTCGCTGGAGAGAGCATGCGGGAGCATCGGCGCGACGGTGCCTGGGGCATAGACGCTCGTCGCGCGCTCGCGCGCCTCGAGGTCGAGCCGAGACCCCTCCGGAAGATGTGCGCTCACATCGGCGATGTGCACCCACACACGCCGGCGCTCCCCGCCGAGCGCCTCGGCAGAGATCGCGTCGTCGAAGTCGCGCGCGCTGAGGGGATCGATCGTGAACGTCGCAAGATCGCGCAGATCGCGTCGGCCGCCGACGTTCGCCATCACGCGCGCGCCGGCCTCTTCGGCCTCGCGCTCGGCGTCGGGGCTGAACTCGCGACGCAGCCCGCGGTCGATCAGCATGCCCTCGATCACGTCGCGCGCGACATCGGGACGGCCGATCCGGCGCACCACGCGCGCCGAGGAGCCGCGCCTCGCCGGCTGGACGAGCGCGAGGTCGCCGTCCCCCGCCCCGCCGCGCCCGCTCCTCGAGTTGCTCGCGGGTCCGACGACGATCCCGCCCGCGCCCGCCCGGCCGGCCGGCCCGCGCGTCCGGATGCCGGCGGAAGTCGGCTCGAACAGCGGCTCCGCGACCAGGAACCGACCTCGCCGGCGCAGCACCGCGACGAGCGGCTCGGCCGGCCCCGGCCTGCTCACTAGAGCTTCGCCCGCAGCGTTTCCAGGGCGACGTTCAGGCCGTGCGCTTCGTCGACGCCGTGCGGGACCTTCACTTCGGGCGTGATCCCCGCCCCCTGCTTGACCCCGCCACCGCCGAGGTTGCGACCGTTCGGCGTGAAGTACTCGCCGACGGTGATATCGAGCGCCCCGCCGTTCGACAGCGGCTCCTCCTCCTGGAAGACGCCCTTGCCGAAGGTGTGCGTGCCGACGACCGTCGCGCGGTTGTGGTCCTGCAGCGCCGCCGTCACGATCTCGGCAGCCGAAGCCGTGTTCGAGTCGACGAGGACGACCATCGGGATCGAGGCAGAAATCGCATCGCCGATCGCCACGAGCGTCTGAGAGGGCTGGTTGCGCCCGCGCGTCGAGACGATCGTGCCCTTCTCGATGAAGATGCTCGCGATCAGCTGCGCCTCCTCGACCAGCCCGCCCCCGTTGCCGCGCAGGTCGAACACGAGGCCCCGCGCTTTGCGGTGCAGCAGCCCTTCGACCGCTTCGCGCACTTCTGCGTGCGCGCCGGGGCTGAACGTGGCGAGCGCGACGACCCCGAGCTTCGCGCCCTTGACCGTGTGCAGATCGGACGCGACGACGGGCTCTGAGACCGTCGCGCGCGTGATCCGCACCGTCTTCGTGCTGCGGTGAGCTGTGGAGCCGTGTTCGACCTGGAGCTGCACGTCGGTGCCCGGCGGCCCCTTGATCAGCGACGTGGCCCGTTCGGGGTTGAGCCCGACGATCCGGCGGCCGTCCACGCCGACGATCAGTTCACCCGGCTTCAGCCCGGAGCGCGAAGCCGGCGAGGAGTCGAACACGCGGCCGATCAGCAGCCCTTTGGACGAAGGGTCGACGAGCACGCCGATCCCGGCGAAGTGCGGCGGCACGTTGAATTCACGGAATTCGTGCGGGGTCAGGTAGTGCGAGAAGCGGTCGTCGAGGCTCGCGACCGCGCCGCCGATCGAGCCGTTGTTCAGGCTCGAGCTGGTGACCGGGCGGTAGTAGTCGCGCTCGATCCGCTGCAGGGCTTCGTCGACGACGAGGCTCTGGCGGTCGTGCACGAACGCGCCGCGCAGGAAACCGGGCAGGTGTTCGGGATGTCCGCCCAGCCACAGCCCCGCGGCCAGAAGGACGGGGAGCAGCACGGCCAGCACGATCACCAGCGGGGGTCGGCGCTTCGAGGCAGAGGGCATCCGGTCGGGCTAGCGTAGACGAGCACCGCGGGCGATCACCCCAGAACCATCTAGGGTGGAACTGATGGCGACCCTCAACGAGACCGTCGTCGCGTCGAACGGCCTGCCGGTGTACCGCATCGGCCTGCCGGGCACCCGCGCGCTGACCGTAATGGTCGCCTTCGACGCCGGGGCGCGCAACGAGACGAGCGAGGAGAACGGCATGGCGCACTTCCTCGAGCACCTCGTCTTCAAGGGTGGGGAGAAGTACCCGCACTACAGCGACGTCAACGAGACGGCCGAGCGGCTCGGCGGCGTCCTGAACGCCTACACGAGCCACGACCTCGTCGCGTTCCACATCACCGTGCGCGCCGAGAGCGCCGCGCCCGCGATCGATCTGCTCAGCGACTTCGTCGGGCGGCCCCGGATCGACGCCGAGGAGCTCGACAAAGAGCGCGGCGTGGTGATCCAGGAGATCAACCGAGCCTACGACCAGCCCTCGACGGTCGCCGAGTATCTGATCGACCGCGCCGCGTTCGGCGACCACCCCCTGGGCCGCACCGTGCTGGGACCGGCGGAGAACATCAGCAGCTTCAGCCGCGATGGCATCGTCTCCTTCCGCGACCGGCGCTGGTCGGGCAGGCGCGGCGGCGCCTTCCTGGCGGGCAATGTCGACCATCTCCCCGACGAGCCCGAGCTGCACGAGCTGTTCGGCCGCTTCCCGGCGCTCCCCGAACCCGCGCCCTATGTGCCCGCCCCCGAGTTCCACCCGCAGAAGCTGGCCGAGGAGCGCGACACCAACCAGTCGCACCTGCGCATGATCTACCGCCCGCAGATCGAGGTCTCGAACGTCCGCCAGCGCGCCGCGCTCGCGATCTACTCGACGCTGCTCGGCGGCTCGATGGGCTCACGGCTGTTCGACGAGATCCGCGAGAAACGAGGCCTGTGCTACTCCGTCTACGCCCTCTCGCACGCGTTCGCGGACATCCCGATCCTGCAGCTCGGATCGGGTCTCGACTCGGCAAAGACGATCGAGGCGTACGCCCGCATGCGCGAGATCGTGATCGAGCTGCGCGACGACGGGCCGACCGAGGAGGAGGTCCAGCGAGCCCGCGCGTACGCAGCCGGGCGGCTGGTGCTCGCGTTCGAGAACTCCGGGGCGGTCGCACGCCACGCCGCCAACCAGCACATCGTCTTCGGCGAGTCGATCGACCCTGACGAAGCGATCGCCGCGCTCGACGCGGTCACGTTCGACGAAGTCCGCGAGATCGCCGCAGGGATCGACGACGACCTCGCCGTCGGGGTCGTCGGGCCGCACGCTGCGGAGGAGTTCTAGGACAGGGCGTCGCCACGGGGTCGGAGCGGCGGCGGCTCGGCCTGCGAGCGGCGAGCGCCCGGCAGCGACATGAGCCGCCCGATCCGTGGGTCCTCGCCCACGATCGCGCGGATCCACCGCGACGCATCCTCGATGTCGAGGGATCGGGCCTCCACCATTGCTTCGATGTCGACCCAGTCCTGGGGGCGGTCGTACATCACCTTGAACACGGCCAGACCGGTGCAGTCGAGCACGGGGATCGTTCGACCCTCGAACGGCACCTCTCGCACGTGCGACTGCACTCGATCGTGGAACGGCAGGACACTCATGAAGAGGTCGATCGGAGTGATGCCCCACTGCAGCCGGACCTGGCCATCGCGTTCCGCTCGTTCGAGCTGCAGGCCGCTCACCTCGACGCCGTCGGGCATCGCGGCGAAGACTTCTCGCGCGCGACCAGGGTGAACGAAGACGTTGACGTCCACGTCGCGGGTACCGCGCGGCTCGAGGACGCAGTAGCCCAGGGCGATCGCGCCTCCGATTGCGTGGGCCATGCCCGCGGCATCGAGCCCGTCGTGAACGGCGAGCAGCTGGTCGCCGAGCTCGCTCATGCTTGCAGCCTGACCAGGGGTGGGTACTCGAGGCGGCCGCGGCCTTTGAACGGCAGCGACCCTGCGAGGTCGAGAACCATCTCGAGGATCTTCGCCTGGCGCTCCAGCGACTCGGATTCGGGAGCCGGTGAAAGCTCCAGCTGCAGCCCTGCACCGCGCGCGATCCGTGCCAGCGCCGCGACCGAAGGCTGGCGACGCCCCCGCACATAGGCGCTCATCACCGAACGGTCGAGCCCGGCCCTGCGCGCCAACTCTGACTGCTTGAGACCCGTCCGTCGGGTGATCTCCTCGATCAGATCGCCAGCAACGAAGTCGTCGTGCATCTCCCGCATACATCCATGTTAGCGGAATTCACAACAACTATCTGCATTTGTGGACGCTTTCGCCCACAGTTGCTACCCGATCGCCACCATCCGGTCGATCGGCACCCGCGCTTTCGCCGCCGTATCGGGATCGACCTTCACCTCGAAGCGGTTCTCCAGCAGGGCGTCGCGGAGGTTCGGCAGCGTGATCATCTTCATGAACACGCAGGAGGCCTCGGGGTTCGCGGGGATGAACTCGACGTCGGGCGCGGCCATCCGCAGCGGGTAGAGCATCCCGACCTCCGTCGCCACGACCGCCTCGCGGACCGGGTGCGTCGCCAGGTCGGCGGCCGGCGGCTGGTCGGTGTCCTTCAGGCCGGGTTCCTCGACCTGGCCATCGGGCTCGCCGCTCGTGCCGTCCGCGATCGACTCCGCGTAACGAAGCATCCCGCCCGTCGAGAGCAGGTGCACCCCGTCGGCGGACACGTCCCCCGCCGCGACGTACTCCATCACGCTCGTCGAGCACCCGCACTCGGGGTGGATCAGGAAGTCCGCGCCCGGGTGCGCGGCGCGAGTGGCTTCGATGTCGGCCGGGCGGATCCCGGCGTGGACGTGGCACTCGCCGTCCCAGACGTGCATGCGGCGGCCGAGCTCCTTCTCGACGTAGGCGCCGAGCCACATGTCGGGCCCGAACAGGATCTCGGTGTCCGCGCCGTGCGTCGCGTAGATGTGACGCACGACGTCGACGGCGTTCGCGGAGGTGCAGCAGTAGTCCGTCAGCGCCTTCACCTCGGCGGTCGTGTTGACGTACATGACGACGACTCCCTGCGGATACTGCGCCCGCCACGAGGCGAGCTGCTCGGCGTCGATCGACGCGGCCAGGGAGCAGCCGGCGTCGAGGTCGGGGATCAGGACTGTCTTCTCGGGGCACAGAATCGAGGCCGTCTCAGCCATGAAGTGCACACCGCAGAAGACGATCGTGGACTGCTCGGCAGCCGCCGCCTGGCGCGAGAGCCCCAGCGAGTCGCCGACGTAGTGGGCCACGTCCTGCACCTCGGGAACCTGGTAGTTGTGCGCGAGGATCACGGCGTCCCGCGCCGCCGCGAGCTCGCGTACCTCGTCCTGCAGCGCCGCGATCTCCTCGGGCGAGAGAGCCGGCAGCGGCTTCGCGGGGGGTATCGACTGGGTCGGGGCCATGGGGAGGTTCATGGCAGCACCTCGAGTTCCAAAGACAAATCGAGGGCCGGGGCGGAGTGCGTCAGGGCCCCCATCGAGATCCATTCTACCCCCGTGTCCGCGACCTCCCGGAGCGTCGCGAGGTCGACCCCGCCGCTCGCCTCGAGCTCCGCGCGCCCGGCGACCCGGGCGACCGCGGCCCTCAGCCGTGGCGGATCCATGTTGTCCAGCAGCAGCCTGGGCGCGCCTGCCGCGAGCGCCTGATCGATCTCGTCGTCGTCGCGCACCTCGACCTCGATCCGCCCGGCGAGTTGCGGGGCGGCCTCGCGGGCGCGCGCGACGGCCGCTGCGATGCCACCGGCCGCGGCGATGTGGTTCTCCTTGATCAGGATCGCGTCATACAGGCCGGCGCGGTGGTTGCTCGCACCGCCGGCTGCGACCGCCTGCTTCTCCAGCTCGCGCAGCCCCGGGGTCGTCTTGCGGGTGTCGAGGACCCTCGCTCCCGTTCCCTGGACCGCGCGCGCCGCCCGCGCCGCCATCGTCGCGACGCCTGACAGGTGAGCGAGGAAGTTGAGCGCCGTGCGCTCGCCGGTGAGCAGGGCCGCGGCCGGCCCGCGGGCCTCGAGCACCTCTCCCCCCTCCCTCCACACTCCCTCCGCCACCCGGCGGTCGATCCGGACGCCGGGGTCGAGCTCCTCGAACACGGCTTCTGCGGCGGCGAGCCCGAAGATCACCCCCGGCTCCTTCTGGACGATCCGCGCGAGCGCGTTCGCATCCGCGGCGACCGTCGCTGCCGTCGTGACGTCGCCGCTGCCGATGTCCTCCTCGAGCGCACGCCTCACGAGCGCGCGCAGCTCGCTCACGCGGCCTCCGCAGGAGCCGCGGCCGACGCGAGCAGGTAGGCGCGCACGAACCCGTCCAGGTCACCGTCGAGGACCCGCTGCACGTCTCCCATCTCATAGCCCGTGCGGTGGTCCTTGACCATCTGGTAGGGGTGCAGCACGTAGGAGCGGATCTGCGACCCGAAGTTGACGTCCTGGGCCTCGCCCTTCTCGCGCGCGATCTCTTCCTGGCGTTCACGCTCTTTTCGTTCGAGCAGCTTGGCCGTCAGCATCGCCAGCGCTGTGGCCCGGTTGGAAGACTGCGAGCGCTCGTTCTGGCACTGCACGACGATCCCGGTCGGCCGGTGGGTGATGCGCACGGCCGAGTCGGTCTTGTTGACGTGCTGGCCCCCGGCGCCCGAGGCGCGGTAGGTGTCGACCTGCAGGTCGTCGTCGTTGATCTCGATTTCTTTGCTGTCGGTGACGACGGGCGCGACCTCGACGCCCGCGAAGCTCGTCTGGCGCCGGTGCGCGGAGTCGAACGGCGAGAGGCGCACGAGGCGATGCACGCCGCGCTCGGCGCCGAACAGCCCGTAGGCGTTCTCGCCCGAGGCCCGGAACGTCGCGGACTTGATGCCCGCTTCCTCGCCCGGGCTCACCTCGAGCAGCTCGACGTTGAAGCCTCGCGACTCCGCCCAGCGCATCAGCATGCGCAGCACCATCTCCGCCCAGTCCTGGGCGTCGGTGCCGCCGGCGCCGGCGTTGACCGTCACGAGCGCGTCGCCCGCGTCATAGGGCCCCGAGAACAGCCGCTGCTCCTCGAGCTCGCCCAGCCGCCGCTCGACGGAGCCGATCTGCTCATCGACCTCCGCCTGGAGCGTCGGCTCCTCGGCGGCCATCTCGGCCAGCCCGTCGAGGTCCTCGACGTCGGCCTGCAGCGCCTTGAAGCCCTCGAGCCGGCGCGAGACGCGCGCGTGCTCGGCGGAAACCGATGCGGCGCGCTCAGCGTCGTCCCAGAACCCCGCTTCGCCCATCTCGGACTCGAGCGCGGCTGCGCGCTCGCTCAGCGCTGCCGGGTCAAAGATAGTCCGCGAGGAGCTTCATCTGCTCGCGGATCGCCGCCAGCCGCTGTGGCGTGCTCTCGCTGGCGTCGGTTGAGGCCATACACCCACGCTATCAGCCGCCAGGCGCGTGGCCGGCGCCGCGAATATATCGTCCCGCGGATGGCAGCCGCGACCCCGCAGGAGCTCGCAACCTCGTTCGCGGCGGCGATCTCGGCGCGCGACGTCGAGGCCGCGCTCGAGATGTGGAGCGAGGACGCGGCGATCGTCGCCGCGGACGGCTCCCTGGTGCAGGGCCGCGCGGCGATCGCCGCCGTTCTGGAAGCGCTGGTCGGCAACGGCACGCAGGTGGAAGCCGAGGTCACCGGCCTGTACGAGGCGGGCGGCGTCGCCCTGGCGACGGGCTCGCTCACGCTCATCGGCGACGGCCACGATGGATCGTACGAGCACCGCAGCGCCTCGGTCGTGGTGTACGTGCGCGGCGGGGACGGGCTGTGGCGGATCGGGCTCGACGCGCCGTGGGGGCTGCCCGGCGAAGGGACGGGAGCAGCGCCCGCCGGCCCGCCGGAGCGCGAGGCCTAGCCCGGCCGCCCGGGCTCGATCACGAGCTTGCCGTCCGGATGGCCGTGCTCGCTCTCGCGCAGCGCCTCGGCGACGCCGTCGAGCCCGAAGACCCCGGCGATCGGGAACTCGAAGCTCCCCGCCTCGATCAGCGGCAGCACCTCGCGCAGCGCCGTCGTGGTCTGCTCGCCGCCGCCGCCGCTGTGGAAGCGCACGCCGAGCTCCTGGGCTTCCGCATAGGACGCGATCGACAGCGCGTGCTCGGGTCCCCCGGCGACTTCCACGCCAGCACGCAGCTCGCCGTGGCCTGAGGCGTCGAGGACGGCATCGACGCCGTCCGGCGCGGCCTCCCGCAGGCGCGCCTCCAGACCCTCCCCGTAGGCGACCGGGGTCGCGCCGATGTCGCGCAGCCGCGCATGCTTGGGCTCGGAGGCGGTACCGATCACCTCGAGCCCGCGCCCGACCGCCAGCTGCACGGCGACCAGGCCGACGCCGCCCGAGGCGCCCAGCACCAGCACCGTCTGGCCGGCGTGCAGGCCGAGCTCGCCAAGCGTCGCGTACGCGGTGCCGACGACCACACCAAGGCTCCCCGCGACGTCCCACGAAACCCCGGCCGGCTTCTCGACGAGCGCCTGGGGCGAGGCGACGACGAGCTCGGCGAAGGCCGGGGCCGCGCTCCCGAGCAGCTCGGCGCCCGGCTCGATCCCCTCGACGCCCGGGCCTGCCTTCACGACCGTGCCGGCGACGTCCACCCCGAGCCCGCGCGGCGCGGCCAGCGGTCCCTGCGCGCTCGCGCCGTGCACGATCTTCCAGTCGATCGGGTTCACCCCGGCGGCGCGCACGCGCACCAGCAGCTGCCCCTCCCCCGGCTCGGGGTCGGGAACCTCCTCGACCCGCAGCACGCCGAAGTCGCCGTATGCGCTGAAGCGGACGGCTTTCATCCCTCCACCTCCCCTGCTCGGTTACAAGCCCCAGCCTTACGCGCCGTGGCAGCGCTTGTACTTCTTCCCGCTCCCGCACCAGCAGGGATCGTTGCGCCCCACCTGGTGCTCGTCGTCGAGCACGCGCTGCTCGACGACGGGCAGCGGTTCATATTCTTCGCCGCCCTCGCCCAGGCCCTCGGCCTCGACGGCCGCCGCCGCGGCCGCGGCCATCGCGCCGGCGCCGGCGGCGCTGCCGCCCGAGTACGAGACGCGGCCGCCGCTGGTGGAGCTGCCCGAGGCGGCGAACGCCGGGACCGCCGGGCCACCCTGGCTGCCGTTCTCGCCCTCGACGTTCACCTCGACGTTGAAGATCATCCGCGTGTAATCCGACCAGACGCTGTTCATGAGATCGCCGAACAGCGTGAAGGCCTCGTTCTTGTAGGCGACCAGCGGGTCGATCTGGGCGAAGCCGCGCAGGTGGATGCCCTCGCGCAGGTAGTCCATGTCGAACAGGTGCTCGCGCCAGCGTTCGTCGATCGTCTGCAGCAGCAGGAACCGCTCCAGGGCGCCCATCAGCTCCTCGCCGAGCGCCTCGGCGCGCGCCTCGTAGCGCTCCATCGCGTCTTCGAGGATCGAGTCGATGAGCCCGTCGCGGTCGAGTCGCTGCTCGCGCAGCGCCTCGGTGTCGATCTCGACCGGGAAGAACTGCGAGAGCGCCGTGTAGAGCCCGTCGAGGTCCCAGTCCTCGGGGTACTCGCCGAACGCGATCGTGTACTGGTCGACCGTCCGCTCGATCACGTTCGAGACCTCGCGGCGCGCCTCCTCGCCGATCGGCTTGCCTTCGAGCACCTCGTCCCGGTACGCGTAGATCACACGGCGCTGCTCGTTCATCACGTCGTCGTACTCGAGCACGCGCTTGCGGATCAGGAAGTTCTGCTCCTCGACCTTCTTCTGCGCTTTCTCGATCTGTTTCGAGAGCATGCCCGCCTCGATCGGTTCCTCGTTGCCCTCCTCGTCGATCCCGCCGAGACGGTCGAGGATCCGGTAGATGCGATCGCCGGCGAACAGCCGCACGAGGTCGTCCTCGGCCGAGAGGAAGAAGCGTGACTCGCCGGGGTCGCCCTGGCGCCCGGAGCGGCCGCGCAGCTGGTTGTCGATGCGCCGCGACTCGTGGCGCTCGGTGCCGCAGATGAACAGCCCGCCGGCGGCCGTCACCTGCTCGCGCTGGCCCTCCACCTTGCGCTCGAGCTCGGGCAGGACCGCCGCGAAGCGCGCGTCGTAGCCGTCGCTGTCAGGCTCGACGCCCTCGCGGGCCAGTTGCTGGTGGGCCAGGTGCTCGGGGTTGCCGCCGAGCTTGATGTCCACGCCGCGGCCGGCCATGTTGGTGGCGATCGTGACCGCGCCCGGCTGGCCCGCCTCGGCGACGATGTCGGCCTCTTTCGCGGCGTGCTCGGGCTTGGCGTTCAGGACCGTGTGCTTGATGCCCTGGCGGGTGAGCCGGTCGGAGAGCAGCTCGGAGACCTCGACCGAGATCGTCCCCACCAGCACGGGCTGGCCGTTCTCGTGGCGCGCGGCGATCTCGTTGACGACCGAGGCCCACTTGCCCTCCTTGGTCTTGTAGACCTGGTCGTTGCGGTCCTCGCGGACCATCGGCATGTTCGTCGGGATCTGGACGACGGGGAGCTCGTAGATCTTCATGAACTCCGTCGCCTCGGTCAGCGCGGTCCCGGTCATCCCGGCGAGCTTGTCGTAGAGGCGGAAGTAGTTCTGGTAGGTGATCGTCGCGAGGGTCTGGTTCTCCTCCTGGATCGACACCTTCTCCTTGGCCTCGATGGCCTGGTGCAGACCCTCCGACCAGCGCCGGCCCTCGAGGATGCGGCCGGTGAACTCGTCGATGATCTTGACCTCGTCGTCGATCACGGCGTAGTCGACGTCGCGTTTGTAGAGCGACTCGGCGCGCAGCGCCTGGATCAGGTGGTTGACGAGGTGGCCATTCTCGGCGCGGTACAGATGGTCGATGCCGAGGTAGCGCTCCGCCTTCGTCACGCCCTGCTCGGTGACGGTGACGGTCTTGTGCTTCTCGTCGATCTCGTAGTCGAAGTCGGCGACGAACTGCTTCTTGCTGCGGGGATCCATCCCTTCGGGAGTCTTGCCGAGCACCAAGCGCGGCGCGAACGCCGCGAACTTGACGTACAGGTCGGCGGCCTGTTCCGGGGCGCCGCTGATGATCAGCGGCGTGCGCGCCTCGTCGATCAGGATGTTGTCGACCTCGTCCACGATCGCGTACGGGTGGCCGCGCTGGACCTTTTCGCCGAGATCCTTGGCCATGTTGTCGCGCAGGTAGTCGAAGCCGAACTCCGAGTTGGTCCCGTAGACGACATCCGCTGCGTAGGCCTGCTGCTTCTCGTCGTAGGGCTGCATGTTTTCGAGCACGCCGACGGTCACGCCGAGCGCGTCGTAGATCGGCCCCATCCATTCGGCGTCGCGTCGCGCCAGGTAGTCATTGACGGTCACCACGTGCACGCCCCGGCGGCGCGGCGCGGCGTCATCGCCGTCATCGGGGTCCGGCTCGCCGACGGCGAGCGAGTTCAGGACGACGGCGAGCGTGGCGGTCAGCGTCTTGCCCTCGCCGGTCTTCATCTCTGAGATCTGGCCCTCGTGCAGAGCCATCCCGCCGATCATCTGGACGTCGAAATGGCGCATCCCCATCGTGCGCTTGCCGGTCTCGCGGACGACGGCGAAGCACTCGGGCAGCAACTCGTCGAGCGACTCGCCCTCGGCGCCCCGCTGGCGCAGCGCGTCCATCCGCTCGCGCAGCTCCGCGTCGCTGTCCTCTTCGAGCTCGGGCTCGAAGGCGTTGATCAGCGCCACGCGCCGTTGATATTGCTTGAACTTCTTGGCCTCGCCGGCGTTCAGCGCGCGATCGAGCAGTGAGGGCATGCGCCCAAGGATAGCTCCCGGCGGTGAGCCCATCGGCGGGCGCCGTGAGCGCGGATCAGGGGAAGCTGAGCGTCTTGGTCCGCCCGCCGCGGCAGTCCGCCAGCGTCACGCTGAGCGGCCCGTCGGTGCTGACGTGGAGCGCCGCGTTGCAGTCGACTCTGGCCCGCTTCGCGTCGACCGTGAACGCGGACACGTTCGAGGCGGTGATGTCGAGCGCGTCTGCGGAGGGCGCCGCCGGGGCGGGACCCCAGGCCTTCGACTGGCTCGTGTAGGGGATCGCGGGGATCGCCCCGCCGGTCAGAGTGCCCGCCCCGTGGGTCGTTTCGCCCGGCGTCGGGTCGCCCGTGCCAAAGC
This sequence comes from Solirubrobacteraceae bacterium, assembly GCA_035569835.1. Taxonomy (GTDB): domain Bacteria; phylum Actinomycetota; class Thermoleophilia; order Solirubrobacterales; family Solirubrobacteraceae; genus Palsa-744. The sequence continues at coordinate 58,093 of DATMMF010000016.1, forward strand.
CCTCGGAGCGCACGTCCACCGTGCCGAGCGGCGCCGTGCCGCCGCCTTCGCGGAGCGTCACCCCATATACCCAGTACGCGTGCCCCGCCGAGGTCCCGTCGGAGGCGAAGTCCATCGTCGGGTTGTAGACGTAGGTCACGTGCGGGGGGTTGCGATCGACGGTTTCGGTGCCGAGGAAGTTGGCGGCCGGCTGGAATTCGTCGTTGATCGCAAGCGTGAGGTGCTCGCCGGCCTGGAACTGGTCGAATTCGTAGCGGTAGCCGAGGGTGTTGAACTTTTCGACCTGTTTCAGCACGCCCGCGATCGGCACCAGCTCGTCGGTCGTCTCGTCCCAGATCAGGAACGGGATGTTGCGCACCGAGCCGAGCATCCGTTCGGTGTTGGACTGTTCGCCTCCGGGTTCGGGCGGCGCGGGCGGGACCCACACGCCCAGGCCGGGCGGCCCGACCGTGGGCTGCGCGCGGGCGAACAGGTCCGGGAACTGGCTCGCGAACTTGTACGTGCCATAGCCGCCCATCGAGTAGCCGGCGATGTCCGTGAAGTTCGGATCGAGCTTGTAGTGGGCGGCGGCGTCGGCCCACACTTCGAAGGTATCGGCGCCCGCATGGTCGTAGTACCAGCCGTCGGGGCCGCGGCCCGAGGGCGTGATCACGATCGAACCCTGACCGCGATCGGCGAACTCGGCCTGGTTCTTGGTGCCCGAGAACTGGTTGTAGTTGGCCGAGAGCGAGTGCAGCAGCAGCGTCAGGCCCCAGCCCTGCGACGGCGCCGGCCCGCTGGGCACGTAGATCGCGTAGGGCAGGAGCTGCCCGCGCATCTCGCCGATGCACGCGCTCGAGGAGCCGCAGCCTCCGGTCGCGTAGTCGGCGCCCTGGCCGTCGGCGAAGTGCGAGGCGAGGATGCGGTCGAAGACACCCGAGACCGGCACGCCCGTCGGCGTGCCGTCCATGTCGTCGTTGGCCTTCGCCTTCAGCTTGGCGAATTCGACCTCCGCGTGGAACTTGCTGATGTCGCCCGACGCCAGCGCCTGCGCCTGCGCCGATTCGCGCCAGTAGGCCGGGTTGAGCTCGTTCCCCGGGCTCGGCGTGCCCGGTACCGGCTCCTGGTCGTTGAAGCGGAAGGCGACGTCGAAGAACGCGGGCGGGCTGGAGTCGGTGCCCGCGCCGCCGGGCTGGGTGGCGCTGGCCGTCGCGCCCGGGAGCAGATAGGTGCCGGCCGCTTCGTTCCAGAGCCCGACGCCTGCGGCGAGACGTACCGTCGAGGTGCCGGGGTTCCACTCGCTGTGGGGGACCGCGACTGTGATCTGGCGGCGGGCGAGATCGACGGAGACGGTCGGGGCCGGGCCAGGCACGGTTTCGCCGCTGGCTGCGTTCGTCAGCACAGCGGTTTCGCCGTGGACCGTCAGGAAGTATTCGGCGGGGGCGTGCACGTTCGCGCCGAACGGGAACGGATGGGTGACGCCTTCTTCGCCGCCGATCGCGATCGCCGTCGCGATCAGCGCCGGGTTCTCGAGGCTGTTCAGCGTGATGCGGAAGGCGGTGGCCTTCTTCAGCGGCTTGGCCCGCAGTTCGACGAGGTTCGCCGCGTTCTCGTCATAACCCGGACCGGTCGGATACGTGTAGGTGCCGTCGGGTTCGGAGAACGTGTCGCCGCCGGAGGAGTCGCCGCCCGGGGAGATCATCGGGTTGGTCGGATCGACGACCTCTTTTGCGCCGTGGTCGTCGTACAGGTAGCCCTGGTAGAGGAACTCGCCCTTGCGGTAGGCGCTCGCGCCGGAGACCAGGATCGGCGCGGCCTTCCAGGTCGAGCCGGGCGCGTTTTCGAGTTGGGGCGCGGGGGCCGGCGGGGCGTAGAGGATCGACGGCCCCGGGCGGGGAGCCTTGCCTTCGGCCGGCGGGAGCGAGGGCGGGGCCTTCTTGGCGGCCGCGGGCGAGGCGAAGCCTCCTGCGCACGCCAGCGCCAGAACGATCGCGGCTGAGATCCCCCTTGCTCGCATTTCCCCGCACGCGCAGCTACCCGCGCCGTGCGGGGTTCTAAACACACGCTGCTCCGAGACCCAAACCTCTGAGGTCGGCGCGGAGCGCCGGCCGAACGACGGTCGGGATCCTAAGTCGAGGGCAGCGTCGCGTCGCCGACGTGGGCCGAGGAGCGGTGGGCCTCGCGCCGCCCGCGCAGCTTCTCGCGGTGGCGCTTGACCTGCCGGGCGAGCTCGTCGACCATCAGGTTCAGCGAGTGGAGCATGTCGGGCGAGGCGTCGCGGGCCCGCAGCGTCACGCCCTTGAGGTACAGCGTGGCCTCGGCGACTTCGCAATCGGCGACGCGCGGATTGCGTTCGTGGAAGATCTCGATCTCGAGCCTGGCGAGCTCCGAAACCTGCCGCGCGATCTTCGTGAGGCGACGCTCCGCGTGTGTGCGGAGCTCATCGGTGACCGGTACGTTTCGACCTCTGATGTCGATCTCCATGGTCGCTCCTTCGATCGGCCTTGTCTCTGGCGTCGGCCCACGATGGTACGCCGCTGCTCGGCGGATGTAAATGGCCGGTGGACGCAATCGGCGAGGGCTCCCGGCCGGCCCCGCCCCGGTCGATGAGGGGCTGCCTCGGCCCCCGGCGCCTGCGAGAATCGTGCGGCGATGAAGCCAGACCTGACGTGGTCGTTCAGCCCGCTCGTGCTCGTGGTGGCGCTGGCCTGGATCTGGGTCTACGTCCGCCGCTGGCGAACCGTGCGGGCGGCCGGATCGGAGCGTGCCGCGACCGAGGCGCCGGTCTGGCGGCTGTGCTGCTTCATCGCAGCGACGCTCGTCGTCGTGCTGGCGCTCTGCTCGCCGATCGACTCACTCTCCAGCCAGCTCTTCGCCGCGCACATGGTCCAGCACATGCTGCTCCTCGACATCGCGCCGATTCTCGCGATCCTCGCGCTGACCAAGGTGATCCTGCGGCCCGTCACGCGGACGGTCCACACCGTCGAGCGGATGGCAGGTCCGCTCGCGCACCCGGCCTTCGCGGTGGCGCTGTACGTCGGCGTGATCTGGGCGTGGCACATCCCGACCGCCTACGACCTCGCCGTTCGCAACGACGGTGTCCACATCCTCGAGCACCTCAGCTTCCTCGTCGTGGGCTCCCTGTACTGGTGGCATCTGATCTCGCCGATCCGCGCACGGATGCGACTCGGGGGGATGGGGCCGATCGCGTACATGGCGACGAGCAAGCTGCTCGTCGGCGCGCTGGGGATGGGGCTCGCGTTCGCGCCGGTCGCGCTGTACCCCTACTACGAGCACGTACCCCAGATCTGGGGCCTGTCAGCGCTCGACGACCAGGGGGTCGCCGGGCTGATCATGGCCGTCGAGCAGTCGCTCGTGATGGGGGTGGCGATCGTCGTGCTGTTCATCCGCGCGCTGGCGGAGTCCGAGCGCGAGCAGCAGCGGCGCGAGCGCTACGAGCTGCTCGCCTGAGCGCGGTCCGGGCGCTGCCCGGAGAGCTCGACGCAGAGCTGCTCGATCAGCTGCTGGACCTCCGGCGCGCGCTCGGCGTCGTTGCCGTCGAGCAGCGCCCGAAGCTCCTCGCGCCGTGCGCTCAGCAGCTGGTCGGCCATCGCCGTCCCGGCCGGCGTCAGCCGCGCTTGCTCCGCCTCGCCTTCGACCAGCCCGCGCTCGCGCAGCTCGGCCTGCACCGGGCCGATCCGCTCCTCCGGGATGCCGATCGAGCGTGCCATCCCGAGCGTGCCCGCGACGCCGTAGCTGCTGAACCGCGCGAGCGCCCATGCAGCTCCGGGGCTGATATCCACACCGGCCCGCGCGACCATCCGTGCGCTGAACTCGCGCCGGCGCTGCTCGCCGGCGGCGACGCTCAGCGCCCGGTCGATCTCGGCCAGCGAGCTCGGCGACTTCGGCGCAGCGAGCGAGTCCTCGAGGCCGTTGCTCGTCGCGGCCGTGGTGCGCAGCGGGCGCTCGCGCAGGCGCAGGCTGAGCACGAAGCCCACGGCACCGATGCCGGTCGCCACCAGGAACACCGGTCGCAGCGCGTTCACGTAGGCGTTCGCGTACGCGACCTCGGCGGCGTGCGGCAGGCTCGCCACCTGGGCGCCGGTCAGGCGCCCGCCGCCTGCGACCTGCGCGGCGAGGGGCCCGTGCAGAACGCCGCGCAGCTCCGATCGCAGCCTGGTCGTGAAGATCGTGCCGAACACCGCCGCGCCGAACGAGCCGCCGATGCCGCGCGTGAGCGTGACCCCCGAGGTGGCAGCCCCGAGCAGCTCGTAGCCGACGGCGTTCTGCACGGCGAGCACCAGCACCTGCATCGTCAACCCGAGGCCGAGCCCGACCACGAGCAGCGCGGCGTCGATCGCCACGGAGCTGGTGCCGAGGCCGATGCGCGAGAGCAGGAACAGCCCGATCGTCAGCAGCAACGTGCCGAAGATCGGGAAGCGCCGGTAGCGGCCGGTCGCGGCGATCCGCCGTCCCGAGATGACCGAGGCGGTCACCAGGCCGCCCATCAGCGGGATCAGCCGCAGCCCGGCCCCGGTCGGGCTCGCGTGGAAGACCGTCTGGAAGAACAGCGGCAGGAACGTGATCGTCCCGAACAGCGCGAACCCCACGATCAGCGACAGCAGCGAGGCGACGCGGAAGACCTCGTCGCGCAACAACGACAGAGGCAACACGGGTTCCCGGGCGTGGCGCTCGACCACGATGAACACGCCGAGCAGCGCGACCCCGGCGACGGCCACGACCACGGTCTGTGGCGAGCCCCACGGCCAGGTCGTACCGCCGAGGCTCGCGACCAGCACTATCGCCGCGAGCGCGGACGCGAGCACGCCGGCGCCGAGGTAGTCGATCACCGGGCGGCTGCGCGCTCCGGAGTCCGGCAGCGTGGCCGAGAGCACGATCAGGGCGAGAATGCCGACCGGCAGGTTCACGTAGAAGATCCAGCGCCACGAGAGGTTGTCGACGATCACGCCTCCCAGCAGCGGCCCGGCGACCGCAGCGAAGCCGAACACCGCGCCGAACAACCCCTGATAGCGGCCGCGTTCGCGCGGGGGGACCACATCGCCGACGCTCGCCTGGACGAGCACGATCAGGCCGCCGGCGCCGAGTCCTTGGACGGCCCGGAACGCGATCAGCTCGGTCATCGTCTGCGAGAGGCCGCAGAGCGCCGAGCCGGCCAGGAACAGCACGACCGCGCTCTGCAGCACCCGCTTTCGGCCGAGCTGGTCGCCGAGCTTGCCGTACAGCGGCGTGACCACGGTCTGCGCGAGCAGAAACGCGCTCGTCACCCAGGCGATCCGCTCCAGGCCTCCGAGGTCGCCGACGATCGTCGGCAGCGCGGTCGCGACGATCGTCGAGTCGAGCGCGGCCAGCAGCAGCACCATCATCAGCCCGGTGAAGACCAGCGCGAGGCGGGGGGTGCCGGTTCGGACGGTGGCGGGGGCTGCGGCGGTAGTGCTCATCGCGACGCGGTCACAGTGATACTCGGATCGAGGCCTCGCCGCCGCGCCGCCGGCGCGGGCGCGAGCTCAGCGCCGCGCGCGCAGGCTCCGAAGGATGCCCTTGTGGCCGGCGATCGCCCCGATCAGGATCGACTCCGCGCCGATCTCGGTGCCGGGGAAGACGATGCTCGAGCGCAGCTGCGCGCCGTCGCCGACGCTCGCTCCGTCACCGACCACGACAGGTCCGGTCAGCCGCACGCCGGCGCCGATCCGTACGTCCTCGCCGATCCACGCCGGGCCGTCGATCTCCGCGTCCTCGGGCAGCTTCGTCTCGCCGGCGACGGTCACGCCGGGCTGGCGCTCCTCGCCCGCGATCTCGAGGTGCAGCTCTCCTTCGAGCGCGTCGAAGGTGCCCTGGCGCAGCTCGCCCAGCGAGCCGACGTCGTTCCAGTACTCGTGGACCTCGTGGATGTAGAACGGCACGTCGTTCTCGAGCAGCGCCGGGAACACGTCCTGCGCCCAGTCCGCGAACGGACGGTCGGGGAAGTAGTCGAAGATCTCGGGCGAGAACACGTAGATGCCGCAGTTGCCGAGATCCGACAGCGCTTCCTCCGGCGCCGGCTTCTCCTGAAAGCCCGTGATCCGCCCGTCGCGGTCGTGGAGCACGACGCCGTACTCGCGCGTGTCCGCCACTTTCTTCACCGACAGCGTCGCGATCCCGCCCGCCTGGAGGTGGCGGGCGGTGAGCGCCGTGAGGTCGATGTCGGTGAGCGCGTCGCCCGAGATCACGAGGAACGGCTCCTCGCCGAAGAACTCCCGGCACGCGCGCACGCCGCCGGCGGTGCCGAGCAGCTCAGCCTCGTAGTGGTAGGAGAGCCGGTCGCCGAAGTACTCCTCGATCGTCTCCGGGAAGTAGTGCAGGTTCGCGACCACCTGCTCGAACCCGTGGCGCGAGAGCAGCTCCAGGATGTGCTCCATCACCGGCCGGTCCAGCACCGGGACCATCGGCTTGGTGATCTCGTAGGTGAGCGGTCGCAGCCGGGTGCCGAGCCCGGCTGCGAGCACCATCGCCCTCACGTGCCGCTCCGCATGCGAGGGAGCCTACCCTCGCGTCAGTAGCGGTAGTGATCCGGCTTGAAGGGGCCTTCCACCGGCACGCCGATGTAGGCGGCCTGATCCGCAGACAGCTCGGTGAGCTTCACGCCCAGCGCGTCGAGGTGCAGGCGGGCGACCTTCTCGTCGAGGTGCTTGGGCAGCACGTACACCCGCTTCTCGTACTCGTCGTTCTTGGTGAACAGCTCGATCTGCGCGATCGTCTGATTCGAGAACGAGTTGCTCATCACGAAGCTAGGATGCCCGGTGGCGTTGCCGAGGTTCAGCAGCCGCCCCTCGGAGAGCATGATGATCGCGTGGCCGTCCGGGAACACCCACTTGTCGACCTGCGGCTTGATGTTCACCTGCTCGATGCCGGCGACGCCTGACAGGCCCGCGATGTCGATCTCGTTGTCGAAGTGGCCGATGTTGCCGACGATCGCCTGGTGCTTCATGCGGCCCATGTGCTCGGCGGTGATGATGTCCTTGTTGCCGGTCGCGGTCACGAAGATGTCGGCGACGGGCAGCACTTCGTCGAGCCGGCGCACCTCGTAGCCCTGCATCGCCGCCTGCAGCGCGCAGATCGGGTCGATCTCGGTGATGACCACGCGCGCGCCCTGGCCGCGCAGCGATTCCGCGCAACCCTTGCCGACGTCGCCGAAGCCACATACGACCGCGGTCTTGCCGCCGATCATCACGTCGGTCGCGCGGTTGATGCCGTCGATCAGCGAGTGGCGGCAGCCGTAGAGGTTGTCGAACTTCGACTTCGTCACCGAGTCGTTGACGTTGATCGCCGGGAACAGCAGTTCGCCGGTCTCGACCATCTGGTAGAGGCGGTGGACGCCCGTCGTGGTCTCCTCGGTCACGCCTTTGATTCCCTCGCCGATCTTCGTCCAGCGCTGCGGGTCATCGGCCAGCGAGCGCGTGAGCAGCGACAGGATCACCTCGAACTCGTGGGAGTCGGCGCCCTCCGGATCTGGCACCGCGCCGGCGGCCTCGTACTCGGTGCCCTTGTGGACCAGCAGCGTCGCGTCGCCGCCGTCGTCCAGGATCATGTTCGGGCCGGGTTCGCCGCCTGCTCCGGGCTCGGGCCAGCGCATCACCTGTTCGGTGCACCACCAGTACTCCTCGAGCGTCTCGCCCTTCCAGGCGTAGACGGGCACGCCGCGCGGATCGTCGGCGGTTCCGTCCGGGCCGACGGCGACGGCCGCGGCCGCGTGGTCCTGCGTCGAGAAGATGTTGCACGAGCACCAGCGAACCTCCGCGCCGAGCGCCGTGAGCGTCTCGATCAGGACCGCTGTCTGGATCGTCATGTGCAGCGAGCCCGTGATGCGCGCGCCCTTCAGCGGCTGCGCGGCGGCGTACTCGGCCCGGATCGCCATCAGGCCGGGCATCTCGTGCTCGGCTAGCGTGATCTCCTTGCGGCCGAACTCGGCGAGCGAGAGGTCCGCAACCCTGAAGTCGGAACCCGTGGCTGTAGGTGTCGCCATGACTGACTCTCCTGTCTGGTCAGGTGAGCGCCCTTTGCTGCAGAGGGGGCCGAGCGTGGCGGAACCAGAGCCCGTCGCAGCGCTCCTCGGCCGTTTTCGACGGTATCACAGGCGCTCAGGGGGCTAGATCTTGGCCAGCGCGCTCTTGAGCTCGTCGAGCGCCTTCACCGGCCCCGGGTCCACCCCGCGCAGCGCGGCGAGGTAGATCGAGACCAGGTCGCCCAGCAGCACGAGCGAGACGACCCGCTCGATCGCGGTCTGGCCGCGCGTCTCGAGGCGGAAGCTGGCGGCGGCGCTTCCCGAGATCATCTGCTCGGTCAGCTCCATGCGCTGCTTGACCCGCGGGTGCGCGTCGGAGTCGTCCAGGAAGACCGCGGAGAAGCGGCCGAGGTCGGGCGCTCCTTCCCAGCCGGCGAGCTCGTTGTGGTCGAGCTCGGGCAGTTCGCCGAAGAACGCCGGCTGCTTGGCGTTCTCGTTGATCTGCGTCTTCCAGCGGTAGGCGATCGGCGACGTCAGGCCGGCGCCGGCGATCACGGGCGTGGTGCCGTACAGGCCGCGCGCGACGTTCTTGGCGAGCGAGTCCTCGGGGGCGTCGGGGCCCCACTCGGCGACCAGGTGCTGGGCGTGCGCCGCGGCGACGTCGATCTCCGGCGTGAGGCGCGGCCCGACGCCACAAAGGGCGGCGACCTCGAGCGCGGCGACGGTCATGTAGGCAACCGCGGCGCGCGGCTGGAAGCCCGCGGGAAGGGGGATCACGGGCACGCCGTCGGCGCGGGCCATCTCCGCCAGCCGCCCACCCGTCGTGACGACCGTCCGCTTGGCGCCGAGCGCGCCGGCCGACTCGTAGCAGGCGAGCGTCTCCTCGGTCTCGCCCGAGTAGCTCGCGCACAGCACCATCGTCTCCGGCGTGGTCCAGGTCGGCAGCCCGTAGGCGCGCGTCACGAAGATCGGCCGCGACGCGTGGTCGCCGAGCGCCGCGCGTGCGAGCGCGCCCCCGATCGCCGAGCCGCCCATGCCGGCGACGACGAGGCCGGCCGGCGTGTCGAAGTCCTCCATGATCGCCGACTCGACGCGCCAGACCGCGTCACGCAGGTGGTCGGGGAGTGCCAGCACGTCGGCCAGCTGCCCGGTCGAGTCGACGCGGCCGATCAGCTCGCGGGAAAGAGCTCCGGCGGCCGGGGTCGCGGTAAGGCCCTCGCTCATCTGCGGCGCTCCTTGCTCGGTGAGATCGTCATTTCCTGTCTGGGTGGTGGCGGTACGCGGCTGGCCGCTCGGGCTGCATCTAGAACTCGATCGCCCGGTCCGGCAACTGCACCCCAGGGAAGATACGCGCCCCGCGCGTGATCACGTTGTCAGCGCCGACGGTGACGCCCTCCCCGAGCACCGCCCCGCCCGTGATCTTGCTCGCGGCCCCGATCCGGCAGCCGGGTCCGATGATGCAGTCGCGCACCTCGCACCCCTCGCCCACCTGGGTGCCGTTAAGGATAACGGCGCGCTCGACGGTGCTGTGCGCGCCGATCTCGACGTCCTGGCCCAGCACGACGAGGCTGCCCACCTGGGCCCCCGGGCCGACGCGCGCGCCGCGCTCGAGCACAGCCGGTGGGATCACGCGCCCGAGCACCTCGGCGTCCGGGTCGAGCGCCAGCCAGCGCTCGCCGAGACGCTCCTGGACGGCCGTGGAGACGTTGCCCTCGATGATGTCGAAGGTGCCCTTCAGGTAGCGGTCGGGCGTCCCGATGTCCAGCCAGTAGCTCTCCGAGGGGTAGCCGTAGAGCCCGTCACCCACCAGCCGCGGCCAGACTTCGCGCTCGATCGAGACGTTGCGGTCGGGCGGCACCAGCTCGAGGATCTCGCGCTCCAGCACGTACGCGCCGGCGCTGATCAGGTTCGTCGGCAGCTCGCGCTCGGAGCTCGGCTTCTCGATGAACTCCTTCACGGCGCGCTCGCCGTCGAGCACGACCAGCCCGTACGCGCTGGGGTCGGCGACCGGGACGAGCGCCAGCGTGCCGCGCGCGGCGGTCCGTTCGTGCTGGGCGATCTGCTCACTGAGATCGATATCGGTCAAGACATCTCCGTTGAGCATCAGGAACCGCTCGTCGAGCATCGGCTCGGCGAGCTTGACGGCGCCGGCGGTCCCGCGCGGCTCGGGCTCCTCGACGAAGCGCAAGCGCAGGCCGTACGCGGCGCCGTCCCCCAGGACGTCTCGCACGCGGTCGGCGAGAAAGCCGCACGAGATGATCACATCGTCGACCCCGTGGCCGCGCAGCCACTCGAGCATGTAGGCCATGAAGGGCCGGTCGACGAGCTGGACGATCGGCTTCGGCACGTTCGAGGTCAGCGGCCGCAGCCGCGTGCCTTCGCCGCCGACCAGGATCACCGCCTGCACCGGCCCCCCGTCCCCCCTGCCCCCGTCATCGCCTGCCGATCCCCTCGTAGACGAGGCCGGCGGCCTGCACCGCCCCGGGGTCCAGGGCGTTGCGCCCGTCCACGATCAGGTTGCCCCGCATCGAGGCCGCGACCTCCCTCCAGTCGAGCTCGAGGAACTCGCGCCACTCGGTGACGAGCACCGCCGCGTCGGCCTCGTTCACCGCCTCCAGCGCGCCGTCGCAGTAGCTCAGCTGCGGCATCAGCTTGCGTGCCTCCTGCTCGGCGATCGGGTCGTACGCCGTCACGATCGCGCCCTCGGCCTGCAGCCGTGCGGCGAGCACCAGCGAGGACGCGCCGCGCATGTCATCGGTCTCGGGCTTGAACGCGAGGCCCAGCAGCGCGATCCGCCGCCCGGCCAGGTCGCCGACGTGACGCTGGAGCTTGGACACGACGCGCCGCTTCTGCAGCTCGTTCACCTCCGTCACGGCGTTCAGGAGCTGGAAGTGGTAACCGGAGTTCGCCGCGAGGAGCTTCAGGGCGCTGACGTCCTTCGTGAAGCAGGAGCCGCCGTAGCCGATGCCCGCCTGCAGGAACTTCGGCCCGATCCGGTCGTCGAGCCCGACGCCCCGCGCCACCTCGATCACGTCCGCCCCGGTCTCCTCGCAGACGTTGGCGATCTCGTTGATGAACGAGATCTTCGTGGCGAGGAAGGCGTTGGCCGCGAGCTTGATCATCTCGGCGCTCGCGACGTCGGTGCGGACCAGCGGCGCCTGCAGCGGGCCGTACAGGTTCACCACGGCCTCGCCGGCCCAGTCGCCGGACTCCCCGACCACCACCCGGTCAGGGTTCCTGAAGTCGCGCAGCGCCGAGCCCTCCTTGAGGAACTCCGGGCAGGACACGTAGGCCATGTCCTCGATGCCGCGTTCGCCGAACACGCGCTGGATGCTCGCGCCGGTGCCGCACGGCACGGTCGACTTCATCACGAGCGCGCGCCCGCCCGCGTCGCCGAGCTCGTCGACGACCGCCCGAACGGCGGACAGGTCGGCGTCGCCCGAGTACGTCGGCGGCGTCCCGACGGCTACGAACAGCAGGCGCGCGTGCGGCAGCGCCTCGGCCAGCTCGGTCGTGAAGTGCAGCCTCGCGCGCTGCTCTGCGAGCACCTCCTCGAGCCCAGGCTCATAGATCGGCACCTCGCGCGCCTGCAGGCGCGCGATCTTCTCAGCGTCGATGTCGACGCACCAGACGTCGCTGCCGAGCTCGGCGAAGCCGGCCGCGGTGACCAGGCCGACATAGCCGGTGCCGATCACTGCGATGGGCTCACGGACCGCGTTCATCAGGCCGGAAAGGCTAGCCGCAGTGCAGGCGCCGCGCCGGCGCTAGGAACCAACGGCGAGGAACGCCTCGTAGCGGCGGATGTCGCGCAGCGCGCGGGCATGCTCCTCGCTGTCATCCGGGGCGCGCTCGGCGGCCGCCTGCGCTTCCGAGAGCTTGGTCTCGATCGTGGCGCGGTCCAGCTGCCCGGGCTCGATCGCCTCCTCGACCAGCACGAGGGCGCGGTTCTCGGCGAACTGCAGGTAGCCCTCGGCCTGCGCGTAGCGCACGATGTCCCCTTCGGAGCGGTAGAGCCTCAGCTCCGTCGGCTCGAGCATCGCGAGCACGGGCTCGTGTCCGGCGAGCAGGCCGATCGAGCCGATCGTGGTCCGCGTCGAGAGCATTTCGATCTCCTCGGAGAAGACCTCGCCCTCGGGGGTGAGGACTTCGGCCTGGAACTTCGCGTGCGCCACCAGGGGTCAGCTCCACGGGGCATCCAGCCCCGCGATCCGAGAACGTGGACGGCGTCCGGCCGTCGTTGATCGTTCGGCCTTCGGCCTCACTGTTTCTTGCCCGCTTCGACGACTTCCTCGATCGTGCCCTTCAGGAAGAACGCGCTCTCGGGGACCTCGTCGTGCTTGCCTTCGATGATCTCCTCGAAGCCGCGGATCGTTTCGGCGATCGGCACGTACGCCCCGGGAGTGCCGGTGAACTGTTCGGCGACGAAGAACGGCTGGGAGAGGAAGCGCTCGATCTTGCGCGCCCGCTGGACGGTCAGCTTGTCCTCGTCGGAGAGCTCGTCGATGCCGAGGATCGCGATGATGTCCTGGAGTTCCTTGTAGCGCTGCAGGATCTCCTTGACGCGGTTGGCGACGCGGAAGTGGTCCTCGCCGAGGATGTCGGGCTTGAGGATCGTCGAGGTCGATTCGAGCGGGTCGACGGCCGGGTAGATGCCTTTTTCGGAGATCGAGCGCGAGAGCACCGTCGTCGCGTTGAGGTGGGCGAACACCGACGCCGGGGCCGGGTCGGTGAGATCGTCGGCCGGGACGTAGATCGCCTGCACAGAGGTGACTGAGCCCTCGCGCGTCGAGGTGATCCGCTCCTGCAGGCCGCCCATCTCGGTCTCGAGCGTCGGCTGGTAGCCCACCTGCGAGGGCATCCTCCCGAGCAGAGCCGAGACCTCGGAGCCGGCCTGGACGAACCGGAAGATGTTGTCGATGAACAGCAGCACGTCCTGGCCCTGGTCGCGGAAGTATTCGGCCATCGTCAGCCCCGAGAGCGCGACGCGCATGCGCGCGCCGGGCGGCTCGTTCATCTGCCCGAAGACGAGCATCGTCTTGTCGAGCACGCCGGACTCCTTCATCTCCAGCCACAGGTCGTTGCCCTCGCGCGAGCGCTCGCCGACGCCGCAGAACGCCGACAGCCCGCCGTGCTCGGTGGCGAGGTTGTGGATCAGCTCCTGGATCAGCACCGTCTTGCCGACGCCGGCGCCGCCGAACAGCCCGGTCTTGCCGCCTTTGGCGTAGGGCGCGAGCAGGTCGATCACCTTGATGCCGGTCTCGAACATCTCCGTCGTCGGCGTGAGGTCGTCCGCGGGAGGAGCGTCCTGGTGGATGCCGCGGCGCTCGGTGTCCTTGGGCAGTTCCGGTCCGAGGTCGATCGGATCGCCGAGCAGGTTGAAGATCCTGCCCAGCGTCGCCTCGCCCACCGGCACCGTGATCGGCGCACCTGTGTCGAGGACCTCCTGCCCGCGCGCGAGCCCGTCGGTGGTGTCCATCGCGACCGCGCGCACGCGATCATCGCCCAGGTGCTGCTGGACCTCGCAGACGAGCACCTTCTCCTCGGCGCCCGCGCTGATGCCCGGGGCCTCCTCCTCGCGGTTCGCCGCGGTGCGTTCGACCGTGATCGCGTGGTAGATCTCAGGCAGCCGGTCGGGGAACACAGCCTCGATCACAACGCCCTGGATCTCCTCGATGCGCCCGATGTTGGGCTTGCCGTTCTGCTCCGCGGCGGTCGGCTCGGTGGTGGTGCTGGCCATCTGATTCGTCCCTCTTTCTCTCTGGATCAAGTTCTAGCCGCTCGGCTCAGGAAAGCCCCTCTGCGCCCGCCACGACCTCCGCGATCTCCTGCGTGATCTCGGCCTGGCGGGCGCGGTTCATCTCCAACGTGTAGTCGGTGATCAGCGTCCCCGCGTTGTCGGAGGCGCTTCGCATCGCGGTCATCTGCGCGCCGAAGAAGCCCGCCGTCGACTCGACGAGCGCGCGGTAGATCGAGATCTCGATGTAGTCCGGGATCAGCCGTCTGAGCAGTTCTTCGGGTCCGGGCTCGTATTCGACCAGCGCGCGCGGGCCGTCGGCCTGGTCGTCCTGTTCCTCGTCCTCCTCGCCCGCGATCGTCGCATGGGACAACGGCAGCAGCTGTTCGCGCGTGACGCGCTGGGTCAGCGGCGAGATGTAGGCGTTGTAGACGATCTCAACGCGGTCGAGCCGGCCGTCGACGTAGCCCGTGATCAGGTCATCGGCGATCGAGCGCGCGTCTGCATAGGCGGGGCGGTCGGCGAAGCCCGTGTAGCTGCCGCTGAGCTGGTACCCGCGGAAGCTGATCGAGGAGACGCCGCGGCGGCCGGCGGCGTACCAGGCCGGCTGCTTGCCCTCCCCTCCGAGCTCGGAGGCGATCCGCACGCCGGCGCGGATGATCTGCGAGTTGAAGCCGCCGGCCAGACCGCGGTCGCCCGTCACGAGCAGCAGCCCGACGTTGCGCTCGGAGTCGTGCTCCTGGAGCAGCGGCAGTCGCGCCGTCTCGGCGCCCGCCGCGCGCGCCGCCTGGCGCGTCATGCGCCGGATCGCCCCCGCGTAGGGGCGCAACGCGTCGATCCGCTGCTCGGCCCGCCGCAGCCGGGCCGCGGCCACGGTCTCCAGCGCGCGCGTGATCTTCTGGATGTTCTTGACCGAGTTGATCTTGTTCTTGACGTCACGCTGTGAGGCCATGGCTTGCCCGTCCGCTCTCCGCTAGGCGGCGGCGGTCGTCGTCTCCGCACGCTCGCCGGTCTCGGCCTCCTCCGCCGCGCCTGCGTCGCCGTCGGCCGCGCTCTCGGCGGCGTCGCGGGTCTCGACCGAGGGCGCCGGCTCGTCGTCGAGCGGCTGGCCCTCCTCGTCGAGGTCGTAGCCGAAGTCGCGCGCGAACTCCTCGACCAGCCTCTTGACTTCGTTCTGCGTCTCCTCGGACCAGTCGCCGCCGCGGATCTTCTCGCGCACGGCGCTTCCCTGGGAATGCATCCGTTCGGTCAGCTCGGTCAGGAACTCCGGCACGCGCTCGACGTTGAGACGGTCGAGGAAGCCGTTGGTCGCGGCGTAGATCTGGACCGTCTGGTCCTCGACTGCGAGCGGCTGGCGCTCGCCCTGGTTGAGCGTCGCGACGAGCCGTTCGCCGCGGGCCAGCGTGCGCTGTGTGTCCGCATCGAGGTCCGAGCCGAACTGCGCGAAGGCTTCGAGGTCGCGGTACTGCGACAGCTCGAGCTTGATGCGCCCGGCGACTTTCTTCATCGGGCCGATCTGCGCGTTCCCGCCGACGCGCGAGACAGAGATGCCGACGTTGATGGCAGGCCGCACGCCCGCGTTGAAGAGTTTGGACTCGAGGAAGATCTGGCCGTCGGTGATCGAGATCACGTTCGTCGGGATGTACGCGGAGACATCGCCGGCCTGCGTCTCGATGATCGGCAGCGCCGTGAGCGAGCCGCCGCCGAGATCGTCGTTGAGCTTGACGGCCCGCTCCAGCAGCCTCGAGTGCAGGTAGAACACGTCCCCGGGATAGGCCTCGCGACCCGGCGGGCGGCGCAGCAGCAGCGACATCTGCCGGTAGGCGTACGCATGCTTGGTCAGGTCGTCGTAGACACAGAGCGCGTGGCCGCCGTTGTAGAGGAAGTGCTCGGCCATCGCGCAGCCCGCGTACGGGGCCATGTACTTGATCGGCGCGGCCTCGTCGGCGGCGGCGGCGACGATGATCGTCTTGTCCAGCGCGCCGTATTCCTCGAGCGTCTGCGCGATCGCGACGACGGTGGACATGCGCTGGCCGATCGCCACGTACACGGACACCACACCGGTGTCCTTGTTGTTGATGATCGTGTCGACGCCGATCGCCGTCTTGCCGGTCTGGCGGTCGCCGATGATCAGCTCTCGCTGGCCACGGCCGATCGGGATCATCGCGTCGATCGCCTTCAGACCGGTCTGCATCGGTTCGGTCACAGGCTGGCGCTGGACGACGCCGGGGGCCTTGAACTCGGCGGGCCGCATCTCGGTCGTGTTCACCTCTCCCTTGCCGTCGAGCGGGCGGCCGAGCGGGTCGACGATGCGTCCGAGCAGCGCCTCGCCCACCGGAATCTCGAGCAGCTCCCCGGTGCGCCGAACGGTGTCGCCCTCGGAGATCTTTTCCCACTCGCCGAACAGCACCGCGCCGACGTTGTCGGACTCGAGGTTCAGGGCCAAGCCGGTGACGCCGTGGGGGAACTCGAGTTTCTCGAAGGACATGCAGTTCTCCACGCCGTGCAGGCGCGCGATGCCGTCGGCGACCGACAGCACGGTGCCCACCTCCGTCAGCTCCGCGGTGCCTTCGTCCAGGCCCTCGATGCGGCTCTTGAGGATGCTTGTGATCTCGTCGGGGTTGATCTGCATTCTTATGAGGCTCCTTGGGCAACCTGCCTGCGCAGCTGCTCCAGTCGGTTGCGAATTGAGGCATCGAGGATCGAGTTGCCGACCCGGACCACGATTCCGCCGATGATGTCCGGGTCGACGCGCGCGGCAAGGGTGACCTTGCGTCCGGCGCGCTCGCCGATCGTGTTGCCGAGGTTCTCGGTGGTCGCCGGGTCGAGCTCGATCGCGCTCGTGATCTCGACCGGGAGGACCTTGTTCTCCTCGTCCCACAGGTGCTGGTATGCAGCGCGGATGCGGAACAGCACGGGCATGCGGTGCTTCTCGATCAGCAGCTTCAGGAAGTTGACGAAGTTCTCGTCCGCGCCCTGCAGGATCCGTTCGAGGCCCTGCTCCTTCTCCGCGGTCGAGAAGTACGGCGAGAAGAAGAAGACCGCGAGCTGACGGTCGGATTCGACCGCGTCGGCGAACTGAGCGAGCTGCTCGCGCAGCTCATCGAGCTTGCCCTGCTCGCGCGCGACCTCGAACAGCGCGCGCGCATATACCTGAGCGAGCTCGTCCATCTAGGACGCACCCCCGGCGAGCATCCGCACGCGGCGAAGCGTCACGACGCGCTCCCGGCCGAGATCTCCGAGAAGTCGAGTTCGGCCAGCGCCTCGTCGACCAGCCGGCGCTGGTCGGCCTCGCTGAGCGCCTTCCTGGTCACCTTCTCGGTGGCCATCACCGTCAGGTCGGCCACCTCGCGGCGCAGGTCGGAGAGCGCGCGCTCGGTGGCGGCCGCGATTTCGCGTTCCGCGCGCCGCTGCGCTTCGGCGATCAGCTCCTGGCCCTGCTGCTTGGACTCCGCGGTGTGCGTGTCGGCCGTCTGGCGGGCGCGCTGGACGATCTCGTCCGCCTGGGCGCGCGCCTCCTTCAAGCGGTCGCGGTACTCCGCGAGCAGCCGGTCGGCCTCCTGGCGGGTGCGCTCCGCCGTGTCGATCGATTCTTCGATCGATTTCTGGCGTTTGTCGAGCGCCCTGCTGATCGCCGGGAACGCAAGCCGTTTGAGCAGCAGGAAGGTGACGAAGAACACGACCAGCGTCCAGATCATCAGGCCGACGCCCGGCTTGATCAGGAAGCTGCCTTCCGATGCTGCGAGCACGGGCGAGGACGGGGTGTGCAATCCGGCGATCGGCATCGCTCAGACGATGAACGCGGCCAGCAGGCCCGCCACGAGGCCGTAGAAGAAGGTCGCCTCGGTGAGGGCGAAGCCGAGCCACTGCAGCTGTGTGATCTCGTCGCGCATCTCGGGCTGGCGCGTGATCGCTTCGATCGCCTTGCCGAAGATGATCCCGATGCCGACCCCGGCGCCCACGGCGCCGAGTCCACCTCCAACTCCGAGGCCGATCGACTTGCCGGCTTTGGCCGTTTCTTCCGCGGCGGCCAGCAGGGTGATTAGAGCTATGTGCACGTCGTCTGTCTCCTTTAGTGCTCCGCGGCGACGGCGCCGCCGAGGTAGATCGCGGTGAGGGTGGCGAAGATGAACGCCTGCAGGGCGGCCACCAGGCTCACCTCGAAGGCGAAGAGGATGATGCCGAACGGCAGCGCGAACCAGCCGAGCCAGGTGACACCGAGCAGCACGGCGAGCGCGCCCGCGAAGAAGAGGATGATCAGGTGCCCGGCGAGGATGTTCGCGAACAGCCTGATCGTCAGCGAGAGGATCCGCATCAGGTTCGAGAGCACCTCGAGGAAGAAGATCGGCACGGCGATGCCGCCTTCGACGCCGCCCGGAACGAGACCTTTCAGGTAGCCGATCGGCCCCTTCGCGCGGATCCCTTCAGCCGTGTAAGAGGTGAACACGACGAGCGCGAGCACGAGCGGGATCGCGAGGTTCGCCGTGGCGGCGTACAGCGAGAACGTCGGCAGGTGCACGCCGAACAGCGTGAACTCGTGCTCGGTGTTCGTCGGCAGCGGGAGATAGCCGATCAGGTTGGAGAACAGGATGAACAAGAACAGCGTGCCGATGAACGGGAACCACTTGCGCGCCATCCTGTCGTCCATGGCGCTGCCGGTGATGTTGTCGCGCATCAGCTGGTAGATCGCCTCCACCGCCGTCTGCACCTTGTTCGGGCGCTCCTGCATGCGGCGCGCGACCCAGATCATCGTGAAGCAGGTCAGCGACGCGGCGAGGACGAGATACAGCACGGCCTTGTTGAGCGAGAAATCGATGCCCCCGACGTGGATCGAGAGCCAGCTTTCGAGTTTGAACTCGTTCTGCGGCTTGTAGGCGTTGTTGCGGGTGCCCTTGAAGCCGTAGATCGCGATCAGCGCGATCAGCCCGGCCAGGTAGATGCCGAAGGCGATCAGCAGGCGGTTGCGCACCTTGTGGCTCTTCTGCTCGGGCCCGCCGGCCTCGCCGCCACCAGCACCGGCGCGCCCGACCGTGACCCCCGCCGGGGGCGCGTGCGTCGCCGCGCTCATGACGCGCTCGGGCTGCCGTGGGCCGGCGGCTTGGGCCCGGCGAGCGGGTTGCGGGTGAAGAACGACATCACGAAGTACACCGTGAAGGCCCCGAGCAGCAGCGCGGCCGCCATGATCCCGTCGTCCTTGCCGCCGGCGAAGCGCGCGAGCAGGATCGCGAGCACGACGATCCAGATCCGGCCCATCATGCTGCCGACCTGCATCCCCGCGCGGAGCTTCGGGTCGCCGACGCGCAGCGCCCGCTCCTGCACGTAGGTCGTGCCGAGGCGCGTGAGCAGCCAGGCGACGGCGGCGACGAGGTACCCGAACAGCGGCAGGCCCGCGATGAGCACGAACGGCGCCGTCGCGAGCACCAGGCACACGTCGAGGTATCTCAGCAGGACCACGTCAGCGGGAAGATCCCGGGCGCCGGGCCCGGCGCCGCTGGCATCTGGCGCGGCGAGGGAGGGCCGGAGCGAGCGCGATCGCCGCCGTCAGCGGGCGGCAGGCTCGGCGCCGGGCGTGCCGGCGCGCGAGCGAAGCGGGACGCCGGGCGCGGTGGGCGCGGCTCCGCGCAGGCAGGCGCGTAGGATCCTCTTGGGGGTCAAAATCGGGCATCTCGATGGGGCCACCCTACAGACACGGGGTACTCCCGCGCTCTGTGCGGCTGAGCCGTCGAAGTTGTCCCTCAACAGTCTGCGGCGGCGGCGCCCACTTTATCCGAACTTGAACTTCGTAACAACTTTGTGACATGCGCCACGGGGCCGCTCGGCGCGGCCGCGCGCGGACTCTCAGGCTCCCGCGGGGCTCCGCAGCGGCCGGGCGCCGGAACGGGCGAGCACCCACGGGACTGCGGCGAGGGCCGCCGCCGCGACCGCGACGAGCAGGGCGCCCGCCGCGATGTCGAGCAGGTAGTGGTTGCCGGTCGCCAGGACGGCGAAGCCGGTCACGCACGGGTACAGCACCGCCAGCGCGCGCAGCCACGCGCGCGAGGTCAACCGCCACACGCCGATCGTGCACCACACCGCCCACGCGATGTGCAGCGACGGCATCGCCGCGAGCTGGTTCGCCTGCGAGGCGAGCGCGCCGCTGTGCCACGAGCCGATCGCGTGCGTGCTCGCGACGATGTCCGTGAAGCCGCCGAGCATCCGCGGCGGTGCGACCGGATACAGCCAGAAGACGGCGAACGCGAGCAGGTTGATCGCGACGAGCGCGTTGCGCATCGGCCTGTACACGGCGGCGCCGCGCCACCACAGCAGGCCGAGGATCGCGAGCGTGACGATGAAGTGGGCGTTGTCGTAGTAGTCGGACACGACCAGACCGAAGCCGTGATGCGCCGCCAGCCAGCGGTCGAGCGAGCGCTCGGGCGAGAGCCCGAGGGACGCCTCGAAACTCATGATGTCGCGGCCGTGGGCGAGTGCCGGGCCGAGCCGCAGCGGCGCGAGGTTGTTGATCGCGTCATACACCCACGCGATCCACACGACGACCAGCGCCTCCACCCACCAGCGCGTGCGGGCAGGCGGTGCAGCGGCGCTCCGTGCGACGGGGTCGAGCTTGCGGTCGAGCGAGGAGACGGCCGTGGACAAGCTGACGATGCTAGCGGCCCCGGCCGATGGTCAGGACTCCGACAGGCCACGTTCACACGACCGCGCGCGGTCGTGTCCCCACCCGGGCTACGGCAGCACGGGCTCGATCCCCCGCGCTCGCATCGTGTCGATCACGGCGGGCAGCGCCGCGTCCGTGCGCGCCCAGGATCCGGGCGCTGAGTAGTCGTCGGCATCGTGCGCCAGCAGCACCGAGCCCTCCCCCGCGCCGGCGAGGAGCAGTGCCGCGATCGATGCGGGGGTCGCGGTGCGCTCCCAGTCGCGCCCCCAGTGGGTCCACAGCAGCGTCCGCCAGCCGCGACGGCGGGCGATGCGCAAGGCGGCCGCGTTGAGCACGCCGTACGGGGGCCGGTACAGGACCGGGCGCACGCCGGTCGCCGAGGCGATCGCGTCCTCGGCGCGCGCGATGTCCTCCGCGACGAGCCGCGGCGGGAGTCGCAGCAGGTTGCGGTGACGGTCGCAATGCAGCCCGACGTCATGGCCGGCGGCGAGGATCTCCTTCGGCAGCGAGGGGTTGCGGCGGATCTGCTCGCCGACGAGGAAGAAGGTCGCCCGCACCCGCTCGCGGGCAAGCGTCTCGAGCACTGCCGGCGTGCCCTGCGGGTGCGGCCCGTCGTCGAACGTGAGTGCATAGCCGCGCCCGCTCGCCGTGCGGTCCTCCACCCCGAGCACGCCGCGCAGCGGCGGCCAGGCGGCGGCGAGCCCGGGAAGCATGTAGCCGGCGAGCGCCGTGCCGGCGATCGCGGCGGCGATCGGTGCTGCGTGGCTGCGATGATCGGAGCTGGACATGTCGCTCGCGCTGGGAATCCTTGCGGCTGTAGGGGCTTCGACGCTCTACAGCCTAGGCGTCGCCTTCCAGGCGATGGACGCGAAGAAGGCGCCCCAGGAGGTGCACCTGCGGCTCGCGCTGGCCTGGCGGCTGGTCCGCAGCGGCCGCTGGCTGCTGGGCACCGGGCTCTCGATCCTCGGCTTCCCGCTCCAGCTCCTGGCCGTGCACCTGGCTCCGTTGGTCGTCGTGCAGCCGGCGCTGGCGACCGGGCTGATCGTGCTGATGATCGCGGGCGAGCGCATGCTCGGGGAGCGCCCGGGACGCTACGAGTACTGCGCCGTCCTCGCGATCGTCGTGGGCGTGGCGGGCGCCGCCGTGTTCGCGCCGCAGAACACGACCCAGACCGCGGCGCCGTGGAAGATCGCGCTGACGCTGTCGCTGGTCGGAGCGCTCGCGCTGGCGCCGTACGTCCTGCGCCTGTTCCACCGCCCGTTCGCGGGACTGACGATCTTCTGTGCCGGCTGCGCGTTCGCGTGGAGCGGGATCGCGACGAAGCTCGCGGCGAACGACCTGTGGACCGGGGCGGTCCTGATCGGGCTGCTCTGGGCGGCGAGCACCGCCCCCGCCTCGGGGGTCGGCACGCTCACCGAGATGAGCGCGATGCAGTCCCGGCCCACGATCCAGGTCGCGCCCGTGGTGTTCGTGACCCAGACCGTGATCCCGGTGATCGTCGCGCCGGTGCTGTTCGGCGAGTACTTCGACACCACGCCGCTACAGGGCTGGCCGCTCGTCGCCTCGCTGCTGGTGCTCGTCGCAGGCGCGGCCGCGCTTGCGCGCTCGCCTCTGCTGCTCGCGATGATGGACCCTCAGCGGGTCAACGCATCGAGCGGCTCGGCCGAGAGCCCGCGGGCGGACAGTTCTGAGACGATCCGTTCCAGCCCGGCCACCGAGGCCGCCGAGCCGTCCACCGCCACGACGAGCACGTCACCCGCGCGGATCGGCCGCTGAGGCAGCGGCTTTCGCGCGTTGAGCTGCAGGGCGCCTTTCACCGGCGTCGCGTCGTCGGTGCGCGCCAGCACGAGCTGTCCGACCGACAGGCCGCCGGGTGGAGGCACGTAGTAGAAGCTGTGGTGCAGGCCGAGCGCTTTGGCCTGCTTGTGCAGCACCGCGCGCGTGCGCATCCAGTGCAGCGGCGAGGACCCCGGCACTTCGGGGAGCAGCTCGTCGCGCAGCTGGCGCAGCTCGGCGATCCGCTCCGGCGTCGGCACGCCCGCGTCGTCCGCGAAGGACACATGGATGCGGCTTTCGGCGAGCTGGTAGGCGAGGATCGACACGTGGCTCGACGGCGCCCGGACCACGACGGCGACCGCGCGCTGGTCGGTGCTGACGTGCGCCAGCGGGTGCACGCGCAGCACCTTCGCGGCGAGGCTCGTAACCTCGTCGGTCGACATCATCCATGCGCCCAGGCCGATGATCAGCGCGAGCTGCGTCACGAGCGCGACCAGGCGCAGCCGCCATCGCGGGATCGGCCGCACGCGCCGCGGCGCCGAGAGCACGACCTCGACCGCGGCCGGATCGGCGCCGAGCGAACGGACGCCGTCTTCCTCCGCCCCGTCCGCGAAGCTCGCCTGCACGTGCTCGCGCAGCTCGTCGGTGTCGTTGGCCAGCCGCAGCAGGTCGAGCGCGGCCATCGCCCTGGTGTTCAGGCGCGCGTGCCCGACGGGCAGCCCGTAGGAGACGACGGGCGTCCCGGCCGCGCGCGCCTCGAGGCACGTCACGCCGCCGGTCGAGTGCACGAGCACGTCGGCCGCGGCGAGCAGCTCGGGCATCTTGTCGGTGAAGCCGTAGACGTGGACGCGCGGCTCCTGCGCGAACACGCGACCGAGCTTGCGCTCGAGCTGCTCGTTGCGCCCGGCCAGACAGACGATGCTCGTCACCTCGGGCGAGCGAACGAACTCGCCGACGGCCCCGGCGATGTCGCCGACGCCCCAGCCGCCGCCCGAGACGAGCACCATCCGGCCCGCCTCGGGCAGGCCGAGCTCTGCCCGGGCCTCGGTGGCACAGCGGGGCTCCAGGAACTCTGCGGAGATCAGCGGCCCCACCAGGCGCGCGCTGCCCTCGCCGGCGATCCGCTCCACGGAAGGCATCGACTCGCCGTACATGACGAGGTGCATGTCGATCCCTGGCTGGGCCCAGAAGAACAGGCCCGTGAGGTCGGTGATCGTGGCGACCGCCGAAGCCGAGATCTCGCCGCGCCGGCGCAGTCTCGCGAGCACGACGGTCACCGCCGGATACGTCGAGACGACTACGTCGGGCTCGTAGCGGTTGATCGCACGGGCGAGCGGGCGCGCACCGAACGTGCACAGCAGCCGCCGCGCCAGCCATCGCACGGGGAGCACGTGCTCGAGTAGCCAGTAGATCACCGTGTAGCTCCACGGCATCACGCGCAGCTGCACGCGGTAGCCGTCCTCGACGACCGGCCGCAGCAGCCGGCCCATCGCTGCGAGCCCATCGATCACGGTGACCTCGGCGCGCTCGGGCGAGGCTTCGATCTGTTGCGCAAGCGCGCGCGCCGCGGCCGCATGGCCCTCGCCCACGTCGGCCGAGAGCACCAGCACACGACGCGGACGCTCCTCCTGTCCGAGCAGGCGTAGGTTGCGCTGGTGTTTGCTCCGTCGCATCACGGGAATTAGCACGCCCGAACGAGAGCGGTTACAGGCTGCCTGGCCTTCCACCGGACAGCGAAGGTGCCGAGTTCGGCTTCCGTCACTCTACCTGGCGGCCTGGATGCCTGATGGCCGCGGAGCGGTGAGAATGACCTAATGCACGCCACTGGCAGAGCGGCGCCGGCCGGCGAGCACGCCGCGGCGAGCCGGCACCGCGCGCGCCCGGGGCGCCCGGCGCGGATGGGAGCGGGCATATCGCAGCCGGCACTGCGCGCGGCCGGCACGATCGGCCTGCTGGCGCTGCTCGCGGCGCTCGCGGTGATCTGCATCGACGCCGCGGCCGCGCCGTCGCGCTATGTCCCCGGCGACATCGGGGGCTGGCCGGGCTGGCTGGCGGGCCCCTTCGGCGGCGCGGGCTCGCAGCTCGGCTCGGGGGGCTTCGAGGCGCTGATGCTCGTGGTGTGCGCGGGCTATGTCGCGGTGCTCGTGTGCTCGCGCGCGCTGCCGCTCGCGGCGCTCGCGGTCGGCGTCGTGCTCGCCCACCTGATCCTGCTGCTCGGGCCGCCGCTGATCTCCCAGGATGTGTTCGGGTACCTCGCGTTCGCGCGGATGGGCGCCCTGCACGGCCTCGACCCTTACACGCACATCCCCGCGGACGCCTCGGCCGACCCGATCTTCCCGTTCGTCGGCTGGCCCTACCTGCACTCGCCGTACGGCCCGCTGTTCACGCTCGCAAGCTACGCGGTCGCCCCGCTCGGGGTCGCGGGCGGGATCTGGACGCTGAAAGCGGTCTCGGTGCTGGGCAGCCTGCTCGCGGTGTGGCTGACCGTGCGCGCCGCCGAGCGGCTCGGGCGCTCCGCGGCTTTCACGCTGGCGTTCGTCGGACTCAACCCCGTGCTGCTGGTGCTCGCCGTCGGCGGCGCGCACAACGACACGCTGCTGCTGCTCTCGCTCTCGCTGGCGCTGCTTCTGAGTGCCGGCGCCGCGGGCGCGGCCGCGCGCGGCGGCGCAGGGCGTCCCCTCGGCGCAGCGGGGGACGGCGAGCCGCGCGCGCATCCTCGTGCGGCCGCCGTGACGCTGGCGGCCGGGGTCGGCGTGAAGCTGACCGCCGGGCTCGTGCTGCCCTTCCTGGTGCTCGGCCAGCGCGGCTGGGGCGAGCGGCTGCGCGTCGCGCTCGCGGCTGCGGCCGCGCTCGTGGCGGTGGCACTGGTCGGGGTGATCGGCTTCGGGCCGCACGCGCTCGGATTCCTCGGTGCTCTCGGAGAGCAGCAGCAGCTGGTCGCGACGCACAGCGTGCCGGCCGAGACGGCACGGCTGGTGGGCCTCCACGGCACTCCCGCGTGGTGGCGGCACTTGTGGATCGCCGGCTTCCTCGTGGTGCTCGCCTACGCGCTGTGGCGCACCGCACGCGGCGCCGACTGGCGTGCCGCCGCCGGGTGGAGCACGATCGCGCTGCTGTGCTCCACCGCCTGGCTGCTCCCGTGGTACGCGGTTTGGCCGCTGCCGCTAGCCGCCGTCTGCAACGACCGGCGCCTGGTTGCCGCCACGCTCGTGGTCTGTGCCTACGCCGTCCTGATTCACCTGCCGCTCGCCGACCCGGTGCTGAGCCCGGGTCACGCGCGGGGCGGCCAGACCGTCTCCCTGCCCCGGATCGAGGTTCCCGGCCTGCGCCACCGCATTGAATTCGCCGGTCTCGAAGTCCTGCGCGACGCTCGCGGCGATCTCCGCTTCTGAGGCCTCCGGGCGCAGCCGCCGAAGCCGCACGGCGTCCAGGCGGCGGAACTTGAGGATCTCGAGCACGTAGACGAGGTACACGCTGGCCGCGATCGCGATCACGCCGAGCGCCACCATCACGATCGTCCAGCCGGTGTACAGGTGCCCGTGATGGTCGCTGTAGGGGACGAAGCGCAGCGCCAGCGCGAGTCCCGCGAGCATCAGCGTCCACGCGTACAGGAAGCCGATCGTGCGCCGGCCGGAGAAGCCGATCCGCGCCATGCGGTGATGGAAGTGCTCGCTGTCGGGGCGGTAGACCGGTTGCTTGTACTTCAGGCGCTTGAGCACGACGAAGGTGGTGTCGAGGAACGGCACCGCCAGCAGGATCAGCGGCAGCACGAACGAGACGACGGCCGTGGTCTTCACGGCGGCCTCGACGATCACGACTCCCATCAACAGCCCGAGCAGGTTCGAGCCGCTGTCGCCCATGAAGCTCGACGCCGGCGGGAAGTTGAACACGAGGAAGCCGAGCGCAGCCCCGGCCGTGATCGCGGCGAGCACCCCGGGCTGCTCGCGTCCGAGGTCGAACGCGATCACGGCCATCGCGGCCGCGATGATCGCGCAGACGCCGGCGGCGAGCCCGTCGACCCCGTCCGAGAAGTTGACGACGTTCATCAGGAACACGAGCCCGACGACGGTGACGATGGGGCCGGCGTTCGTGACGCCCGCGTTGGGGAAGTGCAGTTTGCCGATGAACGGCAGCGTGATCGCCTTCACGGCGACGCCGTAGTGCACCACGATCACGGCCGCGAGGATCTGGCCCACGAACTTGGCGGCCGGGTGCAGGTCGAAGCGGTCATCGACGGCTCCGACGAGCGTGATCACGGCCGCGCCGATCATCACGCCGTACCAGAGGTGGGGCGATTTGCCGTAGCCGGCGGGCAGCCAGATCAGGGTGGCAGCCAGCGCGCCGCCGAAGATCGCGAGGCCGCCGAGCAGGGGCGTCGCCTTCTCGGACAGGCCGCGCTCGCGCGGCTCGTCGATCGCGCCGACGGCTCGCGCCAGCCGCATCGTGAGCGGCGTCAGCAGCGCGGCCACAGCCAGCGCGACGAGGAACGCGAACAGCGCTTCAAGCTCGGTCGGATGGACCATCGGCTTGGGCACAGCATCGCAGGCGCGGGGGTCGGGAGCAGGGGTGGGTGGGTTCCTGCTCTCCGGCTTGCGCGCCGGGCGGGGTGCTCTCTCTCAGGCGAGCGCCGCGGCGCCGAGGGTCTCGTAGAGCGGGTAGCGCTCCACGATCGCCTGCACGCGCTCGGCGAGCTCGCCCGCTCGGGAGTCGTATTCGGGCGTGAGCGCCACCGCGAGGATCCTCCCGATCTCCGTGAAGTCGTCCTCGAGCAGTCCGCGCGTGGCGAGCGCGGGCGTGCCGATGCGCAGGCCCGAGGCCTCCATCGGCGGCCGCGGGTCGAACGGGACCGCGTTGCGGTTGACGGTGATCCCGATGTCGTGCAGCCGGTCCTCGGCCTGCTTTCCGGTCAGCTCCGGGTCGCACCCGCGCAGGTCGACGAGCACGAGGTGCACGTCGGTGCCGCCGGTCAGCACGTTGACGCCGTGGCCTGCGGCGAGCAGCTCGGTCGCGAGCGCCTGAGCGCCGGCGATCGTCCGCCGCTGGCGCTCTGCGAACAGCTCGCTGGCGGCGACCTTCATCGCGAGCGCCTTGGCCGCGATCACGTGCTCGAGCGGGCCGCCCTGCTGGCCGGGGAACACGGCCGAGTCGATCTTTTTCGCGTGCTCCTCCTTGCAGAGGATCATCCCCGCGCGGGGCCCGCCCAGCGTCTTGTGGGTGGTCGTCGTGACGACGTCGGAGTGGGGCACGGGGCTCGGATGCAGGCCGGCGGCGACCAGCCCGGCGAAGTGCGCCATGTCGACCATCAGCAGGGCGCCGACCTCGTCCGCGATCTCCTTGAAGCGGGGGAAGTCGAGCTGTCGCGGGTACGCCGACCAGCCCGCCAGCAGCAGCTTCGGTTTGTGCTCGTGCGCGATGCGAGCGACCTCGTCCATGTCGATCAGGCTCGTCTCGCGGTCGACTTCGTAGGCGGCGATCTCGTACAGGCGGCCCGACACGTTGATGCGCATCCCGTGGGTGAGGTGGCCGCCGTGGGCGAGCGAGAGGCCCATGATCGTGTCGCCCGGTTCGAGCAGCGCGTGGTAGACGGCGGTGTTCGCCTGCGCGCCCGAGTGCGGCTGGACGTTCGCGTGCTCGGCGCCGAACAGCACCTCCGCGCGGTCGATCGCGAGCTGCTCGGAGACGTCGATGAACTCGCAGCCGCCGTAGTAGCGGCGCCCCGGGTAGCCCTCGGCGTACTTGTTGGTGAGCACGGAGCCCTGGCATTCGAGCACCGCGCGCGGCACGAAGTTCTCCGAGGCGATCATCTCCAGCGTCGACTGCTGCCGGTGCAGCTCGCCCGCGAGCGCCTCGTAGAGCTCGGGGTCGACCTCGGAGACGGGTCGGTTGAAGTAGTCGGGGCTCAGCTCACTCACGGCGCTCTCCTTCCCAGGGAACGAATGACTGGTGCCCAGGCGCGCGGCGTATGAGCTGTCCGCTCCCCGGTGGTCGATTCCACCTGCGATGCGCCAGTTGCGGCAGCTTCGACGAGGCTAGCACCCCTCCCGGTGCGCGGTCGGCGAGCCGCCAGGGCGCTGCGCAGGCCGCGGCCCCCGGGCGCGAAGCCCGAAGGCCGGGCCTCCTGAGTTCCTAGACGAGCGCGGCGAGCGCGCGCTCGACGCGTTCGCGTGGCAGCGCGCCGTCGCGCAGCACGTACCAGCGATGCTCCTCGTCGAGGTCGCGCAGGTCGATCACGGTCGAGGGCGTGCCGGGGAGCTCGCCGCCGTCGATCACGAGGTCGACCGATTCGAGCAGCCGCTCGGGTACGGCGTCGAGCGTCCGCGCGTCGGGCTCGCCCGACAGGTTGGCGCTGGACTGAAGCACCGGCACGCCGACCGTCGCAAGCGGCTCGAGCGCGCCGGTGAAGTCCGGCACGCGCAGCCCGAGCGTCGACGGATCGACGCGGCAGGCCGGCGCGAAGCGCTGGCTGCGGTTGGCGAGCAGCACCGTCACCGGCCCCGGCAGCAGCGCGTGCAGCGCCTCGCACTCGCTGTCGTGCAGGTCGTCGAGCACCTCGAGCGCGTCCTCGAGCGCGAAGAACATCACTGCGCAGGCGCGGCCCGAGGGCCGCCCCTTAAGTGCGTAGAGGCGGCGAGCCGCCTCCTGGTTGTCTGGGTCGCAGCAGACCCCGTACACCGTGTCGCTGGGAAAGACCGCCACCCCGCCTGCGGTGACACAGTCGCGCAGGCGGTCCGCGGCTTCGTCGTCGAGAGTCACGTTCATCCCCTTCCTTTTCTCCCGATCACCACACGCTTTATACCCCCAAGGTCCACCTCCACGCTAGTCGCCCCGAACCCTGCGTCGCGCAACGTGCGGGCGACCGTCTCGGCCTGGCCGGCTCCGACCTCGATCGCGGCCGTCGCGAGGCGCTCGCGTAGGGCGAGTTGGGTGATGAGAGGCGCGATCACCGCGAGGCCGTCCGGGCCGGCGAACAGGGCTCCCGCGGGCTCGTGTCGCACGATCTCCGGCGCGAGGGCGGCGCGCGCCGGCTCCGGCACGTATGGCGGGTTTGCGAGCACGGCGTCGAAGCTGTCGGCAACGCCCTCGAGCAGGTCGGCGTGCAGCCAGGAGACCTCGAGCCCGAGCCGCTCCCCGTTCTCGCGCGCGAGCGAGAGCGCCGCCTCACTGAGATCGCTGCCCCACACCTCAAGGTCCGGGCGCTCGTGCTTGAGCGCGAGCGCGACGGCGCCGCCGCCCGTACAGACGTCCAGCACCGACGCTCCCTCCGGCAGCCCGAGGCCGGCTTCGACGAGCAGCTCGGTCTCCGGGCGCGGGATCAGCGCGCGGGGGTCGGCCTTGAGCTCGATGTCACGGAACGCGCGGCGCCCGGTGATGTAGGCGACCGGCTCGCGCTCGATCGAGCGGCGCCGGACCGCATTCTGGAATGCGCGCACGGCCGGGCCCTTGACGCGCAGCGAGCGGTCGGTGATCAGGCGCTCGCGCGAGACGGCGAGCACGTCGGCGAGCAGGATTTCGGCGTCCAGGCGCGGCGTTTCGCACCCGGCCGCGGCGATCGCCGTGAGCGCTCCCTGCAGCGCGTCGGCGACGGAGGTGCCCCGGCTCGGTGAGCCCGCGGCGTCCGCTCCTGGTGCGGCGATCACGCTCGCGGTCGCGCTCCCACTCAAGCCGCGGCCTGCCCGGAGCTCGCCTCGAGCCGGCGGCGGCGCTCGTCGGCGCGCAGCGCCTCGGTGATCTCGTCGAGCTCCCCTTCGAGCACCTGATCGAGGTTGTGGACCGTGAGCTTGATGCGATGGTCGGTCACGCGCCGCTCACCGTAGTTGTAGGTGCGGATCTTCTCGGCGCGGTCGCCCGTGCCGACCTGCGAGCGCCTGTCGGCGGCCAGCTCGGCCTGCTGCTCGGCCAGCGCGCGCTCATACAGACGGGCGCGCAGCACGCGCAGCGCCTTCTCGCGGTTCTGCAGCTGTGACTTCTCGTCCTGCATCGAGACGACGATCCCCGACGGCTTGTGGGTCACGCGCACGGCCGAGTCGGTCGTGTTGACCGACTGCCCGCCCGGCCCCGAGGAGCGGTAGACGTCGATCTGCAGGTCGTTCGGGTCGATCTGCACGTCGACGTCCTCGGCCTCGGGAAGCACCGCGACCGTCGCGGTCGAGGTGTGAATCCGCCCCTGAGACTCGGTCTGCGGCACGCGCTGGACACGGTGGGTGCCGCCCTCGAACTTGAACACGGAGTAGGCGCCCTCGCCGTTGATCTCGAAGGTGTACTTGCCCTCGCCGATCTCGAGTGCTTCGGTCTTGAAGCCCAGCCGCTCGGCGTAGCGGGTCAGCATCCGGTAGAGGTCGCCGGCCCACAGCCCGGCCTCCTCGCCCCCGGCCCCGCCCTGGATTTCGACGATCACGCTCTTCTCGTCGTTTGGATCGCGCTCGACCATCGCGAGGCGGATCTGCTCCTCCAGCTGCTCGATCTTCTGGCGCGCCTGGTCGAGCTCCTGGCGCATCCCGGCGTCCTCGCCGAGCTCCTCGATCAGCTCCTCCGCGCCGGCTGCGTCGTCCTGCGCGCGGCGCCATTCGGCGGCGAGCTGGGCGGCGGGCTCGAGCTGCCGGTAGGCGCGGCCGACCTCGGCGTAGCGCTCCCGGTCGGAGATCACCTCCGGATCGGTCATCTGCTCGCCGAGCTCCGCGAAGCGGCTCTCGATCTGGGCGACGAGGTCTTCGATCATCACGTCAACCGTAACGCGCCTGCTCGCGGCCTCGGATCGGGGCTGCGTGTGCCCGATCCAAGGCCGCGGGCGGGCTCGTGCGCCCTAGGCGGCGACGCGCTGTGCGTCCCCGTGCCCCGGCGGCGCGGAGGACGCCTTGGCGGGTGCCGGCGCGCCTGCCCCGCCGGCCAGCTCGACGAGCTCGTCGAGCGTCGCCTGAAGGGCATCGCGAGCATCCCGGTCGAGCGGCAGGCCGTCCGCGCCGAGCGCGTCGAGCACCTGGCCGATCGGCAGCTCGCGATCGACCACCCGGGCGCCGGTCGATCCGAGCACCTTGCGCGCCTCGGCTTGCGCCCAGACGGCGCCGAACAAGCCGGTGCTCGCACCGATCACCGCCGCCGGCTTGCCCACGAGCGGGCTCTCGGCGCGCGGCCGCGAGGCCCAGTCGATCGCGTTCTTCAGGACCCCGGGGATCGACGAGTTGTACTCGGGCGTCGCGACCAGCAGGCCGTCCGCAGAGGCGATCGCCTCCTTGAACGCCCGTACGGCCGCCGGCGGCGAGGACTCCTCGTCCTCGTTGAACGGCGGGATCGCGCCGAGCTGGTCGAAGATGACCAGCTCGGCGCCCTCTCCCAGCAGCGTGCCGGCGCCGCGCAGCAACCTCGTGTTGTGGGAGCCCTCGCGCAGGCTGCCCGACAGTCCGAGGATCTTCATGGCTGCTAGGCCTCCCTCGCGAGCTCGAGGGCGATCTCCAGCTTGACGTCGTTGTCGAGCGCGAACCCGCCTTTGGGGAGCGGAGCGTTCCACTCGAGCCCATACTCGCGGCGGTCGATCACGGCCTCGAGCTCGACGCCGATCTTCTCGTTGCCGGCGATGTCGGTGTGCGGGCCCGAGAGGCTGCCGCGGCCGGTGACGCGGTGCGTGTGGTCCTTGATCGTCAGGTCGCCCTCGACCTCGAGCTCGCCGTTCTCGCCGACGTCGATCGACGTCGAGGTGAAGGTGATCTCGGGGTAGGAGGCGGTGTCGAAGAACTCGGGCGAGGCGAGGTGCCCGGCGAGGTTCTCGTCCTTGACGACGATCGAGCCGACCTCGACCGTGCCCTTCAGGACCGGCCGGCCGTCCTGGTCGGCGACGATGCCGCCGTCATAGCGGTCGAAGCTGCCGCGGAAGTTCGCGACGACCATGTGTTTGACGGCGAAGCCGACGTGCGAATGGATCGGATCGATCTTCCAGGTACCGCTTGAAACCTGCTCTGCAACTGGGGCGCTCATTGGTTTTCTCCTTGTCTGGCGTTTTTGCGGACCGCAGTCCGCTTTCCTCTGGCCAGAGTGTAACACAGAATCGGACCGCGGTCCGCTTAGTCTCGGATGCGGTACGATACAAGGGCGAAATGCAGGATCTACCCGTCATCCAGCCCCAGGCAGCCGAACGCGCCGACGCAGCGCGCAACCGCGAGCGGATCCTGTGCGCCGCGCGCCGCCTGTTCGACGAGAAGGGCGCGCGCTGCGTCTCGATGGACGAGATCGCCGACGCGGCGGGGGTCGGAAAGGGCACACTGTTCCGTCGTTTCGGCTCGCGCGCGGCGCTCGCTCACGCCGTCCTCAGCGAGGACGAGGCGCGGCTGCAGGAAGGCTTCATCCGCGGCGCGCCGCCGCTCGGGCCCGGCGCTCCCGCGCGCGAGCGGCTGATCGCCTTCGGCGAGGCTCGCCTCGACCTGATCGCCGCTCATTCCGAGCTGCTCGCCGCGGCGGAAGCCGCCGGCCCGAACCTCGACTCGCCCCCGTATGCCGCGAGCCGTCTGCACGTGGAGCTGCTGCTGCGCGAGCTCGACCCCGGCTGCGACAGCGAGCTGCTCTCCGACACCCTGCTCGCCGGGCTCACGGCGGGCCTGTTCCTCTACCTGCGCGGCGTGCGCGGCTTCGACCTCGCGCGCATCAAGGAGGGCTGGCGCCGGCAGGTCGAAGGGCTGGTGCCGGCGGACGCAGCGGACGCGGCCGAGCCCGCGCTCAGCTGATCACGCGGCGGCCAGACGGCCGTGGGTCAAGTCAGGCAAGGACGCAGGGAGCGAAATGTGCTCCGCACATGAGCGACCGAGGACGCCGCCTGACGCCGACCCACGGCCGTCTGGCTAGGCCACCAGCTCGACGCCGACTAGATCCTCCGCGTTCATCTCCCCCGGCTTCTCGAGCGCCAGCACCGCCTCCAGCGAGGCGATCGCGACGGCGAGCTGGTCGAGGTCGGGCTCGCGCGTGGTCAGCAGCTGCAGCTTGAGCCCCGGC
The DNA here is from genome assembly GCA_035569835.1 of Solirubrobacteraceae bacterium. Classification (GTDB taxonomy): domain Bacteria; phylum Actinomycetota; class Thermoleophilia; order Solirubrobacterales; family Solirubrobacteraceae; genus Palsa-744. The sequence goes on from DATMMF010000016.1 coordinate 91,207, forward strand.
CACATCAGTGCCTGCACCCACTTGCGACTGCGGTTCTTGCCGGCGAACTTGATGATCTCGAAGGAGATGCCGGCGATCAGCGGCACGCCGAGGATGCGTGTCAGGAGCAGCCAGTACCAGGCCGGCAGGCCGATCGGGGCGAACACGAAGATCGCGACGACCATCACGATCAGCAGGAAGCTCGTCCCGCAGCGCGGGTGAAGTCGCGAGAAGCGCTGGGCGTTGACGGGCGTGAGCGCCAGCCCCGCCTCGAAGCACGAGATCGTCTTGTGCTCGGCGCCGTGGTACTCGAACACGCGGCGCAGGTCGCGCATCCTCGACAGCAGCCACAGGTAGCCGAGGAAGATCGCGGTCCGCAGCAATCCCTCGATCAGCCAGAACAGCACCGAGGAGCCGAGTTGGCCCTTGATCAAGCTCGTCAGGCCGACTGGGATCAGGAAGAACAGCACGATCGCGAACGCGAGCGCGAGCACGATCGTCCCGATCCAGAGCGCCTTCGGGATCTCCTGCGGCTCGGCATCCTCCGCGGCGTGGGCCGTGCCGTCGGCCGAGGCCGCGGGGGCCTCTGCGACGCGTCCCTCGGGCGGCAGCTGCGCGTTGGCGGAGAACTCGAGCGCGCGGAAGCCGATCGCGAGCGAGCCGCCGAGCGCGACGATCCCGCGGATGATCGGCGCCCGCAGCACGCGGTGGCGACGCAGGGCCGACTCGAGAGGGAAGCTCTTGACCTCGATCTCGCCGAGCGCGGCGTCCTCGGGCGATCTCTCGCCCTCGGCGAGCTGCTCGGCGGTGGGCTTGCGGACGGCGACGGCCCAATGGGAGACGCCGCGCATCATCACGCCCTCGAGCACGGCCTGGCCGCCGACGGGGGCGTCGCGGGCCGCCTCGAGCTCGCCGTCGATCAGGAGCGTCGAAGGGCCACCCGCGCCCTCGGCCGGCGCCTGTGCACCGGCTGCGGGCGGCGAGGCGACCGCGGCGTCAGCAGCGACCGGCGCGCTCGGCGAGCCAGCGGCCGGGCGCGCCGCCATGCGCCTATTTCGCTGCCCGGGTCTGTGCCAGGCGGCCTTTGGCGACGCGGCGCTGGAAGCGCTCGACGCGGCCGCCGGTGTCCATCAGCTTCTGCCGACCGGTGTAGAACGGGTGGCAGTTCGAGCACACCTCGACGTGCAGCTCGTCACGCGTCGCGCGCGTGATGAACTCGTTGCCGCACGTGCAGCGCACGTGGGCCTGCTCGTAGGTCGGGTGGATATCGGTCTTCATCGTCAGAGGATTCTAGCGGCCGGGTGGGTGGGGATCGAATCCCCGCGCCCGGGCTCTATTCCGACGTGGGAGCTTCTACTTCGCTTGGTTTCAACAGCGACTGGATGCAGCGCTGGGTGCGCAGTTCGTAGGCCTTCACAAGCTTGCCCTTGGCGTTGACCCACCTGAAGCGCACGGCGGCTCGATAGAAGGCGGGCGCGGCGAGGTTCGTGACCTCTTTGAGGTAGCGGTAGGTCTTCACGCCCGGTGCCGCCCAGCGCCAGACGCCGAGCCCCGGTGCGGCCACGACGTGGAAGGCTTCTTCCGAGGGCGTGCGCTCGAGCACGTCGATCCGCATCTCCATCTTCGCGGCGCCCGGGATCATCGACATTTCGCCGGCGAAGGTCGCCGAGCGTTCAGCCTGTTCCGGCGCCTCGACGCAGCTCTCGAGCGTCGCCGACACAGGCGGTTTGGTCGTCGCGGTGCCGGGCCCCTCTCCGGCGCCGGCTGCCGCCGCGTGGGGCGCCAGCGCCATCGTCCAGACGACGACGGAGGCGACGAGCGCCCGCCGCGTGATGAGCCGGCTGGTGGCTGCGCTCAAGCGTTGCATGCTTCTAATCATGCACCCGTAACACACCATTGTCATGCAGGTTTCGCGGTCTTCGCCGCGATGCGTGGCTAGGTGATCTGGTAGAGCGGGCCGTCCCCGCCCTCAGGGGTGGTGAGCCGGCCGCCCTTCGCCGTGATCGCGCCGCACTGCACGCAGTTGGTGTAGTTGACGATCACGTCGACAGGCCCGTGCTCGGGCGCGTCGTCGGGGATCTCGTAGACACCCGCAGGGCACATCCAGCGCCATGTTTCGGCGATCTCGCGCGGCACGTGCTTCTGCACCCGAATGTGGTTCGGGGCGTCGTCGCGCGTCGCGTTGCCGGTGATGAAGACCGACGAGAGCTTGTCGAAGGTGTACTTGCCGTCGGGCTTGGGATAGCGGTCCTTGGTGTTGCCGACGAACATCGGCTCGGCATCGTCGCGGTGCCATTCCTGGCGGCCGGGAGGGAGCTTGCCCTTGGACATGATCGACGGGCCCGCGAGCGCGCTGCCCACGAGAAAGCCTTTCTGGAACGCCTGCCGGGTGTTGCGCACCTCGTACAGCTCGGTTCCGATCGTCGAGCGCTCGACTGCGTCCTCGTAGTCGGAGAAGTCGCTGCTGCCGCGGCCCAGCGCCGCGTAGATCGACTCAGCGGCCAGCATCCCCGACTTGATGCAGTGGTGAACGCCCTTCAGCGCCGCCGTGTCGACCATGCCGCCGGCGTCGCCGACGATCACCGCGCCCGGCATCGACAGCTTGGGCATCGACCAGTAGCCGCCGCCCGGCAGCGCCTTCGCGCCCCACGCGACCCGCTCGCCGCCCTCCAGGACGCCCTTCACGAGCGGATGCATCTTGAACGTCTGCAGCAGGTCGTGGGCGGAGGTCGTGGCGTCGCGGTAGTTGAGGTCGACGACGAAGCCGATCGAGACGAGGTCCTCGCCGGTCTTCTCGTCCTTCATCGGGTACATCCACGTGCCGCCGAGCTGGCCGTACTTCGGGGACACCTTCAGCGGCCACGGCTGCACGAAAGTGTGGATCACCCGGTCTAGCGGCTTGGGGACCTTCCAGACCTCCTTGACGCCGAGCTCCCAGACCTGCGGCTCGCGTCCCTCCGCGAGGTCGAACTCCTTGATCGCGGGGCCCGTCAGATGTCCCCAGCAGCCCTCGGCCAGCACCACAGCCTTCGCCTTGATGTCGGTCCCGGGCTCGAAGTTGCCGAGCGGCTCTCCGTCCTTGCCGCGCCCCTTGTCGCCCGAGCGCACGCCGACGACGCGACCGTCTTCGACCACGAGCTGGGTGGCTGAGGTCTCCGTCAGGATGTAGGCGCCCGCGTCTTCGGCCTGACGCTGCTGGTAGCGGGCGAGCGCCGAGACCGAGACGACCTCGTTGCCGTGGTTCTTGAAGTTCGGCACCGCCGGGATCGGCACGGGGAGCTTCGTCTTCGGACCGGTGAGCACATACACGGACTCCTTCGTGACCTCGCCGAACGCGAAGCCCTCCTCGCGCCATTCCTCGCGGCTCATCTCCGGGAACAGCTCCTGCAGCGGGCCGGGACGCATGACCGCGCCCGACAGGTTGTGCCCGCCGCACGTCTTGGCCTTCTCCACGACCGCGACCGGCACTTCGCCGAGGCGCTCCATCATCGCCTCGTCGTCCGCCAGCAGCTGCAGCAGCCGGTTGGCGCACGCGAGGCCGGCGGTGCCGCCGCCGACGATCGCCACGCCCACCTCGATCAGCTCGTCCTCGTCGTCGAGGCCGCGCTTGATGAACTCCTTCTGGGAGTCGACCGGCGGCGGGAACGCCGCCGGTGCCACCTTCCCATCGCTGCTGCCGTTCGAGGCCATGGCGATCAGCCGCCCTTCTTCGCTTTCACCGCATCGGTCAGCTTCGGGACGATCTTGTTCAGATCGCCGACGACGCCGAGGTCGGAGAATTCGAAGATCGGCGCGTTCGCGTCCTTGTTGATCGCGACGATGTTCTCCGAGCTCTGCATGCCGACCTTGTGCTGGATCGCTCCGGAGATACCGGCGGCGAGGTACAGCTTCGGCGCGACCGTCTTGCCGGTCTGGCCGATCTGGGCCGCGTAGGGGTACCAGCCGGCATCGACGACCGCGCGGGTCGCGGCGACGGCGCTGTTGCCGCCGAACGCCTGCGAGAGCGCTTCGAGCATCTCGAAGCCCTCGGCCTTGCCGAGCCCGCGGCCGCCGGCGACCAGGATGTCGGCTCCCTCGATGTCGACGTCCGCGCCGCGCTGTTCGCCACGCGTCACCATCTTCGCCTTGGTCGACCACGGGGAGTACTCCACCTCCACGTCGACGACCTCTGCGGGGCCGGCGCTGTCCTGCTTGATCTCGAACGCGTTGATGCGGCCGATGATGATCCCGAAGTCCTTGTAGTGGGACACGGAGATTTTCGAGTCGCCGAGGATCGGGCGCTCAGCGACGAGCTTGCCGTCCTCGGCACGCACCGTCGTGACCTCCATCGTCACGCCGCCCTTGCGCCGCGCGGCGAGGCCGGCGCCGATCTCGAAGCCGAGCAGGCCGCCGCCGAAGATCGCGTAGCCGTGGCCGTTCTCGTCGATCACCTTCGACATCACGTCGATCACCGGCTGAGCCAGCCCCTCGGGCCCCTTGGCGCGGAAGACCTTCCTCGCACCGTAGGCACCGAGCGAGGCGCACAGCTCGTTTGACAGATCCTCGCCGCCGACGACGACCGCGTCGCAGGAGCCGCCGATCTCGGCCGCCCGCGCGGCGCTCTCGGAGACCGCGCCGAGGGAGTTCTTGTTGAACTCGCCGTCTTTGTGGAGCACATATGTCAGGACGTCGGCCATCTCAGATCAGCTTCCTTTCCTCGAGCCAGGAGACGATCTTTTCGACGGTCTCGTTCGTGTCCTCGTCCTCGATGATCTCCCCTGCGGCCTTCGCCGGCGGGTCTTTGAATTCGCCGCACTGCACGCGCGAGCCCTGCTCGCCGACCATCGCGGCGTCGATGCCAACATCGCCCGAGGAGACGGCGTCGAGCGGCTTCTTCTTCGCGCCCATGATCGCCTTCAGCGACGGGTAGCGCGGCTCGTTGATCGCATCGCCGACGGAGATGACCGCCGGCAGCTCGACCGCGACGGTGTCGTAGCCGTACTCGGCCTGCCGCTCACAGGTCAGGCCGTCGCCGGACACGTCCATCTTGATCACCTGCGTTAGCGAGGGCATCTGCAGGTGGTCCGCGACCACCGCGCCGATCGTGTAGCACTCGCCGTCGTCGGACTGCTGGCCGAGCAGGACCAGGTCCGGGCTCTCGCGCTGGAGCGTCTGCGCGAGCGCGTAGCCGGTCGCGGCGACGTCCGAGCCGGCCAGCTCGTCGCCCACGAGGTGGACCGAGCGGTCGGCGCCCAGCGAGACGGCCTTGTGCAGCGCGCGGACCGCGCTGTCCGGGCCCATCGTCACGGCGACGATCTCCTCGACGGGGACGGCCCCGCCCTCCTTGATCTGCATCGCCGCCTCGATGGCGTGCGTGTCATACGGGTTGAGGTTCTTCTCCCCGCTGCGGTCCATGCGCCCCGTCGAAGGGTCGATTTTCTTTTCGACGGCGGCGTCCGGGACCTCCTTCACCAGGACGCATATCTTCATTCTTGGGGGTTCTCCTTGGGATCTATTGCCTTGAGATGCTACCTGTTCCGGCGGTTGACTGACGAGTCAATCAAACGCCGGACGCGCGCCTGCCGCTCCCTCCGGCAGCGGCGCCGGCGGCGCCGCGGATGAAGTCGACGATCGCCTGCGTCGGCGCGCCGGGGGTGAAGACCTCCGCGACTCCGAGGCTCTTGAGCTCCGGGATGTCCTCGGCCGGGATCGTCCCGCCGACCGTGATCACGACGTCGTCGACGCCCTGCTCGCGCAGAAGCTCGACGACCCGCGGCACGAGCGTCATGTGGGCGCCCGACAGGATCGACAGGCCGACGGCGTCGGCGTCCTCCTGGATGACCGTCTCCACGATCTGCTCGGGCGTCTGGTGCAGGCCCGTGTAGATCACCTCCATGCCGGCGTCGCGGAGCGCCCGGGCGATGATCTTCGCGCCGCGGTCGTGGCCGTCCAGGCCCGGCTTCGCGACGACCACGCGGATCTTGCTCGGGCTCGGTGAGTCAGTGCTCATGGCAGGTCTGTCTGGGATCTCGGCGGGGGGCTGCGTGGCGCTCGAAGGCGTCCACCCACGGCCGGCGCAGGCGATGCCACCGGCTTCCTCGGCCGGCATACTCTATGCCCTGCGGGCGGCCCGGCGCCGTCCGGCGAGTCACGAGAGCGGGGTCAGTCTTCGCGGCGCACGGGAGGGAGGATCCCAAGCCGGCTACCTGCGCGAGCGCCCGGAGTCCGCGGAGGCGCCCCGCCTGCGCGCAGTGAGCGCGCGCGTCGCGCCCCTCACGCCGGAGCGCTGCTCCGGCGGTGAACGGCGGCCGAGCCGCGCCCCCGTCCGCGGCACGCCGCTGCGTTCGATCAGCGCGCGGCCGGCCGACGCCAGCGCCGTGCCGATGCCCAGCGCGACGAGCATCTTCAGCCGCCGCCCGAGCCGGTCGAGCTCCACGATCTCCCATCCCTCCTCGACGGCGATCCGCCGCAACTGCCCATCGGGGTTCACCACGACGGCGTTGCCGACCGCGCGCAGCATCGGCAGATCTGACTCCGAGTCGGAGTAGGCGAACGACGCCGCGAGGTCGATCTTGTCGCGCTCCGCTACCTCGCGCATCGAGATGACCTTGCCCTCGCGGTAGTTGAAGGGGCCCGCCGGACGGCCCGTGTAATGGCCGTCGACGATCTCCGAGCGCGTACCCAGGCCGCCGTCGAACGCGAGCACGCGGGCGAGCAGGTCCGCCATCTCCTGCGAGGCCGCGGTGAGGATGTACACGGGGACGCCGGCATCCTGGTGCGCGTAGGCCCGCTCGAGCATCTGCGGGTACAGCCGCGGCAGCACGCCGCTCAGGACTCGTGGCGAGAGCCGCTCGAGATCGCGAACGCGCACGCCCGCGATCATCTCCCCCACGCGGCGCCGCACGTCGTCGGCGCGGTCGTCGGTCGAGCCCAGCAGCCGGAAGCGGATGTTCTCGTAGAGGTCCTTGAGCAGCCGGCTGCGCGAGATCATCCCCGACTCGTAGGCCGCCCGGGCGAAGAACACGCCCGAGGAGCCTGCCATCAGCGTCTTGTCGAGGTCGAAGAAGGCGGCCGCGCGCGGCGCCGCCCCGTTCGGGCCCGCGTCCACGACCGCCTCAGACCTTGAGGATCACTGCGTCGCCCTGCCCTCCGCCCGAGCAGATCGCGGCGCAGCCGAGCCCGCCGCCCCGGCGGCGCAGCTCGAGCACGAGGCTGCCCAGAATGCGCGCGCCCGAGGCTCCGATCGGGTGCCCGAGGGCGACCGCGCCGCCGTTGACGTTGACCCGGTCCTCGTCGATGCCGAGCATGCGGATCGAGTTCAGCGTCACTGAGGCGAACGCCTCGTTGATCTCCCACAGGTCGATGTCGCCCGGCTGGAGCCCGGCCTTCTCGAGCGCCTTCTTGGCGGCGCTCGCGGGGGTCGTGGCGAGATACGCAAAGTCGTTGGCGCTCTGGGCGTGGGCGACGATCTCGGCGAGCGCCTCCTTGCCGTTGGCCTGCGCCCACTCCTCGGAGGCGAGCACCAGCGCGCCGCCGCCGTCGTTGACGCCGGGCGAGTTCCCGGCGGTGTGCGAGCCCTCCTTGCCGACCAGCCCGGGCAGCTTGGCGAGGGCCTCGAGCGAGGTGTCGCGGCGCGGCCCCTCGTCGATCTCGACGGTGGTGTCGCCCTTGCGTCCTTTGACGGTCACGGTGACGATCTCCTCGGCGAGCCGGCCCTCGTCCGTGGCCTTCAGCGCGAGTTCGTGCGAGCGCAGCGCCCAGCGGTCGAGCTCGGCGCGCGTCATCTCGAGCTCGTCGCCGACCTCGGTCGCCTCGACGAACATCTGCTTCCCCGAGAAGGGGTTGGTGAGCCCGTCGTGGACCATCGCGTCGAGCATCTTGGCGTCGCCCATGCGGTAGCCGAAACGCGCCTGGGGAAGCAGGTAGGGGGCCTGGGACATCGACTCCATGCCGCCGCCGACGGCGAGCTGGACGTCGCCGGCGCGGATCGCCTGATCGATGATCACCGACGCGCGCAGCCCAGATGCGCACACCTTGTTGACCGTCTCGGAGGAAACCTCCTTCGGGATCCCGGCTTTGATCTGAGCCTGGCGCGAAGGGATCTGACCCTGGCCGGCCTGCAGCACCTGCCCCATGACGACGTGTTCGACCTGCTCGGGCTCGACCGACGCGCGCTCGAGCGCCGCTTCGATGGCCGTCGCGCCCAGCTCGGTCGCCTCGAGCGTCGACAGGCCGCCGCCCATCTTGCCGATCGGAGTGCGGGCGGCGCCGAGGATGACTGTCTTGGCCATGGGGGCGGATCTCTCCTTCTGAAGGGGCCGGAAGGACGAGAATGGTAGTGGACGGCCCATGACGGCCCGCGGCGGTGGCCGATAAGGTGGCGCCCGGATGGACGTTCTGGCCCGTTCCCCCGACACCGCCCTGCAGGACGCCGACACCGTCGCCGCGGGGCTGTTCGAGGGCGAGCAGGCGCCCGCCGGCGCGCCCGACGCGGTCGTGCAGCTCGTCGCATCGGGCGAGGCCCGCGCCAAGCTGGGCTCGATCGCGCTCGCCCACGCCGATGGCCGGCGCTGGCTGCTCGTGGGGATGGGTGCGCGCGCGGATCTGACCCCCGAGCGCGCGCGGGTCGCGGCCGCGAAGGCCCTCCACCGCGCGCGCGACGCCGGGGCGAACACGCTCTGCTGGCTGCTGCCCGACGGCGCCGGCGGGGAAGTCGCGGGCGCCCTGGTCGAGGGCACCGTGCTCGCCGACTACCGCTTCGAGGAGTTCAAGTCCGCGCCGCCCCCCGACGAGCGCCCGCCCCTGGAGCGCCTCGTGATCGCGTGCCCCGATGAGCTGCAGAACGACGTGGGCGACGCGGCGGTCATCGCGGTGTGGGTGAACCGTGCGCGCGATCTCCAGAACCGGCCGGGCAACGACCTGACGCCTGGCGCGCTCGGCGACTACACCCGCGCGCTCGCCGAAGAGCTGCCCGGGCTGTCCGTCGAGGTCGAGGGCCGCGAGCGCATCGCCGCGCGCGGCATGGGCGCCTTCTCGGCGGTCGCCCAGGGCTCGGCGCAGGAGCCCGCGCTGATCACGATGCGCTACGAGCCAGCCTCTGCGGCCGGCAGCCCGGAGCTCGCGTTCGTCGGCAAGGCCGTGACGTTCGACAGCGGCGGCATCTCGCTGAAGCCCGGGGCGAAAAT
>DATMMF010000017.1:0-2041 GCA_035569835.1 Solirubrobacteraceae bacterium
GCCAACGCGACGGCCCGTGAGGCGCGCAGCCGCCAGGCGAGCGACTGCCAGCCTAGCGGCATAACGACGAGGGCTGCGTCGACCGCCTGGCAAACCTCGGTGAAGCGATCCAGGGCGAGCAGCGCACGAGCCCGCGACTCCTCGGTCGTCCAATAAGGCCGTCCCCGGCCCTCCGCATCGAGCTGCGGCAGGGAGCGCTCACACTCTGCGAGCGCCGCATCCGCGTTCCCGGCCAGAAGCTGTGCGGCGATGAGCGCCTCGCCGCTGAGCCGGCCCCCGGCGGCTTCCACGGCTGCTTTCAGCGCTGCCGCGCTGGTGCCATCCGGGTGGGTGGCGACGATTGCCGACGCCAGCATGTTTTCGGCCCAGACAATCATCCACGCGCGCTTCAGCTCCCTGGCGTCGGCAAAGACGCGCGGGACGTCGCGAAGGACGCGCTCGACGTCGCCGGACGCCAGGTACCACCATGTCTGGCCGAGAAGCTGGAACGCCTGACCGAACGGATGGTCGTCGTCTGCGACTTCCTGCTCCAGGGCCTGCCAAGCCTCGTCGAAGCGGCCGAGATCCACCAGGGCGAACGACTTTATCGTGCCGTACTGTACGGGCGGGATGCCGAGCCGACCGGCGAGCGCCGTCGCGCGATCGCTGCACGTCACGCAGTCCGCGAAGCGACCGAGGCGCCAATACGTCCACATCGAGTCGAAGAGGTGTTCGTTGAGCGCGATTAGATCGCCGCGCCGCTCTAGCGAGACGGCAATCTGCTCGATATTCTCACGATAGCCGACCAGCCGTTCCGAAAGGCTCCGGCTGGCGGCCCGCAAAGCGTCAACCTCCAGGTCCTCGTCCCCGAGCTCGCGGGCGATCGCCAGAGCCCGTTCGGCGTTCGCCGCCGCCTGTGGCCATAATTCCGGGGCGAAAGACTCGGCATGGCGTTGCGTCAGGATCAGCGCCAGAGCCTCGCCGCGCCGGTCGCCGAGTTGGATAGCCAGCTGGCGGGCCCGTTCGAGAGCGGGGAGCAAGTGCTCGATGGCTGGGCCGTAATCCAGAGCAACCACGTAGTAGGCGCGCCCGAGCCGCAGGAGGGCTTCCATTTCCTCGGCGGCCGCGCCCTCTGCGGCGGCCTCCCGCATTGCCAGCTCCAGGTCGACCGTGGCCTCCCGGCCACGGAAGAGCCCGAGCAGCAGCTCGCCCCGCGCGCGCAACGCGGCGCGCCGGGTGGGCCCCGGGCCGGCGAGCTCGGCTGCCCTGGCGAAAAAAGCCAGAGCCTCCGGCGTCGCCAAGCGGACGGCGGCGGACGAGCCGGCCCCGTGCAGGTACGTCGCCGCCCGTTCCCGCGCCCCGGCCTGGACGAGGTGGTACGCAAGATCGCTCACGCGCTCGTCGAGGTGCCCGGCGTAGACGCGTTCCATCGTGTCGGCGACACGTCCGTGGAGCCGCTGTCGGCGCACGAACGACAACCGGCTGAGGAAAGTCTGGCGGATCTGCTCGTGCGCGAACACAAAGCGGGGTTCCCGTCGGTGTTCAGCCACCACGAGCCGGACCCGCTCGGCCTCGTCCAGGGCGTCGAGCAGATCGTCCTCGCTCTCCTCGGCGAGCGCCGCGAGGAACTCGAACGTGAACGTCCGCCCGATGCATGCCGCAGTCGTCATGATGCGCTGCGCTGTCTCGCCGATCCGGTCGATACGCCTGCCGAGCACGAGCCGGACCGTTTCGGGCACCTCGATCTCGCCAATCTCGACCTCGGGAAGCCAGTTCCCCGCCGCATCCGTGAGGCGGCGCTCCTCCGCCAGGTGTCGGTAGACCTCCTCGACGAAGAGGGGAACCCCCTCGGTCTCGTCGTACACCAACCGCACCAGGCCTTCGGGCGGCTCGCGACCGGACAGGGCGCGCAGGATGTCACCGACCTCGCCGGCGCTGAGCCGCTTCAGCGTGAAGCGGGACACCGCCGCCAGCCGCGACAGGTGCTCGATGCCCCGCATGAACGGGTCGCGGGGAGCGAGGTCAACGTCGCGGTACGTGCCGAGCACGAGCCACGCCGCCC
>DATMMF010000018.1:0-5485 GCA_035569835.1 Solirubrobacteraceae bacterium
CGCCGCGACGCTCACCGGCGATCCCTGCTTCGCCTTCCACCACGTCAACGCCTTCGAGCGTGACGGCGAAGTCGTGGTGGACGTGTGCGCGTACCCGGACAGCGGGATCGTCGAGGACCTGTACCTGGACCGCCTGCGGGACGGAAAGCCGATCCACGGCGCGACGCTAACCCGCTTCCGCCTCGACCCCGGCGGGGGCACCGTCACGCGCTCCGTGCTCGCCGAGGAGGACCTCGAGCTGCCGCGCATCTCCTATGCCCGTCACAACGAGCGCCCCTACCGCTACGTCTGGGGCAACGGCACCGGCGAGGGCGGCTGGCTCGAACGGATCGCGAAGGTCGACACCGAGTCGGGGCACACGCTCAGCTGGTCGGAGCCCGGCTGCTATCCCGGCGAGCCCGTCTTCGTCGCCGAGCCCGGAGGGGAGGACGAGGACGCCGGCGTGTTGCTGTCGGTGGTCCTCGATGCCGACGCCGGCCGCTCGTTCCTGCTCGTGCTCGACGCCGGAGAGCTGACCGAGCTGGCGCGCGCGGAGGTCCCGCACCACATCCCGTTCTCCTTCCACGGGCAGTTCGCGCGGGCCTGACGGCCGGGTCGCCGCGCGCCGGCCGCGCGCCCAGCCTAGACCGCGACCGCGGCGTCAAGAGGCCACTCGCCGCCGTCGGGGGCGAGCGGGTGGCGCCGGCGGATCTCGTACAGGGTCGTGCGCTCGGCGGCCGGACGTCCGGCGGCGTGCGCTGCGGCGACGAGCTGATCGGGGTCGAGCTTGACGCCGTGGTAGCTGCCGGCGAGGCGGCTGATCGACTCCTCCATCAGCGTGCCTCCAAGGTCGTTGACCCCCCATGAGAGCGCATCCGTGGCGGCCTCGATCCCCATCTTCACCCAGCTCGCCTGCAGCGAGGGGATCGTGCGGCCGAGCGCGAGGCGGAACACGGCAGTGTGCTTGAGGTTCTCCTCACGCGAGATCTCCTCGACGCCGTGCGTGCGCCCGAGCAGCGTCTGGAACGGGATGAAAGACAGCGGGACGAACTCCGTGATCCCGCCGGTCCGCTCCTGCAGCTCGCGCACGACGCGCATGTGCTCGGCGAGCTCCCACGGCTCCTCGATGTGGCCGAACATCACGGTCGCGGTCGAGCGCAGCCCGGCCGCGTGCGAGGCCTCGATGATCTCGACCCAGCGCGCGACCGGCAGCTTGTTAGGAGAGATGCGCTGGCGCACGCCGTCGTGGAGCACCTCGGCGGCCGTGCCGGGCGTCGAGCCGAGCCCCGCGTCGCGCAAGCGTGCGAAGACCTCCGACGGCGGCAGCGCGGAGATGTCGCACATGTGGGCGATCTCCATCGGGCTGTATGCGTGCAGGTGCAGGTCGGGCGACCCGGCCGCGCGGGCCGTGTCCTTCGCGAGCCGCAGCCAGCCCAGGTAGTCATCGAGCTGCCAGTCGGGGTGGATCCCCGACTGGATGCAGATCTCGCTCGCGCCGTAGTCGAGCGCTTCGTGGATGCGGCTCACGAAGTCCTCGGCGTCGTGTTCGTAGGCGTCGGGCGAGCGCTTGCCCTGCCCGAAGCCGCAGAACGCGCAGCCGACCGTGCAGATGTTGGAGATGTTGATGTTGCGGTTGACGACGAACGTGACCGTCTCCCCCGCGAGCTCCGAGCGCAGCGCGTCGGCCGCCAGACGCATCTCCTCGATCGCCTCCGGGCGCGTCTCCGCGAACATCGCGGTCAGCTCCTGCGCGGTCAGCGCGCGGCCGTCACGCGCGCGCTCGATCGCGCCGGGCACGAGCGAGGGTGCGATCGGCGTCGGTGGCTCGCCTCGACCGGAGCCGCGGCGCGGAATGAACGACCAGTAGCGCGCCTTGATCGTGTCGAGCACGCCCTGCGCGAGCCACTCGGGCGAGATGTAGCCGGCGTAGACGCAGAGCCGCTCGGTGAGCGCGTAGCCGTCGCCTCGCAGCTCGCGGCGCACCTGGTGGGGCGAGGGGAACGGGTGCTCTGGCGAGATGTGATCGCCGTTCGCCGACAGCCCGCCGAGATCGGTCGCGCCCGCCGCGACGAGCTCGCCCCACCAGTCGGCGAGGTTGGGCGGGATCTGGATCCCGACTCCGGGCATCAGGCGGCGCGCCTCGGCGATCAACCGCTTCATGTCGTCGATCTCGACCGGACACGCCCACTCCGGCAACGCCAGCTCGGGGCGGCCATCCGCGACCCCGGTGCGCCAGTAGTCGCGCGCCGCGGCGTCGGCTATCTCCGCCGGCTCCTGCCCGTAGTAGCGCTGGTGCGGCACGAAGTTCTGGAGGATCACCTCCTGGATGTGGCCGTGGCGCTCGTGCAGCTCGGCGATCGCCGCGAGCGAGTCCATCCGCTCCTGCTCGGTCTCCCCGATGCCGACGAGGATCCCGCTGGTGAACGGGATCTTCAGCTCGCCGGCCGCGGCGATCGTGGCCAGGCGCCGCGCCGGATGCTTGGTCGGCGAGCCCGCGTGCACGGTCTGCATGAGGCGCTCGGAGACCGACTCGAGCATCAGCCCCTGCGAGGCGGTCACCTCGCGCAGCCTGGCGAGGTCCTCACGGGACAGCACGCCGAGGTTCGTGTGCGGGAGCAGGCCGCGCTCGAGCGCACGCTCGCAAGCCCACACGACATACGAGGTGAAGTCCGCGTGCCCGTAGGAGGCGAGCCGCGCGCGCACCTCCGTGTTGACCTCAGGGCGCTCGCCGGTGAGCACGAGCAGCTCCTTCACGCGCCGGCGCGCCGCCCCGTCGAGCAGCTCGATGACCTCCTCGGGAGAGTGCAGGTGGGCCTGGTGCGTCGCGAATGCGCAGTACTTGCAGTAGCAACGACAGGTCCGTGACAGCGACAGCGTCAGGTTGCGCGAGAAGGTCACCCGTCGGCGCATGCGAGGAGTCTATGACGCAAAGTGCGAGGTCCGGCGCTCGCGCCGTCCGGCCGAGAGGTGATACTCCGGCCCGTGGAGCGTTGGACGCCTGGCCACGAGGGGAGCCTGAAGGTGGGCACAGAGAGCCCCGCCGCACGGCGCACGAACCTCGAGCGCGAGAGGCGGGAGCTGCGGCTGGAGCGCGACCGCCTGCTGCTCGATCTCGCGCGCAGCCTCGGCACCGACGACCTGGCGCGGAGCTTCGGCACCAGCGCCGCGACCGCGGAGCAGCTCGTGCAGCGGGCATCGCGGCGGCTGTCCGGTGCGGAGGAGATCTCAGCGCGGCGCATCGCGCGCGACCCGGACCGCTGGCGGGAGATCGACCGCTACTACGAGTCGCTTGGGCGCGCCGTGCGGCTGCCGGGCTCCCGCCGCCGCGGGCGCTGAGGAAGCGCTAGCCCGCGACCCAGCGCTTGGCGTCCTCGAGCTCGCCGAGCCCGAAGACCTTCTGCTCGCCGGGGATCAGCCACCGGAACATCTCCATCGCCTTGGCGATCCAGTCGACGTCGGTCACGACCGCGATCCGCTTCCACGCGTCGCGGTGCGCGAGCGCCAGCGGGACCGCTCCTTTCACGTCCTCCTTGACCGCGCCCATGTCGAAGCCCTCGTAGCCCTCGACGACGAACAGGGCGCGCAGGCTGCCCGTCTCGACCTCGGTGCTCAGGCTTGGATCGAGCACGTCGCGGTAGTCCTCGCTCCTCACCCGACCCGAGATCCTGAAGCCGATCGTGCCGGCCGGCATGTCGGGAAGCGCCTCGACCACTGTGACGCACGTTAGGAGCTGTGCACTGCCGCCGCAAGGCCGCGCGCGGCGATCAGCGGCTAGGCTCGCCGCGCGAGCAGGCCGCGCTCGCGCATCGCCTCGAGCACGGTGCGCGCGAGCTGCTCTGCCTCGCGGCCATCGGTGTCGAGCGTCAGGTCGATCCCGTCGAGCGCGGGAACAGTGCCGGACAGCGCCCGGGCGTGCGCGATCAGCGCCTCCTTTCCCGGCCAGCGATCGGGCTCGCGCTCGCGCAGGCGCGCGGCGATCGCCTCGGTGGGCGCCCGCAGGCAGGCGAGAAGGGTCCGCTCCGCGCCGGTCGCGGCCACCACGCTCTGCAGCTCGGCCTCCGATTCGGGGGTGAACGCGACCAGGAACAAGCGCCTGCCCGCCCTGCGTTGGAGGGCCATCGCATGCGCGAGCTGCTCCGCAAGGATGGCGTTCGAGAGCGGCGGGAAGCCGCGCGTCAGCTCCTCGCTCTCGAGTGCCCCGTGCTCCACCCCTTCGCGCTCCAGGAGCGTGGCGAGCGCATCGAGCACCGACGACTTGCCGGTGCCCGGCGCTCCGATCAGGACGAGCGCGGCGATCATGGCAGCAGATTCGCATGCGGCGAAGCACGGCTCGCCGTGCGAGCTAGTGTTCGAGCACAGCCGCGGTCACGAGCACCGTGCCGCGCCCGGCACCGCGAAGAGCAGAAAGGTCGACGAGAGCCATGAGCCAGAGCGTCAGCGAGAGCGAGAACCCCGCGATCCCGAGCCCCACTCCGGCGACGCATCGCCCGCGCACCAACCAGGACTGGTGGCCCGACCAGCTCGACCTGAGCGTGCTGCACCGGCGCTCGCCGCTGTCGGACCCAATGGGCGAGGACTTCGACTACGCGGCGGAGTTCGCCACGCTCGACCTCGACGGGCTCAAACGCGATCTGATCGAGCTCATGAGGAGCTCGCAGGACTGGTGGCCCGCCGACTACGGCAACTACGGCCCGCTCTTCATCCGCATGAGCTGGCACGCCGCCGGCACCTACCGCATCGCCGACGGCCGCGGCGGGGGCGGCGAGGGCGCCCAGCGCTTCGCACCGCTCAACAGCTGGCCCGACAACGCGAGCCTCGACAAGGCGCGGCGGCTGCTGTGGCCGATCAAGCGGAAGTACGGGCGCAAGCTCTCCTGGGCCGACCTGCTCGTGTACGCCGGCAACGTCGCGATGGAGTCGATGGGATTCGAGACGTTCGGCTTCGGCTTCGGGCGGCCGGACATCTGGGAGCCCGACGAGATCTTCTGGGGCACCGAGGACAGCTGGCTGGGTGACGAGCGCTACAGCGGCGAGCGCGAGCTCGCAAAACCGCTCGGCGCGGTGCAGATGGGCCTGATCTACGTCAACCCCGAGGGCCCGAACGGCAACCCCGACCCGCTGGCCGCCGCGCGCGACATCCGTGAGACGTTCGCCCGCATGGCCATGAACGACGAAGAGACGGTCGCGCTGATCGTCGGCGGCCACACGTTCGGCAAGACCCACGGCGCCCTCGCACCGGACGGGGTCGGCCCCGAGCCCGAGGGAGCGCCGCTCGAGCAGCAGGGGCTCGGCTGGAAGGGCAGCCTCCAGAGCAACGGCAACGGCGTGCGCATGCTCACGGGCGGCCCCGAGGGGGCGTGGACGAACGAGCCGACCAAGTGGGACAACGGGTTTCTGGAGAACCTCTTCTCCTACGAGTGGGAGCTCACCGAGAGCCCGGCCGGGGCGAAGCAGTGGACGCCGCGGGACGCCGAGGCGCAGGAGTCGGTCCCCGATGCGCACGACCC
>DATMMF010000019.1:0-653687 GCA_035569835.1 Solirubrobacteraceae bacterium
CCGGGCGTGAAGCTCGAGATCGGAAAGCAAGCGCGACTCAGCATCGGTCGCTGGGCCTGGATCGGACACGGCTCGAAGATCCGCGCCCACGAGGGCGAAGTGTCGATCGGCGCCAAGACGGTGATGGGCCAGGAGTGCACGATCTCCTCGTTTCAGCGCGTGGCGATCGGACGCGAGTGCATCCTCGCCGACCGCGTGATGCTGATCGACTTCGACCACGGCGTCACCGAGGTCGAGCGCCCGATCCGCCTGCAGGGCATCTACAAGCGCGACGTCGAGATCGGCAACAACGTCTGGATCGGCTACGGAGCCTGCATCCTGCGCGGCGTCAGCGTCGGCGACAACGCCGTGATCGGCACGAGCGCGGTGCTGACGCGATCGTTTCCCGAGAACGCCGTGCTCGCCGGCGTGCCGGCGCGCGTGATCAGGATGCGCGAGGCGCCCGCGCACCTGCGCTGGGAGTGAGCGTCGTTCAGAGCGGCGCCGAGAAGGCGCTCGGATCGGCGTCCACGGCGAGGTTGCGAAGCTCGGTGCCGACGGCGCCGTCCTCGGCGAGCGCTCGGGCGAGCAGCTCGAGATGGGCGCGGTGCCGCTCGAGGGCATACGGGACGGCGATGCCGCGCGTGACCATGAACGCCCAGTCGCTCGCCTGAAGCGCGAGCATCGCCCTGATCGCGCCCGTGCCGGCGCCGCGTCCCGCGCGCAGCACCTCCAGCTCGCCGGCGCGTGCCCCGAACGCGAGCTCCGCGACGGCGGGCCCCGACCATGTCGAGAGCGCGCCGCCGTTGCCCCAGCTCGAGGCGGGCCATTCGCCCTGGCCCGGCATGCGAACCGGCTCGCGTGCAGCGAGCGCATCGTCGAGGGGGAGGAGCTCGAGTCCCTGGCGGGCGCACTCCTCGACGACCGCCTGCAGCCAGGCGATGCCCTCGTACCACCAGTGGCCGAGGAGCTCGGTGTCGAGCGCGCAGACGGCCAGCCCTCCGCCGGGCAGCCCGGCGCCGTCGCGCTCCAGGCGCGCGCGCGTGCGCGCGACGAAGTCGGTGGCGTGGCGCTCGGCTAGCGCGAGCGCGGCGTCGTGGTCGTAGGCGCCGCCGGAGTTATCCCAGGGGTTGTGGTGGTGGATCGTGTGGTGGTGGTAGTCGCGGTAGGGCGCGCTCGCCGGGTAGCCGCCGTCGCTCCAGATCAGCGACATCGTCTGGCGGTCGACGGGGACGAGCACGAGCCCGGAGTCCGCGAGGACGGGCTGGAGGTGCTCGCGCGCCCCGAGCCCGAGCCGTGCGGTCAGCTCGACGCAGACCGCGCGCACACCCGCGTCGAGCAGCGTCGCCTCGAGCGCGGGCTCGTGGGCGCACTCGGGCAGCCAGAAGCCGCCGCGCCAGCCCTCGCCGAATCGGCGTTCGTGCGAGCGGATCCCCGAGCGGACCTGCTCGCGCAGACCGGCGCCGGTCGCGAGCAGCGGAAGCACGGCGTGTGTTGCCGAGGAGGTCCAACGGGCGTGTCTCCCCAATGCCCCGAGCAGGTCGCCGCCCAGTTGGGCGAGGCGCTCGCCGGCGCGCTCGTAGTCCTGCCACGCGCGTTCGAGCTCCGCAGCGAGGCGCTCGTGCCCGCCGGCCCGCAGGCCGTCGGCGTCCTCGCGGTGGGTCTCGCGCCGCACCTCCGAGACGAAGCGCTCGAAGCGCTCGCTCACCCCCGGCGCTTCGAGCTGGTCGCAGAGCACCGGCGTGAGCGACAGCGTCAGCGGCGCGCCGCGATCGAGCAGCTCGAGCAGTGGCATGTAGCTGCCCGCGATCGCCTCCCAGAGCCACTCCTCGCCGAACGGCCACGTGCCGAAGCCCTCGACGTAGGGCATGTGGGTGTGCAGCACGATCGACAGCGCGCCGCCACGGCCGCTGCTCAAGGCCGGCACACCGCCAGCAGGTCGAGCGAGCGTTGCAGGTGCGAGGCGGGCGCCGCCCGCAGCGAGAAGTCGTGCGCGCTGATCGCCGGCGTGAACCACCGGTAGAACGGCGCGGTCAGATGCAGCGCGGCGTGAACGCGGTCCCAGCCGGCGCGCAGCGCGAGCTCGTGGAGGCGCAGCTTGCGCGCATGGAACAGGCCGTACAGCTCGACGTGGCGAAACTGACGGCGGCAGAGGCGCTCGAACTCCTCGGGCCGGTACTCGTGGATGTGCCAGGGGTTGCCCGAACGTTGCGCGCCCTTGGGGGCGAGCGTGAGCACGTTCGGAGTCGAGATGTAGACAGCGCCGCTCGCGCCTACGAGCGAGCGGAAGTGCGCAAGCGTCGTGTCGGGGTCGGTCAGGTGCTCGATCGTCTGCAGGAACACGACGGCGTCGGCGGCCTGGTCGAAGCGCTCGACGAGCGCCCGCTCGAAGCGGAGGTTCGAGCCGCCGTAGCGAAGCCGGGCGTGCTCGTAGGCCTCGGGGTTGGCCTCGACGCCGACGACGCTCGCGGCGCTGCGGGCGAGCACGTTCGAGCCGTAGCCCTCGCCGCTTGCCATGTCGATCACGCGCTCGCCGCCCACGTGCCCTGCGATCCATTCATAGACGACGAGATGGCGGCGATACCAGTAGTTCTCCTCGGGCACGTCGGGCAGCGTGCGCTCGCCCGTCAGCGACAGCGGCGGGACGCCCTCGGGTTGGTCTCGCTGCACGTAGGCGCTCTGCATCGTTTCTCGAGGAGCTCTCCGCAGGGGATCTTCCCTGCCCGCCGCCTCAGCCGCGCCCAGGGCGAGGCCGGGCGCGCGAGTATATGGTGCTCAACCCGTGCCGCCCGCTCTCAGCGCCGAGCAGATCCGTGATGCGAACACGCGCTACCACGACGTCGCGGCGTCGCACTACGACCACAAGTGGGGCATCGACTTCGGCGAGGTCGGGCGCGCCCAGGTGCTCGCGAAGGTGCGAAAGGCGCTCGGCGGCGAGCCACCGCGCTTCGACCGGTCCTTGGAGATCGGCGCCGGCACCGGCTACTTCAGCCTGAACCTCCTGAGCGCCGGCCTGATCGGCGAGGCGACCTGCAGCGACATCTCCCCGGGCATGCTGCGCACGCTCGAGGGCAACGCCGGCCGGCTGGGCCTGGAGGTGAACGCGCAGGCGGCCGACGCCGAGCGGCTCCCCTTCGCGGACGGCAGCTTCGACCTCGTGCTCGGGCACGCCGTCCTTCACCACATCCCCGATCTCCCGCGCGCGTTCGAGGAGTTCAAGCGCGTGCTCGCACCGGGAGGGACGATCCTGTTCGCCGGAGAGCCTTCCCGCTACGGCGACCGCCTGGCGCGGGTCCCGAAGCGGCTCGCGACTCTCCTCGCGCCGGCATGGCGAGCCGCCCTGCGGGCGCCGGGCGCCCGTCACGAGGCAGGCGTCGACCCGGATGAGGCGCTCGAGCGTGTCGTGGACGTGCACGCCTTCGCACCCGGCGAGCTGCAGCGCGCCGCGAAGGGCGCCGGGCTGCGCGATGTGCGGGTGACGGGCGAGGAGCTCGTGGCGAACTGGTTCGGATGGACCAATCGCACGCTGGAGGCGACGGCCGACCCCGCCGGCGTGCCCTGGGCGTGGCGCCAGTACGCCTACCGCGGCTATCTGCTCCTGCAGGAGCTCGACCGCCGCCTGCTCGAGGGGCGGCTGCCGGCGGCGATGTTCTACAACCTGATGATCAGTGCCCGCACGCCGGGCGGCGAAGGCGCGGCGCGGTCATAGACTCAGGCGCATGACGGCGCCGGTGCGAGACTTCCCGCTGTTCCCGCTCGGACTCGTCGCGCTCCCCACGGAGAGCGTCCCGCTGCACATCTTCGAGGACCGCTACCTGCGGATGATCGCCCACTGCATGGAGGGCGAGGGCAGCGAGTTCGGGATCCTGTGGCTCTCCGACGAGGAGCTCAAGCAGACCGGATGCGCGTGCACGATCGAGCAGGTGCTCGAGCGGCTGCCGGACGGAAGATTGAACATCCTCGCGCGCGGCACGCGCGCCTTCACGCTGCTCGAGCGCCAGGACGAGCTCCCCTACCCGGCAGGCGTGGTCGAGTTCGCCGCCGATGAGGCGGAGGATCCCGACGAGCAGGTCGCGACGGGTGCGCGCGAGCTCTATGGCGAACTCGTCGCGCAGGCGACCGACCGCGAGCTCTCCGCCGAGGAGCTCGCAGAGCTCGACTCCTACCGCATGGCCGGCACGGTCGAGTTCGAGCTCGAGGCCAAGCAGCAGCTGCTCGAGCTCCGCTCGGAGAACGCCCGGCTGCGCCTGCTGGGGACGATGCTCGCGGGGGCGATCGAGCGCTTGGAGCTGCTCGAGCGCGCGCAGGAGCGCGCGCAGTCCAACGGCAAGGTCCGCTTCGGCTAGAAGCCGGGCACAGACCGGCCGCTCCGTGCCGGCCTATGCGGGCAGGCCGCAGATGCGTTGCCCGGTCTGCAGCACGAGCAGCTGCAGCTTGTGCAGCACCGATGGCTGGTGCGGCGAGTTGTCGGAGAACTCGACGGTGCCGTCGGCGTCGCGTACCTGGTAGCGCACCACCGAGCCGGGCGACGCCGCGAGGCGCAGGTGTTCGGAGGCGGGTTCTTTCAGGTCTTCCTGGATCGTGCGCGCTTCGACGATCGCCGCATCGTCGAGGGTGCCCGCCTTGCGGCCGTTGCACGTGACGCCGCCTTCTTCGTTGACGAGCAGCGTCAGGTGCTCGTTCGCGCCCGGGCCTTCGCGCGTGACGAGGAACAGGTCCGCCGCCTGCACGCCGCCGCAGCCCGCGGCGGCCGCGGCGAACGTCAGCGCCGCCGCGGCTCCTGCAAACCGCGCCGGACTCATGCCAGAACCGCCGCGCCGCCGCGCCTCGGGTCGCCGGCGCCGGTGAGGGCGCCGTCGCGCCGCAGCGCGGCCTGGACGCCGCCGAAGAACAGGTTCAGCTTGCCGAAGCGGACGGCCTGCAGAGCCGGGTCAAGCCCGTCGAGGTCGATACCGGGCTCCGCGTACACGACGCCATCCTCGAAGTGCACGCGTGGCGCGTCCACCGCCTGCGCGGCGCCGAGGCCGCGGTCGACCACGCCGACGATCGTCTGCAGCAGCGCCGAGCGGATGCGGTTCGAGCCGGCGCTGCCGAGGACGAGCTCCACCTGTTCGTCGCGCAGCACGATCGAAGGGGCCATCATGCTCGGCATCCGGCGGCCGGCGGGATGGCGATGGAAGCCGAGCGGGTTCAGGTCCTCCTCCCCCATCACGTTGTTCAGGTGGATGCCGGTGCTGGGCACGACGACCCCCGATCCCTCTCCGTTCGTGCACGTCACAGCGCAGGCGAGCCCGTCGGCGTCGATCACCGAGATGTGCGTCGTCGACCCGAGCCGGCTCGCGAAGAAGCTGCGCAGGAAGCCCGGGTCGGCGAGCCCCTCCATGAAGTCGGCGTCGCGCTCGCCCTGCGCCGCCGCCATCGCGTCGATCGTGTTCTGCAGCGTCGGCGGCGCGGGCCCGCGATCGAGCAGCGCGAGCGAGTAGGCGAGCAGCGTGCCCCCTGCGGACGGCGGCGGGTTCGTGAGGATCTCGCGATCGCGGTAGGAGACCCGCACGGGTTCGCGTTCGATCGCCTCATAGCCCGCGAGCTCCTCCGCGTCGAGGGAGCCGCCGCGAGGGAGCACCCAGTCGACGACCGCCGTGGCGAGCTCGCCGCGGTAGAACGGGTCGGGGCCATCGCGTCCGAGCCGCCAGAGCGCCTCGGCGAGATCGGGGTTGCGCATCGTCTCGCCCTCGCGGAGCACGTGGCCGTCCGGGGCCCAGAGCGCGGCGCACTCCGGGGTCGAGGTCAGCAGGTCGGCGAGGATCTCGGCGACATACGCCTGGCCGGCGTTCAGCGGGACGCCGTCCTCGGCGAGGCGCGCGGCCGGCGCGGCCAGCTCGGACAGCGGGACGCTCCCCCAGCGGTCGGCCGCCGCACAGATGCCCGCGGGGTTTCCATACACCCCGCACGAGGCCGGCCCGATGTAGAACATCTGCACCGCGTCGCCGAATGACACGTCGACGGCGAGCAGCTCGGCCTCGCTGCCGTCCTCCCGGCGGCGTGGCGCCTGCACGAAGAAATCGAGCAGCACCGGCTCGGTGTCGCCGCCGGCGACCATCATGTAGCCGCCGGCTCCGAGCCCGGTGAGCAGCGCCTCGGTCACGAACGAGGTCAGCATCGCGGCCAGGGCGCCGTCCACAGCGTTACCGCCCGCGCGCAGCACCTCGGCGCCCGCCTGCGCGGTCAGCGGGTGGCCGGCGGCGACAACTCCCTCGTGCGTGCTGCTGCCCATGCTGGAGCAGTACCACAGCACAGCGAGCGGCGCTCGCGGCGCAGAAGCGGCCGGTCAGTCCGCGTCGGGTCCGGCGTCGCGGCCCGGGCCGCGCTTGCGCCGGCGCCGCGCGCTCAGTGCGCCAAGGCCCATGTCCTGGCGAACGAGATAGACCACGAGGGCCGACCCCGCGAGCACCGCGACGAGCACCCAGATCAGCGGGCTGTCCGAACTCGATGGCACCTGCAGCCGGGGCGCGGGGACCGCTGCGTCAGGCGTGACCGGCGCCGCGTCCGGCTTCGACGGCGCCTTCAGATACAGCGCTCCGGCGACACCGCCCGCTGCCCCGCCGCCGGCAAGGTCGGTCGGCGCGCCGAAGAAGGCGACCGGCTCGAGGCGTGCGACGCTCGCCGCTTTTCCGGCGCACCCTGTTGTGCGTGCGGCCCTCCAGAGCAACCGCACCGCGCGGATCTCCATCGCTGCGAGTCGCTTCCGGGAGACGTGCAGGCGCCGCGCCACGGCGAGCGCGTTCAGCCGCCGCGGCTCGTGCAACCCGGTGCGCAAGCGCACGACGGTGCGAAGCCGCGGTGGAAGAGCCTCGAGGCACCCGGCGACTTCGAGCACGAACGCACGCACCCGGGGGTGGTCGAGCAGCGCGCGGCCGCCGGCGAGCATCTTGGCGATCTGCCGCGGCGTCAGCGCCGCCTGGCCCGCTCCCGCCGCGGCGCCGGGCACCGCAGACAGGCCGGCGATGGCGGCGACGGCCCCGCCCTGAAGCACTCCGGCGGGGTTGCCCGCGGCGGCGGCACGCGCCGCTGCCGGCGCGGAGCGCCGCGCGAGCGCCGCGCGCGTGACAGTCCGGTCACGCGCCGTGAGCGTCACGGGCGCAGGACCTGGGAGCGTGGAAACGGGCTCTGCGGCCGCGCCGGTCACCTGCTGCACTGCGGGAGGCACCTTCACCGCGGGAGGCAGGGGTACCTTCACGGCAGGGGCCGGAGCTTTGGCCGGCGCAGGCAGCTTCGGCGCTTTTACCGTGACGGTAGGCGGCGTGACCGGCGCCCGCGGCGGCGTGACCGGAGTGCTCGGCACCCGCGGGGCAGGGACCGGGACGCTGGGCGGTTTGATCGCGGGCGGCGGCGCAATGGGGACGGGCGGCGGCTGAACCGGCGTCGAAACCGGCGGCACTGCAGCCTTCACCGGCGCGACCGCAGCTTTGACGGGCGCCACCGCGGCCTTCACCGGCGCCACGGCAGCCTTCACCGGCGCCACCGCAGCCTTCACCGGCGCCACCGCAGCCTTGACGGGCGCTACCGCAGCCTTCACCGGCGCCACCGCAGCTTTGACGGGCGCCACTTTCGCTTTGAGGGGCGCCACCGCAGTCTTCACCGGCGCCGCGGCCTTGACGGTGGCCGGGACTTTGACAGGGGCGAGCGCTTCGGCACCGGAGATCCCAGCGGCATCGGGCAACTGCGCCACCACTGCGACTACGAGTACTCCGATAAGCCCCTTCTGTCTCACTTCCCCCCAGCGGCCCTACACATATGACGAGATGTCCGCTCGGTACCCGCGTTCCGCGGGTTCTAGACATGGCGCTGCGAGCGAGGACGCCGGCCCCCGGCGCGCCGGCGCGTTACGCCTGACGCGCGGAGCGCAGGCGGGGCAAGGACGCAGCGAGCGAAGCGTGCAACCGCGCGTGGGCGAGCGAGGACGCCGCCCCGCGCACGTATACGCGCGTCAGGTCAGAGGTTCGGGATGAACTCGGGTATCTCGAGATCTTCCATGCCGCGCCCCCGCCGGGATTGCGCGGCCTGCGGGCGCCGCTGCACGCGGACCTCGCCCTCAGCCGGCTCTTTGTAGCGGCTGACGCTCTTGCGCCGGCCCTCGTCGCCGTAGCCGGTCGCGACGACGGTCACCCAGACCTGGTCGTCGAGCTTCTCGTCGACCATCGCCCCGAAGATGATGTTGGCGTCGGGGTGGGCGGCCTCGGACACCGACTTGGCAGCCTCGTTGACCTCCCACAGCGACAGGTTCGCGCCGCCCGTGATCGACAGCAGGATCGAGCGCGCGCCCTCCATCGAGGTTTCGAGCAACGGCGAGGAGACGGCCTGCATCGCGGCCTCGGTGGCACGGTTCTCGCCGACGCCCATGCCGATCCCGAGCAGGGCGCTGCCGGCGTCGCTCATGATCGTGCGCACGTCGGCGAAGTCGAGGTTGATCAGCCCTGGCAGGGTCACGAGGTCCGAGACGCCCTGCACGCCCTGGCGCAGGACGTCGTCGGCGACCCGGAAGGCGTCCACCATCGAGGTCTGCTTGTCGAGCACGGTCAGCAGGCGGTCGTTGGGCACGACGATCAGCGTGTCGACCTCCTGCGCGAGCGCCTCGACGCCGTACTGGCCCGCCTCGCCGCGGCGGCTGCCCTCGAAGCCGAACGGCTTCGTGACGATGCCGACGGTCAGCGCGCCGACTTCGCGGGAGATGCGCGCCACGACGGGTGCGGCGCCGGTGCCGGTGCCGCCGCCGCTCCCGGCGGCGATGAAGATCATGTCCGAGCCCTTGAGCAGCGCCTTCATGCGGTCGTAGTCCTCCATCGCCGCCTGATGGCCGATGTTGGAGTCCGAGCCGGAGCCCAGCCCGCGGGTCAGCTCGGCGCCGATGTGCAGCGTGAGGTCCGCGGTGGACTGCTGCAGCGACTGCACGTCGGTGTTGACGGCGATGAACTCGACGCCCTCGACCTCGGCCTCGACCATGCGATTGACGGCGTTGACGCCGCCGCCGCCGACGCCGACGACCCGGATCACGGGCTGCCCGGCGGGCGTCGCGCGGCGCTCGTAGACCGGTTCGGACTTCGGCGCGGGCGTGGGCGCGGGACGATCCATCAGGTTGTCGGGGATCTCGGAGGAGAAGGCGTGGCGGAGACGCTCCTGCGGCGTCGGCACCCGGACCTCCGGCTCAGCCGCCGCGGCGCTCTCGCTCAGCGCGGGGTGCGGAAGGCCGGTCTCGCGAGGATGCGGCGGCGGCGCCGGCTCGCGCGCGGCTCGGGTCTGCGCGGCGGGTGCGGGCGGCCGCTCCTGCTCGCCCTCCTCGGCCTCTTCGGTCTTGCGGAAGAGGGCGGCGAGCGGTCCTTCGCGCATGCTGGCCCGCTTAGGATTGGCCATGGGTGAGCACCTCCTGTGCGAGCTGGCGGTAAGACTGGGCGGCGACACCGTCGGGCTCGTACTTGAGCACCGACATGCCCTTCACGGGCGCCTCGGCGAAGCGCACGGTCTTGCGGATGCGCGACGCGAACACGCGGTCGCCGAAGTTTTCCTCGAGAATCTCGATCGCCTCCTTCGCATGGATCGTGCGCGAGTCGACCAGCGTGGGCAGGATACCCTCGATGTCCACGCCCGGATTGAGGTTCTCACGGATCATCGCCAAGGTGTTCTGGAGCTGGATCAGCCCGCGCATCGACAGATACTCGCATTGCACGGGGACGATCACCTTGTCAGAGGCGGTCAGAGCGTTGATCGTCAGCAGCCCGAGGCTCGGCGGCGTGTCGATGCAGATGAAGTCGTAGTCGTCGAGGATCGGCTCGAAAGCCTTCTGCAGGGCGCGCTCGCGGCCGATCATCGTGGACATCGCGATCTCGGCCCCGGCGAGGTCGATCGAGGCGCATGCGACGTCGATCTCGCGGCGGCGGATGATCTCGCGGATCGAGACTTTGTGTACAAGCACGTCGTACATCGATTTGTCGAGCGCGTCCGGGTCGATCCCCTGCGACATCGTGAGGTTCCCCTGGGGGTCCATGTCGACGCACAGCACGCGGTGCCCCTCCTCCGCGAAGGCAGCAGCCAGGTTCAGCGTCGTCGTCGTCTTGGCCACCCCGCCCTTCTGGTTGGCGAATGCGATGACCTTGGCCTTTCCTTCCACGGTGGCTCCGATGCTCGAGTTGCTGGAAAGCCTTCCGGTCGGTATTCGCATGGTCAGGGTCGATTCCTGCTCGGGAACTACGATCCCGGGATGGCTGCCGGCAAACGCCGTAACGGGCAACTGCCCGCGCGCCTCGCCGGCAAGCGCGTAATCGTGACGCTCGGGGCCGGCGGGGTCGGCAAGACCACGACCTCCGCCGCGCTCGCGCTCGGATTGGCGATGCGGGGTGCCAAGGCCGCGGTCGTCACGATCGACCCCGCGCGGCGGCTGGCCTCGTCGCTCGGGCTCGACGAGCTCTCGGGGGAGCCGCACCGGATCGACGACGAGGCGCTGCGCGGCGCCGGCGTGACCGTGAAGGGGGAGCTGTGGGCGATGATGCTCGACGCGAAGGCGACCTTCGACTCGGTCGTCTCCAACCTCGCCGCCGACAACGACGCGCGCGAGGAGATCCTCGCCAACCCGGTGTACGGCGAGCTCTCGACAGCGGTCGCGGGCTCGCAGGAGCTGAGCGCCGTGGCCAAGCTGTACGAGCTCTACGAAGACCACGATTTCGACGTGATCGTGCTCGACACGCCGCCCTCGCGCAACGCGCTGGACTTCCTCGACGCGCCCGGCCGGCTGCTCGGCTTTCTCGAAGGCAGGGCGCTTCAGGTGTTCATCGCGCCCGGCGGCCTCACGGCGCGCTTGTTCGGGCGCGGCACGGCGCTCGTGTTCTCGATCTTCGCGCGCGTCACCGGCGTCGACATGTTCTCGGAGCTGTCCCGCTTCTTCCGTTCGATGGGAGGCGTGCTGGACGGCTTCGGCGAGCGCACCCGCGCCGTGCAGGAGCTGCTCCGCTCAAAGGAGGTGATGTTCCTGATCGTGACCTCGCCCGAGCCCGAGCCGGTCCGAGAGGCGCGCTTCCTGGCGGCGCGCCTGGCCGAGACCCGTCGCCCGGCCCCGCAGCTGATCGTCAACCGCGTTCACCTCGAGGGGCTCGGCGGGCGCAGCGAGGGCCAGCTCACGGAGCAGATGGCGCCGGCGCTCGGCGCCGAGCTGGCACGGCGCGTGGCGGCGAACCTGGCCGACATCGACGTGCTTGTCAGACGTGACCGCGAGGCTGTCTCGGAGCTTTCAGATCTCCTTGACGGTGGGCCGCCGGTGCTCGTCGGCCACCTAGATGAGGAGGTCCAGGATCTCCTCGGCCTCACTCGGATCGCCGAGCAGCTCGGGCTCTGAGCAGGACGCAGGAGAGGCGTCGGCCGCGGCGACGCGTGCCCCCGGGACCGGCTCGGGCCCGTCCGCGAGCAGCAGCTCGTCGGCGAGCCCGACGAGGTCCGGGTCGAGGTGGCCGCAGAGGACGTCGCGCAGCAGGGCGCGGAGGTGGTCGGCGACCTCCTCGGCCAGCAGCCGTCCACCGGCGCGGCCGGCGTCGTTTCCCGAGATCACTGCGCGCTCGAGCGCGATCGCCTGCACGGTCCGTTCGGTCAGCGCGAGCCTGCGCTGCGGGGTCGCGCACAGCGCCGCGAGCCGGCCGGCGATCAGCCCGCTGGCGGGCCCCTCGGGCTCGAGGATCGCGCGCAGCGCGAGCAGGTTGTCGCTGAGCGCGTCGAGCGCGTCGCCGCGCTCGCAGCCGAGCTCGAAGCGGCGCAGCGCCCAGGCGAGCTCATTGCCGTCCGGCGCGCGACGCGAGACCAGGTTGCAGAAGGCTCTCAGCTCGTCCTCCTGCTCGACGGTCACAACCAGCATGCCGTGGGGGCGCCCGCCGCCGCCCAGCGGCAGCGCGTTCCAGGGCCCGGCGCCGATCCGGGCCCACGCCAGCGCGCCGAGCGTGACGCGCCCGTCGCCGAACAGACGCAGCGCGCGCAGCAGGTCTGCCAGCACCGCACGGCCGCGATCCACGGCCTCGCGCGCGTCGGGGTCCTGGCACGCCAGCACGACGACGAGGTGCTCGGCGCCGTCAGCGCGCTGCTTGCGGGCGTCGGCCGGCAGCCCGTCAAGAGCATCGCCCCGCGCGATCGTGAGCCCGGCCGCGAGCGGCAACTCGGGGCTCGTGATCGTCATGCCCTCCAGGCGCGCGACGATCGTCACCTCTGCGGTGCTCGCGAGCGCGGTGCTGTGCAAGCGCTCCAGCGCCGCGTCGATGCGCTCGCGGTGCAGCTCGAAGTCGGACTGCTCGGCGAACGCGTCGCCGAGCAGGGAGGCGATCGCCGCCCGCACCCGCGCGCTGCGCGGCAGGCGCGCGATGTCCTCGCCGAGCCCGGCGAGGTAGCGGTCGAGGCCCTCGAAGGCGTCGAGCGCCTGGGCGGCGGGCCCGTACTCCGGAAGCCCTTCGAGCGCCTGGCGGCGCTCGGCGATGAACTCCGTGATCAGCGGCCGGTAGCAATACAGCGACGGCCCGCCAAACCGCCCGCCGCGGCTGGGCTGCTGGTCGACCTCGAAGGGGATCTCAGCGCCGGCGGCCAGGTCCGCGGACAGCCGGAGGGCGGCCGCCTCGAGAAACTCCCGCAGCGCACTCTGCAGCTGGACGGAGCGCATGTTGCGCTGAGTTCTCGCCCGGCGTTCGCCCTCCTGCCGGCGCAGCGGGCGTTGCAGCCCGAGTGTGCCTAGGCGACTGCGAGTGCCTGCGCGGCGCGCTCGGCGCAGCCGACGCCGAGCCAGTCTTCGCCGTAGGCGCGCATGTCGTCGATGATCGGCAGCAGCGCGAGGCCCTTCTCAGTCAGCGCGTACTCGACGCGGGGCGGGACCTCGGGGAAGGTCTGCCGCTCGACGATGCCCTGCTCCTCGAGCGCGCGCAGGCGCAGCGAGAGCGTGCGGGGGCTGATGCCGGCGAGCGAGCGTTCCAGCTCGCAGAAGCGGGAGTGACCCTCGGAGAGATCACGCACCAGCAGCAGCGTCCACTTGCTGCAGACGATCTCGGCCGTCAGACAAACCGGACATGTCTCGTCTACCGCCATCGCCCTTTACTTTACCAAATGAAGTAAGCGGCCCGGCTTCGGCGGGGCCTCAGCGCTCGACCGGGCGCGAGCCCGAGCACCTACGAGGTCGCGTGCAGGAGCGCTCGCGGCTACGCGCGGACCGGCGCGCCGGGCCTCGCGGCCTCTTCGCGCCGGCTCTCGGCCTGGGCGACGTCCTCCATCGTCGTGCCCTGGCGGCCGTCCGCCTGCATCAGCAGCTTGAAGTCGTGCGGGCTGGAGGCGACCCGCATCGCATCCTCGAACGTCACCCGGCCCGCCTTGACGTGGCCGAACAGGGCCTGATCGAAGGTCTGCATGCCGTAGTAGGCGCCGCTCGTGATGACCTCGACCAGTTTGCCCGTCTGGTCCGGGTCGGCGATCATGTCGCGGACGCGGCCGGTCATGCGCAGGATCTCGCAGACCGCGACGCGGCCGCCGTCGGCGCCGGGCACGAGGCGCTGGGAGATCACGCCCTTGACCGTGCCGGCGATCATGCTGCGGGCCTGCTGGTGCTGGTGGGGCGGGAAGAAGTCGAGCATGCGGTTGATCGACTCGGTCGCGTCGACCGTGTGGATCGTCGAGAGGACGAGGTGACCTGTCTCGGCCGCCGACAGGGCGGTCTGGACCGTCTCCTCATCGCGCATCTCGCCGACCAGGATCACGTCGGGGTCCTGGCGCAGGACGCGGCGCAGGGCGCGCTTGAAAGAGGCGGTGTCCATGCCGACTTCGCGCTGGTTGATCGCCGAGCGCTTGTCTGCGTGCACGAACTCGATCGGGTCCTCGATCGTCACGATGTGCTTGCTCATCGTGTGGTTCATGTGGTCGATCATCGCGGCGAGCGTGGTGGACTTCCCCGAGCCGGTGGTGCCGGTGAGCAGCACGATGCCGCGCTCCTCCTCGGCCAGTTCGCGCACGACGTCGGGGAGCGCGAGCTCCTCGATCGTGCTGATCTTGTGCGGGATCGCGCGGCAGACCATCGAGGTCGTCTCGCGCTGCTGGAAGGCGTTGATGCGGAAGCGGGCGATGCCCTCGATTTCGAACGAGAAGTCGACCTCGTGCTCCTGCGCGTATTCGTCGAGCTTGTGCTCGTCGGCGAGCAGGTCGTGGAGCGCCTGCTCGGTGTCGGCGCGCTCGAGCGGCGCGCTGCCGGCGTCGAGCGTCAGCTCGCCGTGGACGCGGAACAGGGGCGCCGAGCCGACCTTGAGGTGGAGGTCCGAGCCGTCTTTCGCAACGAGCTCGCGCAGCGCGGCCTTGACGTCGAACATGCTGAGCCCATCGGCAACGAGCGCAGACCCCTTGAGCCGAGCGGGCGAGCTTGGACACCGGCGGGGAGGCGGCACGCATGCGCGCCGTTACCCTGGCCGCGATGGCAGGCGAGGCGCCGATCCGGGTCGTGGCCTACGACCCTTCCTGGCCGCGGCGCTTCGAAGCCGAGCGGGGGCTGCTCCTCCAGCTGCTCGGCGAGCACTCCCCCGGCGGGGTCCATCACGTCGGCAGCACGGCTGTGCCCGGGATGGCGGCCAAGCCGACGATCGACATCATGGCGGGCGTCGCGGGACTGGCCGACTCACGGGCATGCTTCGAGCCGCTCTCAGGGGCCGGCTACCAGTACGCGCCCTACCGCGCCGAGGAGATGCACTGGTTCTGCAAGCCCGACCCCGTCCGGCGGACGTTCCACCTGCATCTCGTGCCGTGCGACTCGCGCCGCTTCCGAGCGGCGCTGGCCTTCCGCGACGCGCTGCGCTCGGACCCGGCGTGCGCCGCGGAGTACGCGACGCTCAAGCTGGGACTCGCCGAGCGTTTCGCCAAGGATCGGGACGCCTACACAGAGGCCAAGGCGAACTTCATCCTCGCCGTCTGCGCCCGCGCCCTCGACGCGGACTGAGGAGCATCAGATCCTCAGGCGACGTCGCGGAGCTTCTGTGCCTCCGCGAGGCTCTGCAGCTTCTTCAGCGACTGGTTCTCGATCTGGCGGATGCGCTCGCGGGTGACGTTGAACGTCCGCCCGACCTCGTCGAGCGTGCGCGGGTGCTCGCCGCCGAGCCCGTAGCGGAGCTCCAGCACGCGCCGTTCGCGGTAGGAGAGGTTCTCCAGCGCCTCGCGGAGCGCCTCCTTGGTGAGGATCTCCGCGGCGCGCTCGTAGGGCGACTCGGCGCGCTCGTCGGCGATGAACTGGCCGAACTCCGACTCCTCCTCGTCGCCGACCGGCTTCTCGAGCGACACGGGCGCCTGCGCCGAGCGCTTGATCGAGTCGACCTCCTCGGGGTCGATGCCGGTGACCTCGGCGATCTCGTCAGCGGTCGGCTCGCGGCCGAGCTCGGTGACGAGCTTGCGCTCTGCGCGACCGATCTTGTTGAGCTTCTCGACCACGTGGACGGGGATGCGGATCGTGCGCGCCTTGTCGGCGAGCGCGCGGGCGATCGCCTGGCGGATCCACCACGTCGCGTAGGTCGAGAACTTGAAGCCCTTGCGGTAGTCGAACTTCTCCGCGGCGCGCACCAGGCCGAGGGTCCCCTCCTGGATCAGGTCGAGGAACGGCAGCCCCTGGTTGCGGTAGTTCTTGGCGATCGAGACGACCAGCCGCAGGTTCGACTCGACCATCTTCTGCTTGGCGTCAAGGTCGCCGCGCTCGATGCGCTTAGCGAGGTCGACCTCCTCCTGGGCGGTGAGCAGGCGGACCTTGCCGATGTCCTTCAGGAACAGCTGCAGCGAGTCGGTCGTCATGTCCGGCTTCAGGTCGAGCGCAGCTTTGGCTTTGCGCCGGCCACGCTTGTCGGGCGCGCGCTCGACCTGCGCCGAGGCGGCGATCGCCGGGTCTATGTCCTCGACGAGCTCGATCTCGGAGCGCTCGAGGAAGCCGTGGAGCTCTTCGACGTCGCTCTCGTCGAGGTCGAGCTCGGACATCGCTTTGGAGATCTCCGCGTAGGAGAGCACTCCAACCTGCTGTCCCTTGGCCAGCAGGCCCTTGACCTCATCCAGCTCCTGAAGCTCGACTACTGACATTCGTGTTTCCATTTCTTCCGTCGATCGACAAACCCGGAGGTGGCCCAAGGGCCGTGGCAGCTGATGGCTGATCTGTGTGCTTGTCGACACTACGGCCGCAGCCCTGCCGACGTTACAGCCCTATCGGCTCACCGGGATCCCATGCTAACGCGTCCCGGCGTTAACGGACCGGTTACCGATCCGGTCCGGCCGCTGGATTGCAGGCGTCCCGGCGGCGCCGGCGGGCGCGATCACGGGGCGGCCGCTTAAGCAATGATGTGGCAGTGAGCGGAGCGGGCGAAGGCAACGGGCGCGGGGATCAACCTCTCGAGGGCGGCGGCGTGCTCGCGAACCTGCCCCGCACGCGCCCGCAACGCGCCAGCCCGCGGCGGGCCGCCGCGCGCCGCGCCACGGCCGAGGAGGATCAAGCCGCTGCCAACGGCAACGGCCGCGCGAAGCGCCCCACCGCGAAGAACACGTCCGCTGCGAAGGGCTCCGCCCGTCGCAGCGCAGCGGCGTCCCCGCGCGGGGCGAAGCCGGCGAAGACCACCCGCCCCCCGCGCGCCGCGAAGGGCTCGCGCCGCCGGGCCGGGGAGGCCGTTCCCCGGCAGGGCTACGAGTCCGTCGAGGAGCGCGCCACCGGACCGGTCCAGCCGCCCGGCGGCACCGAGCTGCTCGGCACGGCGGCGGAGGTCGTGAGCGAGCTCGCCAAGGCCGGCGTCTCCGGCGGCGAGCGCGTGCTGCGCGACCTGTTCTCGCGGCTCGGCCGCTAGGCGCAGCGCCCGCCACGGGGACGTCGCGGCGTCGGCGGGCGGAATATGTATACTGCCGCGCACGCCGAGCTGCCGTGGCTCAGGTCACGGCAGGCGGGGGACCCAATTGCGGACAGAAGCCTTGTCCGCTGGGGCGAATCGGTCCGAAAGGGCCGTAGCGCCACGTCAGGTACGTCGCGCGAGCCCGTCAGCTCACCCCGTAGGCGCCGAGCCGTATGCAGCTTCGTTTCAGGACAGCCATGGTCGTGATGACCCTCGCCGCGGGACTCGTCGTCCCGGCCCTCGGCGCACCCGCCGCGCAGGCGAGCAACGGCGGCGCGAGCGCGCCGGCGCAGGGCACGAGCTCCCCCCTCCCCTCGTCCTCGCTGACCGTGCGCCCGACCGCCATCGCGACCTGGTTCGGCCCCGGCTTCTACGGACACAAGACCGCCTGTGGCCAGACGCTGACGCCGAGCGTCGTCGGTGTCGCACACCGCACGCTGCCCTGCGGCACGCTGGTCAAGGTCTCGTGGCACGGCCACGCGCTGACGGTGCCCGTGCTCGACCGTGGCCCCTACGCCAACGGCGCCGACTGGGATCTCACGGCCGGGGCGGCCAAGGCGCTCGGGATCACCGAAACGGTTCGCATCCGCACCCGCGTCGTCGGCACCACCGCCAACACGCCCACGCTCGGCTCGCCCCCGCTCGCCCCGAGCGCTCCGGCGGCCGCCGCGAGCAGCTCCGCCGGCGGCACAGCCGCCGGTTGAGCTAGCCGCCGCTGCGGTCCTCGCCCCGTCCTAGCGAGCGCGCGGCGTAGATGTCGAGGTCTGCCTGGGCTGCGAGTCCCGGGGCATCGGTCGCGTCGTCGGGGCACACCGCGATCCCGATCGCGACGGCGCCGAGCGCTGCCGCGCTTCCGATCCCCGGCGCGGTGGCGCCCAGCGCCTGCTCCAGGCGCTCCCTGAGCGACGCGGCGCCGGCGCGGTCGGCGCCGGGCGCGACCAGCCACCAGCGGCCGGGCCGCTCACGCGTGAGCGAAAGCGGGCCCCACTCCCAGCGCCGCTCGTGCACCGCGCGCTCGAGCGGCGAGCCGGCATCGGCGCGGGCGGGCTCGAGCAGCTCGACGAGCAGCACGGCGAACGGCTGCCGGTCGCGCTCAAACCTCTGCAGCTGCGCGCCGACCGCGCCGATCCACGCCGCCGGCCCCTGCTGCGCGCGCGCGTCGCGAACAGCGATCGGTGGCGGCTCGGCGGCGGGCGGGGGCGCCGGGCGCCGCGGCGGCTCCCCCTCCGCGCCCCGCTCGTCGACGATCGCGATGCGCTCGGGCGGGTGCGGGCGGACGCGCGGGGGCGCCTGAACGTCCGGCTCCTGCGGCGGTGCCGCGCCACCGCGGCCCAGCCGCTCGAGCTCGGCGGCGAGCAGCGCCGCGCAGGCGGCCGCGAGGCGCTCGCCGACGTCGAGCAGCCGGCGCGCCGCACGGGGCTCGGAGCGGGCGCGCGGCGCGGACTCCACCGCCGCCTCCCAAAGCACGGTACGCAGCAACTCGACGGCGCGCGCGAGCTCGGCCCCGCCCTCGGCGCGCGCGAGCACCGCGATTCCCGCGGCGCTGCCCGCCCCGGGTGAGGGCTCGCGGTCCTGATCGGCGGCGGTGAGGATGTCCGCGATCAGGGCCGGGCCCTCGCGCGCGATCAGCCCGAGATCGAGCGCTGCGATCCGCTCGGGGTCGGCGCTGGCGATCAGCGCGATCGACCACCGCTTGGCGAGCTCCGCCGCGCTCGCCGCGAGCTCGTCGAGCAGCGGGTCGGCCGCTTCGCGGCCGTACGTCCCTGCTCGCCTCCCACGCTCGGCCATGAGCGTTGAATACCAGAACACGTGGACGCGATCCGCCCTGCAAAGGCGCGGCGGATAGCCTCCACGGCAGGTGCCCGGCGCGGAGCCGACATGACGGGGGTCTGGATCGCTCTCGGCGCTGCGGCCGCGCTGGCCGCCGTCGCCGGCGGGCTCTGGCTGGTCCTGCGCAGGGCGCCCCAGCGGGTGCTGCCTGCCACGGTCTCGCACCTCGCCGACGAAACCTCGATCGATCCGGACACCAAGTCGGTGCGTTCGGTGCAGCGCGCCGAGGTCCTGATCGACCGCGACGCGCTGGCCGAGATCTGGACGCCGACGCACCTCGAGCGTCTCGCGCGCACGTACTGGCGCTTCTTGACGCGGGTCACGCTCGGGCTGGTGCGCGTCACGTACAGCGAGCGCGGCCGCGCGATCGTGCTGCTGGCAGAGCCGCTGCGGTTGCTCACGTTCGAGCCGCCGGAATACGAGATGGATGCGACGCGCGGGCTGGTCCGGTGGCGGATCGCGCGCGGCCTGCTCGTCGCGCGGCGTGGCCGCGACGGGGCGGGATACCTCCAGATCGAGGTTCGCAGGGTGCCCGGAGACGACCCTGCCCGCGAACGCCTCGACGTCGAGGTCGCGGTCGTCAACTTCTATCCGGCGATCGCCTCCGGGCTGAGCCTGCGCCTGTACAACGCGACGCAGTCCCGCATCCACGTCGTCATCACCTACGCGTTCCTGCGCTCGCTGGCGCGCCTGGACCTCGCCGAGTCACGCGTGGGCCGTTTCAGCCCAGGGTGAAGCTCAGCCCGGCTCGCCCGGGCCGAGCGCATCGGTGCCGCCGGGCAGCCTGACGACGGGCTCGTGCGCCTCGAGCCCGACGGTCGCTATCAGCCGGGCGAGGCCGAGGTAGTTGCCGATCACGAGCAGCAGCTCGACGACCCCGCGGTCGCCGAGACTCTCGCGGAGCGCCGCCACCGCCTGCTCGCCGGCCGCACCGTCCTCCACGACTTCGCGGGTGAAGGCGAGGATCGCGCGCTGCTCCGCGGGCAGCGACGGGTCCCCGTCGCGGCCGGCCTGGATCGCGTCGATCGTCTCAGGGGCGGCGCCGAAGGACTCGGCGATCGGCACGTGCTGGGTCCACTCGTAATCCGAGCTCGACAGCCGGGCGACCTGCAGGATCGCGAGCTCGCGCAGCAGCGGGTCGAGCTCGAGCTTGCGCAACAGCGCGTTGCTGTACCGCAGCCAGGGCCCGAACGCGGTGTCGGCGTGAGCGATCACGCGCAGCAGCGCGAGCGGCGTGCCGGCGATCACCTCACGGATCGGCTCGGGAGCGTCGTCGGGGTCGCGATATGGGATTCGTGGCATCGGCTCGCCCGGCGCGCGCGCTCACAGGCGACACCCGCCGGCGCGCCGATCCTATCCGCGAGCTGGGGGCTCAGGCGGACTGCCCGTAGGGCCCGGGCTTCGGCCGCGGCCTGCCCCCCGGGAAGGCGAGCCTCAGGATCGTGCGGTGGACGGTGCCGAGCTGGCGGTGCAGCGGGCCCGTGTTGTAGGGCAGGCCGTAGCGGCGACAGATCTCTCGCACGCGCGGCGCGATCTCGGAGTAGCGGCTCGAGGGCATGTCGGGGAACAGGTGGTGCTCGACCTGGAAGGACAGGTTGCCGCTGAGCAGGTGGAACAGCGGGCCGCCGTCGATGTTGGCCGCGCCGAGCAGCTGGCGCACGTACCAGCCGCCGCGCGTCTCCTCGGCGACCTCGCTCTCGCTGAACGTGTAGGTCTGGTCCGGGAAGTGCCCGCAGAAGATGATCGAGTGGGCCCACACGTTGCGGACGATGTTCGCCGTGAAGTCGGCCCAGTAGGTCGACTTGAACGTGCGTGCGCGGCTGCCGGCCGGCGCCGTCGCGGCCGACAGCGCCGGGAACGCCAGGTAGTCCTTGACGATCTGCCGGCGGGCCTTGACGCCGATCGCCTTCAGCTCGGTGAGCGCTGCGCCCTTCGACTTCTCACCCGAGCGGATCGCGTCGAAGTTCAGGTCGTGCATCGCCACGCCCCACTCGAAGAACCCCATCAGCACGAGGTTGTAGAGCGGCTGGAGCAGATACACGGGGTGCCAGCGCTGGTGCGGGTCGATCCGCATGATCTCGTAGCCGAGGTCGCGATCCTTGCCGCGGATGTTCGAGAACGTGTGGTGCTCGTAGTTGTGCGAGTGCTTCCAGGCGTCGGCCGGCGAGGCGGTGTCCCAGTCCCAGCTCTGGGAGTTGATGTCTGGATCGTTCATCCAGTCCCACTGCCCGTGCATGATGTTGTGGCCGAGCTCCATGTTCTCGAGGATCTTGGCCAGCGAGAGCATCGCGGTCCCCGCCAGCCACGCCGGCCGCTTGCGCGAGAGCAGGAGCGTCGCGCGGGCCGCCAGCACCAGCCGGCGGTGCAGGGCGATCGTCGAGCGGATGTAGCGGGCGTCGCGGTCGCCGAGCTCGGCGTAGACCTCATCGTGGATCGCGTCGAACTCGCGCCCGAGCGCCTCGATCTGCTCGGGCGAGAGGCGCGCAAGCGGGGATTCGGCCTGTGGCGCGTCGGGCGCCGCGGGGATCGCCTCGGCCGCCGCACGGGCGAACTCGGCGGGCACGGCGCCGGTCGCGCTGTCACGCCGGTTTTCGATCGTCGATGACATTTCGTTTCCTCCGTTTGTTTGTTGAGCGAGTCGGCCGGCGCTCCGTGCCGGCCTTCCTGAGAGTTGGCCGGCTCCGTGCCGGCCTCAGAGCTCGATCTCGACCGGCCCCTCGGGGGCGTTGATGCAGGTGCGCACGATCTCGCCCGAAGCGCCGGAGACGACTCCGGTTCGCAGGTCGCGCACCTGCCCGGAGCGCAGCCGGCCGACGCAGCTGTGGCAGATGCCCATACGACATCCGAACGGCATCTCCGCGCCCGCGCGCTCGCCGGCGAGCAGGATCGGCTCCGAGCCGTCGCTGGCCGTCTCCAGGCCGGTCCTGCACAGCTTGATCGTGCCGCCACAGCCCTGTGGAGCGCCCTCGATCAGCGCGTCGGGCTGGAAGTGCTCGTGGTGCAGGCGCCCGGGGTCCCCGTCGGTCTCGAAGCGTGTTTTCAACGCCGCCAGGAGGCCCGAGGGACCGCACACATAGCTCTCGCGCTCGCGCCAGTCGGGGCAGATCTCGTCGAGCTCCTCCGGGCGCAAGCGCCCTTCGGCCCTGCTGTGGCGCAGGCGCAGCCGGTAGCCCGGCCGCCGTGCGGCGAGCGCGCGTAGCTCCTCGGCGAAGATCGCGGTGTGGGGGTAGCGGGCGCTGTGGATGTGCACCACGTCGCGCAGCGCGGCCTCGCTGTCGAGGCTGCGCAGCATGCTTGCGATCGGGGTCACGCCGCTGCCGGCGCTGACGAACAGCAGGCGCTCGGGGAGCGCCTGCGGCAGCACGAACGTCCCTTCGACGCCGCCGAGCCGCACGATCGTGCCCGGCGTCAGGCGGCTGCACAGGAAGGGGGTGACGGTGCCCTCGTGGACGAGCTTGGGCGTGATCGTGATGCAGCCGTCCTTGCGCGCAGGGTCCGAGGTGAGCGAGTAGGCACGCCAGTGGAAGCGCCCGTCCACCTCCACGCCCAAGCGCATGTACTGGCCGGGGCTGTGGCCGGGCCATTCCCAGCCGGGCTTGATCGTGATCGTGACGGCCTCGTCGGTCTCGTGCTCGATGCGTTCGACGCGGCCGCGCAGCTCGCGCGTGGACCACAGGGGGTTGATCAGCTCGATGTAGTCATCGGGCAACAGCGGCGACGTGAACGACTGCGCCAGCGCCAGCGCGCGGCGGCCGATCGTCGGCACCTGCGGGGTCGCTCCGCGTTCAGCCATGGTGCTCTCTCCGGGTCGGCTTCATTTGACTCAAATCGATGTTACCTCGTTTGAGGTCACGTCAAACATGGTAACCTTGTTTCGAGAATGTCAAGTGTGAGAACGGACACGCTCGAGACCCCCGGAACGGCGCCGGCGGCGCCTGCGGACCACGACATGACGATCGAGCAACTCGCCGCGGCGGTCGGGATGTCGGTGCGAAACATCCGCAACCACCAAGCCCGCGGCCTGCTCGCGCCGCCGCAAGTTCGCGCGCGCGTCGGCTACTACGGGCCCGAGCACGCCGAGCGCCTGCGCCTGATCCAGGACCTGCAGGCCGATGGCTTCAACCTCGCCGCGATCGAGCGGCTGCTCAGCGGCTCGGAGGGGCTCGCCGGGAAGCTCGTGGGGCTGCGCGCGGCCGTCACCGCGCCGTATGAGCCCGAGACGCCGGAGGTGGTCACGCGCGAGGAGCTCGAACAGCGCTTCGGGCCGGCGGACCAGAAGGACCTCGAGCGCGTGCGGCGCCTGCGGGTGCTCGTGCCGCTCGGCGAGGACCGTTTCGAAGTGACGAGCCCGGCGCTGTTCGAGGCGGCCGAGCAGGTGATCGCGCTCGGCATCCCGCTGCGCACGACGCTCGAGCTGGTCGAACGGGTCAGCCGCGACTGCGACTCGGTCGCGCGGGCCTTCACGAAGCTGTTCCTGAAAGAGGTGTGGGAGCCGTTCGAGCGCGCCGGTCAGCCGGAGGAGAGCTGGGACGAGCTGATCGGCGCCGTCGACTCACTGCGCCCGCTCGCCTCCGAGGCGCTGTTGGCGCTGTTCAAGCTGCGCATGACCTCCCAGCTCGAGCAGGCGTTCGGCAAGGTCGTCGAGCAGCAGTCCAAGCGGCGCTAGCGTCCCGAGTCAGAAGTTGGGCGCCAGGTTCGCCGGATGGATGGTCGTCTCTGAGGTTCGACGGCGGTGCCGTGCATACCGGTACCACGTGAGGTGCCGACGGCGGCCTGCAAGCGCGCGCAGCCGCCGGGAGACGCCGTCGAACTTCTGACTCACGACGCTATGCCGCCGCGCTCACTCGCCGAAGCCCGAGTTCGGGCCGTAGCGCTCGGTCAGGTTCGCCAGCCGCTGCTCTGAGCGGTCCGTGAGCCACACCGGATCGCTGCTGACCACCGTCACGCCGGGCGGCACGTCAGTGGTCACGACCGTGCCGGCGCCGATCCGCGCGCCGCGGCCGATGCGGATGCTCTGCCCGCGGTTGGTCAGCACGACGCTGTTCGCGCCGATGCGCACGTCGTCCTCGATCACGAGGCGGTTCGGGCTCCCGGCCTTGCCGCGCACCGCGAGCGTCACGTGGTGCCAGATCTTCACGCGCCGGCCGATCACGACGCTGTCGTGGATCATGTTTCCGAAGCCGTGGTGGCCGAATTTGACGTCGGGGCTGACCGTCGCGCCGGCCCCGAGCGAGTTCTGATAGATCAGCGCGTTCAGTTTCTTGACGAGTTGCGCGAGGTCGCGGTAGCCGCGCTGGTTGAGCTTGATCGACAGCAGCCACAGCCGTTCCGGGCTCAGCATCAGAAGCGCTCGCCGCCCACCGCGCGCAGCTTCGAGCGGTCGTGGGTCGCCGTGATGCGGCGAACCGTCCCCGAGCGCGTGCGCGTGACGAGCGATTCCGTCGTCGCGCCGCCGGCGCTCGGGTAGCGCACGCCCTGCAGCACGTCGCCGTCGGTCACGCCGGTGGCCGAGAAGAACACGTCGTCGCCGGCGACGAGGTCGTCGCGGTCGAGCACGCGGTCGAGGTCGTAGCCGGCGTCGGCGGCGGCCTGGCGCTCCGCGTCGTCGCGGGGCCACAGCCGGCCGAGCAGCTGCCCGCCCACGCACTTGACGGCTGCGGCCGAGATCACGCCCTCCGGCGTGCCGCCGATGCCCCAGAGCAGGTCCACG
Organism: Solirubrobacteraceae bacterium; assembly: GCA_035569835.1. Taxonomy (GTDB): domain Bacteria; phylum Actinomycetota; class Thermoleophilia; order Solirubrobacterales; family Solirubrobacteraceae; genus Palsa-744. The sequence continues at coordinate 24,415 of DATMMF010000019.1, forward strand.
CGGGAGCGCTCGGTGACCGCGAGCAGCGCCGCGGAGACGTCGCCGTGCGGGATCAGCCGGACGCGCGCCCCGGCCTCGCGGATCGCCTTGATGCCGTCCTCGTGGCGGGGACGGTCGAGCACGACCACCATCACGTCGCTGACGGGACGGCCGGTGCGCTCGGCGACGAGCCTCACCGTCTCGCCGAGGGGACGGTCGAGGTCGAGCAGGTCGGCGATCTCCGGTGCCCCGGCCATCTTCTCCATGTAGACGATCGGCCCCGGGTTGAACATCGTCCCGCGCGCCGAGAGCGCGATCACCGACAGCGCGCTTGGCATGCCCTCGGCGGCGAGCGTCGTGCCCTCGAGCGGATCGACCGCGATGTCGACCTCCGGCGGCGATCCGTCGCCGATCTGCTCGCCGTTGTAGAGCATCGGGGCCTCGTCCTTCTCCCCCTCTCCGATCACGACCACGCCGTCCATGCGCACCGAGTGAAGCATGAACCTCATCCCGTCCACGGCCGCCTGGTCCGCGCCCTCCTTGTCGCCTCTGCCGACCTTCGTCGCGGCGGCGAGCGCGGCCGCCTCGGTCACCCGCACCAGCTCGAGCGCGAGGTTGCGATCCGGAAGCTGCGCTGAGGGCTCGCTGTTCACGGCGCGGGAAACCTACACCAGCGCACATGCGACTACGATCGTGGCGTGCCCGACCGGGAGCTCAGCCTGAAGGCCCACGTGCCGGCCGCCCTCGCACCCCCGATCGAGCAGCTCCTGGACCGCGCCCGCGAGCAGCGGGTCGCCGACCGCCTGGAAGAAGCCGACCCGACGCTGTGGGGGCCGCCGGGGACGCCGGAGGTCGCGAACCGGCTCGGCTGGCTTCGGATCGCCGAGCAGATGCTCGACGAGCTGGTCGCGATCGAAGCCTTCACCGACGGCGTGCGCAGCGACGGCCTCGCCGATGTCGTGCTGCTCGGGATGGGCGGCTCCTCGCTGGCGCCCGAGGTCTTCCGGCGCGACTTCGGCTCTGCCGAGGGGTTCCCGCGCCTTCACGTCCTGGACTCGACGGACGCAGCGACGATCGCGGCGGTCCAGGAAGCGGTCGACCCCGCCCGCACCCTGTTCATCGTCTCCTCGAAGTCCGGAGGCACGATCGAGCCGCTGTCGCTGTTGGCGCATTTCTACTCGCTGCGCGAAGACGGCGCGAACTTCGCGGCGATCACCGACCCGGGCTCGGGCCTCGCGCAGCTCGCGGCCGATCGCGGCTTTCGCCACGTCTTCTACGGCGACCCCGACATCGGCGGGCGCTACAGCGCCCTGTCGCCGTTCGGGATCGTGCCTGCGACGCTGATCGGCGTCGACACGGCCGCGCTGCTGCGCCGCGCGTCCGAGGCCTGGAGCGCGGGTGTCGAGGGGAACGACGCGCAGGGGATGCAGGGCGGCGTCTGGCTCGGCGCGGCGCTCGCCGCGCTCGCCCGTGCCGGGCGCGACAAGCTCACGTTCGTGATCGCGCCATCGTTGCCGGAGCTCGGGCTGTGGCTCGAGCAGCTGTTCGCCGAGTCCACGGGCAAGCACGGAACCGGCATCCTTCCCGTGGCGGACGAGCCCGTCGGGGTCCCCGCCGAATACGGCGAGGACCGTGTGTTCGCGCACCTCCCCGACCCGGACTCACCCGACGCGGCGAGCGAGCAGCGCCTCGCGGCGCTGGCGGACGCCGGTCATCCGGTGATCACGATCCCGACGAGGGGCCCGGCAGACCTCGGCCGCGTCTTCCTTCTGTCCGAGATCGCGGTCGCCGTTGCGGGCTGGGGGCTCGAGATCAACCCGTTCGACCAGCCCAACGTGCAGCAGGCGAAGGACGCCACGAACCGGGTTCTGAAGCGCTACGAAGAAACCCACGCCCTGCCCGAGGTGCGGAGCGCGAGCGAGCAGGAGCTGCGCGACCTGGTCCTCGGCGCCGCTCCGCCCGATTACGTCGCCCTCATGGCCTACCTCGAGCCCTCCGACGCCTTCGACGCGGCGGCAGCCGAGCTGCGCCAGACGATCCGGGCGGTGACCCGGGCGACGACGACCTTCGGCTACGGCCCGCGCTTCCTGCACTCGACCGGGCAGTTCCACAAGGGCGGCCCGAAGGTCGGGCGCTTCCTGCAGCTGCTGCACGACGGGCCGCGCGACGTCGAGATCCCGGGGAAGCCGTACGCCTTCACGACGCTCAAGAACGCACAGGCGATCGGCGACATCCAGACGCTGCGCGAGCTCGGCCTCCCGGCCGAGCGCGTGCGGCTGGAAGGCAGTGACCCCGCGAGCGCGTTGCGCGAGCTGACCTCCAAGATCAGGGAGTGGACATGACGCAGATCGGCATGGTCGGGCTGGGCAAGATGGGCGGCAACATGGTTCACCGCATCCGACGCGACTCCGACAACGAGGTCGTCGGGTTCGCCCGAAGCGAGCGGTCGATCCAGCAGGCCGTCAAGAACGGCGCGGCCGGCGCGAGCTCGCTGCGCGACCTGGTCAAGAAGCTGCAGGCACCGCGCATGGTCTGGTTGATGCTGCCGGCCGGCGCACCCACCGAGGAAACGGTCAAGAAACTCGCGAATCTGCTCGACCCCGGCGATCTCATCATCGACGGCGGCAACACCAAGTGGACCGACGACAAGCGCCGCGCGGCTGAACTGAAAAAAGCGGGCATCGAATACGTCGACGTCGGCGTCTCGGGCGGCGTCTGGGGGCTCGAAGTCGGCTACTGCATGATGGTCGGCGGCACGCCGAAAGCCGTCAAACGCCTCGCGCCGATCCTCGACGTGCTCGCCCCCCCGACCTCCGAGCAGAGCATCGCCGCGATCGGCCGGCGTGGGTGGATGCGCTTCGGCCCGTCGGGCGCCGGGCACTACGTGAAGATGGTCCACAACGGCGTCGAGTACGGCCTGATGCAGGCCTACGCCGAGGGCTTCAACATCTTCGACAAGTGCGAGTACGAGCTCGACAACGCGAAGATCGCCCACCTGTGGGGCCAGGGGTCGGTCGTGCGTTCCTGGCTGCTCGAACTCGCCGCTCGCGCGTTCGAAGAGGACGGCAACGAGCTCGAAGCGATCGAGGGCTACACCGAGGACTCGGGGGAGGGACGCTGGACGATCGCCGACGCGACCGACCACGACGTGCCGACACCGGTGATCACCGCCTCGCTGTACGAGCGCTTCCGCTCGCGCGGCAACGGCGTGTTCGCCGACAAGGTCCTCGCCGCGCTTCGCAACCAGTTCGGCGGGCACGCGGTCCGACCCGCCCCAGCGGCCAAAGGGGCGCCGGCGGCCAAGGGCGGATCTGCTAACTCGTCTGGCTCGCGCAGCCGCGCGCGCAAACGGGCCGCGCGCGGCGCCGGGAGCCGCTGATGGCGGTCGCCGCGGGCCGGCCCACCGAGCGCCAGCAGCCCGAGAACCCGCTCACCGCCGGCCTGGAGCGCCAGCCGGTCCCGCCGACGTCGATGGTGATCTTCGGCGCGACCGGCGATCTCGCGCGCCGCAAACTGCTCCCCGCGATCTACAACCTCGCCCACGACGGCGCGCTGCCGGAGCGCTTCTACCTCGTCGGCGTCGCGCGCAAAGAAAAAGACCACGAGGACTACCGCAGGGAGTGCGAAGAAGCGATCGACCGCTTCTCGCGGCGCAAACCCGACCCGGACGTCCTGAAGGCGCTGCTCGAAAACGTCCGCTACGTGCCGGGCACATTCGACGAAGCCTCCGTCTACGAAACGCTCGGGGGCCAGCTGGGCGCCTTCGAAAAGGAAGCCGGAGAGCCGCTGAACCGCGCCTTCTACCTCTCGACGGCGCCGGAGTTCTTCCCGGTGATCGTGGACAAACTCGGCGAGTCCAAGCTCGCGCACGACGAGCACGCGGAAGTGCGGCTGATCGTCGAGAAGCCGTTCGGCACCTCGCTCGAGGAGGCCCGCGAGCTCAACCGAAAAATCCTCTCGGTCTTCGAAGAGACGCAGGTCTACCGCATCGACCACTACCTCGGCAAGGAGACGGTCCAGAACCTGCTGGCGCTCCGCTTTGCCAACGGCATGTTCGAGCCGCTGTGGAACCGCAACTACATCGACTACGTGCAGATCACCGCCGCCGAGGACATCGGCATCGGCACGCGCGCCGAGTACTACGACAAAGCCGGGGCGCTGCGCGACCTGATCCAGAACCACATGATGCAGCTGCTCTGCCAGGTCGCGATGGAGCCGCCTGTCAACTTCAACGCAGAAGAGGTCCGCAACGAGAAGGTGAAGGTGCTCGAGGCGATCCCCGCGCCGACGGCGGATGAGGTCGGCGAGATGGCGGTGCGCGGGCAGTACGGCCCCGGCCACTCCGGCGGTGACGACGTCGTCGGCTACCTCGAAGAGGAAGGCGTGCCGAACGACTCGAACACCGAGACCTACGCCGCGCTGCGCCTGGAGGTCGACAACTGGCGCTGGGCCGGCGTGCCCTTCTACCTGCGGACGGGCAAGCGTCTGGCGCGCAAGGTGACGGAGATCGCCGTGACGCTGAAGCCGGTCCCGCATCTCGCCTTCAGCCAAGAGGGCTCGCTCGGCGTGCAGCCCAACCAGCTCGTGCTGACCGTGCAGCCGAACGAAGGCGTCTCGCTGCGAATCGGCGCGAAGATCCCCGGCACGCGGATGATCATCCGCCCGGTCAACATGGAGTTCCTCTACGGGACCTCGTTTTTGTCGCAGTCGCCCGAGGCGTACGAGCGGCTGCTGACCGACGTGATGCGCGGCGACCCGACGCTGTTCACCCGCAATGACGAGGTCGAGGGGCAGTGGCGGATCTGCGATCCGATCGTCAAAAAGTGGGAAGCCACGCCTGGTCCGCTGCCGAAATACGAAGCCGGCTCGCAGGGGCCCGCCGAGGCGGAGGCGCTGCTGCGTTCCGGCGACAGCTGGCGCGCCATCTGATGGCCCGCACCGACTCGCTCTGGAGCGAACAGGGGACGACGCCGGACGCGATCGAAGCCGCGCTGCGCCAGCTGCTGATCGAAGCGCACGCCGAGCGCGAGGAGGTCGTGCCCGCGCGCGTGCTGAACATGATCGTGTTCGTGGATCTCGACTGGACGGGAGAAATCGCGAACCGGCTGCGTGGCGTCGGGCGATACCACGCCTCGCGCCTCGTCGTGCTCGCCTACGAGCCCAAGCGCGAGCGGCTCGACGCGCGTGTGAGCGTCTCGACAGACGACCCCGCCGCACCGGGCGAAGTCGCGCTGCTGCGCGAGACGGTCGTGGTGGAACTCGGTGACAAGCACCTGGACGACCTCGCGACGATCACCGACCCGCTCGTCGTGACCGACCTGCCGACACTTCTGTGGTCGCCGCACGGCCACCCCGAGATCATCGACGAGCTGCTGCCGCTGGCGCAGGCCGTGCTCGTGGACTCGGTCGAGGAGCCCGACTACGAGGAGGCGCTCGAACGCGCAGCCGCGCTGAGCGAGCGCGCATACGTCGTCGACCTCGCGTGGCTGCGCTCGACGCCCTGGCGCGAGCGCGTGGCGGCGATGTTCGACCCCCCGTGGCTGCGTCCCGAGCTGCGCCTGTTCTCATCGGTCACCGTGCGTCACCACCCGGCCTCCACGGTCGCGGCCGGGCTGCTGGTCGGCTGGCTGGCCTCGCGGCTGGATTGGAAGCCGGCGCGCCTGATACCCGCCGGCGGAGAGCTGTCGGGCAAGGCGCACGCGAGCCGCCAGGACGTCGCCGTGCGCCTGCAGACCGCGCCCGAGCTGCACGTGCCCGGGCTCCAGGGCCTGACGATCGAGACGGCGGCGGGCCACCGGCTGCGGCTGGACCGCGGCCCCGGCGGCTTGCGGGCGCGCTTCTCGGCGCCGCGGGAAGGAGACCGCGAGTGGACGATCCCCGGCGCCTCGCGTGGCGAGACCGGCGTGCTCGGCGAGGGCATCCGCCAGGCGCTGCTGCGCGACCCCACCTACCTGCCCGCGCTCGAGGACGCGCGGACGCTGCTCGCGTGACGCGCCTGACAACCTGCCCCGACGATCAGAGCGTCGCCGAGCGCGCCGCCGCCGACATCGAGCGCACGCTCGCGCAGGCGCGCGAGCAGCGCGGCGTCGCGCACCTCGCGCTGAGCGGCGGCACCACGCCCGGGCGCACGTATGAACTACTCGGCGCGAACGCGGCGGGGCTTGCCGACGTACACGTGTGGTTCGCGGACGAGCGCTGCGTCGCGCCCGAGGACGCGGAGAGCAACTACAGGCTCGTCCGGGAGACGCTGCTCGAAGCGGCCGCGATCGAGCCCGAGCGAGTGCACAGGATGCCGGGGGAGCTCGGCCCGGGCACCGGGGCGGAGAGCTACGAGCTCGAGCTGCTCGCGACGCTGGGCGAGGACCCCGTGCCGCCGGTTCTCGACGTGATCGTGCTCGGCATCGGGCCGGACGGCCACGTCGCGTCGCTGTTCCCCGGCGCCAGGACGCTCGACCCACCCGAGGAGGCGATCTGCCAGGGCGTCTCCGACTCGCCGAAGCCGCCGCCCGAGCGGATCACGCTCAGCCTCGCCGTGCTGCGCGCGGCGCGGAGCTGTGTGCTGCTCGCGACGGGCGCGAGCAAGGCCGACGCCGTCGATGCGATGTTCGGCCCGCCCACGCACCACGTGCCCGCGAGCCTGCTGCGCAGAGAGCGGCTGACGGTGATCGTCGACGACGCCGCCGCGCCGGCCGGGCCACCACCGTGAGCGCGCAGGGACCTCAGGCCGTGCTCGTCCGCCATGCGGAGACCGAGTGGACGCTGAGCGGCCAGCACACCGGGCGCACGGACATCCCGCTCACCGAGAACGGCCGCGAGGCCGCCCGCCGGCTCGCCGGGCCGCTCGCGCAGTGGCGCTTCGCCCGCGTGCTGACGAGCCCCCTTCGGCGCGCGGTGGAAACGTGCGAGCTGTGCGGGCTCGCGGAGCATGCCGAGCGCGAACCGAGCCTCGAGGAGTGGGACTACGGCGAGTACGAGGGGCTGACGAGCGCCGAGATCGAGCAACGCGATCCCGGCTGGAACTTGTGGCGCGACGGATGCCCGGGCGGCGAGCAGCCGGCGGACGTCGGCGCGCGCGCGGACCGCGTCGTCGCCGAGCTGCTGGCCGGTCCCGCACCGGTCGCGGTGTTCTCGCACGGGCATTTCCTGCGCGTGCTCGGCGCGCGCTGGATCGAGCTTGCGCCCGCCGGCGGCGAACGGCTCGGCCTCTCCCCCGGCTCGCTTTCACCGCTCGGATTCGAGCACGGGGCGCGCATTCTCGCCGCCTGGAACATCGTGCCGCGCTGAGCGGGAAGCCGGCGACGGCACGTTGACGAGGCGTGAAGGCCGACGTCATGACGTCCCACCCACGCTAGAGTGATCTCCCTCTCTGATGGCGGTGCGCCCGGCCCCGACCGATCCTCTCTCGTCCGACTCCGAGTCCGTGCTCGCCGCGATGGACGAGGCGCGCACGCAGACGCTCGCGCTCGTCGGGCACCTCAGCGACGCGGAGCTCGAGGCACAGCACTCGCCGATCATGAGCCCGCTCGTCTGGGACCTCGCGCACATCGCGGCCTACGAGGACCTCTGGATCTGCCAGCGCCACGGCGGGCGCGAGCTGCTGCGCGCCGATCTGGCCGCGGTCTACGATGCGTTCGAGACGCCGCGCGCGGTGCGCGGCGAGGTGGAGCTGCTCGACGCACCGGCGGCGCGCGAGTACCTCGCCGCGGTGCGCGCGCGCACGGCCGAGGTGCTCGAGTCGGACGGCCCCGGTGATGGCGTGCTGTGCGAGATGGTGCTGCGACACGAGCTGCAGCACACCGAGACGATGCGCCAGACGATGGCACTCGCGGGGCTGCTCGCAGGCGGCGAGCCGCTTCGTGCGATGGGTGGCGAGGACGGCTGGCTCGCTGTCCCGGCGGGCCGCTTCGAGATGGGGGCCGGGCCCGTCGGCTTCGCCTACGACAACGAGCGCCCGCGCCACCCCGTCGAGCTTCCCGGCTTCCAGATCTCCTGGCGGCCGGTGACCAACGCGAGCTGGCTGCGCTTCAGCGAGGGCGGCGGCTTCGAACGGCGCGAGTGGTGGTCGGACGAGGGCTGGGCCTGGAAGCAGGACTACGACATCGGTCACCATCCGACCGTGGCGGCGGGTGATCTGGAGGCTCCCGTCTGCCACGTCAGCTGGTTCGAGGCCGACGCCTTCGCCCGCGCGCACGAAGCGCGACTCCCGACCGAGCAGGAGTGGGAGCGGGCGGCGACCTCGGAGCAGGGGCCTCCAGAGGCGATCGGCTCCGTCTGGGAGTGGACCGCCTCGAGCTTCCAGCCCTATCCCGGGTTCCGCGCGTATCCCTACCCCGAGTACTCGGAGGTCTTCTTCGGCGAGCGCTACCGCGTGCTGCGCGGCGGATCGTGGGCCTCCTCCCCGCGCGTCGCGACGCCCACCTTCCGCAACTGGGACCTGCCCGAACGGCGTCAGATCTTCGCGGGGCTGCGCCTCGCCAGGGACGGAGAGGACTGATGGCGTCCTCTCCCCCGCGCTTCTACCCGGTGCCGCGCGGCGGCCCGGCCTCGGCGATCACGATCGACTCGCACCTCGATGGGCACAGCGAGCGTTCACTAGCCGACGACGTGCTGGACGGCCTCACGCGACCGTTCAAGGAGCTGCCGCCGAAGCACTTCTACGACGCCCACGGCGCGCTCCTGTTCGACCGCATCTGCGAGCTTCCCGAGTACTACCCGACGCGCGCCGAGCGGGCGATCCTCGAGAGCTCCTCGGCGCACATCGCCGAGCTGACGGGCGCCGTCGAGCTCGTCGAGCTGGGCTCGGGGACCGCCGCCAAGACGCGCGTGCTGCTCGACGCGCTCTACGCCGCGGGGACGCTCAGGCGCTACGTGCCGCTGGACGTGACCGAGTCGATGGTCCGCGAGTGCGCGCGCGAGCTGACCGCCGAGTACCCGGGGCTCGCCGTCCACGGCGTGATCGGGGATTTTGAAAGGCACCTGCACCTGGTGCCACGAGCGGAGGGCCCGCGCATCGTCGCGTTCCTCGGCGGTACGATCGGCAACTTCCCGCCCGGGAGCCGCCGGCGTTTCCTGCGTCAGATCGCGCGACTGCTCGGCCCCGAGGACCACCTGCTGATGGGCACCGACCTCGTCAAGGACCCCCGGGTGATCGAGGCGGCGTATGACGACGCGGAGGGCGTCACCGCCGAGTTCAACCGCAACGTGCTGCGCGTCGTCAACCGCGAGCTGGACGCCGACTTCGAGCCCGAGGACTTCGAGCACGTCGCGCTCTTCGACCGCGAGCACGAGTGGATCGAGATGCGGCTGCGCGCGCGTCGCGACCTCGTGGCAAGGATCCGCGGGCTCGACCTCGAGGTCCGCTTCGAGGCGGGCGAGGAGCTCCGCACGGAGATCAGCGCGAAGTTCACGCCGGAGCGGCTGCGCACCGACCTCGCCGCCGCGGGCCTCGAGCTCGCGCACTGGCTGACGGACCCCGAGGAGCTGTTCGCGCTCACGCTCTCGCGCGTGGCCGGATAGGCTCCCGCCGTCGATGCGGATCGAGGGCACAGCGGCAATCGTCGTCGGCGGCGCGTCGGGTCTCGGCGAGGCCACCGTCCGCGCGCTCGCCGCTCGCGGCGCGACGGTCACGATCGCCGACGTCAACGCCGAGAACGGCCGGGCGCTCGGAGAAGAGCTCGAGGCCGACTTCGTGGCCTGCGACGTGCGCGAGGAGGCGCAGGTAGAGGAGGCGGTGGCACGCGCCCACAAAGACGGGGCGCTGCGCATCGCGGTCTGCTGCGCCGGCACCGGTTGGGCACAGAAGGTGGCGGGCTCCAAGGGCCCGCATCCGCTCCTGCCCTTCGAGACGATCATCCAGATCAACCTGATCGGCACCTTCAACGTGCTTCGCTACGCCGCGAGCGCGATGATCACGACCGAGCCCGACGCAGACGGCGAACGCGGGGTGTGCATCAACACGGCCTCGATCGCCGCCTTCGACGGCCAGGTCGGCCAGATCGCCTACTCGGCCTCCAAGGGCGGCGTGGTCGGGATGACGCTCCCGGCGGCGCGCGACCTCAGCCAGTACGGCATCCGCGTCAACACGATCGCGCCCGGGCTGTTCGACACGCCGCTGCTGGCGGCGCTGGGAGAGGAAGCGCGCGCGGCGCTCGGGGCTGGGGTTCCCTTCCCGCGCCGGCTCGGCGCGCCCGCCGAGTACGGGCAGCTCGCCTGCGACATCGTCGAGAACCGGATGCTCAACGGCGAGACGATCCGGCTCGACGGCGCGCTGCGGATGCCGCCGCGCTGAGCGGCTCGCGCTCGCCGCGCCGCCGCCTAGTTCAGGCGCTCGACCAGCATCGCCATGCCCATCCCGCCGGCGACGCACATCGACTCGATGCCGTAAGTGCCGTCGAGCGTCTCGAGGTCGTTGATCAGCGTCGTCATGATGCGGGCGCCGGTCATCCCGAACGGGTGGCCGAGCGCGATCGCGCCGCCGAACGGGTTCAGCTTCTCCTCGTCGATGCCCAGGTCTTCCTTGCACGGCACGATCTGCGCCGCGAACGCCTCGTTGATCTCGACGACGTCGATGTCCTCCATCTTCATCTTCGTCTCGGCGAGCAGTTTCTCGATCGCCGGGATCGGGCCGAGACCCATGATCTCCGGGCGGATCGCCGCGACGGTCGAGGCGATGATCCTCACTTTCGGCGTCAGGCCGAGCTCCTTGGCGCGTTCCTCGGACATCACGAGCAGCGCCGCCGCGCCGTCGTTCAGCGGACAGGCGTTGCCGGCCGTGACCGAGCCGTCGGGCTTGAACGCCGGCGGCAGCTGCGAGAGCTTCTCGAGCGTCGTGCCCGCGCGCGGGCCGTCGTCCTTGGTGACGACCGTCTCGGGGACCTCGACCTCGTTGCCCTCCTTGTCGGTGACCGTGTGCGCCGGCGCCGTGACCGGAATGATCTCTTTGTCGTAGTGCCCGGACTCCTGCGCGTCCACGGCGCGGTTCTGGGAGATCACGGCCCATTCGTCCTGCGACTCGCGGCTCACGTTGCACCGGTCCGCCACGTTCTCGGCCGTCAGGCCCATCGGGATGTACACGTTGTAGAGCGAGTTCTCCGAGCCGTCGAGCTTCGGGTGGAACTGGAAGTCCGCGCCTTTGCCGGCACGCGAAACGGCCTCGACGCCGGCGGCGATGTACGTGTCGCCCTCGCCGGCCTTGATCGCGTGGAAGGCCATGCGCGTCGTCTGCAGCGAGGATGCGCAGAAGCGGTTGACGGTCGTGCCCGGGACGTGGTGGTCGATGCCCGCGAGCAGCGTCGCGTTGCGGCCGATGTTGTAGCCCGACTCGCCCTCGGCGAAGCCGCAGCCCATCATCACGTCCACGATCGAGCCCGGATCAACCTGCGGGTTGCGATCGATCAGCGCCGTCAGCGGGACCGCCGCGAGGTCGTCGGCGCGGACCGATTTCAGAGACCCCTTCACGGCCCGTCCGATGGGCGTGCGAACGGCGTCGACGATCACTGCTTCGGGCATCTGGGAATCGATCTCCTTGGTTGCTGGACCCGCCCCCGACCACCGGCGGGCGGGGGGAAGATCCTAGCGGGGGCGATCTGCAGCCGCTCGGGCGCTCGCACCTGGCACTAGGATGCCCGTAGTCGTGGAGCGAGGAGAGAGAGCAGATGCCGCTCCGCGGGCAGGAAGGGATCTCCTCGAGGGCATCCTGGTGCTGGGGATGCACCGCAGCGGCACCTCGCTGGTCACGCGCCTGGTGAGCCTGCTCGGCATCGCGCTCGCGAGCACCGACGACCTGCTCGCCGGGCTCCCCGCCAACCCCCGCGGCCATTGGGAGTCCAAGTCGCTGCTGAGGTTCGACGAAAGGCTGCTGCGCGAGCTGGACAGCTCCTGGTTCAGCCCGCCTCCGATCTCAGGAGAGGAGCTCGCCCAGCGTCTCGCGCCGCATCGTGCGCGTGCCCTCGCGGCCCTTCGCGAGGCACACCCCCGCCGGCCCTTCGTGTGGAAGGACCCGCGAGCCTGCCTGCTGCTCCCGTTCTGGTCGAGCGTGCTCGCGCGCCGCGCCGTCTACATCGTCGTCGCGCGGCACCCCACCGAGGTCGCCGAATCGCTCGAGCGCCGCAACGGGTTCACCCCGCCGTACAGCATGGCGCTCTGGGAGCGCTACATGCGCCTCACGCTCCTGAACGGGGCAGGCCTGCCGACGGTGCTGTGCACCTACGACGAAGTGCTCGCGGAACCGGTCGCCTGGTGCCAGCGTCTCGCCGCCTTCCTGCGCCGGCTGGGCGTCGAGCTGCCCCCCGTGCCCGAGGCTCCTGTCTCTGCGTTCGTCGCCGGCGACCTGCGGCGTGGCCGCCGATCGTGGCAGGAACTCGAGCCCGGCGAGCTGTTCACGCCCGAGCGGATGGCGCTGGTCGAGGCGGCGACGCGCACGGGAACGCAGCTTGCCTACGAGCCGCCCTCGCTGCCCGGTGAGGCGCCGGCCACTGGGCAGGTCCTCGCCGAGGTGCGCCGGGCGCTCGCGGGCGAGCAGCCGCCGAGCCTGTCCGCCCTGCCGGCGCAGTTCGCGCGGCCGCGCACGAGGAGCGGCGAGGACCGGCCGTCCTCGGCGTCGCTGATCCTGACATGGGAGCCGTCCGCAGACGCGGCGCTCGGCCTGGCTCGCGCGCTGCCCGCCGGCAGCGAGGTGATCGCACGCGGAGGCGCACGGCTCCGGGACAGCGAGGGTGAGAGCGAGCTCTCCTTTCGCGATCTCGAAGCGCCGCGCGTCGGCGGCACGCCGCCGCAAGGCGGAAGCGCGGAGCTGGCGCGCGCGCTGGAGGACGCCCGGGGCCGCACCGTCCTCGTGAGCAGCGCGGCGCTGCCGGCGGCGCGGGACTGGTACGCCGGCGTGGCTCAGACGCTGACCTCCGCCGCCGCGGCGGCGGGCGTCGGCGCCGCCCTGCACGTGGACGGGGATCCCGCTCGCCGCCACAGACGCGCCGCGTTCGCCGATGCCGACCTGACGCTCACGCTGCGGGCGGTCCGTGCCGAGCGCCGGCCCGCGCCGACGCCGCTGCTGTGCGGAGGGCTGTGCGCCTTCGACAAACGCCTGCTGAGCGCCGCCGGCGGCCTCGACCCAGAGTTCGACAGCGTGTTCGCGGCGCTGTCGGAGCTCAGCCTGCGGCTGTGGCGGATGCGCTTCCGCGTGTACGAGCTGGCGGACGTCGAGGTCGAGATCGACCGGCGGCAGATCGAACCGCCGAGCGGCCTCTATGACCGGCTGCGCATCGCCGCCTTGCACCTGGAGCAGGGTCCGCTCGACGCGTTCCTCGAGCGCGCCGCCCGGCAGCCCGGCTACGAACAGGCCTCGGCTCGCCTGCGGGCGAGCGACCTGGGATCGCGCCGCGCGCTCACAGAAGCGGTTTGCATCGTGCCTGCAGCCCAGGTCTATGAGGAGCTCGGGGCGCGCGGCGCGCGGGCGAGGTTGCGCCGCGCTCGGGGCAGCGCGACCAGGACGGCTCGGCGATGGCAGCTGCTGCGAGCCTCGAATGGCCCGCGCGAGAACCTCCAGCTCGTCGCGCAGCGGCTCGCCGCCGCGGCAGCCGCCCGGCGCCGCCGGGGCAGGTCGCGGGGGCCCTGAGGCGGGCGGGGTCGATCCGAGGAGATCGCTCCGAAACGCCTCCGGGCTCCGCTACTCGTCCAGTCCGGCGACCGCGAGCGCCTCGGCGCGATCGAAGTACTCCTCGACGCGGCGCGTCCTGCCCTGCTCGACCGTTATTACGTGTGCGAGTTCCATCTCCATGGCGGCGCCGCTGTCGGCGCCGTGCCCGGTGAACCGCACCCAGACGAACACGAGGTCGTCGTTGGAGCGGATCTCGAGCGGCTCGACGCGAAGGTCGGGATACGCCTCGAACCACCCCGCGTGCTGCGCCCTGATCGCGTCGATCCCGCGGTACGTGGCGTGGTCAGGATCCTCTCTCGCGTTGACGAACTCCCCGTCGTCCAGCCACGTCGGCGGCGGCCCCTTCTCGCGGTTGAACCACTCGTAGCTGGAGCGCGCCAACGTCTCATTCTCCGGGTTGGCCGGCATGCGCGTTCGCGCGTCAGAGATCGAGCCGCGACACGCCGAGCTCGTCGAAGCCGACGTGATGCGCGAGCTCGTGGCGCACGGTGCGGGTCACCTGGTCGCGCAGCATGTCCGCGTCGTGGCCGTAGTCACGGCGCAGCGTGTCGCGGAAGATCACGATCCGGTCGTGGACATCGTCGCGCACCACGGTGCCCCCTTCGTACATGCCGTACGCCCCGGCGCGCCGGCCTCCGTCGGAGATCACGACCGCGACGTGGGCGAGCGCGTTGCGCAGCAGGTCGGGAAGGTCGTCCAGCGCCTCGCGGACGAGCTCCTCGAAGTCGGCGTCGTCGAGCGGGTCCAGCTCGATGAACTCGCTTTCGTCGGGGTCCACGGCAAGGCCTTCGCGAGCCAGGCGCTCGGAGTGGCGCACGATCTCCTCGAACTCGGTCTCGGACTCCGGGTCGCGCCAGCCTGCCATCCGCACGGCCACGAACGCCACCGCCCCCATCAGCACCGCGGCGACGATCACGCCGAGCGCCACGTCCTCGAGCGCGCGCACCGCCCCGATCGAGCTGAAGCCCTGGCCGACGACCAGCACGACCAAGCCGAGCGCGAGCGCGACCAGCGCTGCGATCCCGGCTCGTCGGAGCGATCCATAGGGCGCGTGGTTCGTGGGGCGCCTCATCTTCGATCCCCTCCTACTCGAGCGTGCGGGCGATGACCAGCCGCTGGATCTCGTTGGTGCCCTCGTAGATCTGGGTGATCTTGGCGTCTCGCATCATGCGCTCGACCGGGTACTCCTTCACGTAACCGTAGCCGCCCAGGACCTGGACGGCCTCGACCGTCACCGCCATCGCCGTGTCCGAGCAGAACACCTTCGCCATCGAGGAGTACTTGGCGCGCTCCGGATGGCCCTGGTCGGCCATCGCGCAGGCCTTGTAGAGCAGCTCCCGCGCGGCCGCCGTGCGGGTCTCCATCTCGGCCAGCTTGAAGCTGATCCCCTGGAACTCGTTGATCGGGCGTCCGAATTGGCGGCGCTCGCGCGCGTAGGCGACCGCGTAGTCGGTCGCTCCCTGCGCGATCCCGACCGCCTGCGCGGCAGCTCCCAGTCGCGTCCGCTCCAGGGTCCCGAGCGCGACCGACAGGCCCCTCCCCACCTCACCGATCACGTTCTGCTGCGGAACCCGCACGTCCTCGAAGATCGGCTGGCCGGTGGGCGACGCCCGGATGCCGAGCTTGTGCTCGAGCTTGCCGACGCTGAAACCGGGCCTGTCCGCCTCGACCACGAACGCGCTCATGCGCCGGTTCTCGCGGTCGCTGACCGCGAACACGATGTAGAAGTCGGCGACGCCGAGGTTCGAGATCCAGTTCTTGGTCCCGTTGATCACCCATTCGTCGCCGTCGAGCACCGCGGTCGTCTTCATCCCGGCCGGGTCCGAGCCGGCCTCGGGCTCCGACAGGGCGAAGGCCGGGGACCACTCACCGGTCGCGCAGCGGGGAAGGAAGCGGTCCTTCAGCTCGTCGCTGCCGTAGAGCTGGATCGGCAGCGTGCCCAGCTCCTGGACCATCAGGATCAGCGCGCAGGATGCGTCGACCTTGGCGATCTCCTCGACCGCCATGTTCAGCATCAGGGTGCCGGTGCCGGTGCCGCCGTGCTCGACGCCGAACGGCAGGCCCAGGATGTCCTGCTCGGCGAGCAGCCGCCGGATGTCCCACGGGTATTCGGCCTTCTCGTCGATCTCGGCCGAGCGCGGCGCGATCCGCTCGCGGGCGATCTGCCCGATCGTCGCGCAGAAGTCCAGGTTCTCCTGCGGGATCGTGTAGACGTCGCTGACCGCCTCCATAGCGGTTGATCCTAGTGATGCCGCATGGGCGGCGCGGCGCTAGGAGGTCGGTCGGCGGACCGTCCAGGCTCGTTTCGCCACCCGCGGCTATGGGTACCTCCAAAACATGCCGCTCGGAACGTCAATCTTCCTGATCGCGGTGGGTGCGATCCTGCGCTACGCCGTGACCGCGTCGACCTCCGGGATCAACCTCCACACGGTCGGTCTGATCCTGATCATCGTCGGAATCGTCGGACTCGTGCTCTCGCTGTTCTGGATGATCACGTGGAGTCCGCGCCGGCGCGCGGGCGATCGCGTCGTCGAACGCGAGCCGTACCGCGAGCCGCCCGCCTACTAGCGCACCGAACGTACGGGTCTGAAGCTGGGGCGGTCCCGCGGCCGCCCCGCTGAGCCTGCCCGCTAGGCTCAGCCCGTGAGCTCCCCCGATCTCCTCGACATCGATCCGGCGCGCCTCGTCGGCTGGCTGCAGGCCGATCCCGCGGTGCAGGTCATCGACGTCCGCGAGCCGCACGAGCGCGAGGCCGGCTACATCGACGGCACCCGGCACATCGAGATGGGCCGCCTCACCCGTGAGGCCGCAAGCGTCGACCGCGAGCGCCCGGTGGTCTTCTACTGCCGCGTCGGCTCGCGCTCGGCGATGGCCGCCGAAGCGTTTCGCACGGCGGGATACGAGGCGTACTCGCTGCAGGGCGGCCTCGTGCGCTGGGCCGAGGAGGGCGGGCCGCTCGCGCCCGAGGGGGGCCGGGTCGCCGAGCACTAGCCCGCAGACGGAGGCGTTCGACGCCCATTGGCGGGCCGAGCGCGAAGCGGTCCAGCAGCGGGTCGTGCCCGGAGGCCGCGTCGCGCTCTCGTGCTCGGCTCCGTTCGCCGGCGGCGGCCTCGGCCGCCACCTGCAGGAGCTCTATGGCGCGCTCCAGCGCGCGGGCGCCGAGACGACTTTGATCTGCGGCCCGTCCGCCGGCGTACGAGGCGCCGCGGCTCCTCCCGGGCGCATCGAGATCTCACGGGGCCGCCTCTCGGGGGTCGTGGACCGGGTGACGGCGCTCTCGCCTGCGCTCAGCACCTGGAAGTCGGGCGTCGACTTCGACGCCGGGGCGTCGCGGCGTCTCGGCTCGGTCGAGCACGTGCTCGCGTTCAACGGCCAGGCGCTCGCGCAGCTGCGCGCGGCGCGCGCGCCGGGGTCGGGCATCGCAGGCGCCTCACTCGTCTCGGCGACATCTCACATGCGCCACGTCGCCCGCCAGCACGAGAAGGCTTACCGCCGCTACCCGCTCGAGCGCCCGTGGGCCCCCCGCGTGCTGGACCGCAACCTCGCCGAGTACCGCCTCGCGGACTCGATCCTCTGCTCCACCGAGCACATTCGCCGCTCCTTCGTGCAGGAAGGCGTGCCGGACGAGCGCCTGCTCACGTTCCCGCTCACCCCCGATCCCCGCTACGCACCGGGCACGTCCGGTTCCGCATCGAGCGACGCATCCGCCTCGACCTTCGACGTCGTCTACGTCGGCAGCCTGTCCGTCGCGAAGGGCGTGCCGCTGCTCGTCGACGCCGTACGCAGCCTGCCGGCGCCCGACCTCCGGTTGGTCCTGCTCGGGGGCTGGGCCTCGCGCGGCATGCGCCGCTTCCTGCAGTCCGCGTGCGCGTCGGACCCGCGGATCGCCGTGCGGCTCGGCGACCCGCTCGAGGAGCTCCGCGGCGCGCGGCTCTATGTCCACCCGAGCTACGACGACGGCTTCGGCTACGCGCCCGCGGAGGCGCTCGCGGCGGGCGTGCCCGTGATCGTCACCGAGGACACCGGCATGAAGGAGCTCTTGGAGCCCAGCCGCGGGATGGTCGTGCCGACGGGCGACGGCGAGGCCCTCGCCGCGGCGCTCGAGGCCGCATACCGGGGCGAGATCCTCAGCATCTAGGGTTCACGGCGCCGATGCCCGACGCGAGTCACATCCTGCGCCGGCTGAACGCGCGCCGAGGCGAGCTGCGGCGCGCCCGCCAGGACGCGGCTCTGGAGCCACGGATCGTCGCGGGCGCCGGCCCCACGCTCGTGCTCTCGCCACACCTCGACGACGCCGTGCTCGACTGCTGGAGCGTGCTCTGCGACGAGGCGCCGGCGGCGGTCGCGAACGTCTTCGCCGGTGTGCCGAGCGACGGCGCCCCGGCTCCGCTCTGGGACCGCATCACCGGCGCGGCGGACCCCGCCGCCCGGGTGCGCGAGCGCCTCGCCGAGGACCAGGCCGCGCTCGCCCGTGCCGGGCGCACGCCGCTCTCGCTGCCGCTGCTCGACGCGCAGTACCGCGGAAGCGGGCGCCCGCTGGAGCCCGCGGACATCGACCGTGAGCTCGCCGATCGCCTGGATGGCCCCGTCGCGCGCGTGTTCGCGCCGGCGGCGATCGGCGGGCACCCCGACCACCTGCTCGTCCGCCGCTACGCGCGCGCGCTGCTGCGCCGCGGCTTCGCCGTCACGCTCTACGCAGACCTCCCCTACTGCCTGCTTCACGGCTGGCCCGGGTGGGTCGACGGCCGCGAGACAGGGCCGTTCCGCGATGTCGACGCCTTCTGGCGCTCCTTCCTCGCGGACGTCCCCGAGCTGCCGCCGCTGCGCTCGGCGCGCGTGGCCAGGCTCGACGACCAGCGGGCCGCCGAGAAGCTGGCGGCGATGCGCAGCTACCGCACGCAGCTGCCCGCGCTCAGCTACGGCGCCCGCGGGCTGATCGAGGATCCCGAGATCCACCGTTATGAGGTCTTCTGGGAGCTCGCCCCGTCCGGCCGCGCCGCCGGCTAGGAACGCGGACGTTCATACTGCGCCTGAGCTCGCCCGCGCGGGACGCGAGACCGCACCGGCGCACGTGGCTCCTCCCGGCCGCACCCGGGAGCGAGCGATCCAACAGAGGAGATGAAGATGGCGGCTTCGAGCGGGAACGGCTCCACGGCGAGCGGCGAGGGCTGGTCGGTCGCGCACCTCGACGACCTCGGAGCGGGCCCGGGCTTCCGCAAGATCCGCTCCGCCCTCGGCGTGAACGCATTCGGCGTCAACGCGATCGTGATGCCGCCGGGCATCGAGACGGGGTTCCACTTCCACGACACGCAGGAGGAGCTCTACTTCGTCCATCGCGGCACGATCGAGATCGAGTTCGGCGACGGGACGGTGCAGACGCTCTCCGAGGGCAGCCTCGCCCGCGTCGACGCCCCCGTGTCGCGCAAGATCCGCAACGGCGGCGAGCGCGACGCCGTATACGTGATCGTGGGGGGCAAGGACGGCTACGTGGGGCGTGACGGGCGCGTTCCCGAGGGCGAGGAGGATCGCGTTCGCGCGCTGCACGAGCTCCGCGGCGAGGAGCAGCGCTGAACGACGAGCCGCCGACGGGGCCGGCACTGCCGATCCGCGGCTCGTTCTCGCTGCCGCTCTCAGAGATCCAGCTGCGCACGAGCCGCTCCTCCGGCCCGGGCGGCCAGCACGCGAACGTCACGGCCTCGCGCGTGGAAGCGATCTTCGACGTCCGCGCCTCGCGCACGCTCGGCGAGGCACAGCGCGAGCGCCTGCTGACCCGGGTCGGACCGCGTGTCACCGCGGTCGCCCAGGACGAGCGCTCGCAGTCGCGAAACCGCGAGCTGGCGCTCGAGCGGCTGGCCGAACGCATCGACGGCGCGCTGCGGGTGCCACGCACCCGGCGGCGGTCGGCGCCGACGACGGCCTCGCGCGAGCGCAGGCTCGCCTCCAAGCGGCGCAACGCCCAACGCAAGCAGGAGCGCCGTCCGCCCGAGGAGGGCTAGGCCGCGGGCCGGAGGGCGGCTGCTAGTTGAGCAGCTCGCGCACGTAGCGCTGGTGCAGCCTCCCGAGCGAGGTCTTTTCGGGATGGAAGCCGATCGCGTTCCACAGCAGGCCGGACGCCGGCGCCCAGGCGATGATGAGGTACACGCCGAGCGCGAGCGCCGCGCCGCGCAGCCACCGCGACGCCGACAGCGCGGCGAGCGGCAGCACCCACAGGACATACCAGGGCAGCACCCAGCTGAGCGTCACGAGCAGCGCCACGCTCGCCCAGCCGCAGGCGACGATCGTGCGCTCCGCGGCTCCCGGCTCGCTCTCCGCGCCCGCGCGGGCCGGGCGCCGCAGAGCCGCGGGACCCCAGCGGGGCCGCCACGCATACCAGCAGCAAGCGGCGATCGAGAGGATCAGGATGACCGTCATCACTTTGTGCAGCGTTTCGGTCTCGCCGCCGGATCCAATCGCCATCCCGATCAGGTTCGGCACGCTCTCGCTCGTCACCAGCCGGCTCTGCGTGCTCAGATCGGGGATGTGCAGACCGAACGCGAGCAGGCTGAGCGCCCCGACCACCACCGCGGCGAGGAGCATCCCGGCGAGGACCTGGGCGAGCGCCCGGCGGTAGTTCAGCAGGCCCGCGAGCACCACCGGGATCAGCACGGCCGCCGAGGCCTTCAGCCCGGCCGCGACGACGAACGTGGCGCCCGCCCCGAGCAGCGGCGCCGAGGGCGGCGCGAACCATTCACGCGGGCTCGGCCGCTGCGGCCGCGCGCGCTCGGACTCTCGCGCCCGCAACAGCAGGTAGAAGGCGAGCACGATGAACAGCATCATCAGGAAGTCGTTGTGGTCGCCGCCGAGACCCCACACGAGCACGATCGGGTTCAGCCCCACCAGCGCGACCGCCCAGACGGGGTCACGGCCCAGCAGCCGCGCCGACTTGTAGACGAGCACGAGCGTCGCGAGGCTGGCGGCGGCGAGCACGCCCTTCAGCGCCCAGAACGACGCCGCCACGCCCAGCGGCACGACGACGAACGTCAGCATCGTGAACAGCGGCCCGTACGGGCTCAGCAGCTGATGCCAGTTGCTGAGCGCATAGCTCGGGTCATCGTGCGGCTCGAGGATCGGGATCGTCGTGTACGGGTTCAGGTGGTGGACCCACTCCATGCGCCCGTAGTTGATGTAGTTGAAGACGTCGGTCAGCGCGAGCGGCGGCGAGACGATGAAGATCGCGTGCACCACGAGGATGCTCCCCAGGATCCAGCGCGAGTCGACCCGCGTGGAGCCCCACAACACGACCGCGTAGGCGACGTACATGAAGACGATCGCGCCGCTGAACCAGTACCTCAGCGTCGTGCCGTTGTCGGTCAGGCCTGGCCACAGCCCGCCAAGCGGCCCGGCCATCCAGCGTGGGTAGAAGTTGTCGTGCGAGGCCGGCGCGAGCAGGCTCGGACGGTCCGCCGACATCACGACCACCAGCAGGCACAGGGCGACGATCGCGCCCAGCGAGAAGATCACCGCGAGCCGCCAGCTTCCGGTCCCGGCGCGCTCGCCGGAGTCGCCGAGCGCGATGTCGCGGCCGCTTGCCGGCGGCGAGCCGTCGGGCAGCGGCAGGGTGCTCGCGTCGGCGGTCATACGGCGTTGATGGAACGCAGAGGGCCCGCCGAGGCGGGCCCTGAGCAGCGTTCCGTTCCAGTCAGGATCAGATGGTCGAGACGTTCACGGCCTTCGGGCCCTTATCGCCCTGCTCCGGGTCGTAGGACACCTTGGCGCCCTCCTGGAGCGAGCGGTAGCCCTCGCCGTTGATGCCGGTGTGGTGGACGAAAAGGTCCTTGTCACCGTCGTCCGGGGTGATGAACCCGAAACCCTTGTCGTCACTGAACCACTTGACTGTGCCGGTAGGCATTGTGTGAACTCCTCCACGGTATGTGCGAGTCTGCTGCGCGGAGGATGCTGCTCAGAGCTTCGACCTGCGAGCGCTTGCACTACTTCCGCCGGGCCATTCGCCCGGCCATACGGCACGACCGTAGCATGTCATGCGGCATACGTGTTGACGAGATGTTGTCGTCGCCGCGATCCGTTCGCGATCCCACGTTCGGATTAGGCGCGGCGCGGCGCCGATAGGCTGGCCGGGTGCCCCCAGACGAGCGGCAGCCGACCGGCGAGCAGACGCCCTCCAAGCCGCTGCTGACCCCGCTCGATGCCGTCGGCAAGGCGGTGGATGCCGTGGCGCTGACCGAGCAGCTGGGCCTCTGGGAACGGCCGTCGGAGCCGCCGGCGCGCGCGCGGGTGATGCTGAACATGATCTCGAGCGCCGACGGACGCGCGACCCTCTCGGGGCGCTCAGGCCCGCTCAGCGGGCCAGCCGACCGCGAGCTCTTCCACGCGCTGCGCTCCTGCGCCGACGCTGTGCTCGTCGGCGCCGGCACGGTGCGCGCGGAGCGCTACGGGCGCATGCTGCGCGACCAGGCCGTGCGCGAGTTGCGCTTGCAGCGCGGGCTGTCCCCCGAACCGCTCGCCTGCATCGTCTCGGGCCGGCTCGCGGTCCCGGAAGACATCCCGCTGCTGCGCGAGCAGGAATCGCACGTCGTCGTGCTGACGGCGTCCGAGGCCAGCCTGCCCGAGACCGGCGCGCAGATCGACTACGTGCGCTCGCCGGGCGACCAGCTCGACCTGGCGGCCGCGATCGCCGAGCTGAGCGAGCGCTTCACGCTCTGCACGCTGATGTGCGAGGGCGGTCCTCACCTCGCGCGCGAGCTGATCGCCGCCGACGTGCTCGATGAGATCTTCCTCACGGTCTCGCCGATGCTGGCTGGAGGCGAGCCGAGCGCCGGGCAGGCCCTGCGCATCCTCGCCGGCATGGAGCTCGACCCGCCGGCGCGACTCGAGCTGCTCGGCACGGCGAGCAGTGGCTCCTACCTGTTCCTGCGCTACGCGCTGGCGCGCTAGGCGCCGGGGGTCTCCCGGGCGGACTCGGCGACCTGCGGGCGCACGACGCCGTCGGCGCCGGTCTCCTCGGCGCGCGAGCGCGTCTCGCGGGAGACGACCGACAGCAGTTCGCTCGCGAGCTGGCGGCCTTCGCTCGCCACGCGCGGCGTTGCTGCGATCCGCACCACGACCTCCTCGCCGTCGAGCTCCTCGAGCGTGATCCGCGGCGAGTCGCGCAGCGGCGTCTGCAGCGAGCGCTCCAGGATCTCCTGCAGGTCCCCCGGCGTCATGCCCGCGCGCAGCCGCGCGCGGAGGTTGACGGCCTCGGGCTCGCGCAGCGGCAGGATCGCGACGTTGAGCACGACGCTGTTCGGGACCATGATCGAGTCTTCGCCGGTCGCGAACGTGGTGTAGAGCAGTCCCAGCGAGGACACGACGCCCTCGAGCTGGCCCGCGAGCGGCCCGCCCTGCAGGCGGACGCGCTCGCCGACGCGGAACGGCCGCGCGCTCAGCAGCACCGTGCCCGCGAAGAGGTTGCCGAGCGTCTGCTGCGCCGCGAGCCCGAGGATGACCGCCGTGAACGCGCCGCCGAGCGCGAGCGTTTTCGCCTGGATGCCGGCCACCTCCAGGGCGACGATCAGCACGATCACGACCGTCGCCAGCCGGATCAGGAAACCGACGGTGCCTGCCGTCGCCGGGTCCAGGCGGCGGAACAGGGCCGGGCCGAGCCCGCGTCCGAGATCGCGGGCGATCGTCCAGCCGAGGACCACGAGCAGGAGGATCGTGATGATCTGGATCGGTGTTTCCGCCGCGGGTTCCAGGTACTTGTGCGTGTGCGGCGGGCGGCCGACCTCGTGCCCGAACAACCCGACCCGGTGTTCGTAGAGCACGACGACCGCGACGAACAGCGGCAGCAGCACGAAGAACTCCAGGCGCGCGCGCTTGACCACCCGCGGGCTGATCTGCCGCAGCAGCCCGACCTCCTTCCAGGCCTGGCTGCGCGTCTCGAACATCTTCGGTGGGGTCTTGGGGATCGGCATGGCTCCTAATGATGGCGCGCCCAAAGGCAAGGCCCGGACCTGCGCCGGGGCTTGCATTACCCTTCGCGCCGATGGGGAACCTGCGCCGACTCGTGATCCCGGCCGTGATCCTGGGCATCGTCCTGGTCGTGGTCGCGATCATCTACTTCGTCGAGCCGGCCCACTCGCTGCCCTCGTTCTTCCCGGGACACGTGTCGGCGAGCGACGCCGAAGCGAACCATCACCACGTCAAGCACGGCATCGCGGCGCTTGTCGTGGCGCTCGTGTGCTTCGCCTTCGCCTGGTTCCAGTCGGGCCCGCGTTCGGCGGCGGCTCCCGAGGCCTGAGCGCCGCGGGCCGCTAGCTGACTGCGAAGTCGATCGTGCAGAACAGCCCGAAGACGATGCAGTAGATGCCGAACGGCGTCAGCCGGTTCGTCTCGAAGAAACGCAGCAGGAACTTCACGGCCAGGAACGTCGCCGCCGCCGCGCAGAGAGCGGCGACCAGCGCCGGGCCGCGCACGCCGGCGCCTTCGTGACCGAACAGTTCGGGCAGCTTCAGCGCCGCGGCGGCGAAGATCACCGGCGTGGCGAGCAGGAAGCTGAAGCGCGCCGCGTCCTCGTTCGAAAGGCCCACGAACAGCCCCCCGCCCATCGTGAAGCCCGAGCGCGAGATGCCCGGGACCAGCGCGAAGACCTGCGAGGTGCCGACGCCGATGGTCTGGCGCCATGAGAGTTTTGCCAGACGGCCGTCGGCGTCGCCCAAGTAGTCGCCCTCGCGCGGCGGGCGCCGGCGCATCCGCTCGAAGATCAGCAGCGCGACGCCGTTGACGATCAGGAACGCGGCGGCGACCGACGCCGACGCGAACAGTTTGCGGATCGGGTCCTGGAGCAGCAGGCCGATGATCCCGACCGGGACCGTCCCCGCCACCAGCAGCCAGCCGAGCCGCGCGTAGGTGTCATCGGCGCGGATCTCGCGCATCTGCAGCGAGCGCAGGATGCCCTTCACGATCAAAACCCAGTCCTTTCCGAAGAAGAGCAGCAGCACGATCGCGGTGGCGAAGTGCGTGGCGACCAGGAACGTCAGGAAGAACTTGTCGTTCTGGTGGATGTGCCAGCCGAACAGCGCCGGGAGCACGACGGCGTGCCCGAGGCTCGAGATCGGGAACGGCTCCGCGATCCCCTGCGTGAGACCCAGGATCACGGCCTGGAAGTAGCTGATCAGCGTGGTGGCTGGAACGGTGACGAGGCTGGACACGGCGGGAGAGCTTAGGGGATGGAGCGACCTCGCCTGTCGAAGCCGTCTCGAACCGCCTCTTCACCGGCAGTTCACACGATCGTTCCCGCTTGGTCACAGAAAACCTGTGTTTGCAGGGGAATCCTCATCTCATGAACGAGAACGAGAAAACAGAGCCGGCAGCCGAGCCGGCGAGCCGGGCCGATATGCACTGCCACTCCGACGCCTCCGAGCGCTCGCGCCTCGGCGTCCAGCGCGCCGCGGGGCTGCCGGAGTGCGCGACGCCACCCGAGGAGGTCTACGCGCTGGCCAGGCGCCGCGGCATGGACTTCGTGACGATCACCGACCACGACACGATCGACGGCGTGCTGCAGATCGCCGAGCGCCCCGACGTGTTCGTCTCCGAGGAGCTGACGGCGGGCTTCCGAGGCGAGCCCCAGGCCGTGCACGTCCTCTGCTGGGGGATCTCCCCAGACGACCACGAGTGGCTGCAGGCGCACCGCGCGGACGTCGAGCTGTGTGCCGCCTACATGTACGAGCGCGAGATCGCCTGCGCGCTCGCGCACCCCTACTACACGGTCGCGGCGCCACTCACGGCGCGCCACCGCCGCCGCCTGGCCGAGCTGTTCCCGGTCTGGGAGGTGCGCAACGGCGCCAGGGCTCCCGAGCTCAACCGCCCCGCGGAGATGTACGTCGTCACGCGCGACGGGATCGGGGTCGCCGGCAGCGACGACCACGCCGGCGTCGACATCGGTCGTACCTGGACCGAAACCCCCGCCGCCGAGGACCCGCGAGCGTTCCTCGCCCACATCCTCGCCGGACGCGCGACGGCCCGCGGCAAGCAGGGCAGCGCAGCGAAGTGGGCGCACGCCGCGATCGCCTTGGCGATCCGTGCGCTGGGTGTCGATGGGCCGGGCGCCCGCGAGAACGACGCCGCGGACCGTCCGGACCCTCTGCGCGTGCTCGCGATGGCCTCGAGGCTGCTTCGCGAGGGCGACGCCCGCGAGGGCTCGGCGGCCGGCGAGGTCTCCCCGCAGGACGCGCGGGCGCTGCTGGGCGCGTGGCTGCGCGCGCTCGACCTCCAAGACCTCGACGGCGGCCTCCTGATCGCCCGTATGCAGGCCGAGGACTTCAGCCACGGCGACCTCTTCAGGCGCGCGTGCCGGGTCCACGAGCGCAGGCTGGCCGGCGCGGTCGAGATGGTCGTGGCGGCTGCTCACGGCGAGCTCGACGCGTCAGCCGCCGCCGCCGGGCTGTTCGACGCCTGCATCGCGGCCGTCCCCTACGCGCCGGCCGAGGCGTTCCTCGCCAACGAGCACGCCAAGCTGCGCGCGATCTCGCCGTGCGGCGCGCAGGCCGGCCTCCGGCCAAGCTCCGCTGCGGGCGCCCCGCGGCGCGACGACTCGCCGCGGGTCGCGATCGTCGCGGACGGCATCAGCTCGACGCACGGCGTCAGCCGCACGATCCACGAGATCCGCCAGCGCGGCGTGCCGGGCTTCGAGATCGAGGTGCTCGGCACGGACGCCGAGGTCGACCGGCGGCTGTCCGCCGTCGCCGAGATCGACGTCCCGTTCTACCCCGGGCTGAGGATCGGCGTACCCAGCCTGCACGCCGTCGTACGGGCGCTCGCCGACGGCTGCTTCGACGCCGTCCACGTCTGCTCCCCAGGGCCGGCCGGCATCGGCGCGGCGCTGGTCGCGCGCGCGCTCGGCCTGCCGCTCGTCGGCAGCTACCACGCGGAGCTGGCGGCCTATGCCGGACTTCGCAGCGGCGAGCAGCGGCTCGCCGAAGCGATGCACGGCGCGGTCACGCTGTTCTACAGCGCGTGCGAGATCGTGCTCTCGCCGAGCGCCGCCTCCGACGAGGCGCTGGCCGGCATCGGCACGCCGGCCGATCGCGTCGTGCGCTGGGACCGCGGCGTCGACGCGAGCCGCTTCGATCCGAAGCTGCGCCGGCGCCAGGACGAGGACACGGTGCGGGTGCTCTACTCCGGGCGCATCACGCGCGAGAAGGGCGTCGAGCTGCTGGCGCGGACGTTCCTCGCAGCGCGCGAACGCGACCCCAGGCTGCACCTGATGGTGGCCGGCGGCGGCCCCGAGCAGGAGCGGCTCGCCGCGCTGCTCGGCCGCGACGTCAGCTTCCTGGGCTGGCTGGAGGGCACGCAGCTCGCGCAGGCCTACGCCGACGCCGACGTGTTTCTGTTCCCGAGCTCGACCGACACCTTCGGGCAGGTGATCCTCGAGGCGCAGGCGAGCGGCCTGCCGGTCCTCGCCGTCGCGGAGGGCGGCCCCCTGTCGCTGATCGAGGACGGGGTCACCGGGTTGCTGCGGCCCGGCGACGCCGGCGTGCTCGCCGAGGCGCTGCTGGAGCTCGCGGCCGCGCCGCTTCGTCGCCGCGCGCTGGCGGCGGCGGCGCTGAGAGTGGTCAGCGGGCGCACCTGGGAGCGCGCCCTGGAACTGCTCGCCGGCGGCTACGAGCGGGCCCTGGGCCCCAAGACGGTCAGCGGCCTGACCAGAGCGGCATGAGCGCGCAGATTTCACCGGCTGGTCACAGGAACGGCTCTGCGGCAGGGGAACCCTGCGGGACGAGGGACATGAGTGGATCCGCACAAATGCGGCGGGATCGGACGATCGCGGTCGCCCTGCACGGGATCGAGCCGGCGACGTTCGGGCGCTGCGCTGTGATCCGCGACTGGCTCGGCGACCACGGCGTCGACCGCGTGACGCTGCTCGTGATCCCGGCCCGGGACCTGCACCCGGTCGGCGAGCGCTCGCCCGAGATGGTGAGCTGGCTCGCCGAGCGACGCGACGCCGGCGACTCGATCGCCCAGCACGGCTTTCAGCACGTGTGCCTGCGCCGCGGCAGCCTGCTCACGCACCGCCCGGGCGAGTTCACGGGCCTCGACGAGGACGAGACGCGCCGCGCCGTCCATGCCGGCTGGCGCGTGATGAAGCTCGCCGGCATCGAGCCCGAAGGCTTCGTCGCCCCGTCATATGCCTACACCGCCGCGCTGCGCCAAGCGCTGCGCCGGCGCTTCCTGTGGTGGGCGGAGGCGCTGCGGGTACAGCGAGCTGGCGTCGACGACGCGCAGCCACCGGCGACCGCCTCGCGCGCGCCCGCGTTCAGCTTCGCCGCCGACGGCAAGCTCGGCCGCCTGCTCTCTCCGCCGCTCGTGCGTGCCGGGGCGATGCTGCCGACCTCGACGCTGCGGCTCGACCTGCACCCCGCAGACCTGCGCCACGCGCGCCACATGATGGCGCTCGAGTGGGTGCTGCAGCGCTCGCGCTTCCGCGAGGCCGTGACATATCGCGAGCTCGCGGGCGCGTAGGCGCGCGGGCGGCGGGCGGGCGGGCTCTCTACGTCTCAGCCGTTGAGCAGCGACGCCGGGAACGACCCGACGGCCGGCAGCGCGGCGTAACCGAGGTGGCGCACGCCGAAGATGTCCTCGATCGTGCGCAGCAACGAGAAGTGGTTGTAGCGTTCCTGGTTCGTCGTCCCGCCTTTGATGAAGGGCGAGAGCAGAAGCGCCCCGACCTGGCCGCCGCCCTGACCGAAGCCCGGCGCGGCGTAGTTCGGGTACTTGGGCTGGCCGCAGCAAGAGCTCGAGTCCTGGAACGCCCCGGAGGAGGGCGCCTGGTCCCCCGTGACGACGAGCAGCCCGTCCTTCTTGAACGCGGGCGAGGCGAGGATCTCCCCGACGACTTCTTCGAGCAGCGGGCCGGCGGCGGCCGGCCCGGCGGCCGCTCCGGGCGCGCACGGCGAGGGGGCCGCGTCGTGACAGCGGTCGGGAACGATGTAGGAGAAGCTCGGTGTCTTCGCGGTGGACGCGAGGTCGCCCTTCAGCTGCGAGAGGCCCACGTCGCTCGTCTGGCAAGCGGGGCTCTGCACGAGCGATTCGAAGTACACGACGGGGTTCTCGAACGTCGCGTAGGCGCCGCCGGCGAGCGTGGTGTCCGCCGCACCCGGGGCCGGGTGCGCGCACGGGGCGGGCGCGGACGCGCCTTCGCCGATGCCCTGGACGTAGGCCCTCCACCGCAGGTGCTTGCCGGCCAGCTCGCCGGGGAGCGTTTCGACCGACCCGGGATACACGCAGCCGCTGCCGAGGGCCTGTTCGTCGGGGCCCGCGGAGCCGGGCGCGAGGAGGGAGTAGCTCGGGCAGTCGGCCGCGGTCTGCGCGGTCGGTCCCTGACCACTCAGCAGCGCGATCCCGTTGGGCAGCTCCTCGTGGGCGATCGCGTCGTAGCTGATCAGCAGCTCGCCTTTGTGCTCCAGCGTGCCCGACAGGTAGTGCGCGGTCGATTCCGGGCCGAACAGCGCCGCGTACGGCTGGTCGGAGAGCACGATCACGAACACGTGCTTGATCGACGTCAGCTTCCTCGCCGGCGCGGCCTTGCCCTGTGAGGAGCCGTGTTTCGGGCCGCCTTTCGCGGGCGGTGTGCTTGCTTCGCCGCTCGTGGGGGAACCGGTCACAGGGCTCGCTCCCGACGGAGGCGAGGGCGAGGGCTGCGGTTCGGCTTCGGGGGGTTCCGAGCCGGTTTCGGAGGACCCGGTTTCCGAGGAGGCCGCTTCCGAGGGCCCGTTCGGGGAGCCGGCGGGCGCAGCGGTGGAGGCGCTCGCGCCCGCGCCGGGGCCCTGCGGGGTGATCAGGCGCACCTCGCGCGCCGGCTGCGCGCCGCCGTCGCCGGCGACCGCGTCGCCGATCAGGGCGCCGAAAGCGACGAACACCGCCACGAGCAGCGCCGAGATGCGCGGGCCGGGGAGCAGCGGGGGAACGGGCCGTGGCTTCGATGTGGCGGCGGCGGGGGGCGCGGCGGCGTCTGCCCCCGGGGCGGACGGGCCGCTCGGGATCCGCGCGAGCAGCGCGCTCAGCTGCGGGCTGCGCTCGCCGGCGCGCTCACCGCAGGTCAGGCAGTAGCGCTGGCCGTCGTCCAGCTGCGAGCCACAGGCTCCACAGCGGCGCTTTTCGTCCATCAGTCGGTGCCGTCGGCGGGGGCAGGCGGCGCGAGCAGCGCGTCCATGACGGCGGTCTGCGCCTGCGGGCCGGCGAACGTCTCACTCGGCAGGCGCTGCATGAGCGTGGTCCCGCACTGCCAGCAGTAGACGGCGCCGCGGCTGTGCGGGGCATGGCACTTCGGGCAGCTCCCGGCGGCCCCTTCCTCCTCGCTCCGCAGCAGCCGCTCGACCTCGGCGAGCTCCGCGTCGCGTTCCTGCAGGATCGCCGCGCGGCGGACGAGGACGTCGAGGCGGAAGTGGTCGCGGATCGCCATCTCGTAAGCAAGCCCGCCGAGATCCCAGTGCAGCTCGGTGACCTGCTCGGCGAGCGCGTCGCGGCGCCGTCGCAGCTCGGAGCCGGGACCCTCGGAAGAAGGCGGCGCACCCACGGCCGGCGCCGGCCCCACGACCGTGCCCCCGGCCATGGACGCCGCCGGGACCGGCGCCGTCGCGCTCGCCGCCGAGCGGCGCGGCGGCTGGCGAGAGGAGATGCGGTCGCGCAGCACGCCCATGTTCAACCGGTCGAGACGACGTCGGGGATGTTCTTCGATTCTTCCTCGGCTTTCTTGCCTTTGGGCGCGTTCGGCCCTTGGAGCACCGTCGGCGGAGCCGGTTTGGTGAGACTCTTGCCGACGCCCGGGGCCAGTTTCTTGCGCGCCGCGGCCGCGTTCGATCCGGATTCGGAGGAAGCGGCGGCGTGGCTCGAGACTTCGATCACCTTCGCGGCGGGGAACTTCTTCTTGAGGCCTGCGAGCGCCTTCTGGGCTTCGCCCTTCTTGTGGTAGACGCCCGAGTAGATCACGTACGTTTCGCCGCCCACGCTCGCGAATTCGGAGGACTTCAGCGCTCCCACCGAGCCGGCGCCCTTGCCGGTCGCGGCCCCCTTGGCGGCTTCGACGCTCGCCACGGTCGTGCCGGTGATCGGCAGCGTCTGGAGCTCGACGGTGTACCCCTTCGTCGTGCCCGGCCAGTTGCTCGTAAAGCTCGCTTCGGTGCCCGGGGCGCTGCTCGCGCCTGTCCCGCCGGTCTGAGTGACGACCTGGATCGGGGCCTGGCTCGGCTTCGAGGAGTCCCCGGAGCGGCCGATCAACACGCCGACGCCCAGCGCGAGCAGCAGCACGCCGACGCCGGCGAGCAGGCTGGCGTTGTTGTTTCGCGGAGCGCCGCTGTCGGGCGTGCTCGGCGGCAGGGGCGGCGTCGCGGGCGGCGAGGAGCCGAGGGGCGGCCCGGAGCGCAGGAACTCGCTCATCGGCGCCTGGCGCTCGCCACACTCCAAGCAGTAGCGCTGGTCAGCGGCCACCGGCGAGCCGCACGCCGGGCACGACGGCGCCTCGGGGCCGCTCGCGGAGGGCTGTGGGCTTGCGATCGATTCGGTCGACACGGTGCTGACTCCTCGCGCGCCCCCGTGCGCGCGCACGGGTGCGAGCGCGCGTCCGCCGTGTGGGCGGCGGCTCGAAGCTAGATGGTCGAGCCCCGCCGCGCAAGGCTCGTGACCATCTTGTGAAAGCGCCCGCGCTCAGGCGGCGATGCGAACGGCCGGCTCGGCGAGCTCGGCGGCCGGCAGGGGGGCCGTTTCCGCGGGCCGCTCCTGCGCGGCGGCCTGGCGCTCGCGAGCCGCATGGAGCACATCCGCTTCGCCGCGACGCGCCGCCGTGCACAGCGCCGCGACCAGCAGCAGGGCGGCGATCCAGACTCCGACGATCAGCAGCAGCAACATGTCGATCTCCATCTCCGGCGGCGAGGGAAGGGACGGCGTTGTTCCTCACAGAGTTTATCAGATTTATCAGTAACGGTAGGCGGCAGGGCAGCCGCGCGTTCGCCCCTGGCGCAAGCGGCTCCCGCCCCCTACCCTGGTTGCTCGAACAGAGCAAGCCGCGACCGCACCGATTGCGCCAGTCGCGGGTTATGACGAGCAAGAGGCGGGTTTCGCGGGGCGACGCGTGCGTTGATCCCGAACGGACCACGACACGGAGGACGACGAGCATGAGGGCATCTGATTCGGCGGGCGTGCGCTGTGCGCGGGCGCTGCCGGCGGCGTTGGCGCTGCTGGCGGCATCGCTGCTGTTGGCCCTCGCGAGCTCGGGCGCCGCGGCTGCGGGGTCGCCTGTCACCATCAAGACCGCCGGCGTGTCCCACATCAAAGGCACGACCGGGGAGCTGAACGGCGACGTCTCCAGCTCGATCCCGGTGAGCGTGTTCTTCGAATACGGACCGAACGGCGCGCCCAGCCCCGTCCCGTATCCCTACGCCTCGAAAACCAAACCGCTGGCGGTCACGCCGCCGCCATCGAGCGCCGGCAAGGCGAAAGCCATCAAAGTCGGCCAGCCAGTCGCCGGGCTGCTTGCGAACTACCACTACCGGATCGCCGCCACGTACGTGCTGAACGGCGTGACGCACACGGTGTACGGCAAAGACAAGAAATTCAGCGGCGGCTCGTCCAGCAAGCTCAAATTCGACACGACCAAGACGAAGGGCGAAACGCTGACCGCCACCTACGGCCAGCCGTTCGATCTGACCGGAAGCCTCGCGGGCAACGGCAACGCCGGCCACGCCTTGGTCCTCCAGGAGACGCCGTTCCCGTACACGGAACCGTTCACGACGCTCCCCGGCACCGTCTTCTCGACCCACACCGGCAGCTTCGTGTTCAAGCTCGCGCGCATGACCGAGAACATGCAGTTCCGGGTCCTCACAGTCGACCTGCGTCCGCTCTACAGCCCGGCGATGACCGTGCACGTCACGCCCAACATCAAGGTCCACTTTCGCTCGGCGGGCAAGACCGGGCTCTACCGGATCTACGGCACGGTCACCCCGGCCCGCAACGGCGCGCCGCTGTCGGTCCAGAAGCTCCTGCCGCGCAAGGCGGTCAGCAAGCGCAGCGGCCCGTCCGCGCACTCGATCGCCACGACGATCCTCAGGCGCGCCACCAAGTCGATGTCGCGGTTCAGCATCATCGTCAGCCTCACCGGCACCTTCCACTACCGCGTCCTCGTGAAGCTGCCGAAGGGCAAACTCGACTCGGGCAACAGCTCCAACTTCCTGATCAAGGCGCCGAAGGCGGCGCCCGGGGCGAGCACGAAGGGCAACGGCAAATCGAAGACGAAGTAGCCGGGCGCCCGGCGCCCGAACGCGGCCGAGCGCGACGCCCGGCCTAGACGATGCCGCGGGAGCTCAACAGCGCCATCACGCGCTCGACCTCCTGTTCGACGCTTTCGCCGCCGCTCCCGAGCGTCAGATCGGGGTTCTCGGGGGGCTCGTACGGAGCCCCGACGCCCGTCAGTCCGGACAGCTCGCCGGCGCGCGCGCGCGCGTAGAGGCCCTTCGGGTCACGCCGCTCGCACAGCTCCAGGGGCGCATCGACGAACACCTCCAGGAAATCGAGCTCGTCCGCGGCGTGCAACGAGGCGGCGGTCCTGCGGTCGGCGGCATACGGGCTGACCAGGCTGACGAGCGCGACGGTCCCCGACTCGGCCAGCAGCCGCGCGACATGCGCGGTGCGGCGCACGTTCTCGGTGCGCGCCTGCTCGTCGAAGCCGAGATCGCCGTTCAGCCCGTGGCGCAGGTTGTCCCCGTCGAGCAGGAACGCGGCCCTTCCCATCTCGAGCAGGCGCTCCTCGACGGCGGCCGCCACGGTCGACTTGCCGGCGCCGGGCAGCCCGGTGAACCACAGCGTGGCGCCGCCGTGGCCGAGCTCGCGCCAGCGACGCTCGCGGCTCACGCGCGAGCCCTGCCAGCGGACGTTCGGGCTGCGCTCGCGCGTCGCGCGCTCGCCCAGCTCCTCGACCTCGGTGTCGAGGATCACGCCCGCCGCGACCGTGTCGTTCGTCGCTTCGTCGATCACGATCAGGCTGCCGGTCAGGCGGTTGCGCCGGTAGGAGTCGAACACGAGCGGCGAGCTCAGCTCGAGGTGCACCCGCGCGAGGTCGTTGAGCTCGAGCGTCTGGACCCGTTCGTCGCGGCGCAGCGTCTCGACGTCGATCCGGTAGCGGATGTCAACGCTACCGACCGTCGCAGTTCGCGTCGTGTGCTTGACGACGTAGCGGCGCCCGCGCTGCAGCGGCTGCTCGCTCATCCAGCAGAGCAGCGCCTCGAAGCGGTTCGAAACGGTCGGCTGGTTGTGCGTGCGCACGATCGTCGAGCCGCGCGAGACGTCGATGTCGTCGCTGAGGCGCACCGCGACGGACATCGGCGGGAACGCCTCGTCGACCGGACCGTCGAAGGTGTCGATGCCGGCGATCGTCGAGCGCTGCCCGCCGGGCAGCACGACGACCTCGTCGCCGGGGCGCATGATCCCGCCGGCGACCTGGCCGGCGTATCCCCGGTAGTCGGCCGCCTCCGATGACTGCGGGCGGATCACCCACTGGACCGGGAAGCGGACGTCGATCAGGTTGCGGTCCGAGGCGATGTGCACGTGCTCGAGGTGGTAGAGCAGCGGCGGGCCCTGATACCAGGGCATCGACCCGGAGCGCTCGACGACGTTGTCGCCGAGCAGCGCGGAGATCGGGATGAACGTCACGTCCGGCAGCTCGAGCCGCGCGGCGAAGCGATCGAACTCCTCGACGATCTGATCGAACACCTCTTCGCTGTACTCGACCAGGTCCATCTTGTTCACGCAGACGACGACGTGGGGGATGCCGAGGAGCGAGCTGATGAACGCGTGGCGCTTGGACTGCGCGACGATGCCCTTGCGCGCATCCACGAGCACGATCGCAAGATCGGCCGTCGAGGCGCCCGTGACCATGTTGCGCGTGTACTGCTCGTGTCCCGGGGTGTCGGCGATGATGAAGCGCCGCTGGGCGGTCGCGAAATAGCGGTAGGCGACGTCGATCGTGATGCCCTGCTCGCGCTCCGCGCGCAGGCCGTCGGTGAGCAGGGACAGGTCGAGGCCTCCGTCGCCGCGACGGAGGCTGGCCTGCTCGACGTGCGCGAGCTGGTCCGCGAGCACCTGCTTGGAGTCGTAGAGCAGGCGCCCGATGAGCGTGCTCTTGCCGTCGTCCACGGAACCCGCCGTGGCGAAGCGCAGCAGGTCGGAGGGACGGTCGGCCAGCCGCCGGAAGACGTCGGCGGCCGCGTCGGTCTCGACGGCGGCGGCGAGCGAGGCGCCGGCGCCGTTCATCGCGGGATCGTGATCGTGCTCCGCCATCGGCTCAGAAGTATCCCTGCCGCTTGCGATCCTCCATCGCGGCCTCGGTGACCCGATCGTCTGCGCGTGTCTGGCCGCGCTCGGTCACATCGGTCGCGGCGATCTCGGCGACGACCTCGGCCAGCGTCGCCGCCTCGGACTCGACGGCCCCGGTGCAGCTCATGTCCCCAACGGTGCGGTAGCGGACGCTGGCGAGGAACGGCTCCTCCTCGTCGAGCATCTCGACGAACGGGCTCACTGCGTAAAGCATCCCGTCACGCGAGAACACCTCGCGTTCGTGCGCGAAATAGATCGACGGCACCTCCAGAGACTCCTCCGCGATGTACTGCCACACGTCGAGCTCCGTCCAATTCGAGATCGGAAAGACCCGAGCGTGCTCTCCCTTGTGGATCCGGCCATTGTAAAGACTCCACAGCTCGGGCCGCTGATGCGCCGGCTCCCACTGGCCGAAGCGATCGCGGAAGGAGAACACGCGCTCCTTGGCCCGCGCGCGCTCCTCGTCGCGGCGCGCGCCGCCGAAGGCGGCGTCGAAGTCGTGCTCTGCGATCGCGTCCAGCAGCGTGACGGTCTGCAGGCCGTTGCGCGAGGCGCCCGGGCCCGTCTGCTCCACGGCCCGGCCCTGGCGGATCGACTCCTCGACCGAGGCGACGATCAGCCGCTCGCCGAGTTCGGCGACCCGGCGGTCGCGGAACTCGATCGCCTCGGGGAAGTTGTGAGAAGTGTCCACGTGCATGATCGGAAACGGGAACCGCGCCGGGCGGAACGCCTTCTCCGCGAGGCGGAGCAGCACGATCGAGTCCTTGCCGCCGCTGAACAGCAGCACCGGCCGCTCGAATTCCGCGACCGTCTCGCGCATCACGTGGATCGCCTCGGCCTCGAGGGTGCGCAGGTGAGAGATCTGGGTGGTCTGCATCCTTGCTCCGCTGGCTGCGCGGCCTCAGTGGCCGGGACTGAACTTTAGGTGCACGTCCCACATTGTCAAGCGGTGTGACGGAAGCAGTGTTGCCGCGCCGTGACCTTTCGGCGGCTGCTACTGTGGCCGCCGCCAGCGGCGGCCCGGGCCGGCGCGGCGCGAAGGCAGCAGACCGCGTGAGCACACCGAAACAGCCGGCCGGCACGCACGGCCTCGAGGCCGGCGCAGGGGCCGTGACGATGCTCGGGCTCGGCTGGTTCCCCGACACCGTCGGCGGGCTCGAGCGCTACTTCCGGGGACTGCTCGAGGCGCTCCCCGAGGCACGCGGCGTCGTCGTGGGACCGGCCGCCGACGCGCCCGACCGGCTCCTGTCGGTCTCACGCCCGGACGCGCCCCTGGCGCGGCGCCTGCTCGCCTACCGTCGCGCCGCGTTGCGCGCCGGCGCCGGCAGCGAGCTGCTCGACGCGCACTTCGCGCTCTACGCGTCGGGGCCGATGCTGCTGAGCCGCCTGCGCAGCAAGCCGGCCGTGTTCCACTTCCAGGGCCCGTGGGCGGACGAGAGCGTGGTCGAGCGCTCCGGCCACGCCGCCGTGCATGGCCTGCGCCGCGCGCTCGAGCGCGCCGTGCTGCGCAGAGCGCGCGCCTACATCGTGCTCTCCTCCGCCTTCCGGCGCGTGCTGATCGAGCGCTACGGCGTCTCCCCCTGGGACGTCGAAGTGCACAGCCCCGGGGCCGATCTCGAGCGCTTCACCCCGGGCGAGCGCTCGCGGGCCCGGGCGGCGCTGGGCCTGCGTGAAGACGCGTTCGTCGCGCTGAGCGTCCGCCGGCTCGTAACGCGCACGGGGGTCGCCGAGCTGCTCGACGCGTGGGATGAAGCTGGCGAGGACCTGCCTCCCGGGGCGACACTGCTCGTCGTCGGCGACGGGCCGCTCGCAGCGCAGCTCGGGCAGCGGGCGGAGGCGATCGGCACCCGCGAGGCGCGTCTGACGGGCCCGCTCAGCGACGAGCTGCTGCTCGAGGCCTACCGCGCGGCCGACGTCGCGGTCGTACCCACGCTCAGCCACGAGGGCTTCGGGCTCGTCGTCCTCGAGGCCGCGGCCTGCGGCACGCCGAGCATCGTCACCGACGTGGACGCGCTGCCGGAGGTCGCGGGCCCGCTCGACCCTTCGCTGGTGGTCCCCGCAGGCGATGCCCGCGCGATGGCCGCGCGCCTGGTCGCGGCGGCGCGGGGCGCGCTGCCCTCGCGCGCCGCCGCGCGCGAGTACGCCGAGCGCTTCTCCTGGTCCGCGGTCGCGGCGGCCCACCGGGCCTCCTACCGGCGGGTGCTGGCCGGCGAGCGGGTTCCCGGCCGGCGCGTGGTCTACGTCGACCACGTCGCGAGGCTCTCCGGGGGCGAGATCGCACTGCTGAGGCTGCTCCCCCACCTCGCAGGGGTGCGCCCGCACGTGATCCTCGGCGAGGACGGTCCGCTGGCGCTGCGCCTGCAGCAGGCCGGCGTGTCCGTCGAGGTGCTCGCGCTGGACCCCGCCGCACGCGACCTGCGACGCGACTCCGCCCGCGCGGGCGCGGTGCCCCTGCGGACCGCCCTGCAGACGCTGCGCTACACGCTGCGCCTCGCCAGGCGCCTGCGGCGGATCTCCCCTGAGGTCGTCCACACCAACTCGCTGAAGGCCGGCGTCTACGGCACGCTCGCGGCCCGCCTCGCCGGCGTCCCCGTGGTCTGGCACCTGCGCGACAGGATCGCCGAGGACTACCTTCCCGCCCCGGCCGTGCGGGCCCTGCGGCTGCTCGTGCCGCGGCTCGCGAGCGCCGTCGTCGCGAACTCCCAGTCCACGCTCGACACGCTCGGCGGCGCACGCCACGCGTGGGTGATCCCGGACTCGGTGGGCGTGGCGCCGGAGCCGGCCGAGCGGGGCGAGCGCCCGTCCGCGCCGGCCACGTTCGGAATCCTCGGCCGGATCGCCCCCTGGAAGGGCCAGGACCTGTTCCTGCGCGCGTTCGCGGCGGCGTTTCCAGACGGCGCCGAGCGCGCCGTGATCATCGGCACGCCGATGTTCGGCGAGCAGGACTACGAGCGAGGGCTGCACGAGCTCGCCGCCGAGCTCGGGCTGGGAGACCGCGTCGAGTTCCGGGGCTTCCGCGAGGACATCTGGGGCGAGCTCGCCGGCCTCGACGTGCTCGTCCACGCCTCGGTGATACCCGAGCCCTTCGGCCAGGTGGTGATCGAGGGCATGGCCGCCGGCCTGCCGGTGCTGGCACCGGACGAGGGCGGACCCGCCGAGGTGGTGGATGACGGGCGCACGGGCCTCCTCTACCCGCGCGGCGACGAGGGCGCGCTCGCCGCGGGCATGCGGGCGCTCGCCTCCGACTCCGAGCTGCGACGGCGGCTGGGTGCGGCGGGGCGGCAGGCCGCCACGGCGTACGGCCCCGAGCCGCTCGCGGCGCGCGTCGAGCAGGCCTACGAGCAGCTGCTCAAGTAGCCGACGCGCGCTGCCGAAGAAGGGACCGGACGGGGACGGCGTGCTGCCCCCTCGTGCCGAGCCGACCGATGAGGACTCTTCGATCCTGGAACCCGAGCGCCCGCGCCCTGCTCGTCGTGCTGGCGCTCGCGTCCGCCGCCGGCGCGACCGGCGTCGAAACGGCTGCCGCCAGGCGCAACGTCAACCTCGAAGCCGGCAGCGAACCGGCGCAGACCAGCGCGCCCGCGGCTGAAAGCCCGAGCGCCCAGCCCGAAGCCCCGGCCGGCGAAGGTGGGGGCGAAACCGGTTCGCGCCGCCACGGGCACGGCGGCCGCCGCGGCGGCTGCGCGGTCACGCTCGAAGCCCCCCACTCCTCGAGCGCGGGCGAAGCGCCCACGGTGACCGGCAAGCTGACGTGCGCAGAAGCCGGCGAGGCCGCCGGCGCCCCAGTTCAGATCCTGGAGCGCACGGCCGGCAGGCCGGGCTTCGCGACGGCCGCGACGGAGCTCACGGAACCCGACGGCAGCTACGCCGCGACGCTCGCGCCGGCCGACGCCGACGTCTACCTCTACGCTCGCGCCGGCCACGCTCGCAGCCCGCGCCAGGCGATCCGCATCACGCCGCTCGTGACGCTCGCCGGTCCTGCGACCGGCGCCGTGCTGCCGATGGCGCGCCGCCGGTCCTCCCAGTCGCCGATCACCTTCAGCGGCACGGTCAGCCCCGCCGACGCGGGCGCGCTCGTCACGCTGCAGCGCGAACGCCCGAACGGGAGCGGCAGCTGGCGGCGCGTGGCTTTCACGCGCGTCGGCGAGGACGGCAGCTTCTCGTTCAGCCACCTGTTCCGGATCCCCGGCCCGCTCGAGCTGCGCGCCTTCGTGCATCGGCACGACCACCGGCTGCCGGCCGTCTCCGAAACGCTCAGCTACGAAGTCGCGCAGCCGCAGAACCCGTCCTTGACGATCTCGGCCTCGCCGGCCGACGTGCCGTTCGGCTCGCCCGTGACGATCTCGGGACGCCTCGCAGCTCCAGCCGGCTCGCCGGTCGCGCTGCTCACGCTCGGCGGGGGCGGGCCGCTCACGACGGCAGCGAGCACCGGCACCGAATCCGGCGGCGCCTACTCGTTCACGCAGACTCCCAACCGCGACACCGCCTACCGCGTCAGCGGCGGCGCGCAGAGCTCTGCGACGGTGCGGGTGCAGGTCTCCTTCGCCGTCACTGCGGTGCCCTCGGCGAGCACCGTCGCCCCGGGCGAAGGCGTGACGATCACGGGCACCGTCGCGCCCGCGAGCCCCGGCGCGCGCGTCTACCTGCGGCGCCCGGCCCGCACCGCGACCGGCTACCAGACGCTCGGCTACGCGACCGTGCAGCCGGACTCCACGTACGCGATCGCGGTCCCGGCCTCCACACCCGGCAGCGCCGTCTACCGCGTGCAGGCGCCGCAGCTCGGTGCGATGCACGCAGGCGCAAGCGCTCCGGTCACGGTCGTGACGACGCCGGCCGCCGAAGCCTCTCCCGGCTCCTAGTCCTCAGCGCAGCTCGCCCAGCCAGTCGTCGCCGCCCGCGGCGATGCGCTCGTACATGCGCGCGGATTCGCGGACGTGGTGGCGCCGCGTGCTCGCTTCCCAACGCCGCCAGCGCAAGCGGTTGAGCACGTTGCGTACGAGTCGCACCGGCGCCGCCCTCGGCACGGGCAGGGGCCGCGGCATCGCGCTGCGGTGTGCGGGGCTGAGCTCGCCGGCGCGGAAGCCGGCGCCGTGGTGGTAGATCGCGTCGCCGTAGATCGCGAAGTAGAGCGGGTCGAGGTCCGCGCGGTTCGTGCGCAGGATCGGCGTCCACGGCGTGCCCGTGCCCTCGAGCCGGCGCAGCAGGTTGCCGCCGACGTCGCTGTTCGGCTCGCGGTGCGCGCCCCGCCACGTGTAACCCGCCGTCCAGTCGCCGGGCAGCGACCGCCAGGTGCCGACATTCGTCACCGCGAAGCTCGGGTGCGGCTGGGGCTCGCCCGCGTTCTCGCTGCGGCGGATCGCCGTCAGCGGAGCCGTCGCGAGGCCCCGCTCGATCAGCGGCATCGGATCCGCGATCGGGAACGCGTCGCCGTCGATGAACATCAGCAGGTCCTCGTCGCGCGCGACGAGCGAGATCTCGGACGCGAGGTGGTTGAGCTTGCCGGCATGCGAGCCGCGCTGCTCGAGCACGCGGTCGAAGTGCGAGCCGAAGGCGGGGTCGATGCGCTCCAGCGAGGTCCAGATCTCGTGCTCGACCGCGATGTGCCTGCGCAGCCGGGAGGTCTGGATCTCGACCCAGCGCGGAGAGCGGTAGTGAACGGTGGCGATGTAGAGCACGTATCGCTCCTGCCGGGGCGCTCGGGCGGCGAGGCGTCGGCATCGTAACAGCGCCCTGCAGCCGCGCAGGGCCAGGCGGCGGGCCCGTTAAACTCCGTGCCCGGCCATGAGCGCATCGCCCGAGCCCACGACCGAGGCCGACGGCGCCGAGACCGAAGCGGCCGCCCAGGCCGCGGGCCGCCCACTCAGGCTGGCCGTCGTGGGCATCTCCGAGCCTGGCCCTTGCGGCGTCCGCGACCACGGCCGCCTGCTGGCGGAGGAGCTCGAACGCGAGGGCCTTCAGTGCAGCCGGCACTGGATGGAGCGCGACCGCCCGAGCCTGCGCGGGGCGCTCGCGGAGGCGCGCGCCTGGGGCGCCGCGCTGCCCGCCCGCCTCGCGGGCGAGCACGCCGACGCCGTCGTCGTGCACTACTCATGCTTCGCCTCGGGGCACCGGGGCGTGCCGGTGTTCTCCCACCCGCTCGCGCGCGCGCTGCGCCGCGCCGGCCTGCCGGTGGTCGCGATCATGCACGAGCTCACCTATCCCTTCGGGCCAGACGGTGCGCGCGGCCTGATGTGGGCGACAACGCAGCGGCTCGCGCTGTTCGAGCTGGTGCGCGCGATCGACGCGGCCGTCGTCACGACCGACGACCGCCGGGATTGGCTCGCCGGGAGGCGCTGGCTGCCGCGCCGACCGGTCGCGTTCGCGCCCGTGTTCTCGAATCTGCCGCCGCCGAGCGGGCAGCCGCGCGAGCCGCGCCCGCGTCCGGTCGTGGGCCAGTTCGGCTACCACTACGACGGCTCCGCCGAGTTCGTGCTGCAGGCCCTGCGAGCGCTCGTGGACCAGGCCCCGCCCGCCCGGGCGCCCGAGCTGCGGCTGATCGGCTCTCCGGGCCCGGACTCGCGCGCGGGCAGGGCGTGGCGCGAGCGCGCCGGTGAGCTCGGCATCTCCGAGCACATCGCCTTCACAGGGCTGCTCGACCCCCAGGCGCTCTCCGATGAGCTCGCGGCGGCCGAGCTGCTCGTGTTCCCCGACCCCCCGGGACCGAGCTCGAGGAAGGGAACGCTCGCGGCGTCGCTCGCGTCGGGAACGCCGATCCTCGCGCTCGACGGCCCGCTGACGTGGGACGAGCTGAGAGAGGCGGACGCGCTGCGCATCGTGCCGCGCGACGGCGCGGCACTGGCGCGCGAGATCGCGGCGATGCTCCACGACCCCGCCGCCCGCGCGGAGCTGGGCGCCCGCGGGCGACGGTTCGCCGCCGGCTCGATGGGAGTAGCGCGCACAGCGGCCGCCGTGCGGGAGCTGCTGACCGGGCTCGTCGGCCAAACGCGGGCCTCGCGCGGCGGGTAGCGCAAAGCCGCGCTGCTCAGGTGCCCGACAGGCCAACCCGGGCCTCGCGCGGCGGGTAGCGCAAAGCCGCGCCGCTCAGGCCCCCCGACAGGCCGGACCCGGGCCTCGCGCGGCGGGTAGCGAAAAGCCGCGCTGCTCAGGTGCCCGACAGGCCGGACCCGGGCCTCGCGCGGCGGGTAGCGCAAAGCCGCGCTGCTCAGGCCCCCGACAGGCCGGACCCGGGCCTCGCGCGGCGACTGGCGGAAGGCCCGCTGCTGAGGCCCCCGCGGGGCCGGGCGCCAGCCTCGCGCCGCAGCGGCTAGCGGAAGGCCGGCGAGGCGGCCCGCTCGGCGGCCCAGCGCGTGCGAGCGTCGCCGTATGCGCCGAGCAGGGCGCTCAGGTGGCGCTCGCGCGAGTACCGCGCCTCTACAGCCGCGCGCCCGGCGCGCCCCATCTCCGCGCGACGCTCAGGGTCGTCGAGCAGCTCCCCGAGGGCGGCTGCGAGCGCCTCGATGTCGCCGGGCTGGACCGTCAGGCCGGATACCCCGTCCTCGAGCCACTCCGGGATGCCGCCCGTCGCGCTCCCGACCGCGGCGCGCCCGGCAGCGAAGCCCTCGATCCCGACCAGGCCGAACGGCTCGGGCCACAGCGACGGCACCGCCACGACCGCGGCCTGCGTGAACTCGCGCGCGAGCTCGTCGGGCGCGAGCCAGCCTCGGAAGGCGACCCGATCGGCGACGCCGAGCCGGTCCGCGAGCGCTCGCAGCTTTCCGAGCTGCACGCCGTCGCCGCAGACGACCAGCTCGGCGTCGATCAGGCGCAGCGCGTGCAGCAGCGTCGCTCCTCCCTTCGCGGGGACCATCCGCCCGGCGAACATGATCCTGCGACCCGCCTCGGCGCCGCCCTCCGGGAGCTCGAGCGTCGGGAAGTACGGCACCACGCGCCGGCGCTCGACGCCCGCCCGGCGCAGGTGGCGCTCCATCGCGTGCGAGTAGCCGATCGCGATGTCGGCCGTCTGCAGCGAGCGCGTCGCGCGCCCCGCCTGTCTGTAGTCGCCCGGGTAGTCCGAGATGTCCCAGCGGTGCGCGCACCCGCGCAGCAGGAGGTTCGGGACGCAGCCCGAACCGTGAGCGCGCCCGCACGCGTGCCCGGGATGGAAGTAGTGAAGCCCCGAGGCGCAGGCGAGATAGCCGTGCGCGCTGATCGCGACCGCGGCGTGGCGGCGCATGAACGCGACGACGTCCGGGTCGTCGAGCT
Source organism: Solirubrobacteraceae bacterium (assembly GCA_035569835.1). Classification (GTDB taxonomy): domain Bacteria; phylum Actinomycetota; class Thermoleophilia; order Solirubrobacterales; family Solirubrobacteraceae; genus Palsa-744. The sequence continues at coordinate 67,619 of DATMMF010000019.1, forward strand.
GGTTGAGGTGGACCACCTCGGGCTCGCGTTCGAGCGCGAGCGCGAAGCGCGGCTCCATCTCGCTGGTCTTGTAGAGAAGCGGGCTGTGGTGGAGCTCGACCCCCTCGACCCGCTCGTCGGTTTCGATCCTCGCCACGAGCACGTCGACCCTCACGCCCGCTCCCGCGAGCGCCTCGGCGCTGCGCATCAGGTGCGCGCCGACGCCGCCGTCGCGGACCCAGCGCGGCATCACGATCAGCACGCTGCGCGGCATCTCAGACGAGCTCATCGAGCCACTCCCGCCCCCCCGCGCGGATCCGCTCGTACACGCGCTCGGACTCGGCGAGCAGACGGCGTTTCGTTCCCTGTTTCCACTCCTTGCGCAGGCGCGCGTTGCGCCGCCGCACGACCATCTGCGCCGGTCCGAACCGCGGCAGCGGCGCGAGGTCCGGCATCTCGGCGCTGTGCACGCGCGTCAGCTCAGCGTCGCGGAAACCCGCGCCGTGGTGGTAGACGATGCCCCCGTAGACGCCGAAGAAGATCGGGTCGATGTCACGGGCGTTCGAGCGCTCGAGCGCCACCCACGGCGTTTCGGTGAGATCGAGCTGGCGCAGCAGGTTGCCGCCGACGTCGCTGACGCGGCGGCCGAGGCTGTCCTCCCAGCGATAGCCCGCCGACCAGTCGCCGCCGAGCTCGCGCCAGGTGGCGACCGCGCACACGCAGAACAACGGGTGCGGCTGCAAGTCGCCGAGATTCTCCGTGCGCCGCACCGCGACGAGACGCCCGCGCGCGAGCCCGTCCTCGATCACGGGCATCGGGTCCGCGATCGGGAAGGCGTCGCCGTCGAGGAACATCAGCAGGTCCCCCGGGCCTGCCTGCGCCTCGATCTCGAACGCGAGGTGGTTGAGCTTGCCCGCGTGCTGGCCGGCCTGGTCGACGACGTGGTCGAAGCCCTCGCCGTAGCCGGCGTCGATCCCCTCCAACGAGGTCCAGGTCTCGAACGGCACGTGGATGTGCTCGCGCAGATGCGCGAGCTGGATCTCGATCCAGCGCGGGGACCCGTAGTGAACGGTCGCGATGTGCAGCAATGCGTGCTCTCTTCGATCTCAAAAAGGGCCTCCGAACGCCCCGGCAGCCCCGGCGGCGGATGGTAACTTCCCTGCCATGTCAGCCGAGCCGGGGCGGGGCGTCCAGCCCGCCGCCAATCGACCCGGGACGGCGCCTGAGCGGTACCCCGACTTCTTCATCGTCGGCCACCACAAGAGCGGGACGAGCGCCCTCTACGAGATGCTCAGGCGCCACCCCGGGATCTTCATGCCCGATCTCAAGGAGCCCCGCTTCCTGGCGAGCGACATGCGCTCGCGATTCCGATACGAGCGTGAGGCGCCTCACCCGGAGACGCTCGAGCAGTACCTCGCGCTGTTCGAGCCGGCGCGCAAGGCCGAGCTCGTCGGCGAGGCGTCGGCGACGTACCTGTGGTCGGGCTCCGCCGCGGAGCGGATCGCCGAGGTCTCACCGCACGCGCGGATCATCGCGATCCTGCGCGAGCCCGCCGACTTCCTGCGCTCACTGCACGTCACGTTCGTGCGGGGACACGTCGAGTTCGAGACCGACCTGCGCAAGGCGCTCGCGCTGGAGGACGAGCGCCGCCGGGGCAGGCACATCCCGAAGCGCTCGCGGCTGCCTCAGCTGCTGCTCTACTCCGAGCACGTCCGCTACGTCGAGCAGCTTCGCCGCTACGCCGAGCGCTTTCCCCCCGAGCAGATGCTGGTGCTGATCTACGACGACTTCCGCGCCGACAACCCAGGGACCGTGAGGCGCGTCTTCGAGTTCCTCGGGGTCGATCCGTCGGTCGACGTCGGCGCGAGCGAGACGAACGTGACGAGCCGGACGATGCGCTCGCATCGCGCCCACGACGCGCTCGACGCGGTCGTGCTCGGCAAGAACCCGGTCGCCTCCTCGGCGCGCGCCGTGGTCAAGTCGCTGACGCCGCAGGCCCTTCGCCACCGGGCGTTCCATGCCACCCGGCGGCACATCGTGACCGCCGAAGCGCCCGAGGCCGACCCCGAGCTGATGCTCGAGCTGCGCCGGCGCTTCCAGCCGGAGGTCATCGCCGCGAGCGAGTACCTCGACCGCGACCTCGTAGGCCTCTGGGGCTATGACGAGCTCGACTGAGTCCTCCGTCGAAGCCGTCCCCGTCGGTGCGCGAGTGCCCGACTTCTTCATCGCGGGGCACTCGAAGTGCGGGACGAGCGCGCTGTATCTGATGCTGCGCTCGCACCCGCAGATCTTCATGCCCGGCATCAAGGAGCCGCGGTTCTTCGCACCGGAGCTGCGCTCGCGCTTCCGCGGCACCGACGGCGACATCCGCCCGGATACGCTCGAGGGGTACCTGGCCCTGTTCGCCCCCGCGGAGTCCGGCCAGATCATCGGCGAGGCGTCGCCCTCCTACCTGCGCTCGCGCACCGCGGCCGAGCGCATCGCCGCGGTCGCTCCCGACGCGCGCATCATCGCGATCCTGCGCGAGCCGGCGAGCTTCCTGCGCTCGTTCCACCTGCAGTCGCTCCACAACCACGTCGAGACAGAGCCGGATCTGCGCCGCGCGCTCGAGCTCGAGCCCGAGCGGCGCGCCGGGCGCAGCATCCCCAGCACCTCGCACGTGCCGGCGACGCTGCTGTACTCCGACCACGTCCGCTACGTCGAGCAGCTGCGCCGCTTCGAGGAGCAGTTCCCGCGCGAGCACATCCTGGTGCTGATCTACGACGACTTCCGGGCGCAGAACGAGGCGACGGTCCGGCGCGTCCTTCGGTTCCTGGAGGTCGACGACACCGCCCCGGTGGCGCAGGTGGAGACCGAGACGCTGGGCTCGGTCCGCTCGCCGCGCATGCACCGGCTGGCGCGGCGCCTGCGCATGGCCGAGCGCAACCCCGGCGCGGCCGGAGCGCCGGCCCGCGCCCTCGGCGCGGCGCTGCCGGCGACGCTGCGCGGCGAGCGCGCGCGCGGGCTGTTCCGGCGCGCCGTCTACGGCGGCCCTCCGCAGGAGGACCCCGAGCTGATGGATGAGCTGCGGCGGCGCTACAGGCCGGAGGTGCAGGCGCTCTCCCAGCACCTGGACCGGGACCTGGTGGCGCTGTGGGGCTATGACCGCCTCGGCTGAGGCCGCGAGCGAGGGGGATCGGAACCCCGGCTCTTCTCCTCCGCGCCCGAAGGTCCTGTTCCTGATGGGCTCGGGCCACAGCGGCAGCACGATCCTCGGCGTGACGCTCGGCAACTGCGAGGGCTTCTTCTACGCCGGCGAGCTCGACAACTGGCTGGTACGCAAGGGCGCCTCCCTGCTCGGGGGCACGGATCGCACTCGCTTCTGGAACCAGGTCCGCGACGGCGTCGAGGGCGCCGAGGGCGCCTTCGGAGGGGACGCGCAGCGGTACCTCGAACGGTCCTCGGCGATCCTGCGTCCGGACAAGGCGGGCCAGCGCGAGGCGCTCCGGCGACGCTGGCGACCTGTCACCGAAGAGCTGTATCGCTCGATCGCCCGCACGGCCGGAGCCACCCATATCGTCGACAGCGCGCACTTCCCCCTGCGAGCCCGCGAGCTGAAACAGCTCGAGGGGATCGACCTCTACGTCGTGTTCCTGGTGCGCGACCCCCAGCAGGTCGTGCACTCGTTCGTCAAGCACGTCAACCGCCACGCGCTCGCCGAGCGACGGTGGCGGACGCTCGTCACGAACCTCGACATGTCGCTGACCTACCTGCTCTCGACGATCGTGTTCCTCGGAGCGCCCCGCGGCAAGCGTGCGCTGCTGCGCCACGAGGACTTCCTCGCGGACCCGGAGGGGCTGCTGCGAGCGATCTTCGCGCTCACCGGATCGGACGCGGGCACGCCGGATCTCGGCTCCCTGCAGACCGGCTTCCCGATGCAGGGCAACCGCCTGATCAAATCGGAAATGGTGTCGTTCCGCGGCTCGCCGAGCCGCCCGCCGCGCCGCTCCGGCCTCACGGCGGCGATCCAGCGACCGTGGGAGATCGTGTTCTCGCTGCTCCGGCCGCGGCTGCGGGCGCTGCCGGCGGACGAGAGATGAGCGCGCTGCGCAGGGGCCTCGGGGCGCTCTCGCGCCGCCTCGAGAAGCCGGAGCTGCTCGCCGCGTTCGACGCTCACGCGCGCCAGGCCCAGCGCGAGGAGGTCGCGATGGGCGCGGCGCTGGCGGCGGCCCTGCGGGGAGACGCGACGTACGTGGACGTGGGCACGAACCGCGGGCAGGTGCTGGCACAGGCCTCGCGCGTCGCGCCGGAGGCGCGGCTGATCGCGTTCGAGCCGATCCCCGCGCTGGCCGCGCAGCTCGGCACGTCCTTCCCGGGCGTGGACGTCCGCCGTCTCGCGCTCGGAGCCGAGCCGGGGCGCGCGCAGTTCTGCCACTTCCGCAAGCTCGACGGCTGGAGCGGGCTGCGCCGCAGCCCGGCGATCACCGACGAGCAGGGCGCACCGGAGATGATCGAGGTGGACGTCTCCACGCTCGACGGCGAGCTCGGCGGGGTCGAGCCCGCGGTCATCAAGATCGATGTGGAGGGCGCCGAGCTGGCGGTCCTTCAGGGCGGGCGCGGGACGCTCGCCAGGGCGCGGCCGCTGGTGCTGTTCGAGCACGTTGCGGAGGCCGCCGCGCTCTACGGCGCAAGCTCGGACGAGATCTTCCAGGAGCTCTCGAAGCTCGGATACGAACTGCTGCCCCTGACCGGCGGTGCGCCCCTCAGCCGCGAGACGTTCGCGGCGGGCGCGTCCGGGGGGAGCGCCGTCAACTGGCTCGCCCGACCCGAACGCTAAGCGGGCTCGTCGTACCCCCAGAGCGCGATCAGGTCGCGCCCCAGGTGGTCGCTGAGCGCCTCGACTTCGGGTCGAAAGCGCCGCCGCAACGTCCTCATCACTCGCTCGTCGGGCTCCGGCGCGGCGGCTGAGACGAGCCTGCGCTGTGCCGTGCCGAGCGCCGCGCGGCGCAGCCGCTGCGGCACGAGCGCGGCTGCCCGCCTCGCCGCACTCCCAACGCGGCCCTCTCCATGCGAGAGCGCGTGCAGCACATCGTCCGCGCGGTGTGAGCGGGTGCCGGTCGTCGGGTTCGCCTCCACCGCGCCGAGCTGCACGCTCTCATCGACGTCCAACAGCCGCAGCACGCGCCTGATCGTCGCGGCGTTCTCAGCGCGGAAGTCGTCGTAGATGAGCACCAGCAGCTGGTCGGCGCCGAAGGCCTGCTCGTAGCGGCGCAGCTGCTCGAGGTAGCGAACGTGGTCGAGGTAGAGCAGCTCCTGCGGCCACAGTGAGCGCCTCGGCAGGTGCCGGCCCCGGCGGCGTTCGCCTTCCAGGGAGAGGGCACGGGCGAGGTCGCGCTCGTCCTCGTAGTGGGCCTGCACGACCTGCAGGTGAAAGGAGCGCAGGAAGCTCGCCGGCTCGCGCAGGATCGCCACGATGCGCGCGTCGGGACGCGCCTGCGCGATCAGACGCGCGGCGTTCGGCGAGCGCAGGTAGGACGCCGACCCCTCCCCCACGACCTGCCCGGGGCCGGCGGCGGCGAACAGCGCCACGTACTCCTCGAGAGTCTCCGGCGCGTGGTAGCGCTGCGTCCGGCGCGGGAGCTCGGGCGCGAAGAAGATCGGTTCCTTCATCTCCGCCAGGAAGATCTGCGGGTGACGGCCGAGCATCTCGTACAGCGCCGTCGTGCCGCTCTTGGAGTGCCCCACGAGGAAGAAGTCGGGCAGCCGCCCGGCGGCCGCAGGGCGCCGGGGCTCCTCCGTCCGCGGTGCGGGCTCAGCCGAGCCGCTCATATCCCCAGAGCGACACGAGGTCTCGGTCGAGCTGCTCGCTGAGCGCGACGACCTCGGGCTTGAAGCGGCGACGGAGCTCGTCCATCAGCGCGGGGTCCGGCTGCTCGGGCGGCGCGTACACGAGCCGCCGGCGCACTGCGCCGAATAGCCGCGAGCGCACCGAGCCGGGCACCAGTGCGGCTCCCGCCTTGAGCATCCGCCCGGCGGGCCCGCGGCCGGCGTAGGCCGAGCGCACGGCGTCGTCGAGTGCCAGCGAGCGCACGCGAACGCTCGGATTCGCCTCGACGCGCGCAATCGCGACGGTGTCGTCGACTCCCAGGAAGCGCAGCACGCGCCTCACCGTCGCGTCGTTGTCGGCGCGGAAGTCGTCGTAGATCAGCACGAGCACCTGCTCGGGGGCGAAGCGCTTCCAGTAGCGGCGCAGCTGCTCGACGTAGGCGACGCGGTCGGTGTAACGGCGCACGCTCTCGCCGCCGGGCGCGCGGAGGCGCTCGCGCTCCAGGGCGCGGCGAAGATCGGTCTCGTCCTCGACGCGGTTCTGGACCATTTCCAGGTGCATCGAGCGCAGGAAGTCGGCGGGCTCGCGCAGCACCGCGATGATCCGCGCGTCGGGCCGCAGGCGCGCGATCTCACCCGCCGCGGCGTGTGAGCGCAGGTACGACGGGGATGCCTCGCCAACGAGCTGACCAGGCTCGGCGGCTTCGAACAGGGTGGCGTATTCCTCGAGGCTCCCGGGGTGCCCCTCGGCGCCGTGCTGCTGGAAGCGCTCGCGCAGGTCGGAGGCGAACCATCGCGGCTCCTTGAGGTCGGGCATGAAGATCTGGGGGTGGCGGCGCAGCATCTCGTACAGCGCCGTCGTGCCGCTCTTGGGATGGCCGACGATGTAGAAGTCCGGGATTCGCAGCCCGGCGGCGCGCGCCTCGGGCTCAGCCGAGGCGGTCATAGCCCCACTCCGCGACGAGGTCGCGGCCGAGGTAGGAGCTGAGCTCCTGCACCTCGGGCTTGAAGCGGCGGCGCAGCTCTCCCATCAGCTCGGGGTCGGGTGGCTCGGGCGTCCCCTGCACAAGCCGCTGCTGGGCCGTGCGCAGCATCCGCGCTCGCGGGCCGGCGGGCACGACCCCCTTCACGACTCTCTTCAGCACGCCGGCTGCGCGGCCGCGACCGACCGCGACGGCGTTGACCACTTCGTCGAGCTGCTGGGAGCGCATCATCACCGTCGGGTTCGCCTCGCGCCGCTCGATCGGCCGCTTGTCGTCCACGCCCAGGAAGCGCTGTACCCGCCGCACCGTGGCTTCGTTGTCGGCGCGGAAGTCCTCGTAGATCAAGACGAGCACCCGCTCGTGGCCGAACACGTCGTGGTAGCGGCGCAGCTGCTCGGCGTAGCGCACGCGCTCGGAGTAGAGCAGCGCCTGGGGCCGCACGGAGCGCCGCGGGATCCGGCGCCCGGCGCGCCGCTCCGGCTCGAGCTCGATCGCGCGGCGCAGCCGCTTCTCGTCCTCGATGTGGTTCTGCAGCAGCTGCAGGTGCAGGGAGCGCAGGAAGCTGGCCGGCTCGCGCAGGATCGCGATGATCCGCGCCTGCGGAGCGATCGCGCCGATCCCTCGCGCAGCCTCGTGCGACCACAGGTAGAGCGAGGAGGCCTCGCCGACCCGCTGGCCCTCGCGCGCTCCCGCGAACAGCACCAGGTAATCCTCGAGGGTTTCGGGCAGCGGGCCAGCGCCCGGCGGCTGGAAGCGCCGCCGCAGGTCGGTGGCGAAGTACGCCGGCTCCTTGAGCTCCGGCATGAAGATCTCGGGATGCGGGCGCAGCATCTCGTACAGCGCTGTCGTGCCGCACTTGGCGTGGCCGACGATGAAGAAGTCAGGCACGGTGCCGATCCCGCCCCCGCGCGAGCGGGCGAGGCGCTCACTCGACGTGCTCATAGCCCCAGCGTGCCACGAAGTCCTCGCCGAGATACTCGCTGACCGCGACGACCTCCGGCTTGAAGCGCGAGCGCAGCTGCGCCATCAGCTCCTCGTCGGCTCCCTCCGGCTCGCGATGAAGCAACCGCGCGTTGACGGAGCGCAAGAGGCCGCGGCGCACATCGGGCGGCATGACCGTCTTCAGCGCGCCCTTCACGGCCAGCGAGCCCCTGCCGCGTCCGACCGACACCGCGTGGAGCAGTCCGTGCAGCTGGCGCGAGCGCATCTGCACGCTCGGGTTGGCCCGGCGCGCCAGGAACGGAACGGTGTCGTCCACGCCGAGGAAGCGCTGTACCCGCCGGACCGTGGCCTCGTTGTCGGACTGGAAGTCCTCGTAGACGAGCACGAGCACGCGCTCGCCGCCGAAATGCTCGTGGTAGCGGCGCAGCTGCTCGGCGTAGCGGACGTGCTCGGAGTACAGCAGCGTCTTCGGCCAGTAGGTGTGGCGGGGAATGCGCCGCCCGCGCCGGCGCTCGTCCTCGAGCGCGAGCGCGCGCGCGAAGTCGTGCTCGGTCTCGACGTAGGTCTCGATCAGCTGCAGGTGCAGCGAGCGCAGGAACTCCGCCGGCTCGCGCAGGATCGCGACGATCTTCGCCTCCGGTTGCACGGCAGCGATCGCGGCGGCGGCGGTCCGAGACCAGAGGTAGAGCGCGCTCGCCTCACCGACGCGCTGAGACGGCTCGGCGTCCTCGAACCACGCCGTGTACTCCTCGAGCGTCCGCGGCGTGCCCTCCGGCCGCGGCGGGGTGCGTTCGCGCAGCTCCTCGGCGAAGAACCAGGGCTCCTTGCTCGCCGGTAGGAAGACCTGAGGGTGTTCGCGCAGCATCTCGTACAGCGCGGTCGTGCCTGACTTGGCGTGGCCGACGATGAAGAAGTCGGGCAGGCGCGCGGGCGGGACGGGAACCCCGCGGGCGCTTGATGCGGGGGCTGACATCGCCTGGCCTCAGCTCGGCGCGCGCGCCGCGGCCGCGCGCGGGCTCACGGCAGCACCCCGCCGGGCACGCCCGCCGCGATCATCGAGGCCGAGCGGTAGTACTGATTCTGCTGCTGGAGGAGCACCCGCGAATCGAACGCCGCCAGGCGCCCCTCCTGGATGATCATCACGCGGTCGCAGATGTCGAGCGTAGACATGCGGTGGGCGATGATGAACATCGTCAGGTTGCTGCGCAGTGCGGTCAACGACTCCTGGATCAACGTCTCGGAATGGGGATCGAGCGCGCTCGTCGGCTCGTCCAGGATCAGCACCTCGGGGCGCGCGGCCAGGGCGCGCGCGAGGCAGATGCGCTGCTGCTGGCCGCCGGACACCGCATCGGCCCGCGGCCCGACGATCGTCTCGTAGCCGTGCGACCAGCTCATCACCTCGTCGTGGATGCGCGCGAGCTTCGCGGCGCGTTCGACCTGCTCGTCGTCGATGTCACGCAGGTAGCGGATGTTCTCGGCGACGCTGGCGTGGAGCAGCTTGGGCGTCTGTGGGACGTAGGAGACGAGGCGGTGCCAATCGGCGCGCTCGAACTCGCCCACCGGGGCCCCGTTCACCAGGTACCGACCGCGTTCCGGGAATCGCAGCTGCAGCAGCAGCTGGATCAGGGTGGACTTGCCGGCTCCCGAGGGGCCGATCACGCCGATCGCCTCGTTCTCGGTAACCGAGAAGCTGATGTCGGTCAGCGTCGGGGTCCCGGGACGGTAGGAGAAGTCAACGTGCTCGAACTCGATCGTGCGGATCTTCTCGAGCGGGGTCTCCCCGTCCACCGGGCTGCTCGCGATGTAGCGTTCGGCGGCATCCTGCGTGCGTTCGATGAAGGGCATCGACTGCGAGAGGCCCTGGTAGGACGCCTGGACGGCCTGGCCGCTGTTCGAGGCTCGCAGCAGGATCAAGACGACCGCGCCGAGCGAGGCTGCGTGGCCCGTCCCGGCGGCGTCGAGCGCGGCGAGCGCCGCGACGAGCACGAGGTAGATCAGCGTCTGGTACATGGAGGGCACGAGCCGGCCGACCACCTGGGACTTGTAGAAGAGTTCCCGCGACGTCTCGATGAGGCCGTCCATGCGCGCGCGCTGAGCCGTCCCGACGCCGAACACCTGCGTCTCTTCGGCCATGCGGTTCGCCTCCGCCAGCCCGGCCGCGTAGCGCACCTGCGCCTGCGAGAGCGCCCGCGAGCGGCGGACGGCGATTTTCCGCAGCGGGCGAAGGGCCGCGAACATCACGATCGCGGCGACGAATACGCCCGCCGCCGCGACGGAGTTGAGCACGATCGCAAACGACATCAGAACGACGAAGTTGATGCTCGTGGTGATCAGCGAGGTAGCCTGCAGGGCGCCGCTGGTCGCCTGCATCACCTGCCCGGACATCGTCTCCTGAAGCTGCCCCTCGCGATCCGAGGACTGAGTGCCCCAAGAGGCCCGCGTGAACGCGTGGAACAAGCGTCTGCGCAGCCCCGACTGCACGTCGCCCGCGATCCTCGACGGCAGTTTCGAGAGCGGCAGCTGCAGCACCGCGCGGAACAGCACCAGCCCCAGCGCGATCAGGATCAGCAGGCCGATCGAGGCGTCCACGTGCAGGAGCGACCGCGTCAGGTGGTGTTTGTTGCCGGTCAGCGAGACCGCGACCAGGGCGAAGATCGAGAGCGTCAACCCTTCTGCGAGGCTCGAGATCACCGACAGGAACGCGAGCGCCACGACCAGGCCGCGGCGATCGCCGATCAGCAGGTTCAGGCGTGCGCCCATCCATGGCGTCGACTTGGCGTCCGCCCGGTTGCCCCTCCGCAAGCGTTTCATGCCGGGACCAGGGTACCGGGCTCAGGGCTGGCCCGGGAGGCGTAGAAGCGCCCGGCGCCGAGGAACCAGTAGGCGCACACGCCGGCTGCGAACCAGTAGTAGGTGCCGCCCGCGACGCCCACGGTAACGGGGCCGTCGACGGCCATGAACAGGTAGGCGACCAGGGGCGAGCACAGCGCGATCAGGAAGATCTGCGCTTCGGGATCCACTATGTAGCGCAATCGGCGCGCGGCGAGCACGATCAGTCGGATCAGGAAGGCCGTCCAGATCAAGAGCCCGAGGATCCCGAGTTCCTTCACCAGCAGGTTGTACTGCGTGTCGGAGGTGATGTTGTGACCTTCGAAGAGTTCCTTCGAGGCGCCGCCGAAGCCGGACACCGCGCCGGCGGTGCCGAGGCCGAACCCGAACGGCTCTGCAGCAACGTATTTCGGGATCGCCAGCAGCCCGGAGAGCTTGTAGCTCGTCGCCGCATTCGCGAACTTTTCGGGCCCCGCGATGCTCGTGTAGCGCGAGAAGATGTTGCTGCCGACGGCTTCGACGAACACGAGCCCGGCCGGAGCCGCGAGCGCGGCGGTCAGGACGAGTGCAAGGATCGGCTTCGAGACGCGTCTTTTCGCGAGCATCGCGAAGCCGACGAACGCGAACAGCGTGAACACACTGCCTCCCACCTGCAATCGCCCGAGCCCCGTGATGATCCCCGCCAGCGCTCCGAGCGCGAGGATCAGCGCGGCCCAGCGTTCGCGGCGACGTTTGACGGTCGCGACGAGCGCGAGGCATCCGGGCAGGGCGATCACGCCGATGCCGGCGCTGAACCCGCTGTCGGATCCGAGCCCGAGCGGGCGCACGTGGGCTTCGCCTTCGGCGTTGTACGTACGTCCTGACGGACCCTGGACGCGATAGGCGTAGCCGGAGCCGAGACTCGCGACTTCTCCGGGCGTGAGCTGGGTCTGGCTGGTGGAAGCGAACGAGTTCAGGAGCGCGATCACGCCGAGCAGCCAGTACATGCGCCGGAAGCGCTGCGGCGAGCGGATCAGGAGGTAGCCGAAGAAGAAGAACGGCACCCACTGCAGCTGCTGGCGGTAGCCGCCGAGCGCCTTCAGGAAGCCCCCGGTGTACGGGTTGAACGCCTCGAGCAGGACGAGCAGCACGAACGCGAGGAACCAGCCGAACAGGGGCGGCAGCTTCAGCGGGGCGCGTTTCGCGAACGTGCGCGCGACGAGCCCGATCACGACGGCGAGCACGAGCACGTCCTGGATGCCGGAGGAGAGTGCGCCCGCGTTGGCGATCAGCTTCAGGGGGCCGTTTATGCAACCCAGGAAGAACACGACCGCCCCGACCGCGAGCTCCAGGCGCGGCGTGCGGATCAGCCAGACGATGAACAGCACCATCACGATGCCGACGAGCGCGAGCGCGAAGTCTTTTTCGGGCACGGAAACGGCGATCGCGATCGCGATCGCGGCCGCCGCGCCGAGCACTGTGAACGTGGTGGCCGCGTCCTTCATCCTGCGGCTCAGGACGGCCGGGTGCCCTGCGCCGGCGAACAGCGGGCGCGCCGCCGGGTTCATCGTCCGACCAGGGACCCGGGCCAGCGTTTCTGCGGAAGAGCGCCGGCGCCGTATTTCGAGATTTCGGCACGGGGGACGCCATTGGCGACCACGCCGAGGACGGGCGCGGTCGGGGTGCGAGCAAGCAGGTGGTGCAACTGCGCGGCCGCCTGTTCGCGCGTGTGTCCGAGCCGGGCGACGAGCACGATCGCATCGACGATCCCGAGCAGCGGCATCACGTCGCTGACCGCGAGCGGTCCGGGGGCGTCGATCAGGACGCGGTCGTAGTCCTCGGCGCCCGAGCGGACGAGATCGGCCATCGCTGCGCTCGCCAGCATCGCCGGTGGGTTCGGGACCGGCGGGCCGCTCGTGAGCGCCCACACGGCGCCCGGGCCTGTCGGCTCGACGGCGGTGGCGACGGCACCGTTGCCGGAGGGTGGCGCGACCACCTGCGCAGGCGTGGAATGGACGACCTGCAGCGCGTCGGCGAGCGCGAGCCGCCCGGTCAGCACGTCCGAGAGCCCGCGGTCCGGCGCGAGGCCCAACACCCGCGCCTGCACGGGGCGGCGGAAGTCGGCCTCCACCAGCATCACCTGCTCGCCGGCTTCGGCCTGCACGAGCGCCAGGTCGGCCGCGACCGTCGACTTCCCGTCACCGGGCTCGGCGCTGACGAAGAGCACCGACCGCGGCGAGGAGCGCCGGCCCTCCGCCGCCATCGGCTCGAGCAAGAGGGTGGTATGCAGGCGGCGCAGCGGCTCGACCAGGAAGCGCGACGGCGCCGTCCAGCCTTCGCGCTTGACGATCGGGCTGCGTACCTTCGGCAGCGAGGTCAGCACCTCCTGGTGCAGCACCGCTTCCACGTCGGTGAGCGTGCGCAGGCGGCGGTTCAGGCGGCTCAGCAGGAAGGCCGCGATCGAGGCGATCACGAGCCCGATCACGAACCCGAACTCCGCGTTCTTTTTCGGCGAGGACCCGAGCAGCTTGCTCCCGTGCGGGCGCGCCACCTTGACCTGGCGCACGGAGATGATTCCCAGCTGCGATTCGAGCTGGTTGATCTTCGTCGCGAGCTGCGCCGACTGGATCACCGAGCTGCCACTGGAGGCCTTCGATGATGATCCTTTGCCGTTCTTGGAGCTGGTCGGAGCCGGCGTCGAGTGGGCCGTTTCGAGCCTCAGCAGCTGCCGGCGGGCGATGGCGAGGGCGCCAAGCACATCACGGCGATGGTTCGTCGTCGAACGTTTGATGTAGTTGGCGGCGATCGAGTTGGCGAGCAGCGCCGCGGCACGAGGGCTGTGGGATTCAGCCGTGATCGTGATGAACTGGCTCTTTTCGCCCGACTTCGCTTTCGCCTTGCCCTTCGCGGCGACTTTGTTGATGTGAACCGTCGAGCGGCGCAGCGCGCGCTTCGTCGATTCGATCACGATCGCGTTGATGATCTGCGTCTGGTTCGCCGGGCCTTGGACGCCGTTCTTCCCGCCGCCGCCCCCGCCGGACTTTTCGCTCAGCTGTTCTTCGGCGCCGGCGCCCAGGTACACCTGGGTGGTGGCCTGGAAGTGGGCCGACTCGCGCTTATAGTAGAAGTAGGTTCCGACGGCGACGAGCACCCCGACGATCAGGATTAGCCATTTCCGCCTCCAGATCGGAGCTAGGATCGCGGCGGCGTCGTTGGTCTCGTTCATCGGTCAGGATCCGTCCAGTACGCGCTGGAGTAGCCATGCGTGGCCATGTTCTGATAGCAACGTAATCGGCCGCTAAAGAGTAGCGTGCAGGCCGAATGACGCTCGCATCTGCCAGGCGCCCTGCAGCGCTCCTGAGGCGGGTTGCGAGGCCGGGCCGCACGATCGGCGAGAGCGTCCCGGGCCGGGCTCGGCCGTCCGTATGAGGGGGCGCCTGCTGGTCGTCAGCCATCCGGCTGTCGTCGGGGTCAACCAAGAGGTCTATCGCGAGCTGCGGGCCCGCGGGTGGGAGCTCGAGATCGTGGTCCCCGACCGCTGGCGCGGCGAGTTCTCCGGCGAGACGATGCGCCCGGCCCCGATCGCCGGCCTGGAGGGAGCTCTGCGGCCGACGCCGGTGCTGCTGCCCGGCCGGCCGCAGCGCCACCTCTACCTCACACGCCCGGCCGCGGTGCTCGCCAGGGCCGCACCCGACGTCGCATTCGTCGAGGCGGAGCCGTTCTCGCTCGTCGCCTCGCAGTGGCGCCGCCCGCTACACGCGCGCGGGATCCCGTTCGGCGTCCAGATCGCGGAGAACATCGATCGCGAGCTGCCGGCGCCGGTGCGTGCGCTGCGCCGCCGTGTGCTCCGGGACGCCACGTTCGTGGCGGCGCGCTCTGAGAGCGCCGCACGGCTCGCGCGCAGCTGGGGGGCCCGCGGGGCGGTGCGCCTGGCACCGCACGCCGTGCCCGCCTGGGAGGCGCCTGCGCCAAGGCGCCACGACGTCTTCACGGTGGGGTACGCGGGGCGCCTCGTCGCGAGCAAGGGGCTGTCGGACCTGCTGGCTGCGGTGAGGCGGATGGCGGCGCCCGTCGAGCTGCTGCTGATCGGCGACGGCGAGCTGCGCGGCGAGCTCGAGGGCCAGACCATCCCCGGCTCGCGGGTGCGCGTGCTCAGCGGGCTGTCGCACGAGCGCATGGCCGAGGGCTTCGCGCAGCTCGACGTGCTCGTGCTGCCGTCGCGCACCACCCCCACGTGGAAGGAGCAGTTCGGCCGCGTGATCGTCGAGGCTCTGTGGTGCGGGGTCCCCGTGGTCGGATCGGACTCGGGCGAGATCCCGTGGCTGATCGAGCTGACCGGCGGTGGGCTGCTGTTCGCAGAGGGCGACGACGCGGCGCTCGCGGAGCGGCTCGAGCAGCTGCGTGCGGACCCGGCGCTGCGCGCGCGTCTCGCGGCCGCGGGCAGGGAGACGGTCGAGCGCCTGTTCTCGGTCCCAGCCACCACGGATGCCTTCGAGCAGCTGCTGGAGCGCGCCCTTCAGGTGGAGCCGGCGGCGAGCGCTTCGAACAGCTCGTGATGGGCGCGCACCATCCTCTCCCAGCCAAAACCGAGCGCGGCCTGACGGGCCGCCGCGCCGAGGCGTGAGCGCAGCGCCTCGTCGGCGCCGAGCTCGCGCAGCCGCGCGGCGATCGGCTCGGCGGCCGGCGCGACCAGGTAGCCGTTCTCGCCGGAGCGGATCAGCTCGCGTACGCCGTTGACGTCCGCGGCGATCACGGGAAGCCCGCTGGCGGCCGCCTCGAACGTCACGAGCGAGAAGGTCTCGTAGCGAGACGGCAGCACGAACGCATCCGCGGCCGCGTAGAGCGGCCGCACGTCCTCACGGACCCCGAGCCAGTGCACGCGCTCCTGGACGCCGAGCGAGGCGGCAAGCTCGGCGAACGCTCGCTGCGCTCCGCGCCCCGCGACGGCGAGGTGCCAGCCCGGCGCGAGCGCGAGCGCCTCGATCGCCGGGCCCAGCCCCTTTCGCTCCCAGTCGCCGCCGACGAAGGCGGCGAGCATCCCGCCTGGGGGGATGCCGAGCTCCGCGCGCAGCGCGCGGCCCTCCTCGGCGCCCGCTCCGGGGGCGAACTCCTCCACGTCGACGCCGTTGTGGATCGTGACGACGTTTGCGGCGACGGCGGGGAAGCAGCGCCGGACCTCCTCGGCGACGCCCTCCGAGACGCAGACGAAGCGCGCCGAGCGGTTGCGGCGCACGCCGATCGCTTCCGAGCCGCGCTCGAGCACCCCGACGGCCCAGTCGTAGAGCGCGTAGAGGTGCCCGGCGCGCTCGGGAGACGCCCTGTAGGCGCAGTGGCAGTAGTGCACGGCGATCGTGTCGACCCCGTTCAGCACGAGCGGCCCGGTCGACTGGACGACGCCACGGCGCGCGCGGCGCAGCGCCAGAGACCCGGCGAGCAGGAACCACGGGTAGGCGAGCAGGAACGGGCGGCCAGGGGCCCGCACGCGGTGGAAGGACACGCCGCTGCCCGCGGGCAGCACACATTTGCGCGCGACCACGGTGACGTCGTGGCCGAGCCCGCGCAGGCCGACAGCGAGCTCGGCGAGCTGTCGCTCCATGCCTCCCACCGAGCCGACGTCGTGTGCCACGATCGTCACCGGGACCGGCCCTGAGCCCTCACGCCCGGCGCCGGCCGGCACGCCGCTCGGCTGCGCGCTCACCCGGCAGGCGCCGCGCTCGGCGCGCCGAGCTGCAAGCGCAGCGCGGCGAACACGCGGGCGCGCATCGCGGCGTCGGTGAACTCCTGCATGAAGCTCTCGTGACCGGCCTGCGCGAGTCGCACGCGCTCAGCCGGGGAGCGCAGCAGCGGCTCCAGCGCGTCGGCGAGCGCCTCCGGCTCGCCCGAGCGCGCGAGCGCGCCCGTGCGCCCGTCGCGGATGATCTCCGAGGGCCCGCCGGCGTCGACGGCGAGCACGGCCACCCCCCGCGCCATCCCCTCCAGCAGCACGATCCCGAACGGCTCGGGGTCAGAGGCGTTCACGAGCACGTCCATGCGCTCGATGAAGGGCCCCGCGTCCGGCACCTGCCCCGTCATCGTCACGTGCTCGCCGAGGCCGAGCTCCTCGACCAGCCTCGGCACCGACGCGGCGTAACCGGGTTCGAGCCCGAACGCGTCGCCGCCCACGATCAGGCAGTGCATCTGAAGGCCCCGGTCGCGCAGCAGCGCCTGCGCGCGCAGCAGCCGGTCCTGGCCCTTCCACGCCTGCAGGCGCCCGACGAGCCCGACGATCGGGACGTCGCCCGGCAGCTCGATCGCCGCGGGCGCCTCGCCGCTCGCCGGCGGCGGAGACCCCGCCGCGATCGGGACCGTCGTGCGCCCTGGGCGCAGCCGCCGCTGCGCGCGCGCCGCCGGCCCCGAGTAGCAAAAGATCGCGCGCGCCGGAAGCAATGTCGCGGCGCGGTCCACCATGCTGCCGAGCGGGATCGCCTGCTGCCACCAGATCACCCTGCCGCCGAGGCCCGCGAGGACGGCGGCGGGGGCGCCGTACAGCTGGGTCTTCGCCGACCAGTTGAGGATCACCTCGGGCTGCAGCTCGCGCATCTGCGCCGCGAGGCGGCGGACGGCGCGGGCGAAGCGGTGCGGCTGGCGCAGGCGCCCGACGGGGAGCACCGTCACGTCGAAGCCCGCCTCGCGCAGGTCGTGCGGCCAGGGGCCGTCCTCGAAGAACACGATGTGGAACTCGAACGGCCCTTCATCGGCGCCGTCGAGGATGCTCTGCAGCATCGCCTCGGCGCCGCCCGCGAGCGTCGCCCAGGGCACGGTGACGAGCACGCGCGGCGAGGGGGGTGCGCCGGCCGCAGCCGGCCGCCCTCCCAATGGGTCGGCGGCTGCGCTAACCCCCTCGGTCACGGGCTTGATCGTATCCCATCGCCTGAGGCCTCCAGGGCCCTGGACTATGCTTGCGCGCCGTGGCGTGGACGGGTCGATGAGCGGGGCGGGCGAGCGCGGCGGCGGCCGTGCAGCCGTCCTCGCGCACGATTATCTACTCGTGATGCGCGGCGCCGAGCGCGTGTTCTCGGAGATGGCGCGCATGTACCCGGACGCTCCGATCATCACGCTCCTCTACGACGAGCGGGCGACGGGAGCAGAGCTGGCCGGCCACGAGGTACTGACCTCGCCGCTGCAGCGGCTCGGCGCCGCGCAGCACAATTTCCGGCGGCTGCTGCCGCTGTACCCGTGGGCGGTCGGGCGCATGCGAGTGCCCGACTGCGAGCTGCTGCTGAGCAGCAGCAGCGCGTTCATGCACGGCCTGCGCGCGCCGGCGGGCGCCGTTCACGTCTGTTACTGCCACGCGCCCTTCCGCTACGCCTGGTACGAGCAGCAGCGCGCGCTCGAGGAGACGCCGGCGCCGTTGCGGGTGCCGTTGCGTGGCCTGCTCGCGGCAATGCGCCGCTGGGATGCGGCCGCCAGCCGGCGCGTCGACCGGTACGTCGCCAACTCGCGCCTCACGCAGGAGCAGATCGCACGGTTCTACGGGCGCAAGGCGGACGTCGTCCATCCGCCGGTCGACACCGAGCGGTTCCGCCCGCGCGAGGACGCCGCACCCGGCGAGCACCTCCTGATCGTCTCCGAGCTCGTGCGCCACAAGCGTCTGGACGTGGCCCTCGCCGCGGCGCGGCAGGCGGGCGCGCCGATCCGAGTGGCGGGATCCGGACCGGAACACGACGCGCTCGCGCGGGCCTATCCGGAGGCCGAGTTCCTCGGCCGTGTCTCCGACGAGCAGCTCGAGCTCCTCTACGCGCAGGCGCGCGCGGTGCTCGTCCCGAGCATGGAGGAGTTCGGCATCACCGCGGTCGAGGCGCAGGCGGCGGGCCGGCCAGTGATCGCGGCGGCCGCCGGCGGCGCGCTCGAGACGGTCCTCGACGGCGCCACGGGCAGGCTCGTCCCGCTCGGCGACGTGCGTGCGTTCACCGCCGCGATCTCCGAGCTCGACGGGCTCGGCCTGAGGCCCGCCGACGCCGTGAGCAACGCCTCGCGTTTCTCGATCGAGGCGTTCCGGAGGGGGCTCGGAGATCAGATCGCCCGCGCGCTCGACGCGGGCGCTCGACGGCGCTGAGGCGAGGGATGCTCCGTCCCGTCCCGACGGCGCCGTTATAGGGTCTCGCCGACGATGGCGAGCCGAGCTCTGCACATAGCGTGGCTCGGCGCGGCACCGAGCGCGAAGGAATCCGGCGGCGTCCCGGGGGTGGCGAGGGAGCTGCTCTCCGGGCTGTCGGCCCTCGGCCACCGCATCGACTGCTTCCTGCCCGCCGCCGCGGGCCCCGAGGAGCCGCAGGAGCTGGAGGCGCGCAGCAACATCCGGTTCATCCGGGGCACAAGCGAATGGAGCTACGGGCGCTGGTACAGCAGCGGCCGTGCCGGGATCTTCCTCAGCGGCCTGGCGACGCGCGCCATCGGGTCGCTGCGCCTGCGCCGCGAGGTGCTGCGCCGTCACCGCGCGGATCCGTACGACGTCGTCTACCAGTTCTCGAACATCGAGACGCTCGGGATGCCGGCGCGGCTTCGCGGACGCGTCCCGCTCGTGATCCACCCGGAGACTCACATCGCCGGAGAGCTCCGCTTCCTGTGGCGCGAGCGGGCGCTGGCGCTGCGCTGCCAGCCCGCGCGCAGCTTCGCCCTCGCGGCCGCCACGATGACCGTGAGGAGCGTCGTGCAGCGCGTCAGGGTGCGCCGGGCGAGCCTGTTGATCTGCATCAGCACCGTGTTCCGCGATCACCTCCACCGCGATTACGGCTTCCCGCTCGAGCGGACGCTCGTGGTGCCCAACCCGATCCGCCTCGAGCGCTTCACCGAGCCGCGCCTGGGGAGGGCGCTCGCCGAGCCCCCGACGGTGCTCGTGCTGGGCCGAGTGTCGGCGCGCAAGGGCGTCGAGGACGTGGTGGCGGTCGCGCGGGAGCTGCTCGCACGCGGCTCGGACGCGCGGGTGCGTGTGGTCGGCGGCGCCACACTGTGGTCGGACTACCGACCGCTCCTGGAGGATCTTCCGAAGGAGAACGCAGAGTTCGCCGGGCGCATCCCGCCGTCGGAGATCGCCTCCGAGCTGACGCGCGCCGACGTGATGCTCGCCGCGAGCAAGTACGAGCCCTTCGGCCTGACCGTCGCCGAGGCCCTGGCCTGCGGGGTTCCGATCGTCGCCACGAGCGAGGTCGGGGCGATCGACGGCGTCAGCCGGTCGGTCGTGGCGGAGACCGCGCCGGGGGACGTGATGGCGATGACGGACGCGATCGAAGGAATGATCGAGCGGCTCCGGGCAGAGCCGAGGCCACTGCGGGAGAACGCGCGCGAGGAGGCCGAGCGGCTGTTCGCCACCGCGACGGTCTGTGCGCAGATCTCCGCCGCGCTGCAGGCCCTCGTGCATGGCGTACAAAGCTGAGAACGCGGCTACCCTCTGAGGGCAGAGGGTGTCCCGTCGCCCTGCACGCCACGGATAGGCCAAGGAAAGACCGAAAGGACCCACTTGCCACTGAGAGCAAGACGAGCGCCGAGGATCGCGGCCGCCTGCGTGCTCGCGGCTGCGGGCTTCGCCCTCGGCGGCTGCGGCAACGTGGCCGGCAACGCGCACCAGAAGGCGAACAACGCGGCTTCCGAGGAAGAAGCGCGCAGCGAAGAAGCCGCGCTGCGCAAGGAAGAAGCCTCGGAAGTGGCACAGGACCGCGAAGCGCTGGCGGTGGTCGAATCGCGCAAGCGCGAAGAAGAAGCCGAAGCGGCTGCCAAGCGCACCGAAGCGACGGCCAAGGCGAAGGCGAAGAAGCGCGAAAAGGCGGCCGAGGAAAAGGTCAAGAAGAAAGAAAAGGAAGCGGCGGCCAAGCGCAAGAAGGAACAGGAAGCAGCGGCCAAGAAGAAGGCGGCGTCGAACCCGAAGACGGTCACCGCCGAGCAGCCCAAGGCGCCTTCCAAGACCCCGAAGCCAAAGCCGTCGAAGCCGAGGGAATCGATCAGCGCGCCGCCGACCGTTACTGTGCCGAACGGATCAGGCTGAGATGAGACTGCTGCGAGGACTATCCCGGAGATCGCGCGCGCTCGCGGCGCTGCTCGCCGCGCTGGCGCTCGCCGGCGCTGCAGCCGGCTGCGGCGGCTCCTCAGGCGGCGGCGAAGGAGGCGGCGGAGGCGGCAAAGGCGAATCGGAAGCCGCCCCCGGCGCCGCCGGAACGCCCGGCGCTGAAGAAGAAGGAGCCAGCGCTTCGCGCCGGGCCAGCGAACAGGCCTCGGAAAAGCGCGAAAAGGCCGAACTGGCGGCGATCAAGGCGCACCGCGAACAGGCCGAACACGAGCTCGCGGCAAGCGGGGCGAGCAAGAAGTCCCAGCACAAGTCGGGCTCGGGACACAAATCGAAGCGTTCCCCGTCCGGATCGAGCCATCACAAGGCCTCGCACGAAAAGCACAAGAGCAGCACCCCCGCGAAGAAGGGCAAGAAGCACGAAACGCCCGCTGAAGAAGCCGCACGTAAGCGCTTCGCCGCCGAAGAAGCGCGCGAAATCGCGGAATTCAAGCGGCAGACGGCCAAGGAAAAATAGGCCGCGCGCGCTGGCAGCCCAGACGGCGGCCGGACGTGCCGCGGCGCGAGCTGCTGCTCAGGCGCGCCGCTCGCTCAGAGGCCCCGACGTCCGACCACGTGCGGGACGGTGCGCAGCAGGATCTTGATGTCCGTCCACGGCGACCAGTTCGCGACGTACAGGTAGTCGATGGCGACCATCTCGCGCAGCGGCACGCGGGCGGGACCGAGGATCTGCCAGGGACCGGTCATCCCGGGCATCAGCTCGAGCCGGCGCCGGTGCCAGCCCTCGATGCGCTGGTCCTCCTCGATCACCAGCGGGCGCGGGCCGACGAGGCTCATCTCGCCGCGGACGATGTTGAACAGCTGCGGCAGCTCGTCCAGGGCGGTCCGGCGCAGCCAGCGCCCGACGCGCGTCACGCGCGGGTCCTCGGCGATCTTGAAGAGGCCGTCCATCGCCTCGTTGCGGTCGCGAAGCGAGTCCTTCATCGACTCCGCTTCTGGGACCATCGTGCGGAACTTGAGCATGTAGAAGCGCTTGCCGTGCCGGCCGACGCGCAGCTGGCGGAAGAACACCGGGCCGCGGCTGTCGAGCTTGATCGCGATCGCGATGCCGATCAGCAGCGGCGCGACGGCGAGCAGTCCGAGCGACGCTCCGATCAGGTCGAAGAGCCGCTTGAACTTCGCCGAGGAGCGTGTCAGGTCGAAGCGGCGGACCCCCATCACGGTGACCCCGTGCAGGTCGTCGAACTCGACGGAGGAGCCGACCACCTCGAGCAGCCGCGGCACGACGCTGACGCGGACGCCGACCGCCTTCAGCGTGCGCACGAGGTTGAGCATCTCGCCGGCGTCGGCGCTGCGCGGCGCGATGATCGCGCGGTGCACGTCAAGCGTCTGGGCGAGGTCGCGGATCTCCGCGAGCCGCGACTCGGAGAACGAATCGCTCGACCACGGGGCGACCTTGTCGAGATCGAGGTGGGCGACCACCTGCGCCTTGACGCCGCCGCCACAGCCGAGCTTCGAGCGGATCGTCGCGGCCGACATCTCATCGCCGATGAAAAGGCAGCGCTCGGCGGGCGCGATCGCCAGCGCGAGGATCCGCGCGATCGAGCGGAACAGGATCAGCAGCGCCGCCAGGACGAGCCACAGGATCAGCGCCTGGCGGCGGCCCAGATCGCCCTGCAGCAGGGTGCCACCCGAGAGCCACGCGACGATCGTGCAGAGCGTCGCGAGCTGGAACAGCTTCGGCGCCTCGTCGAGCGTGGTCTTGCGCAGCAGCGTCTCGTCGCGGTCATACAGGCCGGTCAGCTTGGCCCCGACGAGCAGGATCGGGATCTCGACGAGCGTCCACCAGGTCAGGTTCAGCGGGCGCGGCGAGATCGCCATCGTGATCAGGAACGCCCCGGCGAGCGCGAGGATGTCGGCGACCGCGAGGCTGCGGCGGAACAGCGAGTCGCGGCGCAGCGAGGCGGCCGGCCCGCGAACCTCCGAGATGCCGGGGATCACGACGCGCCGGCGCCCGCCGAGGCCGAGGAAGCCGCGCGTGGTGGCCGGGAGAGCGCGAGTGCTACTTGTCAAGGGCGGAGGGCCCCAGGGGACGCTCGCCTCCGATGTACTCCCCGTCTCGACACCCATCGCGTTTCCTCGCCTCCCTGCTCGCTATCCGGCCCCCGCGAATAGTCGACCACGCGAACCCAACAAATGTCGAGATTCCGTGATCCCTCTCAGGCTGGGCATCATAAACAGCCGGGATATCTAACGCAAGCGCGTCTATGACTCATCGCACGTGCGCCGCGGGATCCGCTGTCAAGGGTCTCGCTCACTCGATCTCCGGACGCGGCGCGACGTCCGCGGGGGCCGATGCGACGCGCCCATCGGCCGTCACGAGCTCGAGGGGCGTCTCCCCCGCCTCCGGCGCTGCCACGGCATCCTGCGGCCACGCTCCGGCTTCCCACGGGCGGCGGCGCCACAGCCAGAACAGGGCGACCCCGAGCAGGATCGCGCAGAGCGTCCAGCCCAGCGTTTCCGTGTCGAGCCCGACGTACTTGAGCCCGGAGGCGGTGATCACGAACGTGATCACCGGGCGCACGTAGCGGTCGGGCGCCGTCGATGAGAACAGCGAGCCGATCAGCACGGCCGGCACGCTGCCGAGGATCAGCGAGACGGTCACGCCGAATTCGACGTGACCGAAGGCGATCGCCCCGAGCGCCGCCGCCAGCGTCAGCGGAACCGCCTGCGTGAGGTCCGTGCCGACGAGCTGGTTGGCGCCGATCATCGGATACAGGAACAGGAGCATCACGATCATCAGCGAACCCGCGCCGACCGAGGTCGCGCCCACGACGAGGCCGCCGATCACCCCGATCAAGATCGTGCGCAGCGGGTGGGGCGTGATCTCGTGGACCACGGCGGTGCGCTCCTGCGCGCTGCGGCGGTCCAGCACCTGGCGCAGCACCATCGCGCCGGCACCCACGAGCAGCGCCACTCCGAGCACGGTCTCGATGTTGGTCTGGGCCGACTTCGAGCCACCCAAGAGGTGCAGGATGTAGGCGCCGGCGAACGCCGCCGGGACCGATCCGATCACGAGCCACTGCACGAGCTTCAGGTTCACCGTGCGCCTGCGCAGGTGCACGGCGGCGCCGAACGGGCGCATCGTCACAGCCGCGACGAGGTCGCTGGAGATCGCCGCGGCCGGCTTGACCCCGAACAGCAGGATCAGCATCGGCGTCATCAGCGCGCCGCCACCCGCGCCGGTCATGCCGACGAGGAAACCGATGATCGCGCTCCCCAGCACGATGTATGGGTCGATGTGCATGTCTCCCGTCCCTCTCGCCCGGCCCCACCGCCGGGGACTGGAGCACGATAGCCCGGTTGCTCGCGCTGTCAACCGCACAAGGGCCCGGGCGAGCGGCGCACACCTCGCCCGGCCGGAGAAAACGCCGGTCTGCCCCGTGAGTGGGCGGACCGGCGTCGCGCGTCCGGCAGGACGCGGGCGAAGCTGCCGCCCGCCCGCGTCCTGCCTAGTACTTGACGTCGTGGGCCCCGGTCACGGCCTCGCCCATCACCGCCTTCGGCAGCGGCGCGTCGTCGTGGCCGACGAGAAGGGCCTGGCAGCACTTCTCGTCCGTGATGAAGCCGAGCACGTCGTGGACCGTCTGAGCCTCTTCCTTGGTGGTGCCCGGGATCGAGATTGTTCGCTTCGTGTTACCGGCACTCCGACGCGCCCGGCGGACGGGGCCCCACACGGGCGCCGCCAAATAAAAGGGCCGCCCCATTGCTGGGGCGGCCCGGTGAAACGTGCCGGCGTCCTTGCCGGCTGCAGCCGGCTGGCTACTCAGTCGCCGATCTGCGCGGCGCCGCCCAGCGCGAGGCTGGCAACCGGCTTCGGCAGCGGGAAGTAGTCGCCTTCACCGTCGATTTTCTGCCCGCCCTTCTTGTCGAGCATGAATTTGACGAAGTCCTCGACCGTTTGGACCTCTTCTTTGGAGGTGCCGGGGACCAGGCTGTATTTCGTCAGCGAGACAACGTAGGTCAGACCGCAGAGCGGGTATGTCTTCTCCGAGGTCTTCGTCGTCACTTCGTTCCACGCTTCCGTCGCCGCCGGCGGCGGGAACGGTTCTTCTTTGCCTTCTTTGTAGTTGGCGTAGACCGTCTTCTTGCAGTTGGCCGTCGAGGTCGTGCCGTTCTCACCGTTCAGCGACGGTTCGGCGTACTTCGCCTTGCCTTTCTTGTTTTCGCTTTCCACCTCGGCCCAGAACGTCGGGTGGTTGGCGCCGCCCGCGGAGCCGAACGCGCTGTTGCCGCGTGCGGTCGCGAGGTCGACGTAGCCGATGTCGCCCGGGGTGTTCGCCACGAGTTCGGCGAGTTTGCCCCCGCCGGTGCCCGACGGCGTGGCCACGTTGGCGGCCGTCGGCCACGTGGTGTTGATCGCGCCTTCGGCGCGTTCGGCCCACGTGTGGCTGCCTTTGGCGTCCGCGAGCGAGCCTTTGTCGGTCAGGAACAGGAACTTGTCGAGAATGTGCGTGCTCCCGGACTCGTCCTTGCGGACCGCCGGCTGGATTTTTTCGTTTTCACATTCTTCGTTGGTTTTCCCACCGGTACCGGTGAGTTTGTCGCCACCGGCTTTCAGTTCGCCCCACTTTTTGACCGTGCCGGCGAACACGCCCTCGAGTTCTTTGTCGCCGATCACGAGGCGGCCTGCAGTCCAGGCGCTGGTGCCTTCGCAGTTGGTCGGCAGGTGCATGATGATCGTGATCGCACCCGAGGCCACAGGAATCGTCAGAACCGATTCTTCGGTCGGTTTGCTCTCCTGCGCTTCGACTTCTTTGATCTGGTTCGGGTTCGGCGGGTCATCGGTCGCGGCGAGCGCGGTCGTCGGCCCGTAGTTGATCGTTTCGTTGCATTCGACGCCGCCGGCGCCGAGGCCCTGGTTTTCGATGCCCCACGTCCGCAGGGCACAGCCGCTCCCCGTGGAGTGGTACGTGATGCCTGGTTTGCCTTTCGAGCCCTGCGAGCCGTTGCAGGCGGTCTTGGCCGGAGATGCGTTGAAGGCCGGGTCCAGTTTCAGCTGGAGCGATTTCTGGAACGACGAGCCCTTGAATTCAATGGCCACGCCAGAGCACTGGTTCGGGTTGCCTTTCGCGAGGGCGCTTCCCGGAACCGCGAGCGCCAGCGCCGCGATTGCGGCGAGGCACGCGAGCATGATGCCGCGCGCGGAAAGATGTCTCATCTGTGGTTCATCCTCCTAGTCGTGGTTGCGATGCGCGGCCCGGTCCCCCGCCCGCGCGATGCGAGAACCTCCGTTGTCCTCGCGTCGAAGACTCGCGGTCGCGGGCGTTCACATCGTTGTCGAGGCGTGACCGTGGCTGCGGGGGCCCCCTTTGTCACGGCTCGGAAACATCTCGTTCACATCGCGGTCACATCCCTGCCCCGTCGGCTGCTCGCGCCGGCAGGGCTGCGTCCGGAATGCGCGGCTCGCCCTCCGGCTGGGGCTCCGGGACCGCGAGCGACGCGCGGGGAGATCCAGAGCCAAGCGCACACGGTCTGTGGCCCGCGCGCCCCCCGACCGAGCACCAGGCGCGGGCTCGCAGCGCGGCGGCGCGCCTAGTGCTTCTTCTTCGCCTTGAGCAGCACGGTCGAGACGCTCGTGTGCTTCGCCCCGCCGGCGTTGTGCGCCGTGATCGTGACCTTCGCCCGCAGGACGTGCAGCTTCGCGAGCAGTTTGCGCGCCTTCGCAGACAGGTGCAGCACGACCGGCTTGGAGTGGCCGCCCGACACGCTGAAGGACCCGCTTGAAAGGGTCATGATCGACTCGTGCGCGGCGGCGGCGTCACTGGCGGTCCGCACCACGCCGCCGACCTCGCGCACAGCGCTCGCGACGAGCGCCGGCAGCGAGCCGCGAGCGGAGGCGGCGACGGCGCCCGCGGTCTTCACGACGACCGACCCGCTGCAGGTGCCGGCCCCGGCCGGGCAGCTGATCTGGAGCACGAAGGCCCCGTTGGTGGCCACGAACGTCGCGCTGCCGGCGACGTGGGCGTCCGGCGAGGCTTCCTGCGCTCCTTTCACGCCACCCCCCGCCGGCGGCGTGCTCGCAGGCGCGGGTGAACCGCCCGCGGCCCCAGCTTCGCCTTCGCCGGCGCCGGGGGACACTTCGCTCGATTTCGCGCTGGTCGTGAACGTTGCGTCGGCGCCCACCGCCGGCGTCGCGTTGGCGTTCTTGGCCCACACGCGGAAGTGATACGTGGTGCTCTGGCTGAGGCCGCCGACGTTGGCCGCCACCCCTTCGAATGAAAGGGAGCCGCTGCTCGGCGTCGGCGTGCAGATGGCCGTCGAGCCATACGCGGTGGTCGTGCCGTATTCGAACCTGCATTCGGTCAGAGATCCCTCGGCGTCGACGCTCGCTTTCAACGTGGCGGCGGTCGGGCCGACCGCGCCGGCGGGCTGCGTTATCACCTTCGGCGCCGGCGGTTCGCCGTCGGCGCCGGTTTTGAACGTCGTGTCAGCGCCGAGCGAGGCAGTCGCGTTGGAGTTCTTCGCACGCACCCGGAAGTGGTAGGTGGTGCCCGCCGTCAGCCCCGACACGGCGCCCGATACGGGAACGTCCGAGCTGCCCGAACCGGGCGGCGGTGAGCACGGCACGCTGCTGCCATACGCTTCGCTCGTCCCGTATTCGAGCTTGCATTCCGTCACTTCCGAGCCTTCCGGGTCCACGATCGCGTTCAGCGCGGCGGCAGTCTGTTCGACCCCCGTCGCCGGTTCGGTTTTGACTTTCGGCGCCGGGGGTTCGCCTTCGGGACTCGTTTTCAACGTCGTGTCAGCGCCGAGCGAGGCGGTCGCGTTCGAGTTCTTCGCACGCACCCGGAAGTGATAGGTGGTGCTGGCCGTCAGTCCCGACACGGCGCCCGATACGGGAACGACCGAGGTGCCGGAACCGGGCGGCGGCGAGCACGGCACGCTGCTGCCATACGCTTCGCTCGTCCCGTATTCGAGCTTGCATTCGGTCACTTCCGTGCCTTCCGGATCCACGGTCGCGTTCAGCGTCGCCGCATTCGCCCCGATCGCACTTGCCGGTTCCGTTTTGACTTTCGGCGGCGCCGATTCGCCTTCTTCGGTCGTCTTGAAGGTCGCGTCGGAGCCGGTGGACGCGGTCGGGTTGGCGTTCTTCGCGCGCACACGGAAGTGATAGGTCGTGTTCGGGGTCAGACCCGAGATCGCGCCCGAGACGGCGACGTCCGAGCTGCCGGAGCCGGGCGGCGGCGAGCATGGCACGCTGCTCCCGTAGGCTTCGCTCGTCCCGTATTCGAGCTTGCATTCGGTCACTTCCGAGCCTTCCGGGTTGACGGTCGCGTTCAACGTCGCGGCCTTCGCGAGGATCCCGCTCGCGGGTTCGGTTTTGACTTTCGGCGCGGGCGGTTCCGATGTTTTGAGGGTCGTGTCGGCACCGAGCGAGGCGGTCGCGTTGGAGTTCTTCGCGCGTACCCGGAAGTGGTAGGTGGTGTTCGCGGTCAGGCCCGAGATCGCGCCCGAGACGCCGACGTCCGAGCTGCCGGAGCCGGGCGGCGGTGAGCACGGCACGCTGCTGCCATACGCTTCGCTCGTCCCGTATTCGAGCTTGCATTCCGTCACTTCCGAGCCTTCCGGATCGACCTTCGCGTTCAGCGTGGCCGCTTTCGCGGTTACCCCGGTGGCCGGTTCGGTTTTCACTTTGGGCGCGGGCGGTTCCGAGGTTTTGAACGTGACGTCAGCGCCGAAGACCGCGGTCGGGTTCGAGTTCTTGGCGCGCACGCGGAAGTGGTAGGTGGTGTTCGCCGTCAACCCCGTCACGGCACCCGAGACCGCGACACTCGAGCTTCCGGAGCCCGGCGGAGGTGTGCACGGGACGCTGCTGCCGTACGCTTCGGTCGGGCCGTATTCGAGCTTGCATTCGGTCACTTCGGAGCCTTCCGGATCGACCTTCGCGTTCAGCGTCGCCCCGTTCGGACCGACGCTGCTGGCCGGTTCCGTTTTCACTTTCGGCGCCGGCGCGACCGAGGTGCTCGTCGTGAATTCCTTGTCGGCGCCGGTGCCCTTTTCTTTCGCGCTGTTTTCCGCGAGGAGCCGGTAGTGGTAGGTCGTGCTTTCCGCGAGTCCCGCAAGTTCCGCTTCGACGAGCACGGACGTTTCGCCGGAGCCTGGCTGCGTTTTGCACGCGGCGGTTTTGCCGTATGAGGTCGTGGTGCCGTATTCGAACAGGCAGGTGGTCGAGGATCCGTTCGGGTTGACGGCCCCCTTCACGAGCTCGGCGGTGGAGCTGAGCGCGCTGGAGCCACCCGTCGTCGCGGTCGGCGGCTGCGCTGCCTTGGCTTCGATCGTGACGTGACTGGTGACTTCGACCGTCGGTTCCGCGAGATCATCAGTGTGGATCTTGACCGTGACCGTGTGCGTGCCGCCGTTCGCGAATTTGTGGGTTATGAAGGCCGACTGGTGGGCGGGCTTCGTCACCGTGACGGGCGCCGATCCGTCGCCGAAGTTCCATTCGGCAGACAGCGCGTCCGCCTGCGTGAGCTTGGATTCCAGTTCCACCGTGGCCGCGATCGGGATCGTCTGGGATTCTTCGACAGGGACTCCCCCCACCGCCGCCGTCGGGCTCGCGGCCTGCGCCGTCGGGCAGCCTTCGCCTCCCGGCCCCATCTCGATCAGCCGCGGGAAGGAGAGGTTGTCATCGAGCATGAACAGGACGTGGCCGGCGCCCGGCGTCCATTCTTTGCCGGCCGCGACCAGCGGCGTGCCCGCGATCCGCAGCATGCATTTTTCAAGGCCGCCGGCCGGGCTCTGGCCGCCCGTCCATCCGAGCACCTGCCCGGTTTGATCGTAGGAGACCGCGCCTGGGAAGAAGTTGTTTTTGTTGGACGCGAGCTTGATCGAGGCCGTCGTCCAGAACGTCCCTTCGGGTCCCACCGTCATTCCCGCGCCCAGGAAGGGAGCCTGGATCGACGGCGTCTGCCACAGCCCTCCCAGCTGTTCTTCCCACCATTCTTCGCGTTCCGGCGTTGACTGCGTCAGCGATTTCGGCGGGCCGGAGCTGGGGATCTCATAGATGCCTTCTTCCCCCTGCACGTAGAGTTTTTTGTTGAACACGACCGGAGAGCGCGCTTCGTCTTCGAGCACTTCGGTCGTGTCGACGAAGCGCTGTTCGTCCAGCAGTTTCCCTTCGCTGCCTTCGGTCATGCCGACGCGCCAGACCGCCGAATGCAGGATCGCCACCCCGTTTTCGGCCTTTTTGCCCGTGTCGACTGTGCCGAGGAGATCGACGGTGTCGTGCGTGGCGTCGATCGGTTCGACCGCGATGCCCGTCGGTTCGAGCAGCGATTCTTCGAATTTGGTCGCCTTCACTTTCAGGACTTCGGTGCTGGCCACCACGCCCCCGGTCGAGCCCGCCACAGGCGGCAGTTCTTCGCCTTTCTGTTCGGTCGAGAACGCGAACAGCTCGCTGGCGACTTCTTCGGACTTGTCGGGTTCCTTGGGCTTTTCGTTGAGGGCGAGCACGTACACGCGGTGCATCACGGGGTCCACCGCGACGCCCTCGACCGGGGCGGCTTCCGAGCCGCTCGAGCCTGCCGGTTTGAAGGTCGCGGCCGCGAGGAATTTGAATTCACCTTTTGCGTTCGCCGCGAACTTCTGGATGCGCAGTGCCCCGTTCGAGCTCGGCAGGTCGACGACGTAGACGCTGTTGTCCGTCGGGTCGACGCCGATCGCGTCGGTTTCCCCCGGGAACAGGTCGAACTGCCCCTTCCCTGTCCCTCTCGTGCCGATGTGGCCCAGTTCGCCGTAGGGTGCCGCCGACGCGTCTGGAGCCGCCGCGAACAGTGCGGCGCCGAGGACCAGCATCAGCGCTGCGAGCGTGCGAAGGTGCGAGCGGTGGCTGTCAGGCATCTGTCTGTCGGTGTCCGCCGCCGCGGTCGTGTTCGACCCGGCCCCCCACGCCGCCGGTGAGCCGGAAGCGGCTCGCAGAACGATGGCGGTGGATGGCGGCGAGGTTGTTTCGATGCCGTAAACCTCAGGTGAACCGAATGCCAACGGCCCTAACGCCAGGGGTCGCGGCGGCCGGAGGTTCTGCGCTGTCGATGCGTCGTGCTGGCCGTCGCGTGCGCCAGCCTGATCTCGCGGCGGCGCCGACCGATCCGCCGCCTCGCGCCCGCGCCGGCGAACGCCGCGAGGACGACGAGGCCCAGCACGAAGGCCGGCGATGGATCGTGTTCGTGCGCTACATAGGCGCTGGCCTCGTTGCTGACCGATTCTGGAGCGGCCTCCTCCTCCTCTTCTTTTTCGGGCGCCTCGACCGGCTGGGTCACCGCCGAGAACCCGCTCGGAGGGGTCGGGCGCGCGGGCGTCGGAACCGGCGGCGGGAGGATCGCCGGGACGAACGCCGGCAGCGGCGCCACGACGAAGAACGGCGGGGTTGCCGGATGTGCGGCGACCGGCGCCGCGGCCGCCGGCACCAGCGGGGGGGCCGGCGGGACGGGAACGGGCGGCGGGGCGCTTCCCGCGGGCGCCGCCCCGGTCGGCGCGGGCGCGGGCGCCGGCGCCGGCACGGGGGCGGCGCTTTCCGTTTCCGGCAGCGCTTCGAGCTTGGTCGTGCCGCAGGGCCTGCGGACGCTGCCGGGTTCGACCCTCAGGCGCAGCGAGGAGGAGAGGCCGCCGGCCTTGAGGGTGACCGTCGTTTCGCCGCGGTTGAACGCGCAGAAGAGCCCCGAGTGAGAATCCCGGATCGGTTCCCCGCTCGAGTTCAGCAGCACCGCGTTGTGTTCGGTCGAGCTCAGGTTCGGCTCGACGAAGTCACCGATGTCTTTCCTTGAGGAGACGAATTCGTATTCCGGCTGCAAGGCGCTCGCGCACGCCGCCCCGAGACAGTTCTCCGGGATCGGGATGTAAGGATCGGTGTCGCGGTCGTTCACGCCGATGATCGGCTGGTTGTGCGCTCTGTTACCGGCCCGCGGACGACGCGCGAGACCTTCGAACAGCACCGCCTGGCTGCGCTGCAGGATCGTCCCTTCGACCGGTTCGACCGCGAGTTCGGCGATGTTGGGGATCAGCCTGACGTTGACGGTGGCCCGGTTTCCCCCCGCGCTCCCGCGCGCTCCGAGTTCGGCGAGCATGAAGGCGCTCGCGCCGTGGAAATCCGTGTGGCGCTCTTGCAGGAAGTTCACGTAACCGAGCGTGCCGGAGCCGTACGCTTTGACGCCGCCGGGGAGTTCCAGCGTGACGTTTTCTTCGGGGGCGTCGAAGAAGTAGGCCGAGGCCTGCCCTTCGCGGAGCACGCTCGCGACGGCCTGTGCCCAGCCGACGTGTTCTGAGACGAGCGCCGGCAGGTTGGCGCTGCCGACGACGATCGCCGGCTCGTTCGCCCCCGGGGCGAGCACCTTCAGCTGTTCGGAGAGCCAGGCGAGCTGGCCGGCGCCGACAGGCGCGTTCTCGTCGACCACGATCACGCGCACGCTGTGCGGGGGCGTGCCCGAGTTGAACGCGAAGTACGAGCATCCGGGGGTCCCGCACGCTTCGGGGTATTCGTTTTTGAAGGCTTCCCTGAACGGCATCTCGCTACCGCTGCCGACTGGGTCCGTCGGGCTCGGAACGGCAACCGCATCGGGGAAGGGAGCCAGCAGTTCCGCGTAGCGTTCTGTCTCTTCCTTGAAGGGGATCGGGAGCGTCGCGGGCCCGGCGGTCGCGCCGGTCGTCAGCCTCGGCCCGGTGTAGATGAAGCGCTGCACGCCGGCGATCGAGGCCGCGCGGGCGAGCGCGCTCGTCAGCCAGACGTCCGGTCCGATCCTCGCGTTGCGCTCCGAGGCGCACGGCGCTTCGCATTTTGCGTTCCCGCCGATCGCGACAGCCGCCGCCGTCCCTTCGCTCAATCCGATCGGCGCCGACCCGGCCTGCGGCGGGGTGGTGCCGTCGTTCGGGTAGCGGGCGACGTCGGCGGTGTCCAGCTGCGCATTCGGATCGACGAATCCGCCGATCGCCCAGCCGTGCGATCCCGATTCGTCGATCATCACCGCTGAGACCGGATCGGGCTGGTAGACGGTGTCGTATTGCGCATAGTGGCCCGGCGGTTCTTTGACGTTGTTGAGTTCGTGCTCCTCGTCGCGCCAGCCGGTCGAGGTCTGGCGCAGCACGCCCTGTTCCGGGCGGGATTCGACCGGATAGGGCCGCAGCTGGATCGGGGGTGAGCCGGGCGGCGGCGGTTCTTCGCTTTCGATCGCGGCGGTGTCGGGCACGGTCCCCGCCGCGACCACGCGCAGCTTGCCTTCTTCCCGGAACGCCGCGAGCGACCCGGGTGCCTGCCCGGGGAACGGCGTGGGCGAGGGCTGCCAGGAGGCACCGGCGGATTCGCGCTCGAGGATCGCCGCGCCCCCCAGCGCGCCTGAGACGCCGATCGCGGCGCCGCCGTCTCCGAGCGCCGCGATCGCGTAAGGCGTGCTCGTACCGAGCGCCGCCGCGGCGGCGGGGTCGACGTGCCAGCCCGCGCCGCTGTTGACGAGCACCCCGCCCCGGTACTGCTGGCGGGTCGTCGAGAGCAGCACGCGGTAGGCGACCAGCGCTTCCGAGCCGGCGAAGGCGATCGACGTGAAGTTCGCGTCCTGCCAGTTCGAGCAGCGTGCCTGTTCTTCGGCGCTGGCCGACGGCGGCACCGTGCAGGGCCCTTCGCCGGGGAACGATTCCTGCTGCCAGCTCTTGCCGTACTTGAGCAGCACGCCGCTCTCGCCGACGGCGTACCCTCGAGCCGGGTTCGCCGGGTCGAACGCGACGCCTAGGAGATTGCCCTGGAAGTTCAGCGGCGCGGCAGGGTCGGGTTCCCACAGGCCGGTTTCACCGCGCCACAGCCACATCGCGCCTTCGTCGCCGACGGCGTACGCGCGCCCGGGTCGCGGCCACGCCACGGCTCGCAGCCGCGGTGTGGGATGCGACTTGCCGATGCCGAGGCTTTCGGGCAGCCATCCGCTTCCGGGCTGATAACGCGCGATCTCGCCGCGGTCGCCGACCGCGAGCGCCTGGCTGCCGGGCGCTCCGACCGGAGCGCCCGGCTGCGGCGCCAGCGCGAGCAGCGCATGGCGGAAGGGGACCGGCCAGTTGGTCAACTGGCTCGGCAACGGTTGGGTCGTGAGGTGGACCGGAAGCTGCGCCTGGCCGAGCCAGCCCTCGCGCGGGCTCGCAAACGCAGCCCCGAACGCGCCGCCCACGTCTTCTGTCGGGCTCCCCCCGAGCGCGGCCACCGCCCGGAACGAGTTTTCGCCGGGTTCGAAACGAAGGCTCATCCCTGCGGGAAGGCCGGTCAGGACGCGTTCGCCGAATCCCGCACCCGGCCAGGCGAAGCTCCGTCCACCGGAGCTCGGCAACTGCGCCGGCAGCGTGCCCGCGCAGGCCGGCGAGCCCCCGGCGCACCATGCCGAGGCCACCTGCGCCGAGGCTTCACCGGTCGCGCGCACGAACATCGTCACCGAGTCCTGGCTGTCGGTGCGAACGCCGTCCACCCACAGGCCTCCGCTCGTCGCGGTCAGGATCTGTGACTGGGTGGCCTGCGGGATCGAGAACTGCACAGGCGAGGCGCTCGTCGGCACCTCGAGGGGTCCCCCGGCTTCGCCGCCGGGCGTGGTGGCGACCGCCCGCCACACGGCTTCCCCTTTCGCGCCGACATGGCGCCGGTAGAGGCCGACCGCCCCGGCGGGGTAGTTCGAGGAGAGCTTGGCGAGCAGCCAGGCTTCGGTGGGCGAGCTCGCGGCGAGCGCGAGCACCGTGAATTCTTTGTTGCTCGCGGCCGGAACTTCGATCTGCTCGCGGCTCCAGTGTTCGCCATCCCAGTGCAGGACGCTGCCCTCGATCCGTTCGCCGCCTTCGTCGACCGGCACCACAAACGCGCCGGCGTGGCCACCTTCTTCGTCGAGGGCCGCGACCATCGGCGCCTGGTTTGCGCCGAATAGCTGCTCGCCGCTCTGAAGTGCGGCTTCGCCCACGGGGGCTTCGCCTTCGGGCAGCGGCCCCGGCGCTTCCTTGAATGCGCCGCCCGGGTCGCGCACCAGCAGCGCCTGGCGTCCTTTGCCCGCGCTCTTCGCGGAGCCGAGCAGGGCGCCGCTGCCGGCGGCGGTCATCTGCCCGGCCAGCGGGCTCGGTGCGGAGTGGGTACCCGCTTCCGGATGCGCCAGCGAGAACGCTTCCAACGGCGAGGAGCCCGCGTCCTGCAGGGGCGGGCCCAGCGTCCAGCCGGTGTTCGCGGTGTAGTGGACGACCGCCGTGCCACCCATCGAGGTGCCGATCCCCCAGACCTCGTCCGGCGCCTCGGAGGGCGAGGACCCGAACATCGTGACCGCGCTCGCCGGCACGGAGTCGTCGGTCTGCGGCGTGACTTCCCCGGCCGCAGGCGCCGCCGCGGCACTCTTCGCGCCGGGACCGGCCGTCGCGATCGCGAGCGCGACGACAGCGATGGCCAGCGCCGCCAGGGGAAGGGCAAGCACGACGCGCCGGCGGCGCCGCCGGCGGATCTCGGTTTTCACGGCAGGGCGCTCCAGCTGCCGGCAAGCGGCGCCTGCGGCGCGAGCTCGGAGGTTCCGATCGTGGTCGTGTTCGATTCGCGCGTCGTCGTGGTCGGCAGCGGCGCGAGCGCATGTTCTTCCAGATGGAGCTTCGTCGGCCAGCGCTTCGGGTCCAGGCGAAGCGTGAGCTTGTGGCTGCCCGCGCTCAGCACCTGCTTGCGCGTCGAAGCGACGATCTTGCCGTGCCGCTTGGCGATCAGCCGGATTTGTGCCTTGACCGCGAGGTGCAGGCTGAGCACGAGCGTCGTGCGGTTCACCAACTTGACGTGCACGCCCGAGACCAGCGGCAGCGTGATCGTCGCGAACGGACTCGGGATGCTCTTGAGAAGTTCCTGAACGGATGCGCCCACCGAGCCCGACCCCTGACCTTCTCCCGAGCTGTCTTCGGGGATCGTGTCGGGGGGCGTCTGCGGGACCCCTTCGTCGAGCGGCCGCGAGTCGATCGGGGTTTCGCCTGCGACTTCCGCAAACGCTCCGTCGGGGGGCCCGCCGGGTTCTTCGCCGTTTGAGAGGTGGAAGATCCAGCCCTGGCTGGTCACGAGCCAGCAGTCGTGAACGGCCGGGCAGGTGAGGTGTTCGCCGGCGCCCTTCGCACCGACCGGGTCTCCGGCTTCGGGCAGCTCGGTGCGGTCCGTGATCGTGCCGTCGGCGCCGATGCGCGCGATGCTCGCGAGAGTCGACGGTCCGGGAGATTCCGCGTCACGCCGGGTGTCGATCGCGAGCCATGCGTCGTGCGTCCCCGGCTCGGCCGCGATCGATGTGACGGTCGTGTCTTCTCCGAAGTCTTCGATCCCGCTCGGGCTCGTTTCGGGTCCGACCACCTGGCCCCACACCGCGTTTGGTTCTTCGACGAATTCGCCGAGCACGGAGACCCACGCGAGCTTCGAGTAGCGGGCGATCGTCACGCCGGGCTCGTGAGGGCCTTCGGCACCCGCGCCCGACGGTCCCCCGGCCGCCCACAGCGCCTCGCCGTCGGATCCGAGATGCAGGGCTTCGAGCCACAGCGGCGACTCGCCGAACGAGTAGAGCGGCACGTTCAGCAGCGATTCGAACGTCGGGGGGCTCCCCGCCGAGATCCGGCGCAGCGGCGGGACCGTCGCTTCATGCTTGACGCGCGTGTCCGTGGCGAGCAGCTTGAGACTCTCGAAAGCCGATCCTTCGAAGGCGCGCATCTCCTCGATCGCGTGCCCTTCGGGGATGTAGGGCATCTCCGTCATCGTTGCGCCGTCCCAGTGCAGTTGGAACGCACCTTCGCCCGGGGGTTCGAGAGGGTCGCCGCCGAACCAGCAGTCGTTCGGCGCGAGACACACCGCGCCGTGCATCGCCCGATATGAGGTCGACTGGAAGGCGAGCGTCGCGTAAGAGCCCACGACTTCGAAGCGCCCCGCAGGCCCCACCGCGAAATGGCAGAGCGTGTTGTCCCGCAGCGGCGGCAGAACGCCGCGGCTGTCGGGCGCCTGGCCGGGACGCCCGTCGGAGACGGTCCAGAACTCGTCCGGGCCGGCCCACGCGACGCGACCGTCGCTGGCGCCGCAGGCGGTCGACAGCTCGCGCCAGTGCAACCCGTTGTAGAGCCACACGCCGGCGGGGACGGTGCTCCCGTTCCCGGCCGTTATCAGCGCGCCGCGATTGGGCGAGTAGAACTCGATGTCGCCGATGTGCCCGAGGCCGACGAGCCACGACGGCCGTTCGATGCCGGCCGGGGCTTCCGGCGCTTCGGGCTGCTCGAGGCGCCATTCGGCACCGCCATCATCGGCGAACGGTGCGGCTTGCACGACCGGCGCGGCGAGCGCGGACGACACGGCAAGGGTGAGCGCCGTCAGCGCGGCGATCGAGAGCCGTCTCCCGATCATCGCTGGCCCTTCGAGCGGATCTCGAAGCGGATGTGCAGCCGCGACTGCAGGCGCTGATGTCCGGACGCGGCGAACGTCACGAGGGCGCTCGCCGCGATCCCGCCCTTGCGTTTCGCGAGCGCGCGGTACTGCGGGGCGAGCACCAGTTCGAGGGTGCGCAGGCCGGGCTGGACGCCCCCCGGGACGCCCTTGCTGGCCACCGTGCGAAGGGCTGCCTTGTGCGCCGCCTTGTGGCCCGGCGGGGGCCGGAGCGGCACCGTCGCCGTGGCCGCTGCTCGCAGCGATCCGGCGCCGGGCAACTCGAGGTAGATCCGCACGTGGCCGTCACGCAGCGATTCGGCTGTCGCCCCCAACTTCCAGGGGACCTCCGGCGCCGGGTTCGCCGGCGGGGCCGAGATCATCTGTTCGGGGGGCGCAGCCGCGAACGTCAGCCTGTGGGTGACGAACACGTCGGCGCCGTCCTCAGCCCCTCTCACGCCGCCGGGAGGGGTGTTGTTGTCGCCGAAGACGAGGTTGGAGGCGGTCGATGAGAACGCGAGCGTGGTTCCGGAGGCGTCGAACGACGGCGCGAGCGACCCGTCGTCGGGGCCGAAGAACACGTAGGGATCTTCGACGCCGCCTCTTTCTTCGCGGAACGGGTGCCCGGCCGGGCCGCCTTCATAGCCCTGGGTCACCCTCGTCAGGGTGTCGTTGCCCAGGTCGACGTCGTAGAGTTCGCCCAGGCCGGGCGCAGCGGCGCGCGAGGAGACGTAGCTCGGGGAGCCCAGCGTGAAGACGGTCCGCACCGTCGTGAACGCGACCTGGCCGACGTGGTTCTGCTGCGATGCGTTCGGCGAGACCGCGACGTCGGTGATCGCTGCATCCGTCGCCAGCGAGCTCCCGAACTGGGTCAGTGGACGCAGCGCCTGAGCCCGTGTCAGCCCGGGGTGCATGTCAGCGAGGAAGAGGTCGCTGTGGGGGCCTTCCAATCCCGTCCCTCCGAACAACGGCGCGCGCGCCAGGAACGCGACCGTGTAGCCGTCCCCGCTCAGCTTTGGAACGAAGTCGTCTTCGGGATCGCCGATCCAGACGCCGGCCTCGCCGGGGTTGATCGAGTCGGTGAGGCGGGTTTCGAAGGGCCCCTGGCAGGGATCACCCACCACGGGACTCAGCGGGAGCCTCAGCTCCCCGCTCGCCTGGCATGCAGGGCTTTCGGGATCGGACCCGCCCGTGACTTTCCGCGTCGGAGCGAGTTCGCCGTCGGCGATCCGTCGCCACAGCGGCTCGGTCCAGTTCGCACGGGGCGGTTCGCCCGACAGGAACGGCACCTGTTCGCCCAGTTGCTGACCCATCCACGCCACCGTGGAACCGTCGGCGCTGATCGACGCTCCGATCTTCTCGGTGCGCGAGTACGCAGGCACTTCCGCGCGGAAGAACGGCGTCACCCCTTCGGAATCGACAGCGCCGTAGATGCCCGATTCGGTATGGGTCGGAACCGGTTCGGGATCGCCCGTTTCGGGATTCAGCGCAGGGCTCCCCGTGGCGGGGTCACGACGCACGCTGACGAGCTGGGTCACGCCGGTTTCGAGGTCCCGCACTGCGACCTGCAGGGCAGGCGTCCGGGGCTTGGGGGTTTCGCCGTGTTCGAGTTCTTCCTGTTCGAGCTGCGGATAGCTCGATAGGTTCGAGATCGTCGTGGTCACGAAAGCGACCTTGGTGCCGCCGGCGCTCATCGCCGTTCGGCCGGCCGCGACAGCGCCGTATTCTTCGCCCGCGTTCGGCTGTCCCGCGTGTTCCTGCGCGACTTCGTAGCGCAGCGGTTCGTTGGAGCCGCTGCGAGCCGAGACGATCCGGAACGCGCCCGGCTGCTGGGCGCCGAGGTTCATGTCGCGGACGTAGACGTTCGGCGATTCGCCCGTTTTCGCTTCGAAGTGCTGGCGCCCGTCGGTGAACGCCGGCAGCTGGCCGCCCTGGTTGGTCGTGAAGCTGATGAAACGCCCGTCGGCGCTGATCGACGGCAGATCCGCGTCACCCCCGGCGACCTCGACCAGATCGCCGGTCGCGAGTTCGCGCCGCCACACCCCGTTGACGCCGCCGACGGACCCGTCAAAGGCCACGAATCGCGCGTCCGCCGAGATCGCCGGGTCGTGGGCGTAGTCAGCCTGCTGGATCGGATCACCCGATACGAGCGCGATCGGCCCGAACACGTCCGCATGCGCCTGCCCCGCGAACGCGCCCGCGAACACGATCGCCAGGCTCAGGAGCAGCCGGGCGCGCGTCATGCGACTTTCACCACCTTGTGGAGGGTGACGCTGTTGCCCAGCAGGTCCTGGGCGTGGATCACGAGCGTGAACGTGCCCCCGTGCTTGTAGCGGTGGCGCGCCCGAGCGGAGCCGCGCGCATGGCTCCCATCCCCGAAGCTGATGCTGACCGACTTGGCGGCGACACCAGACTGACCGTCGCGCAGCCGCACGGCCACTTCGGGCGCCCTCCTGGCGAGCGAGAGCGAGACAGTCGGCGGGCTGGCGTCGATGCGCAGCGCCGAGCGCGCGGAGAGCGTCGACTGGCCGTTGCGGTCCGTCGCGAGCACCTGCACGATGTGTTTGCCGGTGGACAGGTAATGAGGATCGATCGTCAGGGCCTGTGCTTCGGGTGGTGTCGGCAGGCGGTGTCCGTCGAGGACGACCGTGTAGGTCAGAGGCCCGTTGGCACTTTCGGCGGCCAGCCATGACAGGCGCGCCGCGCGCGGAAGGATCCAGCCCTTCGGCGCGTTGACGATGAACTCACTCGGGACGGCTGAGATCTCGGCGGCCACGATCGCCGCGTCGCCGAGCGGACCCTGCTGAAAGGCGACCAAGCCGTCACCGAGACCCGAGCGGCCGACCGCGAGTTCGCCGATCGGCCCTCCCGCGCCGCCGCTGATGAGCCCGGTCTGCGCGCCGCCTCCCGGGTAATCCTCGCGGACCGCCACGCCGGGCCTGCCGTGGCGGTCGGCGCTCGGCCAGGCGGCGATGCCGCCGCCTTCGGGACCGACGGCGTTCGCGGCCGGCAGTTCGGCCGCCGGGGCGAGCGTCGAGCCGACGAACGGCGAGCCGAGGGCGACGGTGCCGGCGAGACCGAGGTCGGTTCCTTCGACGACCCGCGGAGTGCCGTTGCTGTCGTAGAGCAGCCGCATCCCCTGGCGTTCGTTGACGTCGATCGTCGGGCGCCCGACGCTCGCGTTCTTCCCGCCTGGCACCGAGTTGTCGGCGACGATCGGGCCTTCGAACTCGGCGCCGCTCGCCGCTTCGCCGTCGGAGAGGATGTTCAAGAAGATGCGCGGGCCCGGCAGCGGCGAGCCGCGGCCGGCCGGCTGGCGGTAGGCCACCTCGGCCTGACCCAGGCGCGAGAAGGCGACGGCCGGGGCGTCGGCATCTTCGTTGATCGCGGCGCCATGGAAGCTCGTCGCGCTCACCGGCAGGACGTAGTTCACGTTCGTGCCGAACAGTCGCCGCGCCCAGATGCGGGCGACTGCGGTCCCGATTTCGGGCTCCTGCCAGACGACGATCCCGTTACCGTTCTGGTTGATCGCCACGACCGGCGCGTTCGCTGCGCTCGGCGGGCGCATCGAGACCCCCGGATCGCGGTTGACGCTGCCCAGGCTCGTCCAGCGCTCTCCGTCGTAGCGAGCCACGCGCACGCTCTCTGCGACGTCGCCCGGCCGCTGAACAGAGACCGTGCTGAGGTTGCCGATCACCCGGTAGACGACGTAGCCCTGGCCGCTCGAGCTCATCGCCAGGTCGGGGCTCAGACCCGCGGCTTCGCCGACGTTGGGATCGACGATCACCGCGCCGCTGAAGGCTTCCGACCCCGGCGACAGCGTCGCGCTGAGCAGCTCGGAGACTGGCTTGCCGCGGACGGTCGCGTAGGGCGTGGCCCAGACGACGAGGAGGCGTCCACCGGCGGCGGCGCCGATGCGCGGCGAGCTCGCAGCGAAGGACTCGGCGGCGTCGACCCTGATCGGCGCCTGCCAGTGACCGGACGCATAGCGCGCGACGAACACGTGAGCTACGCCCTGCACCCGCTTGAGGTAGACGATCCCGCCGGTGCCGTCTTCGGCCATCGCCGTGCCGCCGAACCCGACGATTTCCTCGCTCGGGCCATCGAGCGTGACGGGTGGCAGGACCGCCGCACGCGCGCCGTCGGCGAGCACGGAGATCGCGAGGAGCGCGCCCGCGCCGGCAAAGATCGCGCGACGGAGCGGCCGGTGCCGGCTCAGGTGCTGGAGCGCAGCGGTGTCGGGGGGGCGGGACTCACTCGGCAGGCTCACTGTTCGTTTTTGTTGATCGCGCCCGGCGTCTTGTTGAACGCGCAGCGGAAGTTCTGCGGTTCGCTCACCGGCTGCGCCCCCGCGAACCCGCCTTTGTTGCTGTTGTCGTACACGGTCACGTACTGGAGCGATTCCGGCTGCGAGTTGGCCGGCAGCGGCAACGGGTTCGCCTGTCCCTGGCGCGGGTTTCCCGTCGCGCCTTGGCTGACTCCCTCCGAGCCGGCAGCGGCAGAGCCTGCTTCGGTCGTGATCAAGGTCGATGACATCTCTCGTTCGTCTTTCAGACCGCGGGTCGGGTCCAGGTCGATCGTCGCTGTCAGCTGCGAGTCGTGGATCGTCGACTCGAGCTTCACCCGATCGGCGGCGCCCACGAGCTGCGACGCGGAGGGCAGCCACCCGCCTTCGGCCGCGCAGGCTTTGCTCGCCCAGATGTAGTTGTTCTTGCCGACGTCGGCCTTCGCCAGCGGATAGGGCGCTGTGTCCAGGCACCAGCTCCCGAGGTCGACGGTCGCGGGCGGGCAGCTGCCGGCGAGCTGTTCGGGCGTTTTGCCCTGGACGCGGGTCGCGTTCTTCACGGTCGGGATCGCCGACGCGGGGAACTTCCCGTTCTTGCCGAGCGCCAGCAGCGCACCGGGCCGCGGCTTGGACGTCACCGGATGACCGGCGATCACCGCCGTCACGGCATGCCGCGCCGCCTCGCCCACCCCCGTCATCGAGAACACGAGCGCAACCAGCGCGACCACGAGCGCCGGCGACGGTCGTCGGAGACGCATCAGGCGTACCCTTTCGGCTCTCGCTCGCCTTTGGTCTCGCGTTGGGTGAAGCGAGGCGGTGCGTCCTTCTTGATCTCCATCAGGTCCTCGAGAGGGATGTCCTGGACGGTCGAGAGCAGGGCGTCGAGCGCGACGCCAGAGAGGGTCTCCTGCTCGAGCAGCGCCGCAGCCGTCTCCTCGACGGTGCCCCAGTTGCGATCGAGCACGTACGCGGCACGCGCCTCCGCGTTGCGCACCAGCCGCTCGACCTCGTTGTCGATGATGTTGAGCGTTTCGGGTCCGACCGAGCCAAGCTCCTGCAGGGACGCTCCCAGGAACACCTCGCCGCCCTTCTCTCCGATCGTCACGAGCCCGAGGATCGGCGACATGCCGAACGAGGTGACCATGCTCCGCGCCAGCGAGGTGGCCGAGTGCAGGTCGTCGTTGCCGCTCGTGGAGATTTCGCCGAAGGCGATTCGCTCACCGGCCAGCCCGGCCGTCGTCACGATCAGCTGCCGGCGCAGGTCGGACTCGCTCATGATCGATTGGTCGCGATCGGTGAGCATGTGCGCAGCGGTCCCGAGCTGGCGGCCGCGAGCGACGATCGAGAGCTTGCGGATCGAGATCGTGTGGCCGAGCGCGTCCGCCACGACCGCGTGGGCGGACTCGTGCACCGCGATCAGCCAGCGCTCGTGCTCGGTGAGGATGTGCTTCTTCGCGGGCCCGGCGACGAC
This sequence comes from Solirubrobacteraceae bacterium, assembly GCA_035569835.1. Taxonomy (GTDB): domain Bacteria; phylum Actinomycetota; class Thermoleophilia; order Solirubrobacterales; family Solirubrobacteraceae; genus Palsa-744. The sequence continues at coordinate 110,351 of DATMMF010000019.1, forward strand.
GCGGTCGATCGCCTCCTCGAGGACAGCTTGCGTGATCTGCACGCGCCCCTCGCGGACGCTGAGGAGCGCGGCCTCGTTGATCACGTTGGCGAGCTCCGCGCCGCTGAACCCCGGCGTCTGCCTGGCGACCTCCTCGAGCGACGCGTCAGGAGCGAGCGGTCGCTTGCCGCCATGCAGGCGCAGGATCTCGAGGCGCCCGTGGACGTCGGGCGTGTCGACGACGATCTGGCGGTCGAAGCGCCCCGGCCGCAGCAGCGCCGGGTCGAGGATGTCCGGGCGGTTGGTGGCGCCCATCACGACGAGTCCGCCGTCGCCGGCGAAACCGTCCATCTCGACCAGGATCTGGTTCAGCGTCTGCTCACGCTCGTCGTTGCCCTGGCCGATGCCGGCGCCGCGCTTACGCCCCGCGGCGTCGAGCTCGTCGATGAAGATGATCGCGGGCGCCGTCTTGCGCGCCTTCGCGAACAGGTCACGGACACGAGCGGCGCCGACGCCGACGAGCGACTCGACGAAGTCAGAGCCCGAGAGCGAGAAGAACGCGGCGTCCGCTTCCCCGGCGACGGCCTTTGCGAGCAGCGTCTTGCCGGTGCCGGGCGGGCCGACGAGCAGCACGCCCTTCGGCGCGGCCGCACCGACGGCGAGGTATTTGCCCGGTTCGGCGAGGTAGTCGCGGATCTCCTTGAGCTCGGCGACCGCTTCGCCGGCTCCGGCCACGTCGGCGAACGTGATCCGTTCTGAGCCGCCCTTCCCCTTCTTCCTTCCCTTACCGGTGAACTGCGAGAACGCGGCGATCCCTCCAGCCCCGCCGTCTCCTCCCATGCGCGTGAACAGGACGAACAGGCAGACGAGCAGCAGGATCGGGATCAGGAACTGGACGACGATCTGCTTGGTGCCCTTGCCCGGCTGCTGTTCGACGGTCACGGTCGCGCCGGCTGCGCGGAGTTCGTCGGAGAGCTGCTGGGTCTGCGCTCCCGAGGCCGGGTAGGCCGCCCACAGCGCCTGCAGTTGGCCGGCCGGTGGTTCGACGGTTTCGGTCCGGCCCGTCGGCTTGCCCTTCTTGTTCTTGATCGCGACCGTCCTCGTTTCGGGCGCGCCGTTCGCGTTCAACGCCGGCGCCGAGGCCTTCGTCGCGACCTCGACGCGGGCATCGTGGTCGAGCAGCACTGCGCTGGCGACCTGGTGATGCTGGGCGAGGTTCTGCACCGTGCTCAGCGGGACCTTGCGCCCGCTCGAGCCCGGCTTGATGTCCCCCAGCAGCACGAAGAACGTGACGGCGAGGGCGATCGAGGCGATCAGCAGGAACAGCGACATCGGATCGCGCAGCAGGAACTTGCGCGAGGCCGAGAAGAAGTCGACGATCCTGGCGAGGACCGGGTTGCGCCGTTTGGCGAGTCCCGACCGAACCGCTTTCGCCGCTGCCGGCGAGTGGCCGTTGCTCGTGGGCGGCGGCGCCGGTGCGCCGTCCGCCCCCGAAGGCGGGTGTCCGTCGCCTCCGGAGTCCGGGGTCGGGTTGTGGTCGGTCATGGGGAGATGATCGCTTTCGGCGTCGAGGACAACTCCGGCCGGCGCCGAGGCGGGTGAACGCACACCCCCGGGCGATCGGAGGTTCCAGCCTCACACGCCAATGGGCGAAAAGCAATGGCGTTCACAAAAACAACACAAGGGTCCAGATCTCTTTCACATTTCGTACACATCGAGGTGCACGAGCGCGTTCACAAAAACAAAACACCATCCCAATCCTCACCTTGCACTCTTGCTCGCGGCCACTCCGCCTGCCCGACACTGAGAGCCGTCGCGAAGCCGCGTTCATGGACGCGGGAGCGGCGCTGGGGGCTCCTCGCCGGGCCAGAGATCTCCCCCCTTCAAAAGGAGCAATCAATGCGCGCACCCCGCCTACTCATCGCCTCCCTGCTCGTCGCAGCCGCGCTCGTGGCTCCTGCGAGCGCGTTCGGCAAGCGCCTGATCATCGACGGTTCCACCTCGATGCTGCCGCTCGTGCAGAAACTCGCGAGCGCCTACGCGAAATCCACCGGCAAGCCGGCGCCGAAAGTCGGCGGCGGGCAGTCAGCGGTCGGCATCAACGACGCCGCCGCGGGCCGCGTCGACATCGGCGATGCCTCGCGCGATCCGATTCGCGGCGTCGACCCGAAAGGCCTCGTGTTCACGAAGGTCGCGCGCGACGGCGTGTGCGTGATCACCAACAGCTCCAACCCGCTCCCCAACCTCTCCCAAGAACTGATCGAGGGGATCTTCACCGGCGCGATCCGCGACTGGAGCCGCGTGCCGGGGGCGACCGCGACCGGGCCGATCGACCTTTTCGACCGCGACGCCGCGTCGGGTACTCAAGATGCCTTCCAGCAGATCTTCCTCGGGGAATCGCTGAAGATCTCTCCGAGCGCCACGCCGGAGAGCTCTGAGGGTCTGGAGGTCAGCTCGGTCGGGTCGGACCCGAGCGCCATCGGCTTCACCTCGTTCGCCGCGACGATCAACGGCGGCGTTCACACCGTGAGCCTCGGAGGCGTCCCGTGCACCCTGCGCAACGCCAAGTCTGGCCAGTACGCCGGCGTGCGTAATTTCTGGTTCGTCACCAAAGGCGTGCCGAAAGGTGAAGCGCGCAAGTTCATCGAATGGGTCGTCAAGCCCGGTAACAAAACAGTCCGCTCGATCGTCAGCTCCGAGTGGATCGCGATTCACTGACGTACGACAGACAGGCCGCGCGACCGGCCAGGGGGGGCCGGCGCGCGGCGCTCCGCGACCGCCGTGTCGAGATCGTGCTCGGCGCGGCGGCCTTCGCGGTGCTCGCGATCATCGTCGCGATGCTCGTGACGGTCTTCGCGCGAGCGTGGCCGTCGTTCTCCCACAACGGCCTTGCCTGGTTCGGGCCGGGCGGGGACGTCGACGCGCAGTTGCGCGCGATGCAGCAGCTGCAGCCGCTGCCCGGTCACTCCGTGTACTGGTTCCGTGCGTGGCCGCTGATCTGGGGGACCCTGCTGACGACCGGGCTGGCCGTGGCGCTCGCCCTCGTGATCGCGGTCCTGGCGGCTGTGTTCCTGACCGAGTTCGCACCCGCCCCGGTCAAGCGCGTCGTCGACCCGGCCGTGCGGCTGCTGGCCGGTGTCCCGTCGGTCGTCTACGGGCTGATCGGGATCCTCGCGATCGCCCCCTTCGTCAACAGCCATCTGATCAGCCAGCACCGCAAGGAATCCGTGACCTACGTCGTGCAGCTGAACGGCGCCGACCTCACGACGGCGACGCTGATCCTGATGGTGATGATCCTGCCCATCCTGGTCGCGATCACCGCTGACGCGCTCGAGTCGGTGCCGCCCGCCTGGCGGGAAGGCTCCCTCGCCCTCGGCGTGAACCGCTGGCGCACGATCTGGCGGGTTTCGTTGCGCGCGGCGCGGCCCGCGATCATCGCGGCGACGATCCTCGGCACGGCTCGAGCGTTGGGCGAGGCTGTGATGCTCGCGATGGTCTCAGGCGGCCGTGGCTTCGCTGCGAACCCGCTCGACGGGCTCACGTTCTTCTTCGAGCCGGTGCGGCCGCTCGCGGCGACGATCCTGCAGAACTCCGAAGGCCTCAGCAACCAGCCCGTCATGCACACGATGTACGCGATCGGCGCCGTCCTGCTCGTCTCCGCGGCGATGCTCTCGCTGACCGGCTGGGCCGTCCGGCGCCGCCTCGGCCGCTACGGGATCCAGACCTGATGGCGACCGCGCCGCTCGCGCCGCCGACGCCGGTCGCGCGCAGCGCGCGCGAGCGCAGCGGCGCTTGGCCGCTCGCAGACCGCATCGCCTACTGGGCGTGCTGGGCCACCGGCATCGGGCTCGCGCTGCTCACGCTCGCGATCGTCGTCTTCATGCTCGTCAAGGGGCTCTCCTTCCTGCACCCTGCGCTGCTCTTCGAATCGCCCAGCGCCGACATCAAACAGAGCGCCACGGGCGGGTTCCTCGACCCGATCCTGGGCACGCTGCTCGTGACCGCCATCGGCATCGCGATCGCCGCTCCACTCGGGGTCGCGATCGCGGTCTGGCTCGTCGAGTACGGTCGGCCGGCGGCCCTCGCCCGCGCGGTCGAGTCCTCGGTGGAGATCGTCGGCGGCGCGCCCAGCATCGTGCTCGCGATCTTCGGCCTCGGGATCTTCGCCCAGGGGTTCCTCGCGTTCCTCTCCCAGCGCGCGGCGAACGGCTCGGTCTACGGTCGCTCGTTCTTCGCGGCCGGCATCGTGATGGCGCTGCTGGCCCTGCCGCTGATCGTCGGCTCCACGCGCGAGGCGCTGCAAGCGCTCTCGCCGCGGCTGCGGGAGGGCTCGTTCGCGCTCGGCAAGACGCGCGCGACCACGATCCGCCACGTGCTGCTGCCCTCGGTCCGTCCGGGGATCGCGACCGGCGCCGTGCTCGGCATGGGCAGGATCATCGGTGACACCGCGATCATCAAAATCCTGCTCGGCGGGCTACGCGTCGAAACGGTCGGAGGCGTGCCCGTGCTCGGGCTGCTGCGCGGCACGGGCTCGACGCTCACGACGTACGTCTACGAATTCTCGCCCGCAGGCGAAGGCAACGCGCCGCAGAAGGCCTACTTCGCCGCGTTCGTGCTGCTGCTGATGGTGCTCGCGCTGAACGGGGTGGTGACGTGGCTCACGCTGCGCCAGCCGGGAGGCGAGCTGCCGCGCAAACGTTGGATGGACCTCTGGAGGCTCTCGGCGTGGACCCGATGATGCCGCCCCCCGTCCGCCGCATCGCCGTGGACCGCGACCCCCGCGTCGCGCCGCCGCGGCCCTCCGCGAACGGTGTCGCCACGGGCGCTGTCGCGCTCCCGCTGAAGACGGCGCGCGCGCCGGCGGCGGTCGTGCGGGAGCGCATGAGTCTCGACGCGGTCTGGCTCGCCTACGGCGAGAACTGGGTCGTGCGCGACGTCTCCCTTCCGGTCCGCCAGGGCGAGGTCCTGGGGATGATCGGCGCCTCGGGTTCGGGCAAGACGACGCTGCTGCGCGCGCTGAACCGGCTCACCGAGATCACCGAGGGCGCGGCACGGGCGGGGCGCATAGCCCTCGACGGCCAGGACATCCACGAGCTCGAGGTGAACGACCTGCGCCGCCGCGTGACGATGGTCTTCCAGCAGCCCAACCCGTTCCCGATGAGCATCTTCGACAACGTCGCCTATGCGCTCACCGAGCATCCCGAGCGCGGCTCGCGCAGGCGGCGCCGTTCCGGCGCGATGCGCGACGCGGTCGCATCCGCGCTGCAGCGCGCGGGCTTGTGGGACGAGGTCGCGAACGACGTGGACCGCTCGGCGCTGCGCCTGTCCGGCGGCCAGCAGCAGCGGCTGTGCATCGCCCGGGCGCTGGCGGCGAACCCGGAGGTGATGCTGCTGGACGAGCCGTGCTCGGCGCTCGACCCGATCTCGACGGCGGCGATCGAGGAGCTGATCGTCGAGCTGCGCGAGAGCATCGCGATCGTGATCGTCACGCACAACCTCCAGCAGGCGTTTCGCGTCGCCGACCACGTCGCGTTCATGCACCTCGGAGAGCTCGTCGAGTACGGGCCGAGCGAGGAGGTCTTCAACCACCCTCGCCAGCAGCGCACGCGCGACTACGTCAGCGGGGCGTTTGGGTGAGAAGAAGGCGAGGGTCGGCCGGCGCCCCGTGCCGGCCTCGGGGAGGCTCGGCCGGCGCTCCCCTTCGGCCTTGGGCGGTCGCGCTCGCGGCGCTGGCGGTGCTCGCGCTGACCGGTTGCGAGTCGAGCCAGGAAAAGAACGCGCAGCTCGCGAGGGCCGCCAAAGCGGTCGAAGCGAAGGCGCTGGCGAAGGGCGCGGCCGCCGCGCGCGCGAGCCAGATCACGCACCCGAGCACCAAGGTGACCGTGGCCGGGGTGACGCTGCTGCGCTCGAGCGAAGGCCTCGCGACTGTCGTCACGCTGCACAACCGCACCGCCACGGCGCTGCGCGAAGTGCCGGTCAAGGTGACCGTCCGCGACGCCCGCGGCCGCCAGCTCTACACCAACGCCACGCCCGGCCAGGCGGCGCCGCTCGTCTCCGCGGCACTGGTCCCGGCGCACGCGACGCTCGACTGGATCGATGACCAGATCCCGCCTGAATCGGCCGCGGCAAGCGCCTCGGCCGAGGCGGGTGAAGCGTCGTCCGCGCCAGGCGCAGCGCCGCTGATCGCGGTGCAGGGCGCCCACGTCATCGAAGATCCCACCAACGGGCCGGGCGCGGAAGGGCTCGTCGCCAACCGCTCGGCGCTGACCCAGCACGAACTTGTCGTCTACGCCGTCGCCGAGCGCGCGGGCAAGGTCGTCGCGGCCGGGCGCGCGGTGCTGCCCGAAGCCTCCGCGAACTCCACGACGCGCTTTCAGCTCTTCTTCATCGGCAACCCGCAGGGCGGCAAGCTGCTCGTCACCGCGCCGCCCTCGACGCTTCGCTGAGCCGCCGTCAGACGGCCGGCGGCTCGAGGCCTTCCGCAGCGGCGCCGCGGGCGCCAGGGCATAGCCGATCCCGAAGACGCGCCCCGATCACGCGCACGTCCCGCCTCAGCGCCGGCGCTGCTTGAGCGTGATGCCCTCGAGCACGTGCGCGACTTTCTCGCACGCGTCGACGGCTGCCTCGAGCGACTCGAAGATGTCCTTCCAGCGGATCACGACCATCGGGTCGATGCCACCGGCGAACAGCGAGGCGACGCCGTCGCGCTGCAGCCGGTCGCCCTCGTTCTCCAGGCGGTGGATCTCCACGAGATGCGGGCCCAGCTCGGTGCCGGTGCGAAGGCAGCGCAGCGCCTGGGCGATCTGCTCGCCCGCGCCCACGAGCACCTCCGTGAACTCGACGGCCTGCTCCATCGGCGCCTCCACGCCGTAGAGCACGAGCTCCGCGGCGGCGTTCTCCGAATGATCGACGATGTCGTCGAGCGCGCTCGCCAGCGCGTAGCCGTCGCCGGCGTCGAACGGCGCGCGCACGCGGCCGTGGCCGGCGAGCCGGTGGATGATGTCGTGGGTGATGCGGTCGCCTTCCTGCTCGCAGACCTTGAGGTCGCGCGCGAGGTCGGCGTGCTCCGGGTAGTCGACGAGCAGGTCGCGGAGCAGCAGGCCGGACTTCTGGACGTTGCGCCCGGACTCCTCGACCAGCTCCATCAGCGCGGGATCGTGGGGCCGGCGCCCGAGGAGGGTCATCCGGCGAGCATATTGTTCGCGCCCGGACCGGTCGGCACTTTTACGCTTTTTTCACGGATAGATCACGAGTTTGCAACTCCCTGCGAACGGGCTGCTGCGACGCTGCCCCGTCGTGGCGGTCTATCCGGAGAGCGCTGAAGTCCCGGAGATCCTCTATGCGGGCGAGCTCGAGATCCGTCCCGACGAGGGGCTGGTGCTTGCCACGGGCCAGGCGCTGACCCTGTCGGTGCGCGAGTTCGAGCTGCTCTCGGCGATGGCTCGGCGCCAGGGGACGATCGTCACCCGCGAGGATCTCTACCGCACGGTCTGGGGCGGCGAGCTGCGCCACGGCGACCGTTCCGTCGACGTGTACGTGAGCAAGCTGCGCAGCAAGCTGGAGGCGGCGCTTCCGGACCGGCGCTTCATCCACACGCACCCGGGTTTTGGCTACCGCTTCCAACCGCAGCCTTCACGAAATGTTCACATGGACGGGTCGGGCGCCTGAAGAGACTGTTATCGGGCTGTGAACGCCGTTTTGTTCATCCGGCGCCCGAGCAAGCACCAACACGAGTGCTGCGGGAGCGCCGCGGTCCGCGCTGGAGGCGCGAGGACGGCCGAGACCCACCCCCCGGCGCGAGCCGGCCGAAACGACAACTCAGCCAAGGAGAAGCAGTGATCAAGAACAAGTTGGGCGCGATCGCAGGGTGTGCCGTGCTCGCGATCGGCGTCGCAGCCTGCGGCTCGAGCAAATCGAGCACGACAGCGACGACGAGCACGAGCAAAGCCGCGGCCTCGGCGTCGAAGACGGCGACGACTCCCGCGGCGGCGAGCGGCACGATCTCGGGCGCGGGCTCGACGTTCGCCGCCCCCGTCTACGAACAGTGGGGCTCCTCCGTCGGCAGCCTCAAGGTCAACTACCAGGCAGTCGGCTCGGGAGCCGGCCTGACGGCGATCGAGAACAAGGTCGTCGACTTCGGGGCCAGCGACCCGCCGATGAAGCCCGAAGACGAAAAAGCGATCGCGAAGAACGGCAGCCCGGCGGTCCAGGTCCCCATGTTCCTGGGCGCGATCACGGTCTCCTACAACCTGCCCGGCGTCAAGAGCGGCTTGAAGCTCGACGGTCCGACGCTCGGCGCGATCTTTACCGGCAAGATCAAGACCTGGAACGACGCTGCCATCAAGGCGCTGAACCCGGGCGTGTCGCTGCCGAGCACCTCGATCACCGTCGTGCACCGCTCCGACTCCTCGGGCACGACCTCCGGCTTCACGAGCTTCCTGGCCGCCGTCTCGCCCGAATTCAAGAGCAAGGTCGGGGAAGGCAAGGAAGTTCCGTGGCCGACCGGCACGGGCGCCAAGGGCAACGCAGGCGTGGCCGGCGCCGTCAAGCAGACCGTCGGCGCGGTGGGCTATGTCGAGCAGGCCTACGCCCTGCAGAACGGCTTCACGTACGCCTCGGTCAAGAACAAAGCGGGCAAGTACATCGAGCCGACGCTGGCCTCGACGAGCGCGGCGGGTGAAGGCGTCAAGATCCCCGCGAACCTCGGCGTCAAGGTGGTCAACTCACCGAACGCCACCGCCTACCCGATCACCTCGCAGACGTTCATCGTCGTCAACAAGGACCTCTGCAAGGCGGGCATCCCGGGCGGCGAAGAAGCGGCCAAGGGCGTCGTCAAGTTCGTCGAATACGGACTCGCCGCCGGGCAGGAAATCCTCGCTCAGGCCGACTACGCGAAGCTCCCGGCGCCGATCCTGGCGAAGTCCAAGGAAGCAGTGAAGTCCCTGCAGTGCAACGGCTCGGCGATCGGCTGAGCGCGATGGCGCCGCCTCCACGGATCAGGTAGACAGAGAGACGTGGAGGCGGCAAGCATCACCGGCGGCGACCGCGGGCTGCTTTCGCGGTCGCCGCTCGCGCGCTTTCCCGACCGCGCGCTGAAGTGGGGCCTGACGGTCCTGGCCGGGCTGATCCTGGTCCTGATCGTCTACTTCTTCGTGCGCCTCTTCGACGAGTCGCGGCCGGCCTTCGAACAGCAGGGCGTGTTCGCCTTCGTGTTCGAAGACAACTGGAACCCGGGCGCCGGCCATTTCGGCGCGCTGCCGCTCGTCGTCGGGACGCTGATCACCTCGGCGCTCGCGCTGCTGATCGGGGTCCCGGTGGCCGTCGCGGCGGCGCTCTACACCAGCGAGCTCTCGCCCCGGCGTTTCCGCGCGCCGCTGATGATCCTGGTCGAGCTGCTCGCCGCCGTTCCTTCGGTGGTCTACGGGCTGTGGGGCATCTTCTACCTGGCGCCGAAGCTGCACCCGGCCGAGGTGTGGTTCTCCGAAACCTTCTCCTTCATCCCGTTCGTCGGCGGCGGCATCGTCACGATCCCCAACTGCTTCATCGCCGGCCTCGTGCTGGCGATCATGATCCTGCCGATCGTCAGCGCGATCAGCCGCGAGGTGATGAGCACCGTGCCGCCCGACCACAAGGAGGCGGCGCTCGCACTCGGCGCGACGCGTTGGGAGATGATCCGCATCTCGATCCTCCCCTACTGCCGCTCGGGGATCGTCGGCGGCGCGATGCTCGGCCTCGGCCGCGCGATCGGCGAGACGATCGCCGTCACGATCCTGATCGGCGGCTCGACCCAGATGGTCCAGAACCTGTTCGGGCAGAGCAACAGCCTCGCCGCGGTGATCGCGAACGAGTTCGGCGAGGCGCAGGGAACGCACCGCTCCGCGCTGTTCGCGTGCGGGCTCGTGCTGTTCGTGCTGACGCTGCTCGTCAACGGCATCGCGCGCTGGTTCGTCGTCCGCGCCGGCCGTGCCGCCGGCCCGCCGCGTGCCGAGGAGCACCGCACCGGCGCCGCCACCGCCGCGCTCGCGGCCGACACGGCGGCGGGCGCATGAGCGCGCCGGGAGGGGCAGCGTCTCTCGAGACGCTCGGCAGGCTCGCGGTCAGCCCCGGGCGCCGGCGCAAGGACCGGCTCGCGCGTGGCGCGATCCTCACCGCGACGCTGCTGGCGCTCGTCCCCCTCGTGCTGATCGTCTACTACCTGCTCAGGAAGGGTCTCGGCGCGTGGAGCTCGGATTTCTTCACGACGGACCCCACCGGCAGCACGTTCTTCAAGAACTCGAACATCGGCGGCATCAAGTCGGCGATCCTCGGGACGATCGAGATGGTCGCGCTGGCCTCCGCGATCGCCGTTCCGATCGGCGTCGCCGTTGCGGTTTGGCTGGTCGAGTACGGCCGGGACAGCTTGTTCGCCAACGTGGTCCGCTTCTTCGTGGACGTGCTCACGGGCGTCCCGTCGATCGTCTTCGGCCTGTTCGTCTACATCGTGCTGATCGTGGGCACGGGCACGAGCTACGCCGGGTGGAAGGGCTCGATCGCGCTGTCGCTGCTGATGCTTCCCGTCGTCGTCCGCTCCGCTGAGGTGATCCTCAACCTGGTGCCGAACGGGTTGCGCGAATCGGCGCTCGCGCTCGGCGCTCCGCGCTGGCGCGTGGTCGGCAGGATCGTGCTCCCCACCGCGCTGCCCGGGATGGTCACTGGCGTGCTGCTGGCGGTGGCGCGCGCCGCGGGCGAGACGGCGCCGCTGCTGTTCACGGCCGCGTACACCCACGAAACCACGACCAATCTGGGCTCGTTCATGAACTCGCTGCCGGTCCAGATCTACACGGACGTGACCTCGCCCACCCCGCGCGTGGTCGAACGCGCCTGGGGGGCGGCGCTCACGCTCGTGCTGCTGATCCTGGTCCTCAACATGGTCGCTCGACTAGTCTCGCGAAGGAGCCGCCTAGCATGAGCTCGACAAGACCCGACGAGCACGTGACAGACATGGACCCCGACAGCACCCCGGAGACGGCGCGCCGGCAGCCCGAGGACGCGACCGCGTCCGGCGTCCCGGCCGCCGACGGCGTCCGCGCTCCGATCGTGGCGCCCCAGGCGCGCGAGCGCGCGGCAACCACGCCGAGCAAGAAGGCCGTCGCGGTGAAGCTCGACGGGCTGCGCGCCTTCTACGGCGACGCCGAACAGGTCAAGGGCATCGACCTCCAGTTCAACGCCAACGAGGTGACCGCGATCATCGGCCCCTCCGGCTGCGGAAAGTCGACGATGGTCCGCTGCATCAACCGCATGCACGAGGAGATCCCCGGCGCGCACGCAGAGGGACGCGTGCTGCTCGACGACGTCGACGTCTACGGCGCGGGCGCCGACGTCGTCGCCGTGCGGCGCGCGATCGGCATGGTCTTCCAGAAGCCCAACCCCTTCCCCACGATGTCGATCTTCGACAACGTCGCCGCCGGGCTCCGGCTCACGGCGCGCCGCGGCGAGGTGCCGGAGAAGGTGGAGCGGGCGCTGCGCGGCGCGGGACTGTGGGAGGAGGTCTCCGACCGCCTCTCCGAGCCCGGCGCGGGACTGTCCGGCGGCCAGCAGCAGCGCTTGTGCATCGCGCGCTCGCTCGCGGTCGAACCCGAGGTGCTGCTGATGGACGAGCCCTGCTCGGCGCTCGACCCGATCGCGACGCTGAAGATCGAGGAGCTGATCGACGAGCTCAAGCAGCGCGTGACGATCGTGATCGTCACGCACAACATGCAGCAGGCCGCGCGCGTCGCCGACCGCACTGCGTTCATGCTCGCCGGCGAGCTCGTCGAGGTGGGCGCGACGCAGGAGATCTTCACGAAGCCAACGGACTCCCGCACGGAGGAATATGTCACAGGCAAGTTCGGCTGAGGGCGGCGCCCCGCCCGAGGGCGGCCTCGGCGCCGTCGCAGAGGAGAGCCAGGGTTCCGGCCGCGCGCACTTCCAGGGGCAGTTGCGCCAGCTCGAGACGCACGCGCTCGGCGGGCTCGACCTGATCGTCGAGCAGCTCGACCGCGTCCTGGAGGCGCTGCAGCACCGCGACATCGAGCTCGCGCAGATGGTGATCGCCGACGACGACCGCGTGGACGGCCGCTACCTGGAAGTCCACCAGGGGATCCTCTCGCTGCTGGCGCTGCAGGCGCCCGTCGCGGGCGACCTTCGCCTGGTGGCCGCTCTGTTGCACATGATCAAGCACATCGAGCGCATGGGCGACCAGTGCGTGAACATCGCCAAGCTGATCCCGCTGTCCGGCTACGACGCGCCCGTCGACAATGACGTGCTGGACGCGATCCTGAAGATGGGCGCTTTCGCCCGCTCGGAGGTGATCCAGAGCAAGGCCGCGTTCGCGGCGCGCGACGTCGCGCTCGCCGAGGACCTCGTCCGCCAGGACCGCGAAATCAACCGCCTGAACCGCGACATCTTCCGTGCGGCGATCGAAATCGGCGACGACCCCGACCGCCGCGAGTGGGCGATGCACATGACGCTCGTTGCGCGCGCTCTCGAGCGCATCGGCGACAACGCAGTAGACATCGGCGAGCAGGTGGCCTTCGTGGTCACCGGACTGTTCCGCGAGTTCTCGGACTCCTCCAGGCCGCTCGGCAGCACCCCGTAGGCCCCGCCGCAGGCGCTTGCGCCGGCCGCGGACACGGCCCCCCGGCCGGCACGACCGGGATATAAGCTTGCGCGGTGCCCGAGGACTCGCTGCAGGAGCGCTCCGAACGGATCTCTCTCGACACGTTCATCGGAGGGCCCCGCGGCAGCTTCGAGCGCGTCGGCAGGCTCGGCTTCGAGGTACTCCTCAAAGAAGGGCTGAAACCGACATCGCGCGTGCTCGACGTAGGCTGCGGCGCGCTGCGGCTCGGCTACTGGCTGATGCGCTTCCTCGACCCCGGGCACTACTTCGGGATCGAGCCGCAGCGCGAGATGCTGCAGGTCGGCCTCGACGAGCTGATCGAGCCCGAGGTGGTCGCGCGCGCCCAGGCCCGCTTCGACCACAACACGGACTTCGACTTCTCGGTCTTCGGCGAGGCCTTCGACTACGCCCTCGCGCGCTCGGTCTGGACGCACGCCTCGAAGCCGCAGATCGCCGCGATGCTCGAGTCCTTCGCGGCCAACGGCGCGCCGGGAAGCGTGTTCATGGCCTCCTTCTATCCCGCGGGGTTCTGGTTCAGGCGCGCCCACCGCCGCCAGCGCCTCGAGCACGTGGTCGTCCCGCGCCTACCGCTCGCGGAGATGACACCGCTGCTGGCGCGGATCCGCCCTTTCCGCTCGCACGAGTACGAAGGCGAGGAGTGGCTGGGCCGCAGCCACGAGTCCGACGAACGCGGCGTCGCCAACCACTCGACGCATTGGATCGCGGCCGAGGCCGCCAGGCACGGCCTGAAAGCCGAGCTGACGCCCTACCCGGTCCTCAACCACCAGTACTGGATGCGCATCCGCCATCCTTGACGGCCCCCCGCTGGGCCCCGCCGGCGTCGCAACTCCGCGAGGACCGCAAACAGCTGTGAAGATCCTGTTACATCGCTTGCGGCGGGCTTCTCCGGCCCGGGCGATCGCTTAGACTCACGCCCGATGACGGCAAGCGCTCGCGCCGGGGACGGGAGTCCTTCCCGTCCCGCCCAACCGGCCCCGTCAGTCGCCCCCGAGGGCGCTCCTGCGCCGGGGGGCACGCTGCGAATCGCGGTGCTCGACCGCGACAGCGGCTTCATCCAGGTCCTCAGCAAGCGTCTGGACCGGCTCGGCTGGGAGCACCGCGTACTCGCGAGCCCGGTGCCGGCGGACCAGGTGGTCTCGATGCGCCTCAGCGCGCTCGTCGTCGACCTGGCCGTGCTCGGGCCGCAGGCCTGGGGCTGGCTCGAGCGGCTGTGCGAGGCGCTTCCGGAGCTGGGCATCGTGGTCTGCACCGGGCCCTCGACGGTCGCGCAGCGCGTCCGCGGGTTGCGCCTCGGCGCCGACGACTGGATCACCAAGCCCTGCCACCCGGAGGAGGTCATCGCGCGGGTGCAGAGCGTCGTGCGGCGCCGCCGGCGCAGCAGCAGCCGCGCGGAGGCCGCCCCTGTGCTGGCCGGCGAGGTCGAGATCCGCTCCGACCGCTTCCAGGCGTTCGTCGGCGAGCGCAGCATCGACTTGACCCGGCGCGAGTTCGAGCTGATCGAGCTGCTCGCCTCGGCCGAGGGACGGGTGCTCGAGCGCGAGGAGATCTACTCGCGGCTGTGGGGCTACACGATGGTCCGCGGGGACCGCTCGGTCGACGTGTTCGTGCGCAAGCTGCGCCAGAAGCTGGAGAAGGCCTCGCCGAGCTGGCGCTACATCCACACCCACTTCGGGATCGGCTACCGCTTCGCCGCCGAATCGCTCGAGGTCGTCGACCCGAGCGTCGTGCCCTCCTCAGTGCCGGCCGACTGGGAGACCGGCGACGAGCGCCAGCTCGCGGGGCCGCATCAGGACGGCGAGCTCGGCACTCGAGCCGTCTAGCCGCAACCCCGCCAGCCCCCCCTTCTTGAGATCGAGCCGGCCTCCGGTCAGCGAGGCGATCAGCTGCGACAGGTCCGGCTCGTGGCCGACCAGCAGCACCCGCCCGTCGGCGCCGGCGCCGGCGAGCGCGTCGAGCGCCAGAGCGACTTCGAAGCCGCCCGCGAGCGGCGCGTGCTCGGCCATCCGCTCGCGCTGATCGTCATCCCAGGCCTCCGCGGCGAGCTCCGCCGTCTGGGCGGCCCGCACCTTCGGGCTGTAGAGGACGGCGTCGAAGCTCACGCCCATGCGCGCGATCGCGACGCCGGCCGCACGCGCCTGCTCCTCGCCCCGCTCAGTTAGGCGGCGGGCCGAGTCCTCCCGGCTTCCGTGCGGCTCAGCCTCTGCGTGTCGAAGTAGCCAGAGCTGGCGTGCCATGCGTGCCCGGCGTTAGCCTAGCGCGGTCCGAACGCGACGGGGCGCGGTCCGAACGCGACGGAGCGCGGTTCGAACGCGACGGAGCGCGGCCCGAACGCGACGGAGCGAGGCCCGAACGCGACGGAGCGCGGCCCGAACGCGACGGGGCGCGGCCCGAACGCGACGGGGCGCGGCCCGAACGCGACGGAGCGCGCCCGCGCCGGCACGGATCGCCTGCATCGGATGAGGATCTCGGGTGTGCAAGCCGCCCTTCAGCGTGTAGCGTGAGTGGGACATGGACGGCGCCATCGACTACGGCCTCAGCAGCACGTCGGCGCCCGCGCCGAGCGCCCCGGGAAAGCCAAGCTCGACGGCGCCGCCCGCCCCGGCCGCCCCGCCGGCCGCTGCCCGGCCGGGCGGGCTCGAGGACCCCTCGCTCTACATCAACCGCGAGCTCTCGTGGCTGGAGTTCAACGATCGCGTGCTGCAGCTCGCCGAGGACGATGACGTGCCGCTGCTCGAGCGGGTCAAGTTCTGCGCGATCTACACGACGAACCTCGATGAGTACTACATGGTGCGCGTCGCCGGCCTGCGAGACCAGATCGACGCCGGCGTGCAGACCCCGGGGCAGGACGGGCGCACGCCGAGCGAGACGCTGGCGGCGATCCGCGACGAGGTGCTCGCCCAGGGCCGGCGCCTGACCGACTGCTTCGAACGGCGGCTGCGCCCGCAGCTCGCCGACAACGACATCGAGATCGTCGGCGTCGCCGAGCTCGACGAAGAGCGCCGCGCCGCGCTCGCGCGCCATTTCCAGAAGGTGATCTTCCCGGCGCTGACGCCGCTCGCGGTCGCGCCCGGCCGGCCGTTCCCGTACATCTCCAACCTCTCCCTGAGCCTGGCCGTGCTCGTGCGCGATCCCGTCGCCGACCAGACGGTGTTCGCGCGCGTGAAGGTGCCGACGGAGATCCTGCCGCGTTTCGTGACGCTCGAAGGACCCGGCGCGACACCGCTGCTGGTCCCGCTCGAGGACGTGATCGCCAACCACCTCGACGCGCTGTTCCCAGGCATGGAGATCGCCGACTGCGACGTGTTCCGCGTGACCCGCGACGCCGACCTCGAGGTCTCCGACGACGCCGCCGACCTGCTGCAGGCCGTCGAGGACGAGCTGCGGCGGCGGCGCTTCGGCGAGATCGTCCGCGTCGAGATCGGCGCGGGGATGTCCGAGCAGCTTCGCTCAGCGCTGACGACGCTGCTCGGGGTCGAGGACGAGGAGGTGTTCCCCGTCGACGGGCTGCTCGACATGGGGGCGTTGTGGCAAATCGTGAAGTTGCCCGGACACGTGGAGCTCCGCGACGAGCCGCTGCCGGGCGTGACGCACCCGCGCCTGATGCGCCACGAGGGCGAGCGTCCAGACGTGCTCGGCGCGATGCGCGAAGGCGACATCCTCGTCCACCACCCCTACGACTCGTTCGCGACCTCCGTGGAGCGTTTCGTCGAGCAGGCCGTGGCCGACCCCAACGTGCTCGCCATCAAGCAGACCGTGTACCGCACGAGCGACGACTCGCCGCTGGTGCCCGCGCTGATCGAAGCGACCGAACGCGGCAAGCAGGCGGTGGCGCTGGTCGAGCTGCAGGCGCGCTTCGACGAGCGCATGAACATCCACTGGGCGAAGGCGCTGGAGGAGGCCGGCGTGCACGTGGTCTACGGCCAGCCGGCGATGAAGACCCACGCCAAGTGCGTGCTGGTCGTCCGCCGCGAGGGGGACGGGGTGCGCAACTACGTCCACATCGGGACCGGCAACTACCACTCCGCGACGGCCCGCCTCTACACGGACTTCGGGCTGTTCACCGTGGACGAGCAGATCGGCGCCGACGTCGCCGACATGTTCAACTACCTGACCGGCTACGGGCGCCCGCTCCATTACCGCCGGGTGCTGACGGCCCCGAACATGCTGCGCGACGGGTTGATCGCCGAGATCGAGCGCACCGTCGAGGCCCACGAACGGGGCGAAGACGCGCGCATCAAGATGAAGATGAACGCGCTCGTCGACGGGCGCTGCATCCGCGCGCTGTACACGGCCTCGCAGGCGGGGGTGCCGATCGAGTTGAACGTGCGGGGGATCTGCTGCCTGCGGCCTGGCCTGCCGGGCATCTCCGAGCAGATCCGGGTCGTGTCCGTCGTCGGCCGGCTGCTGGAGCACTCGCGCGTCTACGCATTCCTGCGCGGCGAGGAGCGCAAGATCTACATCGCCTCGGCGGATCTGATGCCGCGCAACCTCGACCACCGGGTCGAGCTGGCGGTCCCGATCATCGAGCGCGAACTGCAGGACGAGCTGCTCGACACGCTCGAACGTGCCTTCGCGGACAACCAGAGCTCTTGGGAGCTGCAGGGCGACGGCCGCTGGACGCGCCGTCACCCGCGCCCGGGCGAACGGCCGCGCAACATGCAGCTCGAGCTGGCCGAGCTGCACGCGGCGCGCGCCGCGCACGGGTACAGCGACGGCGAGTTCGAGCCTCTGGTGCGGCCGCTCTCGCCCGCCGCGGCCGGGCGCCCCGAAGACTGGTAGCGCCCGGCGGCTCAGACCGCGGCAGGCAACTGCTCGAGCGCCGCTTTGAGCTCGTCGACGGTCTGGTAGTCGAGCCCGAGGCGGTGGTCGTGCCGGTGGCGCACGACGCCCTGCTCGTCGATCACGATCACGGCGCGCTTGGTGCCGAGCGGGCCGCCCCAGGCGCCGTACTTCTTGGCGACCTCGCCGCCCCGGTCGGCCAGCAGCGGGACCGTCAGCGAGTGCTTCGCGGCGAAGGCCTCATGGGAATCGACGTCCTGAGAGGAGATGCCGACGACCGTGGCTCCGAGCGCCGCGAAATCGTCCGGCCGGTCGCGGTAGGAGCAGAACTGTTTCGTGCACACCATCGTGTTGTCCCCGGGATAGAACAGCAGCACGACACGCTCGCCCCGGTGATCGGACAGGCGGAAGCCCCCGTCGGTGCCCGGCAGCTCGAAGTCCGGCGCCTGCTCGCCGACCTGCGGACTCTTCGCCATGGCAACCCCCTTTGCTCGTTTGGCGGATCGAGACGACCGATCCGCCCGTCGCCGCGGAGCATAGAGGCTCCCCGCCTAGGCCGATGCGCTACAACGAAGCGCGATGCCGGCCCGCCTCCCGACCGCGCTCGGCTTGCTCGCCGCGAGCGGGCTGCTGGCGGCATGCGGCAGCGCCGCGCCCGCCGACGTCTCGACGCCGTCGGCGAGCCCGGCGGCAGTCCCGCAAGCCCGGGTGGCGGCGGCGGCGCTTCGCGACTGGCCCGAGTTCGGGCTGAACCCGCAGCGCACGGACGTAACCGAAGCCGCGACCGGCATCACGGCCTCTTCGCTCGGCCGGCTCACGCGTAGGCGCATCTCGCTGCCCGGCACCGTCGACTCCTCGCCGATCTACCTCCATGGCGCGACCGTGGCCGGCGCCGCCCACGACGTGATCGTCGTCACGACGACGTACGGGCGCACGATCGCGATCGACGCGGACAGCGGCAGGCTGCTCTGGACGTTCACGCCCTCCGGCTACGGCAGCTGGGCCGGCAGCGCCCAGATCACGACGGCGAGCCCCGTCGCTGACCCTGGCCGCGGCTTCGTCTATGCCGCCTCTCCCAACGGCGATATCCACAAGCTCACTCTCGACTCCGGCGCCGAGGCGCCGGGCTGGCCGGTGCGCGTGACGCGTGACCCCACCCACGAGAAGCTCGCCGCCGCGCTGAACATCGACGGGCCGTATGTGATCGCCGCGACCGGCGGCTACCTCGGCGATGCTCCCCCCTACCAGGGACACGTGGTGCTGATCGACCGTGCGAGCGGCCGCATCGCGAGCATCTTCAACACGCTGTGCTCGAACCGGCGCGCGCTGATCGTCCCGAGCACGTGCCACTCGAGCGACTCCGCGATCCTGGCGCGCGGCGGCGCGGTGGTGGAGCCCGGCGGCGGCCGGATCCTGATCTCGACGGGCAACGCGCCGTGGAACGGGACGAGCGACTTCGGCGACAGCGTGCTCGAGCTCAGCGTGCCCGGATTGCACCTGCGGCAGGCGTTCACGCCGCGCAACCAAGCCGAGCTCAACAGCAGCGACACCGACCTCGGCTCGAGCGCGCCGGCGCTGCTCGGGGACGGGCGCGCGATCGTCGCCGGCAAGGACGGCGTCATCCGCGTGCTCTCGCTCGCCCGGCTGGACGGCCGCAGCCCGAGCGGCGGCGACAGCGGGCGCCTGGGTGGCGAACTGCAGCGCCTGCAGGTCCCGGGCGGCGCCGAGCTGTTCAGCGCGCCGGCCGTATGGCAGCGGGGCGGTCGCACCACCGTGTTCGTCGCCGACGAAAGCGGCACGGCTGCGTACGTCCTGCGGCGCGGGGTGCTCTTCCGCGCCTGGCAGAACGGCAACGCGGGCACCAGCCCGGTGATGGCCGGCGGCCTGCTCTACGTCTACGACCTCCAGGCGGGCGGCATCTACGTCTACCGCCCCGGATCGCCGCGCCCGGTCGCCAAGCTGCCCGGCCTCCCGGGCCACTGGAACAGCCCGATCGTCGTCGCCGGCCACGTGATCGAGCCCGAGGGCAACGCCAACGACCACGCCGAGAGCGGGACGCTCGACATCCTCTCCGCGGGCTGAGGCGGCTCGCGCGGGGCGATCGGGGGGGGCGCGTGGCGGGCGCCGTAACTAGGCGGGCACCTGCCAGCCGCGCGAGGAGGGATCGAGCAGCGCCCGCCACCACGGCGTCACCGGCGGCGGCTCCTCCCACTCGAGCGCGTCCAGCGGCGCCTCGGAGGCGCAGATGAACGCCACGCGCCGCTGTGCCGCGTAGTCGCCCACGCCCGCGCGGTCGCCCATCGCGTGCGCCAGGGGCACGCAGTCGTAGTCGAATTCGGCTGCGAGCTCGACGATCGCCTCCCGCGAGGGCAGCAGCGCGACGCCGTCGGAGGGCACCGCGCCGGCCGGCTCCATCGCGAGCTCGAAGAAGCTCGACGGCGCCCCCGAGAGAGCTGTGTCGATCACCACCAGCCGCGAGCCGGCGCGCGCGAGCAGCTCGAACAGCTCGACGGGCTTGCCGCTGCGCTCCATGAAGGCCACGGACAGCGCGACCTCGTAGCCGCCCTCGATCGGCGCAGCGGTCACGTCCTCGCGACGGATCTCGTATCGCGCCGGATCGACCGCTGCCGCCGCGAGCCGCTCGCGCGCGAGCTCCACCGCGCGGCCGTCGGTGTCGAGCCCCAGCACGAAGTCCGCCCCCGCCTCGAGCGCCTGGAGCGTCCAGGTGCCCTCGCCACAGCCGGCGTCGAGCACGCGCCGGCCCCGGAGCGTTCCCCCCGAGAGTGCGAGCAGCGGCTCGAAGAAATAGCGTCGCTGCTGCTCGACGCGATCGCTCGGCCCGCTCATCGCGCGGCACTCCGAAATCGACGGCGAACGCTCCTCGATGCGCCCTGCAGGGCGCCGGCCCAGGCATTCTGCGCCGGCTCCGGGGCGGCGGCGAGCCCCTCGAGGGACGGACCCGACGAGCAGATGAAGGCGAGACGGCGGCCGGCTGCGTAGTCGTCGACGCCGAGCTCGTCCGCGTCGAACTCGTGCGCCAGCGCGACCGTCCCCAGCCCGAAGCGCTTGGCCAGCGCGGTGACAGCCGGCCGCGTGGGCACGAGCACGAGCTCATGCTCGACCGCGTTGCGCGGCTCGTTCAGGCGGCCGACCTCGAACAGCTCGCCGCGGGCCCGCGAGATGCCCGTGTCGATCACGACCAGCTCGGCCCCCGACGCCGCGATCAACTCGAACACGGCGAGCGGCTTCGCGACGACGTCGAGCAGGCCGAGACACAGCACGAGGTCGAAGCGTTCGGCGGGCTGCCAGTCGAAGATGTTGACCGCCTCGAAGCTGTAGCGCTCGCGCGAGACGCCCTTCGCCTCGAACACCAGCTCGGCCTGCTCGATCGCGCTCCGCGCGCCGTCGACGCCGAGCACGAACTCGGCGCCCGCCTCGATCGCCTGCAGCGACCAGAAGCCGGCGTTGCAGCCGAGGTCGAGCACGCGGCGGCCGGCCAGCGTGCCCCCCGTGAGGGCGAGCAGCGGCTCGAAGAAGTACCGGCGCCGCAGCTCCTGGCGGCGGACCCGCCAAGCGCTGGCGACCGGCGTGGAGATGCCCTCGCCGAGGTCGAATCGGTAATTCCAGCTCGGGAAGGCGGCGATCCGCTCGATTAGGTCCTCGGCGTCCACGGCGGGGCCGCGCGCATGCTAGTGCAAGCGCCGACCGCGGGTAGCCTGTGACGATGAGCACCGAGTCACTGGCGGGGCGCCTGCTGCTCGCCTCCACGACTCTGCAGGACCCGAACTTTGCCCGCACGGTGGTGCTGATCGGGCTGCACAGCGACGACGGAGCGCTCGGGCTCGTGCTGAACCGGCCTTCGACCTCGACCGTCGCCTCGGCGGTTCCGCAGCTCGAGGAGCTCGTCGAGCCCAACGACCCGGTCTACGTCGGCGGGCCCGTGCAGGCCAGCTCGATCGTGATGCTCGCCGAGTTCAACGATCCGGCGGCCGCCGGACTGCTCGTGCTCGGGCGCATCGGGCTCCCGGCCCCCGATGCGAGCCTCGAGGAGCTCGCGGCGGCGACTTCGCGCAGGCGGATCTATGCGGGCCACGCGGGCTGGTCGGAGGGCCAGCTCGACGCGGAGATCGAGGCCGGCGACTGGATCGCCGACGACGCGCTCCCGGGCGACGTCTTCAGCGAGGACCCGCTCGCGCTGTGGAGCAGCGTGCTGACGCGCAAGGGCGGCCGCTACGCGCTGCTCGCGCGGATGCCGCTCGACCCCAGCCTCAACTGAACCGGCTACCCTCATAGGGCGCCCTGCGTCGGGCTTCCCGGGCGCTCTGCTCCCCTCCCGGGAGCGCCCCCCGTCCCCCAGACCGGAGTTCTGCATTGCTCAAGCTCGCTCGCTGGTCTACGACCCACCGCAAGTACGTGATTGTCGGCTGGATCCTGCTGCTCGTCGCGGTGAACGTGCTCGCACAATCCGCAGGGACGAGCTACTCGAACAACTTCACGCTCCCCCACTCCGACTCCCAGCGCGCGTCCGATCTGCTGCAGCACAGCTTCCCGACCCAGGCGGGCGACCGCGACACGATCGTCTTCAAGGTCCAGGACGGCAGCGTGCGCGACCCGGCGGTGCGCGCGCGGATGAGCGCGACGTTCGCGCAGGTCGAGAAGCTTCCGCACGTCAGCGCCGTGATCAGTCCCTATGGCACGGCCACCGGCCGCTCGATCTCCTCCGACGGGCGGATCGCGTTCGCGACGGTCGTGTTCGACGAGAAAGCGAACCTGCTCCCCAAGAGCGCGGCCGAACGCGTCGTGAACACGGCGAAAGCGGCTGCCAAGCCCGGCCTCGAGGTGGAGCTCGGCGGGCAGGCGGTCGAGCAGACCGAGCAGCCCGGCTTCGGCATCTCGACGGCCGTCGGGCTGCTCGCGGCGATCGTGGTGCTGCTGCTCACGTTCGGCTCGCTGATCGCCATGGGCCTCCCGATCCTCACGGCTCTGTTCGGGCTCGGCACCGGCCTCGGCCTGATCGCGCTGTTCACCCACGTCGTCGACACCCCGAACTTCTCCTCCGAGCTCGCGGCGATGATCGGGCTCGGCGTCGGCATCGACTACGCGTTGTTCGTGCTGACGCGCTTCCGCGAGGCCTACCGAACGCCGGGCAGCACCTTCCACGACGTGCGCGAGTCCGTCCTTCGCTCGATCGACACCGCCGGGCGCGCGGTGCTGTTCGCAGGCACGACGGTCGTGATCGCGCTGCTGGGCATGATGCTGCTGGGAGTCGAATTCCTCTACGGCGTCGCGATCGCGGCCTCGATCGGCGTGCTGCTCGTGATGTTCGCCTCGCTGACCCTGCTGCCGGCGCTGCTGATGCTCGCCGGTCGCAAAGTCGCCTACCCGGGCCGCCGCGCACGCGCGCGGGCCGAACAGGCCGAGGCCGACGCCGAGGCCGCGCCGGCGGCCGGCAACGGCGCCGCGCCGATGGGCGAAGGCTCGTGGCTTCGCTGGAGCCAGTTCGTCGGCAAGCACGCGCGCGCGATCGCCGTTCTCTCGACGTTGCTGATGCTCGCGATCGCCGCGCCCGCGGTCGCGTTGCGGCTCGGCTCGAGCGACGCCTCCAACGATCCCTCGAACCAGACCACGCACAGGGCGTACGAGCTGCTCGCCGAAGGCTTCGGCGAAGGCTTCAACGGCCCGCTGCTCGTCGTCGCCCAGACGCCGCACGCCGGCGACCCAGCGGCGGTGGGCGCGCTCGCGACGGCAATCGGGCGAACGCCCGGCGTCGCCTCGGTCGTGCCACCGCGGCTCAGCCCGTCGGGGACGGTCGCGACGATCACGGTCTACCCGCAGTCCTCGCCGCAGGCGTATGCGACGACGAGGCTGGTCGAAGACCTGCGCAACCGCGTGACGCCGGCCGTGGAGCGCGGCACCGGGATGAAGATCTACGTCGGCGGCGTCACCGCGGGCGCGATCGACTTCGCGAAGACGCTCGGGCACAAGCTGCCGCTGTTCATCGGCGTCGTCGTGCTGCTCTCGGCGCTGCTGCTGCTGATCGTGTTCCGCTCGCTGGTGATCCCGCTGCAGGCGGCGGTCATGAACCTGCTGTCGATCGGCGCCTCGCTCGGCGTGATCGTCGCCGTCTTCCAGTGGGGCTGGGCCGGCAGCCTGTTCGGCACCTCCAAGGGGCCGATCGAGTCGTTCATCCCGGTGATGCTGTTCGCGATCGTGTTCGGGCTGTCGATGGACTACGAGGTGTTCCTGATCTCGCGCATCCATGAACGCTGGACGATCACGCGCGACGGACGCCGGGCGGTCGGTGAGGGCCTCGCGCTGACGGGACGTGTGATCACCGCCGCCGCGGCGATCATGGTGTGCGTGTTCCTCTCGTTCATGCTCGGAGAAGACCGCGTCATCAAGGAGTTCGGGCTGAGCCTCGCCAGCGCCGTGTTCCTCGACGCGCTCGTCGTCAGATGCCTGCTGCTGCCCGCCACGCTGCACCTGCTCGGCGACGTGACGTGGCGGTTCCCGGCGTGGCTGGACCGGCTGCTCCCGCGCGTGAACATCGAGGGCACGATGCACGGCATCCCGGCGGCGGCGACCGGCGCGGCTCCGAACGGCGACGGGCTCGGCGAGCCGGTCCCGGTCCCCGCGGGGGCACGGGCGAGCGAAGGGGCGGAGGACTGAGAGGACCCCGCCGGCGGGCCGCCGCCGGCCCGCTGCTGCTCGGCCTCGCGCCGGCGCTCGTGGTGCTCGCGGCGCTGGGCGCGCAGGGAGCAGACGCGTCTTCGCCCCCGCCCCGGGGCACGGCTCGAAGCGCGTTGATCGTGTTCGTGAACGCGGGCGAGCGCGCGCTCGCGCACGCGCGCATGTCGGTCGGGATCATGTCCGCCTCGCAGGGCAACTACACGCCCGCGCAGCTCCAGCTCGACGTCACGCAGGGTGCCCGGATCGCGTCGTCGGCGTACCGGACGCCCGCGCCTGCGCCGCTGTCGCTCACGTTCGGCGCACCCCGGTGCGGCCGCGAAGGCGCGTGCATCGAAGGCTGGCAGGCGGCGCGCTCACGGGCCGGCGCGGCGCCGCAGCTCCTCACGCCCGGGCTGCTCGCGTCGAGTGTCGAGGGAGCTGGCTACGCGGCGCCCGGCCGCTCGGGCGCCGTGCGCACCGCGACCCGCCGGCCCCTGGGCTTCGGGGATGACGCGCCCGTCGCGGCGGGCCTGGGCGGCCACATCGCCGCCGTCTCGATCGGGGCGCCGGCCACGCTCCCGGCCCGCGTTGGGTCCCTTCTGCGCGGCCACGCCATCGTCGTCGCCGACCTCTCGCCCGGCCGTGCCGGGCGTCGCCAGCTCCGCGCGCTGCTCGCGCGGCGCGCCCGCGGCGAGCTCGTGATCGCCGTCCAGCGCCTGCCCGCGGGCAAGCGCGGCCAGCTCCTGTGGCTCGGAGCGGCCGGCCTGCCGGGCGCTGCGTTCCCCGGGCCTGCGAAGGAGCTGACCTCCCCCACGACCCAGGAGCGGGGCCTCGTCTCGTCGGTGGACATCGCACCGACCGTGCTGGCGTGGCTGCACCGTCCGATCCCGGATGAGATGAGAGGCCGCACGATCGAAGCCGGCGGCGCGCTCGACGGCGCCGCGCTGCGGGCGTTCGACGCGCGCCTGCGGGTGATCGGCGAACGGCGCCTGCCGGCGTTCGGCTTCCTGCTCTGCGCCTGGGCGGCGCTGCTGCTCCTCGCTGCGGCCACGCGCTCCCCTGCGGCGCGCGCGCGGGCGATGCGCGCCGGCGCGCTCGGCGTGCTGTGGGCCCCGGTCGCGGTGATGGTGCCCGCAGCGATCGAACCGAGCGCCGGCCTCGAGTACGCGCTGATCGCGGTGCTCTGCCTGGCGCTCGGCGCGCTCAGCGACCTGCTGCTGGCGTGGCCGCGCGCGCTGCTGGCGCCCGCGATCGCGGCCCCGGCGGCGATCGTGGTCGACGCGCTGGCCCACACGCAGCTGCTCGTGCGCTCCGTGCTCGGCCCCAACCCGATTCTCGGCGCGCGCTTCTACGGCGTCGGCAACGAGCTCAAGTCCGGGCTCGCCGTGCTCGTGCTCGCGGCGGTCGCCGCCGCGCTCTACCCCTCCGTGACCACCTCGCGCCGGCAGTCGCTCGCGTGGGTGCTCGGCGCGGGCGCGGCGCTCGCGCTGATCGAGGGCTCGGCGCGGATCGGCGCGGGCGTCGGCGGCGTGATCCTGGTGTGCGCCGGGACAGCGGTCGCGGCCGTGCTGCTCGCGCCGGGCGCCCTGACCCGGCGGCGCGCCCTGCTGGCGCTGATCGCGCCCGTCGCGGGGCTCGTCGTGTTGGCGGCCATCGACCTGGCGACCGCGCACGGCAGCGGGCATTTCACGGGCAGCGTGCTTCACGCCCGTTCCGGGGGCGACGTGCGGGACATCCTCGTGCGCCGCTACAAGGCCGCGTGGGGGGAGCTGCACAACCACGCGATGCCCGTCGCGACCGCGCTCGCGGTGCTGTGCGCGGTCTGGGGTGTGCGCGCGCGCTCGCGCCTGCTGGCGCCGGTCGGCGGGGACCAGCTGTGGCTGGCGACGCTCGCCGGCGGGCTCGCCGCCGGCGTCGTCGGAGCGCTCGTCGAGGACTCGGGCCCCGTCCTGCTGGTCGTCGCCGTGTTCGCGCTCGGGTGCGTGCTCAGCTACCTGTGGGGGCGGCCGAGGCGAGACTCGGCGTCGTACCGGAGCTCGCCAGCGGCCGCAGCGTCGACGGGCGCCGTCAGTCGGCGTACACCCGCCGGCGGCGCACGTACCACACGATCGCGCCGATGATGATCAGCACGATGACGACCCCGCCCACGATGTAGCGGATTTTGTGTTTCGGGGCCGGTTTTTCTTTGGCTTCTTTGGCGGCCGCTTTCGGCGCCAGGATCGCGAAGGAGACGTGCTTGGCTTTGAGCTTTTCTTCGACCCCTTTCGCGCCCTTCTTTTCGTAGTGGTACAGGTACAGCGTGCCGTTGGCGGTTTTGATGTGCAGGCTGCGCAGTTTCTTGTTGAACTCCGCTGACTTGATTTCGCCTTTGGCGAGCTGTTCTTCGAAGGCCTTCTTGCTCTCCTTGGTGTAGTGGGGCGTCGCCGTCGTCGTGCCTTCTTCGGCGGCGAGCGCGCCCGAGGGCAGCGCGAGCGCGAGCGCTAGGCACAGCACGAGCAACACGGCTGCGCCAAGCTGGCGCGTGGGCGTCGGTGCGGTCATTCTCTCGACTCCTGATGTCGATCGGCAGGAGGCGAGCCCCGGCGGCTCGTCCTGCTCCCAGGGGGGTGGACGAGTGCGTACCCTAGCCGCTGGCGGCTGGGCGCGTCGCAAATGAGGACGCTCTCATTTGCGCGCGGTGCGCATCGCCTTCAGGCGCTCGACCCTCGAGATCACGACCTTGCGTGGCCGCACCGAGCCCGGCGTGACCTCGACGCACTCGTCCTCGCGGACGAACTCGAGCGCCTCGTCGAGCGTCGGGCTGTGGTGGGTGTCGAGACGCACCAGCACGTCGGCGGTCGAGGAGCGCATGTTGGTGAGGTGCTTCTCCTTCGTCGGATTGACGTCGAGGTCCTCGGTGCGGGCGTTCTCGCCGATGATCATGCCCTCATAGACTTCCTCGCCGGGGCCGACGAACAGCGTCCCGCGCTCCTGCAGCGTCATCAGCGAGTAGGTGGCGGTCTGTCCCCGCCGGTCGGCGACGAGCGCGCCGGTCGTCCGCGTGAGCAACTCGCCCGCCCACGGCTCCCAGCGGTCGAAGACGTGGTGCATGATGCCCGTTCCCCGCGTCTCGGTGAGGAACTCGGTGCGAAAGCCGATCAGGCCGCGGGCCGGCACGAGGTAGTCCATCCGCACCCAGCCGGTGCCGTGGTTGGTCATGTGCTCCATCCGCCCCTTGCGCGCGGCCAGCAGCTGGGTGACGGTGCCGACGTGGTCCTCGGGCACGTCGATCGACAGCCGCTCGACCGGCTCGTTGCGGCGCCCGTCGATCTGCCGCTCGACGACGTGCGGCTGCCCGACGGTCATCTCGAAGCCTTCGCGCCGCATCATCTCGACCAGCACGGCGAGCTGCAGCTCGCCGCGGCCCTGGACCTCGTAGGTGTCAGGCCGGTCCGTATCGCTCACGCGCAGCGAGACGTTGCCGACCAGCTCCTGGTCGAGCCTCGACCTGATCTGGCGCGCGGTGATCTTGTCGCCCTCGAGGCCGGCAAGCGGTGAGGTGTTGACGCCGATCGTGATCGACATCGCCGGCTCGTCGACGGTGATGACCGGGAGCGGGCGCGGGTCGGCGCTGTCCGCGAGCGTCTCGCCGATCGTCACCTCTTCGATCCCGGCGACCGCGATGATCTCGCCCGGCCCGGCCTCGGCGGCGTCGACGCGCTCGAGCGCCTCCGTGACGTAGAGCTCGGCGACCTGGGCTTTGGTGATCTGGCCGTCGGCCCGGCACCAGGCGATCTGCTGGCCCTTCCGGATCGTGCCGTTGCGGACGCGGCAGATCGCCAGCCGCCCCACGTAGGGCGACGCATCGAGGTTCGTGACGAGCGCCTGGAGCGGGTGACCCTCCTCGTAGCGGGGCGCCGGGATGTGCTCGATCAGAAGATCCAGCAGGGGCGCCAGGCTGCCGGTCTCGAGCTTCTCGCCGGGCTCATAGGAGAGCGAGGCGACGCCGGCCTTGGCGTTGCAGTAGACGATCGGGAACTCGATCTGATGCTCTTGCGCGTCCAGATCGAGGAACAGCTCGTACACCTCGTCGATCACCTCGGCGACGCGCGCGTCGGGGCGGTCGACCTTGTTGACGACGAGGATCACGGGCAGGCCCGCCTCCAGCGCCTTGCGCAGCACGAAACGAGTCTGCGGCAGTGGCCCCTCGGAGGCGTCGACGAGCAGCAGCACGCCGTCGACCATCGTCAGCCCGCGCTCGACCTCGCCGCCGAAGTCGGCGTGGCCCGGAGTGTCGATGATGTTCAGCTTCACGCCGCCGAAGTGCAGCGAGGTGTTCTTGGCGAGGATCGTGATGCCCTTCTCGCGCTCGAGGTCCATCGAGTCGAGCACGCGCGTGGCGACCTCCTGGCCTTCCCGGAAGGCTCCGGACTGCCACAGCATCGCGTCCACGAGCGTGGTCTTGCCATGGTCGACGTGGGCGACGATCGCCACGTTGCGGATGTCGTCTCGGGCCGCGAGCACGGCTCGACAGGCTAGCGGCGCCGGGGCCGTTTCCCGTGTTCAAGCGCTCCGGCGAGACGCCGGTCGGTGCGCCATCGCTAACGAGATCTTCACGGGTGGGGGTTTGAACCCGGGAAATGCCAGGTAATCCGGAGTGGGGGCCGGTTCACCGACCGTGACGCGGCGCACGCCGCCCGAACTCAGGAGCGACATGCCAGACCCATTCGAGCTACGCCCGATCACGCGCCGCAAGCTGATCCGCTACGGCGGCGTGGCCGCCGCCGGGCTCGCGGGCGCCGATCCGCTGCTGCGCGCCGCCAGCGCGCTGGCCCGCCCGGTGCGTAAGCCGGACAGCCTGCCGAATCCGGCCGTGCCCGCCGGCACCGTCGACGAAGCGCTGCCGTTCGATCACATCGTGGTCGTGATGATGGAGAACCACTCCTTCGACAACCTGCTCGGAGCGCTGCACCGATCCGGGCAGCCGAAGGCCCAAGGGCTGAAGATCAACGGCAAGGGCGTCGCGCACAACTGGAACCCCGGCCCCGAAGGCCCCGTCCACTCGTTCGCCTTCACGAGCACCGCCCAGGGCGGCGGCGTCTCGCAGTCCTGGAACGCCACGCACGAACAGATCGACGGCGGCCGGATGGACGGCTTCGTCAAATCGACCGGTTCGGTGCAGCCGATGGGCTACTGGACCGAGGAACAGCTGCCGTTCGCCTACTCGTTCGCGCGCATGTTCACGAGCGCCAACAAGTGGTTCTGCTCCGCGCCGTGCCAGACCTATCCGAACAGGCGCTTCTTGATGGCCGGTACCGCCTACGGGAACATCTCGACCGATTCAGAAAGCCTGCAGGATGCGCCGCCTCCGAACGGCACGATCTTCGACCGCTTCCACGCCTACGGCGTCGAATGGCGCAACTACTTCAGCGACCTGCCGCAGACGGGGATCATCCCCTCGATCATCGAGAAGTACCCGGGCAACATCCGCCACTACGCGGAATTCCTGCTCGACTGCAAGGCGGGCACGCTGCCGTCGGTGAGCTTCGTCGACCCGGAGTTCGGCGTGCTGGGCGAGGCCGGTGGGCCGCTCTCCGAAGTGCCGGGCCTGGAAGCGCTCGGCGCGAAGGTCTCGGAAACCGGTGGCGACGAGGAGGACCCGCAGAACATGGCCTACGGCGAGTACTGGGCCTACCAGACGGTGAAGGCGGTGCTCGAATCGCCGGCGTGGCCTCGCACGCTGCTGATCTACACCTACGACGAGCACGGCGGCTACTACGACCACGTACCCGTGCCGGGCGCGATCGCGCCCGACTCGATACCACCCGAACTGAAGCCGGGCGACGTGCCTGGCGGCTATGACATCTACGGGCCGCGCGTCCCGGGGATCGTCGCCTCGCCCTACTCGAAGCCGAACGGCGTGACGAACGTCGTGCACGACCACACCTCGGTGCTCGCGACGATCGAGAAGAAGTGGAACCTGCCCGCGCTCACCTACCGCGACGCCAACGCGAAGACCGTCGAGGACTTCCTGGACCTCGGCAGCGCCGCCTTCATGGAACCGCCCAAGACGGTGCTCGAACCGCCCGTCCCGGTCGAAACGGCGGCGACGCCGTGAGACGCACGATGATCGCGGCGCTGGCGGCGTTGTGCTGCGCAGCGGCCTTCGCCGCTTCGGCGCAGGCGAGCAGGCCGAAGCCCTTCAAGCTGCCGAAGATCCAGCACGTGTGGGTGATCGTGCTCGAGAACAAAGGCTACGAATCTACGTTCGGCGAACCGGCCGCCGACCCGTACCTCGCACAGACGCTGCCGGCGCAGGGCGCGCTGCTCGAGAACTACTACGCGACCGGGCACGAGAGCAACGACAACTACATCTCGCTCGTCTCGGGGCAGCCGCCGAACCCGCAGAACCAGGGCGACTGCCAGGTATTCGACGAATTCACCGGTGTCGTGATGGAAGACGGCGTCGACGCCGGCACCGGCTGCGTGTTCGGAAAGGAAGTGCAGAACATCGGCACGCAGCTGACGGCGGCCGGCAAGAGCTGGAAGGCCTACGAGCAGGACATGGGCAACGACCCGAACCGCGAGACGGCGGCCTGCGGGCATCCCGCGCTGAACGCCATGGACGAAACCCAGAAAGCGGAGGCCGGCGACGGCTACGCCACGCGCCACGACCCGTTCGTCTACTTCCAGTCGGTGATCGGCGAACCGGCTTACTGCGACGCGCACGTCGTCGCGCTGGGTACGCCGAGCGGCCAGATGCCGGCCGCCGCGCTGAAGGGCGAGACGGGCCTGGCCACCGACCTGGCCCGCCCCGGGCACGCGCCCACGTACTCGTTCATCACCCCGAACCTGTGCGAAGACGGACACGACTACCCGTGCACCAACCAGACCGGCGGCGCCTCGGCGCTCGCCGACATCGACGGCTTCCTCGAAACATGGATCCCGAAGATCGAGGCGTCGAAGGCCTACCATCACGGCGGACTCATCGAGGTGACCTTCGACGAGTCGGACGGCCCCGAATCGGACTCCAGCTCTTGCTGCGGCGAGGAACCCGGGCCGAACACTTCCGAGCCGGGCATCACCGGCCCCGGCGGCGGCCGCGTCGGCGCGGTGCTGATCTCGCCGAAGATCGCGCCCGGGACTGTCGTCGCGACCGACTACAACCACTACTCCTCGCTGGCGAGCTGGGAGCAGCTACTCGGGCTGCCGCCACTCGCCTACGCCGCGCCGGCGCCTCGCTTCGGCTCGGACGTCTTCACGGCGTCCCGGTGAAACCCGGCGCGCCGCTCAGCGGTGCGCGGCGCGCAGGCCGGTCCGCAGCCCGAAGCGGGCGAGCGCGGCGGGGTAGCGCTCGGCGGCGGCGATCGTCTCGCGCAGCGCGGCCGCGAAGCGGCGCAGCTCGTCCTCGGAGACGGTGAGCGCCGGCAGCGCCTTGATGACGTTCATGTGGTGGCCGGCGACCTGGCAGAGGATGCGGTGCTCGTGGAACAGCGGCACCGTGATCAGCTGGGAGAACAGGCCCGGCTGGCGGCGCTCGACGGTCTCCCAGAGCCGCCGTCCGATCGCGCCCGGCGGCGGGCCGAACTCGATCGCCCACATCAGCCCGAGGCCTCGCACGTCGCGCACGACCTCGAACTCCTCCACAAGCGACGCGGTTTCCTCCAGCAGCAGCGCGCCGAGGCGCTCTGCCCGCTCGACGAGCCGCTCCTCGTCGAGCACGCGCAGCGTCGCGAGCGCGGCGGCGGCGGCGAGGTCGTTGCCGCCGAACGTCGAGCCGTGGCGCACGGCGCGCTCCATGCCGTCGAAGACGGCGTCGAAGGCCCGGCGCGAGACGAGCACGGCGCCGATCGGGACGAACCCTCCCGACAGCGCCTTCGCGAGGCACACGAGGTCCGGTTCGAGCTGCCAGTGCTCCAGCGCGAGAAAGCGCCCGGTGCGGCCGATCCCGGTCTGGACCTCGTCGCAGACGAACAGCGTGCCGGCCTCGCGGCAGCGCCGCTGCGCCGCCGCGAGGTAGCTGGGCGGCGGCAGGTTGACGCCCTTGCCCTGCACCGGCTCGAGCACGAGCGCCGCGACGTCGCCGCGCTCGAGCTCCGCGGCGAGCGCGTCCTCGTCGCCGAACGGGACCGCCTCGCAACCGGGTAGGAGCGGCCCGAAGCCGTCGCGGAACTCGGCGTTGCCGTTGATCGAGAGCGCGCCGAGCGTGAGGCCGTGGAAGGCGTGCTCGGCATAGAGGATCCGGCTCCTGCCGGTTGCGGCGCGGGAGATCTTGATCGCCGCCTCGACCGCCTCGGCGCCGCTGTTCGCCGGCACCATCGCAGCGACCGATGGCGGCGCTCTCCCGATCAGCTCCTCGGCGAGCACGCCGCTCAGCAGCGTCACGCCGAGCTGCGGCATGTTGGCGGTGCGTGCTTCCATCGCCTCGCGGAGCGCCTCGACGACGGCGGGATGGTTGCGCCCGACCGCGAACACGCCGTAGCCGCCGAACAGGTCGAGATAGCGCTCGCCCTCGCGGTCGACGAGGTGCGCGCCCTCGCCGTGCGTCCACACCTTGGCGAAGCCGAGCGTGCGCAGGATCCTCCCCATCTGCGGGTTCAGATAGCGGTCGTTGAGCTCGAGCTCCTCGCCGGTCCGCGCGGCGATGGTCTCCGCGATGCCGGGTCCCCGCCCGGGCCGATCAGGGCGATCCCCCATGCGCCCCAGCCTAGCTCCAGCCCCGCCGCTGGACACGAACGGCCCTTTCTGTCCACAGAACGTATGAATGCTGACGTCTACGTATTGGCATCCCTGGCGCGATCCCGTAACATGGAAGGGCGACCGGCGGGGAAGGCCGATCGGTGGCGTACGCAGAACCCGAGAGAAGGGAGCGAAGATGCCGGCAACGGTTACCAACTCCGAAATCGGTTCACGCGCGAGAGGTCGTGCCGAGACGGCGCGACTGTTCGAGCGCTGGCAGAGTCATGGAGACGAGGCCGCCCGCGAGGAGCTGGTCGCGTCCTTCATGCCGCTCGCTCGCAGCCTGGCGCGCCGCTACGGACGGTCATCCGAGCCGTTCGAGGACCTGCTGCAGGTGGCATCGCTCGGGCTGTTGAAGGCGATCGACCGCTACGACGGCGAGCGCGGCCATCCGTTCCAGTCCTACGCCGTACCCACGATCCTCGGCGAGATGCGGCGCTACTTCCGTGACTCCGGCTGGGCGATCCACGTCCCGCGCGGTGCGCAGGAGCGCGCGCTGCGGGTGCGCGACGCGCAGGAGCGGCTCTCGAACGAGTCGGGCCGCGCCCCCACGGTCAACCAGCTCGCGGAGTACCTCGAGATGGACATCGAGGATGTGATCGACGCCCTGCAGGCGATCAGGGCGTACGAGACCGTTTCCCTGGACGCGCCTCGCGGCGGCGGCGAAGAGGACATCGTTCCCTACGGCGACACGATCGGGCGCGAGGACGAGCGCTACGAGCTCGTCGAGCTCGACGCCACCGTGAGCTCGGCGCTTGCCCACCTGCCGACGCGCGACAGGCTGGTGCTGCAGCTGCGGTTCGTCGATGACCTCACCCAGACTGAGATCGCCGAGCGTGTGGGCATCTCGCAGATGCAGGTTTCGCGTCTGCTGCGCCGCTCGCTCGAGCAGCTGCGCGCCCTGACGGACGCGCCCGGGCAGGCGCGCTAGCCGGAGACGGCGATGCGGCCCGCGGTAGGGGTCCCGCCCACCCCGCCAACCCCGCCCGCCGCCCGGCCGGTCCGCTCATGGTCGCATCGCCGAACGTCCGGCTGAGGCTCACGAACAGGGCCGAGAACGTCCTGCTCGTGCGTCAGGCGCTCAGCGGCCTGGCGGAGTCGGTCGGGCTGGACCCCGTGGCGCTCAACGACATCTCAACCGCCGTCACCGAGGCCTGCAACAACGTCGTCCTGCACGCCTACGAGGGCGGCGAGGGCGAGGGGCCGCTCGAGGTCGAGCTGTGCGTCGGCGCAGACGGCTTCGACGCGGTCGTCCGCGATCACGGCGTCGGCATCCGGCCCGGCGTCAAGGCCGCCGAGGAGCTCTCGGGCGGGATCGGGCTGCCGGTCATACAGGCGCTGAGCGAGACGGTGGAGTTCCGCGACCTGCCCGGCGGCGGCACCGAGGTCGCGATGCACTTCGAGGCCGTCGGGAGCAACCCGCCGGAGGAGACCGCCGGCGAGGAGGGCGCCGCGCTCGAGGCGATCGACCACGGCACGCCGGGAGGCGACCTGACGCTGATGACGGTCGGCCCTACGTCCGTCGCGCGCGGCGTGGTGCCGCGCGTGCTCTCGACGCTCGCTGCACGCGCGTACTTCTCGACCGATCGCATCTCGGACACGCAGATGCTGGCGGACGCGCTCGTCGCGCAGACCGACGGCGAGGTGCTCGCCGGCCACCTGAGCATGGGTGTGAGCGTCGCGCCGCGCAACCTCGAGATCAGGGTCGGCCCGCTGCGCACGGGCCGCGCCGATGCGCTGTTCCGCGAGACCGCGCTGGACGGGCTCGGGCCGGTCCTGGAGCGCATCACCGACGGTCACGCCGTCTCCCCCGCGGGCTCGGCGGAGATCCTCGACGTGCGCCTGGCGCAACGCAACTGAGAACGCCGCGCTGCGCTCCACCCCGCGCTGCAAGCTGCGTTGCGGCCAACTCCCGAGGATCGTCCCCATGCGGCTTGCCGGCCGGTCCGCGTCGGGGCAGACCGGCCGACATGCCACTCCTTGTCACCCTCTCTGTGACGAAGACCGCAGGGGGCGCGCGGCCATCCGTCGGCTGGGCAACACCGGTAGTCCCTTCTTGCCCCTAAGCCCGCTCTCTAAACACGTGCACGCAAAAGAACGGTCCGCCGCCGTACCGCCGCCGCGAGCGGTCGCGGGCCTGACCGGAGTTGTGGTTTGGCGGACGGCCCATTCGGGCATTTTCTGGGTGCGCCGCCGGACAGCCGAACACCGGCGTCGACAGCGTCCATCGAGTAAGGAAAGTGAGGTGCAGCGTGGTAGCGCTGATTGCGCTGTTGCTGATACTGGCGATCTTCGGCGGGCTCGGCTTCGCGGTGCACGCGCTGTGGATCATCCTCGTGGTGGCCCTGATCCTGTGGCTGATCGGCTTCTTCATCGGAGGCGTCGAGGGCAGCAGGCGGCGGTGGTATGGCCGCTGGTAGCGCTTACACGCTGAGGCACAGGCACTGCCCGGCGGAGTCCGCGGAGGGCGCCCTGATCGAGGCGCTCCCGCGCCCCCGGGGCGACGTGTGGGAGATCCCGTTCGCCGGCGAGGACCTGTTCGAGCTGCGCCAGCTCGTGTCTTCGTGGGCGACGAAGGAGGCGATGGGCGACGAGGCGAACGAAGAGCTGGTGCTCGCCGTCCACGAGGTCGCCACGAACAGCGTGCGCCACGGCGGCGGCGTGGGCATGCTGCGGCTGTGGCGCACGGCGGACACCCTTGTGTGCGAGATCCAGGACGCCGGCTACATCAGCGACCCCCTGCGCGCGCGGCGCCCGCCGGGTAACGAGGCGAGCGCCAGCCGCGGGCTGTGGATCGCCGGCCAGATCTGCGACCTCGTGGAGATCTGCTCCTCCCCGCGGGGCAGTCAGGTGCGCATGCACAAGCGGCTGGCCCCGGCCTGAGAGACATTTCGCGCACCGTGTCGCACGCCGGGGGGCTGTCACTTTCATGACATCGGAGTGGGGTTAGAATCTCGTCTATGGGGGCGCAAGAGCAGCTCCGCATCGACTCGCGGCGAGAGGCCGACCGCGTCGTGATCTCGCTCGACGGCGAACTCGACATGGCCAACGCGCCGCTGCTGCAGCGAGCCATCGAGGCGCCGGACCTGAAAGACACGAAGACGGTCGTGCTCGACCTACAGGGGCTCACGTTCCTGGACTCGACCGGTCTGCGCATCATCCTCTCGGCCCGCGAGCAGTGCTGGCGCCGCGGGCAGGAGTTCGCCGTCACGCCCGGATCCCAGCAGGTGCAGCGGCTGCTCAGCGTGACCGGCGTCGGCGAGCATCTGCGCACGCTCGCCTCGGCCGACGAAGTCCTCGCCTAGCGCGCGAGCGGCCGCCGCCGCGAGGCGCTCACAGCTCGGCCAGGCGCCGCTCGAGGAAGCGCCGCTCGGGCTCGGCGCGGACCAGCTCCAGCGCCCGCTCGTAGGCCAGGCGGGCCTCGCCCTCGCGGCCGAGCCTGCGAAGCAGCTCGGCGCGCGTCGAGTGCAGGTAGTGGTAGCCGTCGAGATCGAGCTCGCGCATGGCATCGAGCCCGGCCTCGGGACCGACGGCCTCCGCGACCGCGACGGCCCTGTTGAGCGCGACGACCGGCGAGCCGGTGAGCGCGAGCAGGCGCTCGTACAGGGCGGCGATCTGCTCCCAGCGCGTCTCGCCCGGGCCGGCGTGAAGCGCCGCGATCTCGGCCTGGATCAGGTAGGGCCCGCCGCCGCCCGCGGCGGTGGACACCTGCAGCGCGCGGCCGCGCGCGAGCGAGTCCAGGCCGCCCGCGAGCTTGCGGGCGTCCCACTGCCCGCGGTCCTGCTCGGCGAGCAGGACGATCTCGCCGTCGCGCAGGCGGGCCTCGCGGCGCGACTCGGTGAGCAGCATCAGCGCGAGCAGGCCCTGGACCTCTGGCTCGTCGGGCATCATCTCGGCGAGGGCGGCGCCCAGCCTGATCGCCTCCTCTGAGAGCTCGGAGCGCCCGTCGTAGCCCTCGTTGAAGATCAGGTAGACGACGGCGAGGACGGCCGCCAGCCGGTCGGGGAGCAGATGCGCCGGCGGGATCCTGAACGGGATGCCCGCGTCAGCGATCTTGCGCTTGGCGCGCACGAGGCGCTGCGCCATCGTCGGCTCGGAGACGAGGAACGCGCGGGCGATCTCGCGGGTGGAAAGGCCGCCGAGCGCGCGCAGGATCAGCGCGACCTGCGCCTCGAGCGCGAGCGCCGGGTGGGCGCAGGTGAAGAACAGCTCGAGCCGTTCGTCGCGGAAGGCCGTCTCCTGGTGCTCGTCGGGGAGCTCTTGCACGGCGTCGGGGACCTCCGGGAGCTCGCCGCGGGGCTGGATCCTGCGATCGTGGCGCAGCCGGTCGATCGCGCGGTTGCGCGCCGTGACGATCAGCCAGGCCGCGGGATTCTCCGGCGTGCCGGTGCGCGGCCAGCGCTCCGCCGCGATCGAGAACGCCTCCTGGGCGGCCTCCTCGGCGCGGTCGAAGTCGCCGAGGAAGCCGACCATGGCGGCAAGCACGCGCCCCCACTGCTCGCGGAAGACCTGCTCGATCAGGGCGACACCAGCGGGCGCACCTCGACCGCGCCGCCGAGCCGCGCCGCCGGGATGCGCGCGGCGAACTCGATCGCGCCGTCGAGGTCGTCGGCCTCGAGCACCCAGTAGCCGCCGAGCGCCTCCTTGGTCTCCGCGAACGGGCCGTCGGTGGTCAGCGTGCCGCCGTTGTGCACCCGCACCGTCGTCGCGGACTCGGCCGGTGCGAGCTGGGCACCGCCGCGCACGCCGGGGTGTTCGTTGATCTGCATGTACTCGCGAGAGATCGCCGCCCGCTCGTCCTCCGGGAGGTCCTCCCAGCCGGCCGGGTCGCCCGTGTAGATCTGGATCAGGTACTCCATCGTGCTCCTCCTTCTTTGGGGGTATTTGACACCCAATCGACGAACGGCGTCCGGCCGATTCGACCGTACTTGATCCTCTATTTATATATTTATATGAATATATGTAGATGCCCCCGAGCGCCTTCGAGATCGTCGCCGAGCCGGCCCGCCGCGCGCTCCTTGACCTGATGCTCGAGGGGCCACGTCCCGTCGGCGAGCTCGCGCGCGAGGCCGGCCTCAGCCAGCCGAACACCTCCCGCCACCTGCGGCTGCTGCGGGAGGCAGGGCTGGTGGAGCGCAGCGTCGCGGGACAGCGGCGCCTGTACGGACTTCGCGGCGAGGGCTTCGCCGAGCTCGCGCGGTGGCTGACCCCGTACGTCGTCCTCTGGCAGCGCGGCCTCGCGGCACTCGAACGCCACCTCGACGAGCAAGGAGAAGCCGATGCCTGACCAACACGCTGTGCTGCTGGAGCGCGAGGGACGCCACGTGCTGCGCTTCGAACGCCTGCTGGCCCACCCGCGCGAGCGCGTGTGGGAGGCGCTGACGCACCGCGAGGAGCTCGCGGCGTGGCATCCGACGCCGTTCGTTCGTGCTCGCGGGCACGACCGTCGAGTTCCTGGCCTCGCCGGGGGCTCCCGAGATGGGCACCGGCCGCGTGCTGGCGCTCGAAGCCCCCTCGCTGATCGCGTATACGTGGGGCGACGATGAGCTGCGCTGGACGCTCGGCGAGCGCGACACGGGCTGCCTGCTGACGCTCGAGCACACCTTCGACGACCGCTTCAAGGCCGCGCGGGACGGTGCGGGCTGGCACCTCTGCCTGACCGCGCTCGAAGCGCTGCTGGCGGGGGCTGCGGTGCCCGAGAAGGGAAGCGCGCGTCAGCTGCCAGAGGGCTGGAGCGCCCTGAACGAGGACTACCAGCGCCGCTTCGGGATCGCACCCGAGGACGCGGCGCCCGTGCCCGAGCTCTGAGCGCCGGGTAGCCTGCGGGTCGTGGCGGACACGACCACGATCGCCTCGCTCGCGACGGCCGGCGGCACGCTCGTGCTCGCCGTCGCGACGTTCGGCTCCACGCGCACGGCGAACCGGGCGGCTCGCGTCTCCGAGGAGGCGCTGCTCGTGGGGCTCCGGCCGGTCCTTTTCAGCGCGCGCCCCGAGGACCCGCCGCAGAAGGTCGGGTTCATCGACAACCACTGGGTTCGCCTGCACGACGGCCTCGCGGCGGTGCAGGAAGCCGACGGCAACGTCTATCTCGCGATGCCGCTGCGCAACGTCGCCAACGGCATCGCGGTGATCCACGGCTGGTACCTCTACCCCACGCGTGCCGGCAGCGACGTGGAGCCGGAGCCGGTCGATCAGTTCCACCCCCACAATCGCGACCTCTACGTCC
This sequence comes from Solirubrobacteraceae bacterium, assembly GCA_035569835.1. GTDB lineage: Bacteria > Actinomycetota > Thermoleophilia > Solirubrobacterales > Solirubrobacteraceae > Palsa-744. The sequence continues at coordinate 149,380 of DATMMF010000019.1, forward strand.
CGGCGGGCGACATCAGCTTCTGGCAGGCGGCGATCCGCGACCCCGCCGACCCGCTGTACGCGCCAGTAAAAGCCGCGATCGAACGCGCCGAGGGGATGAGCGTCGACCTGCTCTACGGCGACCACGAGGGCGGCCAGCGGACGATCACGCGGTTCTTCCTCTCCCCGCACCCGGCACGCCCTCACACCGACGACAAAGAGCCGTGGATGTGGATGTGCGCGGTGGTCCGCCACTGGAACCTCGACCGCGCGGACCCGCGCTAGTCACAGCGAGCGCAGCGCCGGCAGCAGCTCGCGCTCGGCCCAGGCGATGAACTCGCCCTGGTGCTCGCCCCCGATCTGCACGAGCGCGACCTCATCGAAGCCGGCGTCCAGGAAGCGCTTCACCGCCTGCACGTGGAGCTCGACATCGGGACCGCAGGGGATCGACTCGGCGACGTCCTCGGGCGTGACGGCCGCGCTCGCGGCCTCGAAGCCGTCCGGGTTGGGCAGCTCGGCCATCACCTTCCAGCCGAGCCCGAACCAGCGGAACTGCTCGCGCGCGCGCCGGATCGCCACATCGCGGTCGGCGTCGTAGGAGACCCCCACCTGCCCGACGCGCGCCCCGCCGCCGCCCGCCTGCTGATAGGCCTCGACGATCTTCGCCTCGGGCTGCACCGCGATCAGCAGATCGGCGCTCGCCGCCAGTCGGCACGACTCCCGTCCGGAGGCCGCCACGCCGATCGGCACCGGCCGCTCGGGCGGGTCCCACAGGCGCGCCTGGTCGGCCCCGAAGTGGCTGCCGCGGTAGTTGACCGCGCCGTCGCCGGCGAGCAGCGCGCCGATGATCTCGAGCGCCTCCACGAGCATCCGGTGGCGGGTTCCCACCGAGGGCCACGGCACGCCGACGACGTGCTCGTTCAGGCGCTCGCCCGCGCCGAGGCCGAGGCGGAAGCGCCCCTTTGAGAGGTTCTGAACCGTCGCCGCCTTCTGCGCCACCACGACCGGGTGGTAGCGGATCAGCGGGCACGTCACATACGTCATCAGCGGAATTCGCTCCGTCGCCTGGGCGGCAGCGCCCAGCACCGACCAGGCGTACGGCGAATGGCCCTGCGCCGTCAGCCACGGCTGGTAGTGGTCGGAGATGACCGAGAAGTCGAACCCCGCCGCCTCGGCGCTCTGCACGTCGGCCACGAGCTGCGCCGCGCCCGACTGCTCACACATCATCGTGTAGCCGAAAGAGGGGCTCACGCGCGCACCTGTGACGCCATGCGACTCAGTTTCCCCCGGCGCGAGACCCGCAATCGCGCCGCTCAGAGCTCGCGGGCGCTAGCCGTCCTCGCCGACGGGTGCAGCGGCCGGTGAGGCGTGCACGGTGCCCGTGCGCTCGCCGTAGAGCAGGCTCGCCGCTTCCTCCTCGACGACCACGGGGCTCACGCTGGGATGCGCCGGGCGCTGCCTGCGCTGCCGGCGCTCCGCCAGCCAACCGAGCCGCCGCCGGGCACGGGCTGCGGGGAGGCGCTCCGAGGGACCCTTCTCGCCGACGGAGGGCGCGTGGCCGCTCACGCTCATCAACATGTGCACGTCATTCTGCTTCCCCGCGGCGCGGCTGCGAAACCCGCTTCACAGGATCCCAACGCGCCGCAAGCAACCGGAGCAACCCGGTGCGCGCCGGCGAGCGGAAAAAAGAAGCCCCGGCCGCGAGGCCTCTCTCGTCAGAAAGCCTTTCATGCGACCGGGGCGCGCAATGGTTTGGGTGCGGCCACCAGGGGGGACGGCAGCCGGGCCACCACTGCGCTCCCTTCACACTAGGGCAAAGCCCGGAAATCAAGATCCCCCATTTGGGCGGTCCGCCGTCAGCTGAACGAGCCGATGGCGAGGGCGTGGAATTCGCCGGCGTCGAAGGCGCTGACGCGGCTGAGGCCCGGGACGAGCGCCGGCTTCGTGGTGGAGGGACCCGCATCGCCGAGCGTCAACATCCGGTTGCAGCCGAATGCGAGCAGCTGCCCGCCGGAGAGGACGAGGCTGTAGAGGCGCCCTGCGGAGATCGCGGTCCCGGTGAGGCCCGTGCGGGTCGGCAACGGGACGCAGAGGCTGCCCCGTGAGCAGATCTGCGTGGGGCGGACACCGAGCTGGCCGAAGCTGTCGGCGCCCCATGCGACGACGCCGCCGTTCGCCAGCAGCGCCATGCTGTGGTCGATCGAGGTCGAGATCGCGACCACGCCGGAGAGCCCCGGCACGCGGACGGGGCTGTGGCGTTCGGTCGTCGTGCCGTCGCCGAGCTCGCCGTGACCGTTGGAGCCGAGCGCCCGGACTGTGCCGTCGCTCAGCAGCGCGAGGATGTGGCCGCCGTGCGAGCTCGAGCCGCCGATCGCGAGCGCGCGCACGTTCACGAGCCCGGGCACGGGCGTGGGCACGTCTTTGTCCGCTTTCGTGCCGTCGCCGAGCTGGCCGCTGCTGTTTTCCCCCCAGGCGAGCACGGTGCCGTCCGCGAGCAGCGCGGCGTCGTCGGAGCCGCCGGCGGCGACCGCGACGGCGCCCTGGATGTTGAGGTAGACGGGAACGTCGCTCGTGTAGCGCAGCGCGGCGCTGCCGTTGCCGCTCGTGCCGTTGCCGAGCGTCCCCCACATGTTCCCGCCCCAGGTGGCCACGCGCCCGCCTGAGAGCAGCGCGATCGCGTGCGCGTCGCCCGCGGCGATCTGCTTCACGCCGGTCAGGCCCTGCACCTGGACGGGAGCGAGCTCCGTGCCGCGTTCGCCGTTGCCGAGCTGGCCCATCCAGTCCGCGCCCCATGCCCAGACGGTGCCGTCGCCCATCAGCGCGTAGCTGGACTCCCAGCTCGAGACGACCTGCACGGCGCCGGCGAGCGACTGTGGGTCGATGAGCGGGAGGTGCGCCCGGCCTCTGAAGCCGCCGCCCAGCTCGCCGTGGCGGTTGAAGCCCCAGCCCACGAGCGTCGCCTGCACCGGCGCGGCGAGCGCACCCGGAACGGCGCACGCGAGCGTCGCAAACACTGCCCCCAGTACCGCTTTTCCCCTCATCAATGTTTGGATTCGGACAATCGGGGGAGTTGAAGAAGCGAATGAAACGGCTTTCAACGAAGCGTCGAGACGGTTGTCGCGGGGGAGTTGGAGCGTTGCCGTGCGGGCTGCCCGCGTGCGCCGAAACGGCCGGTCCAGCGGGGGTTTCCTGGCCGCCGGGGCGTCACTCAATTGTGCGATTGGGGACAGCCGGTCGGGCTGTCAGGCTGTCGTCATGAAGGTATGCACATGGTTCGGGCACCGGTGGCAGTGGCGCAAGAACACCTGCTCCTGCTGGTACGAGTGCAGTCGCTGCGGGCAGCGGCGCTAGGAGCCTGAAGAAAACACGAGCGCGCCGGCGGCGTCAGGCGATCTCGGCGAGCCGCTCGGCAAGGATGATCCGCCCCGCGGCCTCGATCAGCGCGAGGTGCGAGAAAGCCTGCGGGAAGTTGCCGAGGTGCCCGCCGGTGTCCGTGTCGTACTCCTCGGCGTAGAGGCCGAGCGGCGAGGCGATGCGCAGGAGCCGTTCCATCAGGTCCCGCGCGCGCTGTTCTGAGCCGATGATCGCAAGCGCGGAGACAAGCCAGAAGGAGCAGATCAGGAAGCTCCCCTCCTTGCCGCTCAGCCCGTCGTCGGTCTCATCCGTGCGGTAGCGCAGCACGTAGCCGTCTTCGGTCAGCTCGTCGGCGATCGCCATCACGCTCGCCTGCATGCGCTCGTCGGAGCCGGGCAGGAAGCCGAAGATCGCGGCCAGCAGCGTCGAGGCGTCGAGCGCGTCCGTTTCGTAGTGCTGGCGCAGCACGCCGCGCTCGGACACGCCCCGCTCGAGGATCTCGGCACGGATCTTCCCCGCGAGCTCGCGCCAGCTCTGTTCGTGCTCGGTATCGCCGGCGATCGCCGCGATCTTCGCGGCGCGATCCATCGCGACCCAGCACATGATCTTCGAGGAGACGTAATGGCGGGGCTCGCCGCGCGCCTCCCAGATGCCCTGGTCGGGCTTCGTCCAGGCCTCTTCGGCGCAGGCGGCCTGCGCCTGCACCAGCGGCCACAGGCGGCGCGGCAGCCGTTCGCTGCGCGTGGTGTGCAGGAGGATCGAGTCGAGCGCGGCGCCGAAGACGTCGTTCTGGCGCTGGTCGAAGGCCCCGTTCCCGACGCGGACCGGGTAGGCGCCCGCGTAACCGGTCAGGTTCTCGCGGATCGACTCGGCCAGGTCGCGGCGCCCGTCGATCCCGTACATGATCTGCAGCGCGCCGTCCGGGTTCGGTTCGAGGTCGGCGACGAACTGCATGAACTCCTCCGCCTCCCAGTCGAGGTTCAGGTAGTGCAGCGCCTGCAGCGTGAAGGTCGAGTCGCGCAACCAGGTGTATCGGTAGTCCCAGTTGCGTTCCCCGCCGGGCGTCTCGGGAAGCGAGGTCGTGAGCGCCGCGACGGTGGCTCCGGTCGGCATGTAGGTGAGGCCCTTGATCGTCAGCGCCGAGCGCTCGATCGGTTCGCGCCAGCGATGGTCGGGGATTCGCGAGCGCTTGATCCAGTTCCGCCAGAAGGTCGTCGTCGCGGCGAGCGCCTCGTTCGCCTCGTCGACGTTCTCGGGCACGTGGCAGTCCTCCCCGGCCCAGGAGAGCGCGCAGTAGGCCTGCTCGCCCTTGCGCAGGACGTGGCGCCCGCGGACGCGTTCGCCCTCGTCGCCGAGCTTCAGGTCGGTGACGAGCCTGATGCTCTTGCCGGCGCCCGTCGCGACGGCGCTGTGCCCGCCGGGCTCGACGGTCCACTGCCCCGGCTCGGAGCCGTAGTCGAAGACCGGTTCGCAGGTCAGCTCCAGCTCGACCTCGTCATCGAGGCACAGGGCGACGCGCACGAGCATGTGGTCGGCGTCGTCGTCGGCGGGCGGGCGCGTGTGCGGTGTCACGTGGTCCTCCCCCTGCCGGGGGCCGAGCGTCAGCGCATCGCGCACGAGCAGCCAGCCCGTCGGCGCCTTCCACGTCGTCACGAGCGTGTTCGTCCCCGGTTCATACGAGCGCGCCGAGGGGGTGTTGATGCCGAACGGGGCGAAGCGGAAGCTGCCCGCTTGGCGGTCGAGAAGCGTCCCGAAGATGCTCGCTGAGTCGAAGCAGGGCACGCACAGCCAGTCGACCGAGCCGTCGGGGGCGACGAGCGCGCCGGTGTGGCAGTTCGACAGGAACGCGAAGTTCGCGATCGGCGGGAACGGCGAGGGCGCCGCCGCGCTCTCGGGGGCGGCGGCGCCGGCGGCACGATCCCTCGACTGGGCGCCGGCGGTCGCGTCCCGGCCGGCGGATGCGCCCTGCTTCGCCTCGCCGGCTCTCGCGTCCGCTTGGGCCTGCTCGGTGCTCGCCATCGCCCCCGATCCTCGCGCCCGAGCGGCGGCCCGCATCATCCGAAGCAGGTGAGCCGGTCCTGGGGTTCCTCAGGTGTTCTCGCCCGCGCGAAGGACGCCCGCGACGAGCTCGTGCGCGGCGCCGTTGGCGCTCGCAGGGATCCACTCGAACAGCACAGTCCCGATTCGCATCCGCCGGTCGCCGATCTCGGCCTGGAGGGCAAGCAACGGCGGGCTGCGAATGCCGCGCTCGCCGCTGAGGTGCCCGATCAGCAGCCGCGAGTCCGAGCGGGCGATGAGGCGGGTGAGGCCGAGCTCGTGCGCGCCAACGAGCCCGGCCAGCAGCGCGCGGTACTCGGCTTCGGCGGCAGTGGCCGAGGCGATCGGCTCGGCGTGCTCGGCGATGCGCCGTCCCGTCTCATCGTCGAGCAAGTAGCCGATCCCGGCGGGCCCGGGCGCCCCGCGGGCGCCGCCGTCGGCCTGCAGCACGGCGAACCCCGGCCGCGGCGCCGGGGCGTGACCGTCGGGTGCGGCGTTCGCCTTCGCGAGGGCGCGACGCTCGGCGTCCTTGGTCGCGCGTCCTTTGCGGCGTCCTCGCCGCGGGCCCTGCGGTCTGATCTCTCTCGAGGGCAAGCAGCGGCAATTGTCCCGCAGCTCAGGCCGTCTCGTAGTCGTCGTGGCGGCGTATCCAGAGCGGCTCGGTGGCGCTCTCGTCGCGTCCCTTCGGCGTGCGGTCGAGCAGCCCGTAGTAGGCCATTCCGACTTCCAGGCCGCGGCTCGTCGTGACATAGGTGCGGTACACGGCGCCGTCCGCGAGCGCGTGGACGCTCAGGCCCGGTCGCTCGGTCACGTAGCCGGCGGCATCGGTGCCGCACATGCGCGCGTTCAGCACGACCGTCGAGGGCAGCTCGCCTTCGAGGAACGGCTTCAGCTGCTCGGGGCTGCTGAGGAACCCCAGGTCGCGGTTGAACTCGTTTCCGCCGCTGGAGACCCAGCCGATGTCCCAACCCATCTGCTCTCTGAAGTCGAGCAGGCGCTCTAGCGGCGCCCGCGACGCGAGCAGCAGCGTCGTGTCCCGGGCGTTCAGGTGCGGCACCTGCGGGGCGAGGGTGTCGGCGATCGATGAGCAGACGGGGCACCCGGCGGTGTACGGCGGTCCGAACATGAAGTGGTAGATCACGAGCTGGGAGCGCCCGTCGAAGAGCTCGGCGAGCGTCTTGGGTCCGTGCTCGGTCTCGAATCGGTACTCCGTCTCGACGGGCACCCACGGCAGCTCGCGCCGCTTGCGGGCGAGCTCGTCCGCCCGGCGCGTCAGCTCCTTCTCTTCCGCCATCAGCGCATCGCGCTGCGCGTTCCACTCCTCCTGCGTGCCGATTGTGTGCGAGGCCATGTTTGCCGACACCTCCTGTCGTGTCTCGTGGTCCGCGACCGATCCGCCGCGATCCGCTATATAGTTAGCAGAATGGCTAACGATACGTTCAAGGCGCTCGCGCATCCGCTTCGGCGCGACATCGTGGAACGGCTGAGCGCAGGGCCGGCGACCGTCGGGGAAGTGACGCGCGACTTCGGCGTCTCGAAGCCGACGATCTCGCGGCATCTGCGCGCGCTCGAGGAGGCGGGCGTGGTGAGCAGGGTCGTCGACGGCCGAACGCACCGGCTCGCCCTGCAGCCCGAGGCGCTCGGCGATGCGGCCGAGTGGATCGAGCGCCAGCGTGCGCGTTGGGAGCGCCTCTTCGACGTCGTCGGGGAGTACCTGGACGAGCGAAAGGAGCCTTAGGTGACAGACACAGAAGATCGAGTCCTGACTATCGAGCGGACGTTCGCGGCCTCCGCCGAAGCCGTGTTCGACGCCTGGACGAGCCCCGAGGTGATGCGGCGCTGGTTCCACGCGGGCGCGGATTGGGAGACGCCGGTCGCGGAGGTGGATCTGCGCGTCGGCGGAAGCGTGCGCGTCGTGATGCGAAGGCCCGACGGCACCGAGGGCGGCGGCGGCGGCGAGTACGTGCTGATCGACCGCCCCAGCCGCCTGGTCATGCGCTGGGCCTTCGACGACGAGCCGTCCAACGAGCAGCTCATCGAGCTTTCGTTCAGCGAGTCAGCGGGCAGGACGACCGTGCTGCTCGTGAACAGCGGCATCTCGACCGACTACCGGCGCGGGCGCCAGGAGCACGGATGGGAGCTGTGCCTCGAGCAGCTGGAGCTGGAGGTGGCGAGATGACGCGCGCAGGCGGCAGAGCGCTCACATCCGGATCACCGGCGTACGAGCGGGCCACCCCGGTCGGGCCCGCAGCGCTGCTCCTGCTCGTCGCCGGGGGCTGCTGGGCCGTGACGGTGCACAGGATGCGGGGCATGGACATGGGCCCCGGCACCGATCTCGGTGGCCTCGGCTCCTTCGCAGTCCTCTGGCTGACGATGATGGCCGCGATGATGCTCCCGTCGCTCGCGCCGATGGCGCACGCGCACGCGGGAAGGAGCCGGGCCGCCGGGGCGCGGCGACCCTCGTTCGGCTCGGCGCTGTTCGCGGCGGGCTACCTGGCGACGTGGCTCGCCGCGGGGATGCTCGCCTACGCGGTCGTCAGGCTTCTCGCCGGCCTCGACCTCGGCTGGCTGGCATGGGATCGCGCCGGCCCCTACGTCGCCGGCGGGGTGATCCTCGCCGCCGCCGTCTACGAGCTGACGCCGCTGAAAGCCAGGTGCCTGCGCCACTGCCGGCGGCCGGAGCTGCTCGCCCGACGGTGGCGGGCCGGCCCCCGCGGCGCCTTGTTGACCGGGTTGGAGCACGGCGGGTTCTGCGTCGGCGCGAGCTGGGCGCTGATGGCCGTGCTGTTCGTGATCGGGATCATGAACGTGACCTGGATGGTCGTCGTGGCGTCGCTGGTCGCGTTTGAGAAGCTGCTGCCGCGCCCCGGCCTCGCGGTCGCGCTGACCGCGCTGCTGGTCGCGGCCCTGGCCCTCGGGGTGGCGTTCGCGCCCGAGCAGGTGCCGTGGCTGACGGTCCCAATGTGAGGGACCCGTCAGGCCGGCGTTTCCGCGGCGCGCGGCCGGAGCCGGCGTGGCTGACGGTCCCAATGTGAGGGACCCGTCAGGCCGCCGTTTGAGTCGCGGCGCGCGGCCGGAGCCGGCGTGGCTGACGGTCCTGACGTGAGGGACCCGTATCGCCGGCGTTTCAGTCGCGGCGCGCGGGGCCCGAGCCCGCGGTCTCGCGCCGTGCCGGACGCGGCCTCGAGCGCGTGATGCGCCGCCGCGGCGGCAGCTCGCCGGCGTCGCCGTCCGCGTCGCCGGGGTCCTCCCCGTCCTCCTCGACCGGTTCGACCGCCTCGATCACCTCGGTCGCCTGCTGATCCGCGTCCTCAGCCGGCTCCGGCGGGACCTCGGAGGGTCGCCCCCCATCCTGCGCCTGCTCCGCGAACGCCTGCAGCGCGACGGCGGTGGAGCGAAGTTGCTCCAGGACGTGAGCGTGCTCGCGGCGCCCGTCTTCGGTCGCCTCCCGAATCGCTTCGAGGCGCTGCTGGGAGCGAGCGACGAGCTCGGCGGAGTCTGCGGCCGCGCGGTCGAGCATGTCGCGCGCGTCGTTCTGAGCCTGCTCGAGCACCTCGTCCGCTTCGACCCGCGCGCGCCGGGACGCGTGCTCTGATTCGGACACGGCCGCGGCGGTCAGCTCCTCGGCGGCTTCCCGGGCGTGCTGCAGGATCCCCGCTGTCTGCTCGCCGACGCGGTCCAGCGCCAGCTGCACCGCCTTCTCCGGCGAGCGGCTGATCTCGAGCTCGGCGATCAAGCGGTTGACGCGCTCGACGTAGGCGTCCACCTGCTTGCGGTTGTAGCCCCCGACGGCGGGGCTGAAGGAGACGTCGCGGAACTCCGCCGGCACGAGTTCGAGCGGTTTCGCCAACCTGAAGAGCTGGGTCGTGGCATCGTCCTCCTGCTCCTCGGCGGGACGCTCGTCGGGCTCTGCCCCGTCGGGCAGCTCTGAGTCTCCTAGATCGGGCACCGCTTCTCTAGTACCCGCAGATCAGGAATCAAACCCGGTTCGGGTGCTGGCGCTCAGAGCGAGCCGAGCGGCACGCCGATGATCTCGAGCCGGCGGGTGAGGCCGCCGAGCGCGAAGTCGCGAATCGCCTCGCTGGTCGCGCCGATCGCCGCGAAGTCCCGGTCTGAGCCCGTCTGGGGCGGAGCGAGCGACGCGGCGACCGACGGGAGCAGGTCGCGCAGCGCCTCGCGCACGGTGTCGCCTTCGGCCGGCTGCTCTCGCACGGTTTCGCGCAGGAACCAGACGCCATAGCCGATGTGGCGGGTCTCATCGTGGTGGATCTTCGAGTAGCCCTCGACGAAGCCGGGGAGCAGGTCCTCGCCTGCGAGATGGTCGGTCGTGAACTTGAAGGTGGTGAGCCCGAGCGTGCTCTCGAGGATCAGGTGGTAGATCGTGACGAAGCGGACCTTCGCGGACAGGCTCGCCGGTTTTCCGACGAGCCGTTCGTGGGCCGCGATGAGCTCCTCGTCGAAGATGTGGCGGAACGCGTCGGAGACGTTGGCGCGGGCGCGCTCGACGTGGCCCGCGATCTCGCCGGGCGCGGCGATGACCTCGTCCTGGAAGCGGGCGTAGAACTGCATGTGCCGCGCCTCGTCGACCTGCTGGGTCGCGAGGAACGTGGCCTCCTCCTCAGAGCCGTAGGCGCCGACGAGGCCCGAGAAGTTGGTCGTGATGCGCTCCTCGGCGACCATCAGCGAAGAGAGCACGAAGAAGATCAGGTCGCGGTCCTCGCCGGACATCTGCGCCCATTGCTCTCTGTCGCGATCGAGGTCGATCGCGAACGGCGACCACTGCGAGTCCTCCCAGCGCCGGTAGAGAGTCTGCGGGTCGTTGAGTTGGATCTCGTGGTCGGTCACGTCGCGGCGCCCGGCTTGCTCGCCCGGACGATCGCCGCAACGGCGTGCTCGTGGACGCGGTGCGTCTCGCGGATCTCCAGATCAATGAGACCTGCAGCCACGAGGGCGCGCTCGAACTCCTCTCGGGTCAGCGCTCCGGCGACGCAGCCGGTCCACTGCTGCATGTCCGCACGCGTGAGCTCATCCATGTCCGGGTCGGCGATCACGTCGGAGATCGCGAAGCGACCGCCGGGACGCAACACGCGTGCGGCCTCCCGGATCGCCTTCGGCTTGTCGCCCGAGAGATTCAGGACGCAGTTTGAGATCACGACATCGACGCTCGCATCAGGCAGCGGAATCTCCTCGATGTAGCCCTTGCGGAACTCGACGTTCTCGATGCCCGCCCGCTCTGCATTGCGGCGGGCGAGGTCGAGCATCTCGTCGGTCATGTCGAGGCCGATCGCGCGACCTCCCGGGCCCACGCGCCGGGCGGAGATCAGGACGTCCGCCCCTGCCCCGGAGCCGAGATCGAGCACCGTCTCGCCCGCGGCGAGGTCCGCGACCGCAGTCGGGACGCCGCAGCCGAGCGAGGCCTCCACGGCGTCGCGAGCGTCCTCGCCCGCACCGCCATAAAGGGAGGAGCCGAACACCTCCTCGCCCCGCCTGTCGGTCAAGGCGGGCGCCGCGCCGCCGCCGGCGGCTGCCGCGTAGCGAGCGCGGACGAGCTCGCGCACGTCGTCCTCGCCGCATCCGCACGAGGGGACGCCCGGCGTGCAACAGGCGTCCTTCTCCGCCGTGGCGCAGCAGTCCCTCTGCGTTTCGACGGCGCAGCAGTCGTCGGGGCGCTCTAGCTCAGCCATTCCGAGAGCTCTTCGAGCGCCCCAGGGATCACGTAGTAGTAAGCCCAAAGGCCGCGGCGCTCCGAGTCGACGATCCCGGCTGCCCGGAGCTTGCCGAGGTGGTGCGAGAGCGTCGGCTGGGAGACCTCGAACAACGGCACGAGCTCGCAGACGCACACCTTGCCCGCATGCTTTCGGAGCACGTCGACGAGCTGCAGGCGAATCGGGTCGCCGAGCGCCTTGGCGACATCGGCCATGCGCATCGCCCGCTCCCGGTCCACGTCCGGATACACCACCGGCTCGCAGCACGGCTCGCCCGCGGGCCGCTTGGTCTTGGGCGCGAGCTGCAGATCGATAGCCATCGATCTACGTATATCTATTGAAAAGACGTTTGTCAATGCAATAGCGTTTGCGCCGTGAACCCGCCTCCCCTCCGCCGCCGGCTGCTTGCGGAGCTGCTCGGCTCGGCGTTCCTCGCGGCGCTCGTGATCGGCTCGGGGATCGCGGCGCAGACCCTCTCGCCCGACGACACCGGCCTGCAGCTGTTCGAGAACGCTGCCGCCACCGGGGCGGGCCTGTTCGCGATCATTCTCATGTTCGGCCCGGTCTCCGGGGGCCACTTCAACCCGGTCGTGTCTCTCGCCGACGCCCGGCTCGGAGGGATCTCCTGGCGCGACGCCGCCTCCTACGTTCCCGCGCAGATCGCCGGCTGCGTGCTCGGCGCCGTTGTCGCGAACGGGATGTTCGCGCTGGCCGCCGTCAGCATCTCCACGCACCATCGCGCGAGCCCCGCACACCTGTTCTCCGAGGTGATCGCCACCGGCGGGCTCGTGCTCGTGATCTTCGCGCTCGCCCGCTCGCGCAGAGCGGCCACGGCGCCGGCGGCCGTCGGCGCGTACATCGCCGCCGCCTACTTCTTCACGAGCTCCGCCAGCTTCGCCAACCCCGCGATCAGCGTCGGGCGGATGTTCTCCAACACGTTCGCCGGCATCGCCCCTGCCTCGGTGCCCGGGTTCGTCGTCGCGCAGCTGGTCGGCGGCTTCCTGGCGATCGTCACGGTCCGTGTCCTGTATCCCGGGGTCACCCCGGCAGAGGCCGCCGAGGTGGTCGTGCCCCACATGGCGGAGAGCCGCTGACGATGGCGACCGTGCTGTTCGTGTGCCTGCACAACGCCGGACGCTCGCAGATGAGCCAGGCCCTCTTCGAACGCGCCGCCGACGGCGGTCACGTCGCTCTGTCAGCCGGGACGACGCCCGGCAAGCGGGTGCACCCAGAGGTCGTCCAGGCCATGCGGGAGGTCGGGATCGACCTCGCGGAGCGCCGGCCACGAGCCCTCACACGGGAGCTGGCCGAGCAGGCGGACGTAGTGGTGACGATGGGCTGTGGCGACGCATGCCCCTATATCCCGGGCAAGCGCTACATCGACTGGGATCTCGCGGACCCGAAGGGGCGCCCGGTCGAGGAGGTCCGGGCGACGCGGGATGAGATCGATCGGCGCGTGCGCGAGCTGCTCGCAACGCTCTGAGCTCGGAACCGGCTACCCGCTCCGGGGTCCTCGCTACGGTCGAGACATGCGTGGCGAGATGTTGCGGCTGTGAACGCCTCGGGGCGCGTCATCGAGGGCATCTGGATCGCCTGGGCGGCGTTCTGGCTGCTTGCCGCCCTCAGGACGAAGCGCACGGTCGAGCGCGGCGGGCTGTTCGGCTACCGGACCGTGACGGTCGTGATCATGCTCGCGCTGCTCGGGGTGTTCGCGTTGTTCGGGCACCGACCGGCTTCGGTTCTTTGGCGCCCGCCCGGCTGGCTGGCGCTCGTGTGCGTCTGCCTCACAGCGGTCGGCGCCGCGTTCGCGATCTGGGCGCGGGTCGTGCTCGGCCGCAACTGGAGCGCCGAGGTCACGTTCAAGCAGGGCCACGAGCTGATCGAGTCGGGGCCCTACGCGCTGGCACGGCACCCGATCTACACGGGCATCCTGGCGATGGGGATCGGGACCGCGGTCGACTACGGGCGCGCGATCGGCGTCGCGCTGCTGATCGGCTTGTGCGGCGGCTTCTGGTGGAAGGCGCGCGACGAGGAGAGGATCATGAGCAGGCACTTCCCGAAGGCGTACGCCCAGTACAAGGCCCGCGTCCACGCGATCATCCCGTTCGTGCTCTGAGCGAGCGGAGCGGTCTGAACGCTGACCGGCGCGCGTCCGCTGCCGGCGCCGCGCGGGCGTCTTGGCGCCTAGCATCTCCAAGGGCGTGACTGCACGAGTGCTGCTTGGCATCCCGGCAACGTGCGTGGCCCTCGCCGCCTGCGGCGGCACGTCCGGAGTACCCGCACGCCGCGTTGCCCCCGACCCCTCGAAGCCCCGCCCGGCCGCGTCTGCTCAGACGAGCGCCCCGCGCGCCGTCGCGGCGGCCAGAGTCGCCGCGAGCTGCGCGCGCCGACCGCCGGAGCGTCCCCTGGAACGCCGCCAGTGGCTCACGGGGACGATCATCACGGAGTACTACCCGGTGCCCGAGCGCTGGTTCGACGGCGCATACGTCCAGGCGCCGGGCGATGCCGGACGCCACCGCGTCGACTGGCTCTACTCGGCCAACGGCGTCTCGATGGAGGGCGACGGCATCGACCTCGCAGGCCACCATGTCCACATCGCAAACCTGGGTTCGGCGGGTTGGGTCAACTCAGCCGGCGGACCGACAGTGCCGCCGAAGTGCGGAGTCCACTGGAGCGGCGGGCCGCCGGCGTGGCGCGCGGGCGGCTGGCGCAACGCGTCCGGCGCCGTCACCTACCCGCTCTCGCGCGGCGGCTGGTCGCACGGCTTCGGTCACTGGGTCGGAGCCTACGGCGGCGCCACGTTCGAAACGGGGGCCTCGCTGCCGCTGAGCTACTACCACTCGGTCGCCGTCGATCCGGGGCTGATCCCGCGCGGCAGCCGCATCTTCATCCCGGCGTATCGCAGCATCAACGGCGGCTGGTTCGTCGCCCAGGACACCGGCGGCGCGATCATCGGCCGCCACATCGACGTCTACCGCCCGCCGACCGCGCAGCCGTTCGGCAGCGGGCGGCTCCGCCTGGATGAACGCGTGTACGTGATCCCGCCGGGCAGCTAGCTAGCCGGCGCCACGATCCTGGGCGCTGTGATGCCGCCAGCCCGCGGGGTACTCGGCGTCGTGCAGACGGTAGAGCTCGTGGGCGTAGTGATCGAGGCGGTCTGCGGCCGATTGGGCCTCGTGGTAGTCCTTGCCATGGTCGCGAGCGGGCGTCTTCTCCTCTGCGCGCTTTCGGACCACGTGAAGCTCCTCGCGGGCGAGCTCCACGACTTTTTCGAGCGTCTCCTCGAGATTCATGTTCTCCCCTTCGACGAGTGGCCTGCGGCGGCGGCCGCAGGGTCAGCGTAGTCGGGCACCGACGCCTGCGCCTGGAGGAACGCTAGCCTCGGGTTCATGGCGGCGGCTGAGATGGGGATGGCCGACTACTTCCTGCAGGGGTTCGGCTCGGTGCTGCCCGACGAGCATCCAGCGCGGGCCGAGCTGATCGGAACCCCGCGCCTGGGCAGGGAGAAACACACCGGGCTCGTCGCGTATGAGCTCACCGATCTCGCGATCGACTGGTTCCAGGAGCTGGTCGGCGCGGAGGGGGGCGAGACGAAGGTCCTCGACAATCTCCCGGCCCCCAACGTCGATCTCGAGGTGAGGCGCAGGCGGATACTTCAGGTCCGGGCGAGTGGCCCACGGTCAAGGGAGGCCTCAGAGCACGCCCTCAAAGTCCAGGAACTGTTCGCCGAAGGTCGCCTGTTTCCGCAGGCCGAACGCGCCGGGGCGTGCTTCTACGTGCTGCTTGTCGGCAGGAAATCGCCTGACGAGGCGCTCGCCGGCGAGGCGACGCGTCAGGCCGTGGAGCTCAACGAGCTCGGCAACCGGCATGACCCTGAAGACCCGGCCGAGTCCCCGTGAGCGGTTCTGGAACGCAGCAGCTTCTGTCGGGTCCGGTGAGCGCTACGCCGAGCTCGGGCTCACTTCGGGCTCGGCCGGCCGGCTGAGGCCGGCGCCCACACGGGCCTCGCGGAAGCTGACCAGCCTCCGGCGGCGCTCGTCGTAGAGCTTCAGCCGCGTCGCGCGGAGCCCGTCGATCAGGGAGAGCGTCGGAACGTCGTGGAACGCCGGCGTCGAGTCGTGCGCGCGCTTCAGGTTGTAGCTGGGGACCTGAGCGTTGAGGTGGTGGATGTGGTGGTAGCCGATGTTGCCGGTGCAGAAGCGCAGCAGGCCCGGAAGCCTCAGGTAGGAGCTGCCGCGAAGCGCAGAGTCGGTGAAGCTCCAGTTCCCGGCGTCGTCCCAGTAGGCGTCCTCGAACTGGTGCTGGACGTAGAACAGCCAGATCCCGATCGACCCCGCGAGCAGCGCCGGCAGGCCCAGGACGAGCAGGTAGTCGCGCCAGCCGATCAGCCACACGAGCAGTCCCACGATCACGGCGAGCGCGGCGTCCGTCGCGATCACGCTGCGCCGCATCCGTGGCCGCGCGTTCTTGGCGACGATGCGCGGGCCGATGATCATGGCGACGATCGGGCCCAGCCCGAACATGACCAGCGGGTTGCGCACCAGCCGGTAGCCCAGCCTGCCTTTCGGTCCGAGCGCTTCGTACTCGGCGACCGTCAGCGTGTGCAGGTCGCCCGTGCCGCGCTCATCGAGGTTCCCCGCGTTCGCGTGGTGGACGGCGTGGTCGTGGCGCCAGCGATGAAACGGCGAGTACAGAAGCAGCCCGATCGCGCGTCCGAGCCAAAGGTTCGCGCGCCGGGACGGCAGAAAGGAGCCATGCGAGCAGTCGTGGAACACGATGAACGAGCGCACGAGGAACACGGCGGCCGGGACGACGAGCACCAGCGCGAGAGGCGACCGTCCGAGCAGCACGTAGATTGCGGCGGACAGCCCCAGGTAGGGAAGAACAGAGGTGGCGAAGCTCAGAGCAGCGCGCCGTGAGTCGGGCAGCGCGAACGGGGCGAGCTGCTCCCGCCAGGAGCGTGCTTCCGTGCCGCGCCCGGCGTTCAGCCGGGGTTGGTCGCTCATCGCGCCGCTGCCCGCTGGCGGCGCCGCGGGCGGCGGCCTGAAGACCCGGCGCCCTCCGCGCGGTGCTCCTCGCCGCCAAGGCCGTGGTTCAGCCCGAGCCGTCGTGCGAGCCGGCGCATCTCGTGGCGCTCGGCTGAGCCGACGAGCGTCACCCCTACCCCGCTGTTACCTGCCCGGCCGGTTCGGCCGACCCGGTGGATGTAAGCGTGGTGGTCTGCGGGCGGGTCGAAGTTGATCACGTGCGATACACCCTCGACGTCGATTCCGCGCGCGGCCACGTCGGTCGCGACAAGCGTATCTACGCGTCCGGACTGGAAGCGCGCGAGCGCGCTGTCGCGCTGGTTCTGGGACTTGTTGCCGTGGATCGCGACGGCCTGGAGGCCCTGCGCCGCCAGGCGTTTGACGAGGCGGTCGGCCCCGCGCTTGGTGCGCACGAAGACGATCGTCCGGTCACACTCGCCCCGCAGCTCCTCGACGAGGGCCTCGAGCCGTCCCTCGTCGCGGATCGCGACGAACCTGTGCTCGACCGGCACCTGCTCGCGGCGAGGTGGCGCGGCGTGCTCGTGGACGAGCGCGTCCGAGGTGTAGCGCGCGGCCACATCCCCGGCGACGCCATCGAGCGTGGCGGAGAAGAACAGCGTCTGGCGCTTTTTGGGGCAAGCGCGCACGATGCGGTCGATCGCGGGGCGGAATCCCATGTCGAGCATGCGATCGGCCTCGTCGAGCACGAGCATCCGGACCCGCGCGAGCGTGAACGCCCCGCGGGCGAGGAGATCCTCGAGGCGGCCTGGAGTGGCGACGATGATGTGCGCGCGCTTCGCCCTCGCCGCCTGGGCGTTGATGCCGACACCGCCGTAGACGGCGGCGACGCGCAGCCCGTTGGCGGCGGCGATCTGCTCCAGCTCGGAGACGATCTGGGCGGCGAGCTCGCGCGTGGGGGCGAGGACCAGACCCGTCGGTGCCGGACCCGCCTGCAGGCGCTCTGCGAGCGGGATGCCGAAGGCGAGCGTCTTGCCCGACCCGGTCGGCGCCTTGACGAGGACATCCCGTCCCGCGAGCACGTCCTCGAGGACGAGCCGCTGGACGGGGAAGGGTGCCGTGATCCCACGGCGGGACAGGGCGCCGCACACGGCGCCGGACACGCCGAGATCGGCGAAGGACTGCTTTGACATGTAGTTGCTGCTCCTGACGGCGCTCGCTGGCGCCTGCGGTTCGGAGGGTGGCTGACCCGAACCGCCCCTGGCGGGACTCAAGCGAGCTGACCTCGCGGCCGAAAGTCTCGACCGCCACGACGACCGTACCAGAGCCGGGCCGGAATGCCCGGCGGTTCGGACCCAAAGCCGAGCGCGATAAGCTTGTAATGATTCCAACTAAGTCGCGGCCGGCGCAGCCCACGCGAGGGTGAGGCTTAGGAGAGGGGAGCGTCCTCCTCCGTGCGGCGGCTGCCGAACCAGCGCCAGGGCAGGGTCAGCCCTGAACGCAAACGGTGCCAGGAGGGCATGTGCCGAGTTCCTACCAGCTGCGCCAGCAGGAGCAGCACGAAAAGAAGCTCAAGGACATCCGCGAGCAGGTCGCCGCGGGCAAACTCGTGATCCGGAAGATGACGCCGGAGGAGCGAAGGCGCTTTCCGCCGCGCGATCCGGCGGCCCCCAGCGCACGCCCAAAGCGTCGCTGATGGCCCGTTTCTTCGTTCCGCCGCTGCCCGACGGAGCACCGGCGGCCGAGCGGGCCTACCGCGAGCTGCGCGACCAGGCCGAGGCGAGCACCGGAGCGGTCTCGCGCGACCGTCGCATCGAGGGCGTGCTGTATCGCTGCAGCGGCCGTGACTGCCAGTTGCGCGTCGGCGAGCTCGACGTCGGCAACGGGCGGATGGTGGTCGCGATCATCCAGGTCGGCAGGGACGCCTACACGGTCCATCACCTGGCCGGGGACGCGACCCGGCCGTCGGAGCCCGTCGTGCTGCACGGCTCCGACATCTACTCCGTGACTGATTTTCAGTAGGGGCGGGCTCGCGGGTCGCGCGCCCGGGAGTGTGCAGCGGGGGGTTGGCCGTCGTCGGCCTGAGCGGGGCGAATCGCTGAAGCGATCAGGGCGCCCGTTTTGCGTCGGGGCCGACCAAGTCGACGGTCCCGCGACGTCCTCGGCTCGGTCGTGCGGCGATACTTGGGGCTCGATGCCCCAGCCGGGACCCTCGGCGAAGCTCCGCGCGGTCACCAACCGATGCCAAGCTCCGGGACACCCCCAGAATCCAATCGCTGAAGGGATGGCCGAATGCAAGCGCAAGACCCGACATCCGACTCGGCGGCTGCCGGCCCGCTGGCAGCGCCCCCGCCGCCCGCCGTCAAGACGCGACACCACCTCGCCAGAGCAGTTCGCCTCAGTCCGTCTGAAATCCGCCGGGCAGTGAAGGAGGTCGATGGCTTCAACGCGAAGCTGGCGGTCACGATCACCAAAAGCGTGGGCTCGATGCTCTGTGCCTATGTGTTCACCTTGATCGCTCTCACCAGCCTGCCGGCGATCCTGATCGAGGCGGGCGTTCTGAGCAAGAGCGACGTGCCAACCTTCCTGACGAAGCCGGGCCTGATCCTGATCGTCGCCTGGATCGCACAGACGTTCATCCAGCTCGTGCTGCTGTCGATCATCATGGTCGGCCAGGAGGTCCAGTCGATCGCCTCGGAAGCCCGGGCGGAAAATACCTTCAAGGACACCCAGGCAATCCTCGACGCCCTGAACACCGAAACGCAGGGCGGGCTGCGGACGATCCTCGAAGCGATCGAAGCGCGGGGCAAAACTGCCGCGCAACCAGCCCCGGGGGTCGCGCGAAACTAAAGGTGGGTGGTGGTAAAGGTGGGTGGTGGCCAGCTGCTCGCGGCGGCCGCCGCAGTTGCGCGTCCATTCGCGCCTTGAAGTCCCTCCACGTGACTCCGCCAGGGCCGGGCCGGGCCGCGCTCGCGCTGCGTGGCGTCTCGAGGATCGGGGATAGGCTTCGACGTCGTGGCGACCGCGACCAAGCTGACCATCGGCGAGACCGCCCTGACACGGATCGGACTGGGCACCAACCGCCTGACCAACACGCCTCAGAACGTCGCGTTCGTGCGGGAGGCGATCGCCGCCGGCGTCAACATGATCGACACCGCGCACCTCTACACGGGCGGCGAAAGCGAGGCGACACTGGGAGAGGCCGGCGCCCCGGCCGCGGCGGAGTGCATGGTGGCGACGAAGGGCGGGTACAGCGTCGCGGAGGCGAATCCGGATGCGCTGCGCGCGCAGATCGCAGAGAGCCTTCGTCGCCTGCGCACCGAGCGCATCGGCCTCTATTACCTGCACCGCATCCACCCCGAGGTGCCACTGGAGCAGAGTCTCGCCGTGCTCGCCGAGCATCGCGACGCCGGCACGATCGGGCATGTCGGCCTCTCTGAGGCGAGCGTCGAGCAGGTCGAGCGCGCACGCGCCGTAGTGCCGATCGAGGCTGTCCAGAACCACTACAGCCTCACGGAGCGAAGGCACGAAGAAGTCGTCGATTACTGCGCGGCGGCGGGGATTGTGTTCGTCCCGTACTTCCCGCTGCGCGGCGGCGGCCCCCCGGAGCTCGACGAGATCGCGGCTCGCCACGACGCGACGACGAGCCAGATCGCGCTCGCGTGGCTGCTGCGGCGCTCGCCGATGATGCTGCCGATCCCCGGCACCCTCTCGCTCGCACACCTGCGCGAGAACCTGGGCGCGCTCGAGATCGTCCTCACCGACGCCGAGTTCGCGGCGTTGATGTAGGCGACCGAGGCTCGCGCTGGTCGCCGCCGCCCACGGCGCCATCAAACGACCCGGCCCCAGCCGCCCCCAGCTCCCCCCAGCATCCAACTGGAACTCTAATCGGGGCGAATGGTGGGGGTTGGGTTTGGGGAGCGGGTTTGCGCGGGGCGTGGGCGGTTTCGTGTGCGGCGGGAGGCACGAGCGGCCTCTGCACAGCACGTGTAAGCTCGCAGGCGTGATCCCAATTCGTGGAATCGTGTCGTGAAACTCGGCGAGGCGCTCGCACAGCGCGCGGAGCTACAGAACCGTCTCGGACAGGTGCGTGACCGACTACGCGTCAGCGCGCTCGTCCAAGAGGGCGATCAGCCACCCGAGGACCCCGAGCCGCTGCTCGCCGAGCTCGAGCAGGTCGCACACGATCTCGAGCGCCTCATCGCGGCGATCAATCAGACCAACGCGATCACGCGGCTGCCGTCTGGCGCAACTCTCACGCAGGCGCTGGCGCGGCGCGACGTCTTGGGGCTTCGCCACAGCGCGCTAAAGGCCGTCGCTGATGCGACCGCGCAGCAGCAGGCCCGCTACAGCCGCTCCGAGATCCGGCTGGTCCGGACGTTCGACGTCGCCGAGGTGCGCAAACTCGTCGACTCGCTGGCACAAGAGCAGCGTGAGCTCGACGTGGAAATCCAAGCAGCGAACTGGACGGTGGAGCTAACGGACGATCAGGCCTAGCACGAGTTGGTAGCCGCGACGGAGGCGGCGAGCGCCAGGGCGGCAACTGCCCGGAAGTTGCATGCCGCGCAAGCGGCTCATTGGCGGCGCGTGGGCAGCGCCGGCGGGTTCGATTCCCGCGGTCACGGTAACGCCCAGCATCGTCACCTCGGCACAGCGCACAGCGCAGAGCGCACGACCGCGGCGCTGAGTCTCCGAGCGGTGAGGGTGGGGCAGGGGTTTCTCGTGTGTCGCAAAACTATGGCGCTGTGCTACCATGGTGTCATGGCTAAGAACCTCACGGTGCGGCTCGATGACGAGCTTGCATCCGACACAGAGGCGCTCGCTCGCGCCGAAGGCAAGAGCCTGAATGAGACCGTCAAGCACGCGCTCGCCGAAGCGGTGCAGCGCCGTCGGGAAGACCCCAAGTTCAAGGCGCGCGTGAAGCGCATCATCGAAGAGGACCGCGAGCTGCTCGAGCGCCTCGCGAAGTGAGCGTCGTCTACGTCGACCTGGTCGACTATCTGGCCATCGCCGCAGAGCTGACGGGACTCGATCCCCCCACGCTCCAACGCGTAACGAAGATCGAGCTCGCCGAGTCGGCGCTCCACGCGCCGGCAGCCGGCTTCGGTGAGACCGAGTTCTACCCCGACTTCATCGACAAGGCCGCGGTCGTGCTCGTTCGCCTCGCGAAGAACCATCCGCTGCCCGACGGCAACAAGCGAGCCGCTTGGGTCGCGCTGCGTCTGTTCGTCGCGATCAACGAGTGGACCTGGCGCACCACGCCGGGTGTAGACGAGGCGGAGCAGGCCGTACTCGCCGTGGCGTCGGGCACCTGGGGCGAGACCGACACGGCAGACTGGCTGCGCGGTCACCTGGCACCGCCAACCTGACCGCTCCACGAGGCCTTATTTGAGGTTGCGCCATAACCTCAAATAAGGACCCTCGCTACTTGAGGTTGCGCGCCCCGGCCGAGAGTCCGAACATTCGAACATCTGACGGAGCTACTGCTGGCTGCTCGCGCTCCCCAATGGTCCGGTCGATCGGCACGACATGCCCCCTGCTCCGTCGCCTGAGCACCACCGCGTCGGTACGGTCTACCTGCTTCATTTCTCCGGTCGAACGAAGCACGGCCACCAGCACTACCTCGGCTGGTCCAGCGACGTCATCAAGCGGTTCAGCCGCCACCGCGCCGGTTGGGGAGCGAACGAGGCCAGGAAGGCGCTCGGCGAGGGGCTGAAGATCACGCTCGCGCAGAGCTGGTCCGGCACGCTTGCCGACGAGCGGCGCATCAAGCACGAATGCAGATGGATCAGTGGCGGCTTCGCATGCCTGTGTCCGTACTGCGACCTCAAGGACGAGCGCGCAGTCGACCTTGTTCGCGGAATGGGACCGCCGACGACTTTGCGGGTCGTGCGCCCTCGGTTGCATGCCGATTACGCTGCCGCGGATGACCTCCGAAGCGCCAGGGCCTCGTGATTCCAGCAGCCGCCTTGCTGCCCTCGATGCCCTACTTGCGGGCCTGAGCGACGGGGAGCTCGCGAAGGCATGGGCGCGCTGCATGCGCGTAATGAAGGATCGCGGGCTCGTACGGACGGCCAATACACCGGTTGGCGACTACGCCGAGCGGATTTGCTGCAGTCGCTTCAACCTCCATCGCGCAGGGTTCTCCGAGAAGTCCATCGACGCGATCGACGAACAAGGCGTCCGCTACCAGATCAAGGGCCGCCGATTGACGCCAGAGAACCGGAGTCGCCAGCTCGGGGCCATCCGCGACGTCGCCGACGGCCCGTTCGACGTCCTGCTCGCCGTGTTCTTCGATGAGGATCTCAACGTCGAGGAGATCTGGAGCATCCCCTGCGAGGTCGTAAAGGAAGCCGCTTACGTCGCCCGGACCAATTCGACACGTTTCGTGCTGACCCAAGCGAGACAGCTAGACCCGCGGATCACACGACTCGTGTAGAGCCCAAGCCGACAGGTGGCTAAGAGGCGCGGTCGATGTAGCGCCACACCGTCGAGTGGATCGCACATCAGCGTTGGCCCGTGAGCTGACGGGAGCGTAGGCACGCTCGGGTCACGTGAGCTCCCAGAGTCCGCGCGGCGAGACATCGGCGGCGTGGAGCAGCCCTCGCTTGCGCAGCCCAGTCGCCGCCCACCGAACGTCGTATTGCCACGTGTAGAAGAGATCACCGGAGTCACGCAGATCCGTCTCATGGTCGCGCCAGATGACTCTGCACACGTCGATCAGGGCAGCACTCCCGCCCCATACCTCGATCGCCTCGACCACCCATGCCTGCAATTCGGCCTTGCCAACAGCCGTCATGTTGCGTACCAGCCCCCTGCGCGTCGTTCGACCTTTCCTTCCCGCTCGAGAGCGGGAAGGGTTCGCGTGAGGAGCGCCTCCTCGATGCCGATCTCGAAGGCGATCCCTGGCGCGGAGATCCCCGGGTTGCTCCTGATTGTGGCGAGCGCGCGCTGCGTGAGAAGCGCCCGCGGGCTACGTCTGTTCGCCACGGCATCGAGCGTCAGCCGCCCGAGCCCGTCGAGCCGCCTCGTTCGGGTCCGCAATGACGGGGGCGGGCTGGAACCTGTCATCGCCTCGCTGGGCTCGACCCAGCCGTCGGTCCGTCCATCTACGTCCCCTTGAGTGACAGCCTCGGTGCGCCTGGCCTGACCTGGTTCTGGCGCTGCGTCGGCATTGGATGATCCAAGGCGATCGGCCACCAATCGCTCCGAGTCATTTGAGACATTCTCGCCCTCCGCGATCACGTAGTGCGTCCCGCGCCTCACCCCCCGCTTCGCGAGCACGCCCCGTCCGACTAGGCCCATCAGCACCTCTCGGGCTTCGGGCGCGGACAGAGCAGTCGCCTCCCTCAACGTGATGTTCGTGACCCTGCCCGCACTGCGAGCGAGCATCACGGCGGTCCGCTCGAGGTCTGTGATCGCGCCCTCGTGCGCCTCGTCCGACGGACGCACGGTCGCCCCGCCTCTGGGCGCCGCGTCGATGCGGGTGATGTCCGCCGATGCATCTCTGTGGCGAACCTCGAATGTGGGAAGCGGTGCGTGCTCGCCCCGCAAGCCCGCGATCGCGGCGTCGAAGGTTGCTTCGACCAGTTGATCGACCTCTACCGCATCGAGGGCTGTGAAGGACGTGAAGGGGCTCAGCCGCATCAGCCGCTTCATGGCCTCACGCATGAGCTGCATACGGTCTCTCGCATCACCGGCTCGTACCCGCCTGAGGAACTCGCCTGCCACGGCACGCGCCAGCCTTCGGTCTCCGGCGATCGTCGGACGCTCCATGATGTTGACAAGCTCATCCTCACCGAGGTCCTCGAGCGGGATGGAGGCCCCCAACACCTCGACGCGCCACCAGAGCCGTCGGAACGTGTTCCGGTTGACGTTGCCGATGAAGCGGCGCTCGTCCGCATCCGAGCCGAACCGCCAGACCGCGATGTCGAGCAGCCAACAGCACGTCAGGTATGTCCAGACCTCCTCTTGCGATGCCTCGTTCGGCGTCATCGGCAGCAGCCGATGCAACTCGGGTGCCAAGCGCCCGTCGAAGCGCGTCGTGTCGGACGTCGCCCGCGGGTAGCCGTGCTCCCTCGCCACCTCCAAGACTCGGGCGCGCAGCGACCGGAGCTGCGAGTCGGTGACGAGAGTGCCCCCGACGGGGGCGAGCGTGTACTGCTCCTCGTGCAGTGGCTGTCCGACTGCGAGCTCCTCTATCGGCCGGCCGAGTGTGCCCGACAGCAGCTCGCGGGCGCGCTCACGCTCGAGTCGACGCATCAGAAGAGTCAACTCACGACCCCCAGGTGCGCTTGGAGCTCGGCATCCAGGCGCGGCCGATCGTCGCGGAGTCGACGGGCGAGTGCCTCCACCGGGACACCCGGCCAAGCTGACGCCAGCAGCTCGAAGAGCATCCGGCCCAGCGTGCCCTCCTGATACGACTCGGGTCCCGCGACGAACGGTTCGCTCGAGAGCGCCCCCTCGACGAGCGTCCTCGCCACGTCGTAGACGACGAAGCCACGGATGACCCCCGAGCGGACATCGGAGCTTCCGGATCGCAATGCATCCAGCACGCCGCCATCCCGCGAGTTGACAAGGAGCCGCAGAGAGGCGGACACCGGAGCCTCCAAGTCCTCGGCCGACCAATCGAGCGCCCATAGCCCCTGGGCCGGCAGACGTGGGATCGACTCGAACTCGACCGCCGTCAGAGGGAACCGCGCTGCGGCCCCTTCGACTACCAGGTGAGCACGGTCGCGCCAGAGAACAGCCCCCGGTCGCCGGGGGGACAGGGGCGAAGGGCCAGAACCGGCCGAACGGAGCACCACCTCTGTCACGAGCTCGACACGACCGCCCGAGGTCGATCCCGGGACGGTGATCTCGATCGGGACCCGCAACGTCCCGTCCATCGCTCCGAGCTCGACTGGATCGGCGCCACCGCTGAGCCTCGTCCGATCCGAGCGCCACGAGGCGACCACGGCGAGCGTCGTGTCGTCCGGCAGACGACACGCGCTCCGCACGAGGTCGACGTCGACGGTCAACGACCTGGTCGCCTCCACTTCGGTGAACGGGTCCCAGTGATCGAGCCGATCGGGCAGCTGTGCGCCATCGGGGGTGCGCCACGGCTCCGCATCCACCGACTCATCCGGGGGAAGCAGGTAGGGTCTCGCGGCCGGCGTCCTCACGCCGGCTCGGCGACCACGTCGATCCGCATCATCGCGTCCTCATGGAGCGCCACGACCGCGCCCCACTCGCCGGCTCCGACGTCGGCGGGAGCGAGAGCGCTGGCGCCGGGGTGGACGGCTCCGGACGGGTCGATCCACTCGCGTACCTCCGGGACGACGGAGCCGATCGGCGCCTCGGACTCGACTTGGGCGCCGTCGTTGGTCATCACCTCTACGCGGGCGCTCAGCTTCACGGCGTTGCCGTTCGGCTTGAGCTCGAACCGGTAGATGACGACGGGCACGTCGTCGGCGCTGGTGCCGAGTTCCGGCTCAGCCGCGTTGCGGATCATCGGGGGTCTGCCGCTCCGACCGTTGCCGTCGCCGGACACGTCATCGGCTTCGTGGCCGCCGCGCAATCGCTCGCCGGGCTCCTCTTGGAGATCCTCCGTCTGGCCGCCGACCACCCACTCACCGTCCGTGGTCCCAGGCGAGTCGTGTCCTGGTGCGTTCCGTCTCGCCCGACGGCGATTCGCAGCGACTGGGGACTTGCGCGCTCCCGGACCCTCGATCGTGGGCATGAGCGTCGCCAGCTGATCTGCGAATTCGCCGAGCGCAACCGCGCCGCCGTCTCCGACGGGGGCGCCAGCCTCATAGCCGGCGGCCTCTCGGCAGATGCCCGCGATGCGGTCGAGCGCGACCCTCACGAAAGTACGCTCCTGTTTGGACGTCAGGAACGTGGGAACCCAGTTGTCGTGCGTGGGGGGCTCGGCGCTTCGGAAGGTGGGATCGACGTCGACGCTGCAGCGGAACGCGCCGCTGTAACCGATGCGGCCCACCGGCTCGGCTCCCGGCAGATAGCACACGACAAGCTCGGCGTTCCTCATCAGCGCGACGTGATGCAAGCCTCCGGCAGTCACGCGGGCGCCCTCCGGGGTCGGCCCATCGTGCGCCGAGGCGGGTGCGGCGGGACCGCGCTGGATCACGAGCCTCCCGAGCCGCCGGATCGGCCTCAGGCATTCGATCGGACGATCGATGACCAGCGGGTCCTCGTCATCGTCGCCGGGTTCCTCCGAGCGCAGGCGGTCCATCGCCTCGACGAATCCCCGTAGTCGTGGATGGCTTCGCGGGTCGGGTACCGGGATCCTGCGCTCGCCGTCGCGGAGGACGAACCGCATGGTGGAGTGGACGCCGCCCTGGGCCGTGGTCATCCTAGGCCAGAAGTTCCACGCGAGTGCCTGTGCGATGAAGGACATCGTCACGTCCGACTCGTCGTCCTCGTCGAGCATGACCGCAGGCGCCACGATCGCGACGGTGGTCCCGAGTCCTCCCGCTCCCTCTCGATGGGGCAGACCGAGCAGACCGGCGAGTTCTGCAGCCTCGCTACCGCCGACGGGTTCGGGGACCCCGTCGACCATGCGCCCCCACCAGTGCCGGCCGGTGTACGGGCGACCGGCCTCGGAATACTGCTCGCCGAGCCCGTACGCGATCAGCCGCCGCTCGATACCCCCGCCGGTCCTGCAGCACGTGTCGATCACGACTGTCCGGGCGGCGCTGGCGAGATAGAAGGCGGCCTTGCCGAACCCGTACGAGCCACCGCCCAACTCCTTGTCCGGCGGCTGGCCGATGTTGCGGACGAAGTCTACGAAGTCCCTCTCGGCGTCCGGCTCGACGAGATCGGCACGTGTCGGTCCGGTCAGACCTCCGGTTCCGAAGTCGGCGAAGTAAAGGATCTCGAGGTCTCTCGAAAGGCAATCGCGCAACGGTAGACCCGGAGGAGGGTCCGTGAGCATGCGTCGCGCGACCTCGCGCGTTCCGGTCACGTCGATACCCTGCCTGCCGATCTCGACGGTGATGCCATGCTCCTCGCGCCGCCGGGCATCCCAGCAGTTCTGCACCGCCTCCCTCACGAGCACCTCCAACGGCTCGGTGTCCGGCCGACCGAGCTGGTTGAGGACACCCACGGCGGCCACCCCGCCCACCGCCGTGTAGGGCTCGGAGAAGCGTTCCAGAGGCGCGGTGCTGTCGTCCGGGCGCATCATGCCGGAGCCACGGCGAGGCGAGCGACCAGCTCCCCATAGGACTCCTCCGAGAGGGAGCGCTCGAGACAGTGGTCGAGATCGACGCGATATGTGAGGTCGATGACACCGGCGGGCTTGACCCCGCCCGTGAAGCTGGCGGGGACTATCCGGGGGGTCGCGTCGTCCACCGGGACGGTCAGACGTTCACGGACGTCGAGACGTAGCCGCCCGGCAGCCGGGTAGTCCGCCGGCGCCAGCCCGGCAGCCTCCACCGACTGATAGACGTCGTGCGCCGAGGCGCCCGCGGCAATCAGCTCGTCGACGAGGTTCGGGACCGACCTCCCGCTGCCGGGAACCTCCTCGAGGCGCACGAGGTGCAGATACAGCGAACCGCCCTCGGGCTCGAGCAGCTGATCCTCGCCGTGGACCGTCACGACCCGTGCGGTGTGTGCCCTAGTCGTCTTGACCTCGACAGCGTCGGACCCGCGACGGACATCGTGGCGTCCCCTGTGAGGACCCACCCAGGCGTCGATCCGATGCGACGGATCGGCCCGCACGACATCGAGCATCACGAGAAGCTCACCGAAGATCGACACGAGTCGGTCCCGGCTCGGCCCGGGGCCGGGGCCCACCAAGAGCCGACGCCATTCTTCGAGGACGGCCGCGACGGCCCGCGCGGGCGCGTCCGGAGCCGCCGTTAGGCGATCGAAGATCGCGACGATGAGGTGGTCGAACACCTCGGCCAAGGCCGTCGTGAGACATGCGACGTCGAGATACGTGACGGGGGCCACCGCCGCGACGGTCAGCGGGCGGAGGCCCAGCGAGACCGCGGCGACCGGGCTTTCCGGAGGGGGTTCGTCGGACGAAATGAGCAGATGGGATCTCATCTCGTCATCCAAGCCGAGGAGCACGCCGGGGGGACCTACGTCGGGAGACCTGACCGTGAGTGCGCCGGGGGCCGGTCCGCCCACCTCGCGCAGGGCGGCGAACGTGGCCCTCACCTCATCGATCATCCCTCGAGTTCCTCTGGGTCCTCGCCGAGGTCCGCCTCGTCCGGTATCTCGATCTGCATGGAGCCCAGGTCCGCGGTCACGTAGTCGACCGCGGCGCTCCTGGACGAAGTGATGGGGAATACGAAGCCGACGCCGAGCATGTGCTCGACCGCTTCGAGCGGCTCGCGCGTGAGTTCGCTTCCGCGCACGGGGACGCTGTCCTTGGAGATCGGGTAGAGCAGCAGGAGCCCGGTCCCATCGCCGCGGCCATCCTGGCTCGGGAGGTTGCGGGCTCGTGCCACCTCATCCATTTGCATCGCCCGAAGGTCGGCGGGCGCCAACCCGAGGTCCACCACGCGGTCGCTGCTGCTCATGAGCGTCTTGATGTCGGCATAGGCGGAGCCGCCGATCTTCTTGAGCCTCGCGCGATTGATGCAAGGCAACTCTTCGCCGAGGTCGAGCTCGACCGATCCCAGTGAAGGTGACGGCCTGCCGTGGCCCATCAGGGCCACGTGGAAATGGGTGAGCTCGCCGTCCGAGCGTCTGTTCTCGATGTACCGCGCGATCAGGTCGCCGTCGAGGTCCCTGCTGTTTTCGTGAAACGCATAAGCCGATACGAACTCCTCGATGTGGGACGACGGTATGGGCCCGAGCACGGTGATCCCCGGGCGGATCTCGCGGCGCGGCGCGTCCCGCACGGAGCCGATGAGTGCACGCCCCGCTCGGAGGTTGCCCTCGAGCCATGCTCGGTCCCGGTGATTGAACAGGATCGTCTGAATCCTTCGTCCGGAGTACGACGCCTCCGCCAGCTGCGCGCTGCGCATCTTCGCGGCGGCCGTGATCGCGAGTTGCGGATGGGTACGGATCCGCACCCCCAGCTCCAGCGGTGACAGGTGCTCGCTCTCGAAGCGGGCGATGTCATGACGGATCTCCTGCTCCACCGTCGCTAGGTGGTGGAACCACTCGCGCATCTCGTCGGTCATCCAGATCCGCGTCAGGTCTGCGTAGCCGGTCCTGTACCCGAACCAGCGGCCCATCTGCAGGAGCGTGTCGTAGGCCGATGCCGTCCTGACGAAGAAAGACACCGAGAGCCCCTCCAGCGTCAGCCCGCGCGAGAGCGTGTTGCCGCCCACGGCGATAAGTACGCGGGGGTTGGACGAGTCGAATTGGAGTCGCTCCGCGCTCGCCGAGTTGTCGACCACGACGCGTGCCTCTTGCGAGACGAGCGGCAGCAGGCGCGAGATATCGTCCCAAGCGACCGTCTCAAGACCCCAATCTGCCGCGGGTACCCGTGCGCTCTCGTCCTCCCACATCGATCGCAAGGAATCGAACAGCCCGGGCTCCCTCCGGCCCATGCGCGCCGCGAGCTGGCGCATGTGTCCTTCGATGACGTCCGCCGTCCGCCTGTGGACGTCGACGTGCTGTGAGGTGTGGACGAGTGCGGTCGCATGTGGATTGCCTGCGCCTCTGATGCGGCGCGCCGCCGTGCTGAGCAGGAAATACCTGAGTGCATCGTCGAGGCTCGGGGTCAACTCGGGCTCGAATTCGTGGCGCGTCGCGGATCCACGCGGCCGTAGGTGTTCGAGCTCGTCGACTTGGATGGTCCTGATGAAGTCGTGACCGTCGCCGGTGTCCTCCACGGCCCCCTCCGGGTCGAACTCGAGAGGCTCGCGTCCGAATATGGCCTCTGGCCCGATGTAGGTCTCGGGGGGCGGCAGATCCACGATGAAGTCGCGTGGATACAGGTCGGCGGCCTCGGTCGGGTCGATCAGCACGTTCGCGAAGGGCGTCGCGGTGTACCCGACATAGGCGACTTTCGGGAGCACGGCGAGCGTCTCCCTGATCAGACCGTTTATGCGGGTCGGTTCGCGCCCGGGCTTGGATGTGCTGACGCTCGCCTGATCGGCCTCGTCGTCGATGATCAGCACGGGGCATTCCGCCAGTCGCTCGGGCCTCGCCCCTTCAAGCCAGCGTTTGACCCTGCGCAGCCAGTACGGGTTCTTGAGAACCACACCGAGCGAGCGGTGGCTTCCGGGTGCCGCGAGTGCGTCGACGCTCATGTTGTCGCTGAAGCCGTGGTCGGTGGTCAGCGGGTGCCAAGCGTGTGATTGCGGATCCGAGAGCTGTTCGGTGAGGCGGTTCTCCGTCTGCCGCCGAAGCGCTCGATGGATACCGGAGAGGACGATGAACATCCTGTAGCCGGCATCGGCGGCCTTCGCGATCACAGCGGTGAAGTTGGTGGTCTTGCCACTCTGTATGTAGCCGAGCACAAGGCCCTTGGACTCGAACGGTCGTGTGAGGTGCGGGTTGGGCAGGTGCGCGACCACCTTTGTCGAGGACTCGTCGAGGTCTTCCAGTGGCCGCGACTCCCACCCTTCGGCTCGGAGGATCCCGAGGAGCGATGACCAGTTGGGATCCTCCTCGCGCGGGCCGGGATACCAGGACTCGATTCCGCCGGCCACCACCGCCCTGGGCCGGGTCGCCGTCTGCACGTCGTGCATCAGCTCCCGCACCCGGACGGCAGCCGCCTCGACCGTCTCAGGCGGTACGAGCTCGGAGAGCTCACGCACCGCCGGATCGAGGTCCATCCCGGCCCCGTCGCGCATGATCCGAAGTAACTGCCGGATAACGGGATCCTCCCGGCAAAGGTCGGCCAGCTCCCCGGATACCGGTGTCGCCAAGGCTCCCTCCCAGCTGTCTATAGGTCTACGCCATGCCCGTCAGCGGGCGGAGTCGATCATCCCAGATATGCGATCGGCGGCACTCTGCGGATCCTCGTGCTCCCACACGCGCACGACGCCCCAGTCGTGCGCCCGCAGCATCTCGTCGTTGTGGCGATCACGCTCTCGGTTCGCTTGAAGCTTCGCGTCCCACCATGCCGCATTGCCCTTCGGCATCACGCAATGGTCAGGGCAGCGGTGCCAGAAGCAGCCGTCGACGAACACCGCGACCTTCGCCGGCCCGAACAGGATGTCTGCCGTCACCCGGATGTCGGGCTCGGGGCGGCGGTGCACCCGGTATCTGAAGCCTCGTCGGTGGAGCTCTCTGCGAAGCCGCAGCTCGGGCGACGTGTCGCGCGGACGGTTCGCGCGCCCCATAGCCGACGCCGCCGGTGAGCTCGGCGGCGGCGTGCCGCGCCGTCGATCAGCCACTCGGGGTCGTGGCTATCTCCTCCGGATCTCCGTTCGAGAGTCCCAGCAGCAGCCGGTCGCGTAGCGCGGGATCGTGTCCCAAGACGTCCTCCACGACCGACATGATGACGGGCCAGTCCCTGCTGATGCTGATGGCCTCCGAGTCGGCGGCGATCGTCGGTGCCTCCTCGTCCGCGCCATCGAGGTGGTCGCGGTAGCGCTCCTGTGCAACCGCGACCGCCCCTGACGCGATGGCCCGCAGACCCGGACGCAGCTCCTCCGGGATCGTGACCCGCATCTTGGCGACGTCTACGGCGAATCTGTCCTCGTCCCCGACAGGTAGCTCAAGGGCTATCCGGGCGAGCTTGGCGTGCTCGTCGAGGGTTCGCAGCCGGCACCACCCACCCGCCTGGATCAGGCGGTCACGACGATAGACGTAGAAGCCCTGATGGCGGTTCCACCGCTGCGGACCGCCGGCGCGCCGGTGGGCCTCAGCGGATGAGAACAGCTCCTGCGCAGGCAGCACGAACGGACGCACCGCGACCGTGATCGTCCTGCCGTCGGAGTCCTCGTACCCGAGTTCCTGGGTCGGAAGAGCCCGCGTGTGTGGCTCATCGGTGGCGAAGGGATCCCACGCCTCGACCGCCTCGCCGTTCATGGTCAGGTGCAGGCAACTCCTGCCGGCGTAGGCCTCGCCGGACAGGAAGCGATGGAAGACCATCGCGAGGTGCTCTCGGACGTCGCGTTCGGCGGTCGCCAGCACGCGAGCCGTGATGCCGGCCGTCGGCTTGCGGGGGAGCATGCGGTCGAGGTTCTCCCACAGAACCACCGTGCCACGGCCAGTCTGACGCAGGGGGTCGGTCAGCCGCCGGTCGCCGACGGCTGCTGGGACACGCTCGAGAGTCCAGCCGTCGTGCTGCAGGACGGTGTCCAGGTCCCAGCGCCGGATGCTGGTGCGGCTTCCCTCCCGCTCGCGGGACGCGACGGTCAGTCGCCGACACTGCGACAGCGAGGCTGTCTTCAGGCCGAGGCCGAAGTGGCCCAGCGAGCGGGGTGCGTAGGCCGCGTCGGTCCCGTAGCGCATCGCCTCCTCGAGCCTCGCGCGCGACATCCCCAAGCCATCGTCGGCGACCCGCAGCCACGAGTCCGCGCCGGCGGCGACGAGCTCGAGAACGACGTGTTCGGCGTTCGCGTCGATCGCGTTGTCCACGAGGTCCGCGACGGCGCTTGCGAGGTCGTAGCCGATGTCTCGAAGCGAGGTCATCAGCCGTGCCGCCGAAGGCAGCACCGTGATGTGGCTCACGCTCATGCGGCCACCGCTCCGTTCGGCTGGGCGGTCAGGTCGAGCTGCACCGCGCGCTGCCGGCCGGTCGCGCACCGACTCCGCACAGGACAGGAGCCGCAGAGCGGCTCATCCGGGCGGCAGACGTCGCGACCGAGGTCCAGCAGCGCGCGGTTGAACTCGGGGTCCGGACCCGCAGCGCCAGCCAGCCGGTGC
This sequence comes from Solirubrobacteraceae bacterium, assembly GCA_035569835.1. Taxonomy (GTDB): domain Bacteria; phylum Actinomycetota; class Thermoleophilia; order Solirubrobacterales; family Solirubrobacteraceae; genus Palsa-744. The sequence goes on from DATMMF010000019.1 coordinate 182,221, forward strand.
AAGTCGAGACGGAGCTGGAAGCGACGCGTGTTGTCGTGAGGCGACAGACGTTCCGCGATCCTCGCCGTCGTGCGATCCAGCAGCACCTGGCGTCGACCGAAGCCGAACGTCAGCACGGCGGTGCAGACGCCTTCACCGACGCCGGGGATCGAGCGCAGGTCCATCTCATCGTCCGGCACCCGCCCGTCGAACTGCTCGACGAGCGCGTGGGCCGCTCGGATCAGCAGCCGACCCCGCTCGCCCATCCCCAAGTCGTCGAGTATTGCCTCGGCGCGGTCCAGGCGTGCAAGTGCCTGCGGGGTGGGAGCGAGCCTTCGCAGAGAAGCAAAGATCGTGTCCGCCTCCTCGCGGCGCGCTCGTGTCAGGGTGAGCTCCCCCGCCAGCACGAGCCATGGATCGGACGCCACGCGCCACGGCGGCGGTCCCTGTTCGCTCGACTCGTGCCAGCAAAGCAACCGCTCGCGGAACCGCTCGCCGACCTGGTCGCGCTTCTGTCGGCGTGGCGCGTCGAGTGCCTCGCGCACGGAACAACCCACGGCCTCGCCTAGCAGCACGGGCACCGCATTGCCGATCTGGCGGTAGCGGTGGCTGGAGGTACCGGCGAACGCAAACCCGTCGGGGAAGGTCTGCACGCGTGCCGCCTCGCGGATCGAGAGCGTCCGGTGCTGGTCGGGGTGGATGTACCAGTAGCCGTCCTTGGCGATGTGGGCCGTGATCGATCGGCAGAGCTCCGACCACCCGAGACGCCTGTACTTGTCGGTGAAGATGTCCGACCGGTACCGTCGCAGCCGCTCAGGCAGGTCGACGTAGGTCTGGCCTTCGCCGAGCAGTCGGAAGGCTTCCATGTCGTCTGGGCGCACGTCGCGACAGACATGCTCGCGGATGATCGTGCTCTCCTCCGCCGAGAGCTCGTCGCGCATCAGCCGCTGGAAGTCCGAGGACTGGCGGCGCTCGTCGTAGGGAAGAACCTCGCAGCGCTGGGCGCGCGGGATCGGAGGGAGGTCGCCTACGGCATCACGGAGGCTGACAAGGTCGTCTGAGGGCTCCGGCCATCGCAGTCGCCGCCCACCGCTCAGTCCCACCAAGATGAGCCGCTGCCGGTGTTGTGGGATACCGAAGCGGAAGCCGTCGAGGATACGCGCCTCGACGGCGTAGCCGAGAGTCCGCAGCGACTCGTAGAGCCCGATGAGTACCGCGCCGTCGTCCCATCGCGGCAGGTCGGGCACGTTCTCGACTAGCACCGCCCCTGGCTGCAGGGCCTCCACCACGGCGACGAACGAGGACCACAGGTCAGCCCTGTGGTCGTGGGGTGCGCGCTCGCCCGCATCCACGAGTCCACGCACGCGAGACCGACCCGCCCGGCTGAACGGCTGGCAAGGCACCCCTCCGGCGATCAGGTCCACCCGGCTGATGCCCCACGCCTCGAGCATCCGCAGGAACTCGGCCGGATCCGAGAGGTCGCCACACCAGCCGAGCCCCGGCAGATTTGCTTCGTGAGTCCTGACCGCCCACTCGTCTGAGTCCGCCGCGGCGAGAACCTCGAATCCGGCGCGCTCGAGGCCGAGCGACAGCCCGCCAGGACCACAGAAAAGGTCGATCGCACTCGGACGCGCGCGCGAACGACCCGTGAAGGCTCGAACAGCCGTCAGGTCATTGCCATCAGGGGCATCCGGGTGCCGTGCCGGCCTGCGCGGCGCGCCACGATGGTGGGGCACGAGAGCCCTGCGCGGCCCGGATGCGCGCCGACGGGCGCCCGTCGTCGACGGCGTCTTCATGGCCGTCAAAGCTACTCGCCGTCGCGGACCGCTCATGAGGCGGCCTGACATCGTCGAGGTCCGAATGACCGAGTCACGCGGGCGGCGACCGCTGTCGGGGCCGTCGCCCCCGTCAGGGGATCCCGTCGACGCCTCAGAAGAGACGCTCCTGAGGGCGGCCGGTCCAACTTGGGTCGCCGGCATCTCGCGTCGTCGACCCCGCCTTCGCAGCGTAGGCACCGACGATTCGGTCAAGCGCGTGATGGCGATCACGATGGCCATAAAGCCGCCTGACGAGGTTGCCGCCATCTTGGTGCCCAAGCGCGATCGCAACGTCCTCGGAGGGCATCTCCAGCACGTTGACCATGTACCAGCCGGCGAAGTGCCGGGTTGCGAGGTACAGGCTGCCCGTCCACCCCGAAGCCGCCCGGACTGCCTTCCAGTGGTAGGCCCGCGCGCTCGGCGTCCAATGCTCGCCGCGGATCGGCACGAAGCAAAACTCGCTCTCGCGCGGAAGCGCTTCGAGTGCCTCGCCCGCCGGATCGGTGAGTGGCGCATCGCGCTGCTGATGATTCTTCGGCGTGTCGAAGAGCCGCGTCGCCGCGTTGAACTGTTCCGCAACGAGGATGCGATTCCGTGCGAGATCGACGCGCTCCCACCTCAGCGCGTCGAGCTCGCCCGGCCGCAGGCCGGTGAACGCGGCCACCTGCAGCCAAGCGGCGAAGGACGGGCAGGCCACCTCATGAGCGGCACCGATGATGCGCCGGAGCTGCGGCTCGCTAGGCGGCTGCTGGTGGCGGCGACCCGGGCCACGGGAGACGCCGAGCCGCTGGAACGGGTTGCGGTCGATTAGCCGGCCTGCCTTGGCTGAGGCAGCGTCGTTGAACATCGATGAGAGGCCCATGATCGACCCGGCGCTGCCGCCCGCGGCGAGCCAGCCGGCGACGATCTCATCGCCCACCTTTCGGAGCGGAACGTCGCCGAAGCGGTCAACGAAGCGCTTGGTCTGCTCACGGCGGCGAATGTCGGTCGACTCCTTGGGTCGAGCAAACAGCGGGTCGTTAGTCCAGCGTTCCCAGAACTCGCGAACCGTCGTCTCGCGCGGGTCGAGGTTCTCGATCTGCTCCCGGGCCCTCTCCCTCGCGCGCTTCGCCTCAGCCTTCGTCCTAAACGTGCCCGCTCCGCCGAGCACCCGGGACACGCTGATGTTTCTCTTGCTCGCCGGGTCGTAGACCTGGGCACGCCAGCGGCCCGAGGGGAGCCGAGAGATGCTCACGAGCGCCGCTCGCGACCAGCCGCCCACGCGATCGCGACCGATGGACGGAAGCGACGAGTCCGTCTCCCCCAGGTCACCGACGGCATCCCGTCGGTCACGAGCCGATCGACGGTGTCGATGCTCACGCCCATCAGCGCTGCGAGCTCGCGGCGGGTGACGTAGCGCTCGGGGCCAGACGGCGGGAATCGCGGCGCGGGTTCTACTGAGGCTGGCGCGGCCATCAGTGTTGATGACCGCGAGCCCGCCGCGCGAACCACCGACTTCGTAGCGACGGCGATGGCGGTCACGGCGAGATGCGGTGCATATTCACGGCCGCCCTCGTCGCGAACACGAACTCGCCGAGCCGGTGCGCCAGGCCTTCGCCGTAGAGCTGATCCAACGCGTCGACCGTCGCGACGCGATCGCCCACCTCGAGCTCGATCTCTCTCGGCAGCCAAGGGCGCTGATCCTCGGGAGCGAGTAGCAACGACAGGACCACCCGCCTCATGTCGCCGCGTTCCGGCATGGCACCACGGCTAGTCTCGTCCTGCATGGAAAGTGCTCCTTTCCGTGCCGGGCCCCGGGCAGTCGCAAGCTGCGCCGGGGCCGCTTTGTTATGGGTAGCGACCGTTCATAGCGGGCGACTGCGATGGAATCCGCGCCCTGCTTGCTGCCGATGCCAACCGGACCCCCGGCCGACGCGCACACTCGGCGCCCCGCCGACCGCCTCAGCCGCGGCCTACGCGACACGCCCTCCACAACACGACAAGAGCTTGAGCAGACTAGATGCACGGCAGTGCAGGCGCTGTGTCTCCGCGGTGCTGCTAAGCACGTCATCCACGCTGGGCCCGCCGGGCAGCGTGACCCGTTCCGGCGCCGCGAACCTCTCTCGACGGCTCGCATCGGATGATCCTCGCCCCTCCGCCCCCAGGCGCGCTGTCTTCAGTCAGGCCAGTCCGGGCCGGTGGTGTCAAGGGTGGGCACCGTCCACCCTGCAGCCGACGCTAGATGCCTTGCCAAGCGCTCCTCGGGACCTACCGCCCTCTGGTTGCCGAACCCGCCGGCAAGAACCTGTCGTGTCTCCCAGGCGTATTTCGTGTCCTCGTCGAGTTCGAAGGCCCAGTTCCGAATCCGCGCCACCCCTCCCATCGCCACCTGGGTGAGCGTCTCAACGAGCTCGACCCTTGCTCTCGTCGGCTCGATCTCGTGGCTCTTGGCTCGTACTCCCGCTGGAGCGGCGACCATGGTGACCTCAACAACGGTGCGCCCGGCGACCGCGAGCACGCGGGGATCGCCTTCTACCAAGATCGCCGCAGCGACCGCCTCGTCGCAGATCAGCACCGCCAGCGCGCGCCACAGGTGACTTTCGGCCGCCTGATCTACCGGAGTGGCACTCAGCTCGCGCCACCGGCCTAGGATCGTCATTGCGTCGTTGCGCTCGATCAGCACAGCGTACGCCGTGACCCCCGCCGCCAGCGTCCGTTCGTCAAGATCCACCGCGTGTCACTAATCGTTGATAGCGCACAGAGCCCGCCTGCAATCGACGCAGCGGCGTTCGGCGCGTGGGCCGCAGCGCACACGGTTTTCGTCTCGAGCGAGATGGGCGAGCTCAAGGAGGAGCGCCGATCGGTCGCCGGTGCGCTACGGGCGATGGGACTGAGCGTCGTGATGTTCGAGGATCTCGGCGGCCGCGACGACGACCCCGAGACGGCATACCTCGATGGTGTCGCCCGCAGCGACATCTACCTCGGGATCATCGCGGACCGCTATGGGCGAATGCTGCCCTCCGGACGCTCGCCGACGCACGAGGAGTACCTGGAGGCCCGTCGGCGCGGCCTGCGTATTGCGGTCTGGGTCGCCGCCGACCACGGCGACCGCCAAGGGAACGCCCGGGACTTCGTAGCGGAACTGCAGGTCTTCCACACGACCGGCGCCTACACGACCGTTCCGAGCCTTACGCAATCAGTGGAGGAGCGCATCCGGGAGATCGCGGCCGAGGAGGACGCGCCCTGGGTGAAGCTCGACGAAATCGTCTTCCGCGCGAGGTCGATCGAGGACAATGGGCAGCAGGTCACGACCACAGCGCAAACACGCGACCGTGCGGTCGCGAACGCGATTCAGGCGCTGCGGCCAGTCGATCACGCCCGCAGTTCGCAGCCGGTGCCCCTGACCTTCGGTGATGTGTCGGGGAGCGCGAGGGTGACGTCGGTGAGCACGCGGAGCACGTCGGCCACGCTCCAAGAGCTGGTGATTACCGCAGCGGTGAGCTGGAGCGATGGCCGGCGCTCTCAGTTGGCTGCAAGCATCAACGGCGTAAGCCCGGAGGAACAGGTCGAAACGGGACTCGCCGCCGGGCTGTTCGGCCGTGCGCTCCCTGAGCGGCTCGGTCTCCTCGCTAGGACTGTCGATGCCTCCGACCCGCTCGAGGATCTGGATGCGCTCGCGTTGCCGCACGCGGTTTATGAGCCGGTCGCGCGCATTCTGATCGCGGAGCGTCTTATCGGGGCAGGCGCCAGCGAGATCGACGTTGCTGTGGGCCCGGCGCGGGCCGGTAGGCGGCTGATCAGCGTGTCTTGGGTCGACCCGCGCGCGTACTCGAACGAGCAACCGGCTCGCAGGAAGATCGAGGGGGAGCGTGAGCGTGCCGTTGCGTCCGGCTAAGGACCCCGCTTTCAAGACGCCGGCGCCTACAATGACTGCATGACCCTGGACGCCGCGATCGATGAGGTCCTCAACGAGCGGCCAGGGCGCTCGTACCGCGAAATCGCAGCGCGGATCGCGAGACGCAACCTGTATTTGAAAGCTGACGGGCTGCCCGCCGAGCCGAAGCAAATCAACGCACGAGTAAGGGCAGCCGACTACGGCAGCAAGTACCGGGTCGACGACAACAGTCTGGTTTGGCCGGCGTGATGCCTGTCTCGTGCGCCCGATGCGGGCATCCCGGCGCCCACGCGATGATCATGCCGAGCTCCGGCGGCGGGGGGTCCGGTCGCTGCCCAAGCTGTCCGTACTGCCAGCAGGAGATCGCGCGCGAACAGGCTTCCGAGGACGCGGCTAGCCCAGGTCACCGCGACGAGCCACCGCCGCCAGTCGAGCGCTAAGTCTCGCAACGAGAAGGGGCGTGCAGCACTGCCCAGCTCGCACTAGCACTCCGGCCTTCAATCGGGCGATCGCCTGGTTGGAGGCCACCCACGAGACACCGCTCGGTCCTTCGTGCATCTAGTCCGTCAAGTTGTCCGTGTTTTTGTGGGTGTGCGCCCAGACAGCCTTTCGTGCGCAAGGTCGAGGAGGATAGACCGCGTATTTGTCGGTCGAATGCCGCGGAGGCGAAGCTAGCCAGCGACGCCGAGACCGGCCGCAGCATCTCCAAGAGCACGCATACTGATGCGATCGTGACGAGCCCAGAAGATTCAACAGTCGGACGCGGGTCGACATGGCGGCGCTGGGAGCCTCACATCCACACGCCCGGAACGATCCGCAACGACCAGTTCGGAGGGCCGCAGGCGTGGGACGAGTACCTGAGGCGCATCGAGCAGGCCACCCCGGCGGTGCAGGTGCTTGGCGTGACCGACTACTGGACGCTCGACCGGTACAGAGACGTCCTCGCCCACAAGGCCGCCGGCAGGCTCCCGGGTGTCGCACTGATCTTTGCCAACGTAGAGCTGCGCCTTGCGATAGGAACAGCGAGCGGCACCGCGCTGAACGCGCACCTGCTGATCTCCCCTGATGACCCGGAGCATGTCGCTCGAGCCGAGAGCTTCCTGAGTCGGCTGACGTTCGTTGCGTACGGCGAGCATTTCTCCTGCACGCGTGAGGACCTGATGCGCCTTGGACGCGCGCACGAGACCGGAACGCAGACCGACGAGCAGGCGCTGCGAGTGGGAGCCGAACAGTTCAAGGTGAGCCCGTCGAATATCAGCGAAGCCTTAAAGGCCAGCACCTGGGCACAGGAGAACATCCTGATCGCGGTGGCCGGCGCTAGCAACGACGGCACCGCTGGCCTGCAGAAGGACGGATCAATGACGGCGCTGCGCAGGGAGATCGAGCGGATGGCGCACGCCGTCTTCTCCGCTAGCCCCGTCGACAAAGCCTTCTGGCTCGGCCAGGGAAAGCTGAGCAAGAAGCAGATCGTCCAGACCTATGGAGCGCTCAAGCCATGTCTGCACGGGAGCGATGCACACACACTCGACCGTGTGTGCGCACCAGACCTCGACCGTCTGATGTGGATCAAGGGCGACCCGTCCTTCGAGTCTCTGAGACAAGCGTGCATCGAGCCGGAGTTGCGCGCGTACATCGGCGCTGACCCGGCGGCCGGGGCGCTGCCGTACAAGGTGATCGACAGGATCGAGCTGACCGGCGCCCCTTGGTGTCAGACACCACGGATCGAGCTGAACCCCGGCCTCGTCGGCATCATCGGCGCGCGTGGATCCGGCAAGACTGCCCTGGCAGACCTGATTGCGACGGGCGCGCAATCGTCGGCCAGCCGCGAAAACGAACGCTCATTTCTGCATCGCGCCTCCGATCTGCTCGCCGACCTTCAGATCAAGCTCACATGGGGCGACGGCAGCACCACTACCGCCGGCCTCGCGCCGCCGGAGAACGGCGGCGACGACCAACCACGCGTGCAGTACCTCTCCCAGCAGTTCGTCGAGCGCCTGTGCTCATCAGAGGGCGGGATCAACGACGAGCTGCTCGCAGAGATCGAGCGGGTGATCTTCGACGAGCACTCCGCTGAGGCCAGGGCCGGCGCCGCCACGTTCACGGAGCTCAGGGACATGCGAGCAACGAGAAGCAGGCTGTCGCAGCGCCGCAGCCGAGAAGCGCTCGGCGAGCTCCTCGAGCAGATCGCGGAGCAACGACGCAAGCAGGCCGAGCTGCCCCGGCTGAGGACCCGGCGGATAGCCGGCGCGAAGGCGATCGCCGACGACAAGAAGGCACGGGTGGCTCTGCTCGGCAGCGGCGCCGAGAGCCGAACGAAACGGCTTGACGAGATCCTGCGCGCGATCGACGCGCGCCTCAAGCAGCTCGACGCGGCTACGCGACGCAAACAGACCCTCGACCAGCTGCGCGACCACGTCGCAGACGTTCGCGGCCGGCGAGCGCCGAACGAGCTCGCCGACCTGCGACGGAGACACGGCGACGCCGGTCTGCGACCCGAGGATTGGTCCGCGTTCGAGCAGGTCTTTGCCGGCGACGTCGACGCGATCATCGAGCGAGTCGAGCGCGAGACCAGCGCGCGCCTTGAGCAGCTGAAAGGCGGGCCGGTAGCCGAGCTCCCCGCGAACCAAACCTACGTCGCCGACGGTGCAGACCTCTCAAAGGTGCCCCAGACCGCGCTCACCAAGGAGGCCGAACGGCTGCGCAAGCTGATCGGGATAGACAAACGCAAGGCCGACCAGCTCACGGCATTGGACCGCAAAATAGCGCGCGCCGAGTCGGCGCTGACATATCTTGACGAGCAGATCGCGGAGGCCGAGCACGCCAAGGAGCGCATCGCGGCGCTCACAGCCACCCGCAAGCAGGAGTACGGCAACGTGTTCGACGCGCTGCTCGAAGAGGAAGCCCAGCTCAAAGACCTGTACGCACCGCTAGAGAAGAAACTCGGGGACGCCGTTGGCACCCTTGGCAAGCTCACCTTCGTCATCCGCCGCGACGTGGACATCGAGCGGTGGGCTCATGCGGGCGAGGAGCTGCTGGACCTCCGCAGGGCCGGGCCGTTCCGAGGGCAGGGCGAGCTCGCCAAGGCCGCACGCGAAGAGCTACTCGACGCATGGAAGACGGGGTCCTCCACCGAGGTCGCCAAAGCCATGGCGGACTTTCGCGAACGCCACGACGAGCACTTCCTCGAGCACGCACTAGTGCGCCGCGAGGACGGAGCGCGCTACTGGCAGTGGGGCGCGAACATCTCGCGCTGGCTCGATGACACGAGCCACGTCACGATCCGCTACGGCATCAGCTACGACGGCGTCGACATCGAGTGGCTCTCTCCTGGCACGCGCGGGATCGTCCTGCTTCTCGTTTACCTGTCCGTCGACCAAAGTGACGACCGGCCCCTAATCATCGACCAGCCCGAGGAGAACCTCGACCCACAATCGATCTTCGACGAGCTCGTGCAGCGCTTCCGCGAAGTCGAGCTCCGTCGGCAAGTGATAATCGTCACGCACAACGCCAACCTAGTTGTCAACACCGACGCAGACCAGATCATCGTCGCGTCCGCCGGCTCGCACCCGCGCGGCAAGCTGCCCAAGATCAGCTACCAGGCAGGCGGCCTCGAGGACCCCCAGATCCGACGCGCCGTGTGCGACATCCTGGAGGGCGGAGAGCAGGCATTCCGAGACCGCGCCCGCCGGCTGCGAGTTCAACTGCCGCGCTGAACCGCGCGCCGGTTGGACGCCGAGACGACCAATCAGAGAACAAGCTCCCTGTCGGAGAGGGCCACGTGCACACGTCGCGGCCTCAGCTTCCCAGCCACGACCGGAGGCGTCCTGGGGTCCGGCCTATCGAATCGGGTGTCTACGGGTTCCGCGTTGGCTGCGCCCAGGTTGGCCGGCGGCATCCAATCCACGGCGCCGCGTAGGACGGAACGCGCTCGCTTCCTGGGCGATTGCAAGACGCGCCGCGAGAAACTAGCCGTCAGCGTGCAACATCGCATCGGCCTCAGCAAAAACGAGGTGTGTCGCCGCAGCTTGCCTGACCTCATCATCTCCGCCATCACCGGACCAGCGAAGGAGATCGAGCATCCGCCGCTTTCTCCGGTCCCACGAACTCAACGTCGTCGGGATCATCCACAGGAAATCGCAAAAGCCATCGCACACTGGCGACGGATAATGGGAGTAGCGAAGCCGCCGAAACGGCGCGATATCGGCGCCGCTGTACCGGTGACGAAGGTGAGCCGCTTGGAGGTCATCGTCAATCAGGTCAGTTGAGATCAGCAGACGGTGTCCCCGAAAGCCCGCTTGCTCTACGTGAATAGCCTCCATGAGCACCGGCCTGAACTGCCGCTCGAGAACTCCGGCGGGCGCTCCTTCGAGTTGGACTTCAGTGTCCAGCCGGGACCTTGGCCCGCCACGTTTCATGATGGCGCCTCTGATCCACACCCGCTGCTCGCGGCTACTGCGCCGAAATGCCTCGATCATCATCGCCTGGCCAACGGTCAGGGCGTCCGTCGGGTGGCGAAACTGAAGTGCCGCCGCGTCGGACTGAATCCCACCTGACACCTCTACACCGGCTGGCAACGCGGACAGGCCCGCGAGCACGACCGCCCTGAGCTGCCTCTGGCCTGACCGTGCCGCATTGACTCCTCGGGCGCGGTAGCGGCTCTTCATGCCCAAAAGGTCGACGTAGAGCAGCGGCATCGGCCCATTATGGGCCGGTCGGCTCAAAAAGCTTGCCGTCGGACACCTCCGGTCTCTTGCGCCAGTCGGAGTGCTAGCGTCGCCGGCCGTGGAGATCGAGATAGACGGTCTGCCTGAAGGCTATGACGAGAACCAAGTAGCCGACGCCGCTGCGCGGCTCGCCGAAATCGCTCCCGACCACGATCGGGTCCGCCTGCATATCGCTGCTGACCTACAGGCAGTGGTCCGCTCGAAGCATCCGGACCGAGACTACGCGGAGACCTTCGAGCAGGACCGTCCGATGGCGCATGTCTCCGCGAAGACGATTGAACAGCCGGATGGCACCGTCGACGTGATCATGGACCGCCGCATGTTCGCTCCCGGTGCTGGTGCCGACCCGATCCGAACGCTCGAACATGAGGGACTCCACGTTGCACTCGACCAGCGGAACGAATCTCTGCAGGAGTTGCACTCTCGAGGCGACAGCGTAGGCCAAGCGCGCGCAACCTACGTTCAGGTCGCGGGGATTGCCTGTGACGAGTACCGAGTTGAGCGGGCCTTGCTTAGCCGCCACGAAGCCGAGGACAGGAGCCAGCTTGCAGGTTTCGACCAGACGCTGCAGACCTTTGAGAAAACAGTGCAGAGTGCGGTCGACCGATGGCGCCAAGACGAGGACGTCGGTGCCTTTTCGCGTGGCGTGGGGTCGCCCTTCAGCCAGGTCGCAACGATAAGCGCATACGTCATCGCGGAGTACGACGCAGATGGCCGTAAACAGCTGAAGCCCGACAAACGACTCGCCAAGCGGCTGCTCGGCGCGCACTGGGTCGACTTCGCGGACACGCTCCTCGGACTGCCACCCGCCGACACGGCAACGGAGCGCCCCAGGCTGGACGCGATCGCGAACGCTGTTGCAGATGAGCTGCAGGAATGGCTAGGGCATATCGGATTCGTCTGGACCGACGAGCCCGATGGCGGCATCGGCTTCTACATGCTGCCCGGACACGACTGGTAGGCCGAATGCGTCCAGGCGTATCCCTGGACGCCGGACGTGCTGGTGGACCGTCGCATGGCTTCGACAGCGTCCTCAATGGCGTCGGATCGAAGCGCGTTTGCAGGACGGACCGACCGCCCACGACCTCGAGCGTAGGCGGCTTCGTGGGCGGTCCCGCCCGGAATCGCGCCGCGGCTTCCTATGACCGCTACCCGCCCGTACGCAGCGGATCTCTGATCCCAAAGCCGATCTCCCGGCTCCGGGCCCTCCCCCGCCCCTCCAACCACCAACCAGCCTCTAATCGGGGAGACAGCGCCCCATTGTGGGATCTAAGCGTTGTGCAACGCGGTAAGGGCTTCGATGGCCTCTGGTGGCAGCGAGGTTACGATGCCGCCGCGAAATGCATGCGAAAGCGCATAGCCAAAATGCTCCGTAGCCTTGGCGACGGCTGCCACCGCCGTCGGGCTGAGCTCTTCGCCTTCTAGGGTGCCAAGCTCTCGGAGCCCGAGCTGGACCTCGGTCAAAACTGCCGCGACAGCCTGTGGCGTGACTGGGTTGGCGCCGCCGCCTGCATAGTCGGGACGCGCCTTGAGTTGTTTGCGGATCGCCGCGACGTCCCGTTCAAGGATGTGCGGACTGAACGAGTGTGCCGTGTCCTGCAGCAGGCCGAGCGCGAGGGTGCCCTCGCCTATGTCCCGCACGCCACGCCGAGCCCAGTTATCGACAGCAAACCGAGCGAGAGCCAACGCTTCCGCATGTTGCTGTCCAGGACTCGCGTTGGCCGGAACCCAATCGAGGCTTGCCTGTCGCAATACTGCTGCGGCTGCCCCCGATGCTCCCTGTCTCCTCAGATGGCTTGTCAATGCAGCGATGAAGCGAGCGGCGATCGGCGGGTTGTTTCCGCTCAGCGTTCCGCCCGAGCGGTCCACGATTCGAATTGCTGCGGCCGTGGCTCCACGGGCGTTCTCGTCTACGAAGAACTCGACGGTGCTATCGACACTCAGATCCTCGAGATTGGTGCTACGCGCGGTGATGAGATGCTGGGAAAAGCTCGCAGCATCGCGAACCTCGACGAATGCGTAGCCCTGGCTCAAGTCCACCATCGTGACTCGCCCGTCGATTCTGTCGCCCACCACGACTGCCGCCGCGGCGAGGCGGTTGCCCTCGGGCGAACCGATAGGGTCCTCGTCGACGAAGAAGACTCGTGCGCCCTCTTCTGGAGACGAGCCGACTGCCAGGTGGCGACGATCGGCGTAGAACCGGTCGCCGTCCTCGGTCACCACCAGGCCGCGCCCGTGACCCTCATCCCACCTGACAAGCGTCCCCGAACGGGTTTCCGGCCCCGCCTTGCTGCCGGTGGGCTCGCCTGACCAGAAGAACTCCTGAAACTTGAAAGGGATCCGTTTCGCCTGGCGCATCTTCCCGAAGGACGCTGGCAACTCTCGTTCTGCTCGGTCGCGGCCGGCGGCAGCGGCTTCGACCAGCACCTCTTCGCCCTGGGCGATGTCGGCCAACATTGCGGCATGATCGATCACCGCCCCGGCAAACTCGTCGAGTCCATTCGGACCCTGGAAGGCGAGGCAAACGCCCGTCGCGATGCCGACGCTTAGCGACCACGGAACTTTCTCCCAGTGCCGGCTCACGCGCAGTTGGGCATCGTGAGCGTCTTCAAGGGCGACGTCGACGGCTTGAGCGTCGTAGTAGACGAACACGCGCCGGTCAAGAACTCGGTGCTCACGAAGCCGCATAGAGCCCTTCCCGAGCTCGAGAACGACGGTGTAGAAGAAGGCAAGCTCCTCGAATCGCTTCCGGTCGGGCAGGGGCCCGGCGCCCTTCATCTCGTAAACGGCGACGACTTTGTCGGACCACGCTTGCGGATTGCCGATCGACCGGCGCAGGTTGGCGCCCACCGTGCTCACGGGCGGTGCCTCTGATGACGGCGGGGACCACGACGTCGACGTCGAGATCGGCGCGGGAAGCTCAGCGAGTAAGTGGTCGAACTCGATGAGCGCTCGGCCTTCAAGGAGGCTTCCCGATCAAAGGCGAGCAGCACGAAGATGATCAGGAACACTCCCACGATCGCCGCGAAGGCGGCGTCGCCGGTCGTGTCCAGCGCGGCGCTGAGGCTGTGTGGCTCGGTCACCAGCGCCACCACCGCCACGGGTACGGCGAAGAGCGTCTTGGAGAGCATGGCTCCCTTTCTGAAAATCGACTTCGGTCTGAAAACGGCCCGCAGGCCAATGACCGTCAAAGTCTAGCTCGCACCGGCGTCGCGCGGTCGCCCCAGGCCCGTTCGGCGTCTCGGCTCGAGCTAGACCTCTGCCTTACGCCCCGATTGGGACCACGAGGGCGGCGAGAGTCCCGGCGCGGGCGGGCGACGCGCGGATCCGCCGACGCGCGGCCATTGAGAAGAGTCCGGTGCCAGTGCAGCTCGTCCGCCTCCACCGCCCACGCCCTCCCGCGTGGGCGGTTTCGTGGGCGGTCCAGCCCGAAATCGCCTCGCGGCGACTGACGAGCGCTCCGCTCGAGGGCCCACGAGAATGCTGATCCAGAGCCAATCCCCGCGCCCTGGGCCCTCCCCCGCCCCCTCCACCAACCAACAACCCTCTAATCGGGGCGCCCGGATTTGAACCGGGGACCTCACCGACCCGAACGGTGCGCGCTACCAGGCTGCGCCACGCCCCGACGAAGCCCGCAGTATCCCACAAGGCCGGCTCCGTCCCGGAACCTGCCCGGTACGCTCCGTCAGCGAGCACGCGACGCCAGGGGGAGGCGCCGCACCGCACGCCAGGTCCCACGAGCCCCGGAGCCAGCGCCATCGCCACCCCCTCAGCAGCAGCCGCGCCGGCGCCCCCCAGCGGTGCGAAACGCCTCGACCACGTCGCGAACATCCTCGCGATGACCGTCCCGCTCGGCCTCCTCGGCTATGCGGCGTGGCGGGCCTGGGGAGGCGCGCTGCGGTGGACCGACCTCGTCGTCCTGGGCGTCTTCTACGCGCTCACCGGCTTCGGCGTCACCGTCGGCTTCCACCGTCTGTTCACGCATCGCAGCTTCAAGACCGGCCGCACGCTCCGCTTTGCGCTCGGCGCGCTCGGATCGGCGGCGATCGAGGGTCCGCTGATCGAGTGGGTCTCCAATCATCGCAAGCACCATCAGCACTCCGACGAAGCCGACGACCCCCACAGCCCTCACCACCACGGCAGCGGGATCGCCGGGGCGCTTCGCGGGCTCGGCCACGCCCACGTCGGTTGGATCCTGGCCGGCGATGCCGCCTCGACGCCGGAGGTCTACGCGAAGGACCTGCTCGCGGACCCGGTCGCGCGGACGGTCGATCGGCTGTTCGTGCTCTGGCTGCTGGCGGGCCTCGCGCTGCCGTTCGCGCTGGGAGCCGCGCTGACCGGGACGGTTCAGGGCGCGTTGACGGCCCTGCTGTGGGGAGGCGCCGTGCGCATCTTCCTGCTTCATCACGCGACCTTCTCGATCAACTCGCTCTGCCACTTCTTCGGGCGCCACCCGTACCGAACCCTCGACGAGTCGCGCAACCTCGCCTGGCTTGCGCTCCCGACCTTCGGCGAGGCCTGGCACAACAACCACCACGCCTTCCCGGCGGCGGCCCGCCACGGACAGACCCGCTGGCAGCTCGATCCTTCCTGGTGGCTGATCTGCGCGCTCGCCCGCGTCGGCCTCGCGTGGGACGTCGTCGGCATCTCCCCCGCGCGCCGGCGCTTGCGGCTGGCCGGCGCGTCCAGCAGCGCCGACTAGGCCACGCTCACTCGTCGAGCCCGACGGCTTTGAGTGCTTCGGCCGGCTCGGTGAAGTAGCGAAGTTCGGTCACCGCCCCGTCGCGAACCTCCACCACACACGCTCGCGGAGAGTCGACCTCGACGCCGCTCACCCGCCCGCGTCCGCGCTGCCTGCCCGTGATCAGCACGTGCTGATCGAGATCGCGCGCCCGCTCGACCTCGAATCCCCACTCTGCCCAGCTCTCGCCCATGTCGCGGAAGAACTCGAACACGCCGTCCGCTCCGACGTAGCTCACGGGCTCGCCGACGACACCCACGAGGCGCATCTCGAATCGAGGATCACACAGCGCACTGAAGGCCTCCGGGTCTCCCCGATTCATCGCGGCAACGCCACGGAGCACGATCTCGACGTTCTCCTGCGACATCGCCTACGTAGTATGCCCTCCGCCTCAGGAAGGGCGGCGGGCGAGCACCTGGTAGACGGCGGTATGGCCCGTTTCGAAGCCGACCCGCACGCCTCGCAGGTACAGCCGCCACACGCGCGTGCGTTCGGGCCCGGCGAGGCGCCGCGCGTCGTCGAGGTGGGCGTCCAGACGCTCGATCCAGTGCCCGATCGTCGTCGCGTAGTCCGCGGCGAAACCCTCCACGTGCTCGCTGACGAGCCCTGCCCGCTCGATGGCCAGCTGGATGCGCGACAGGTAGAGAGGCTCCCCGTCCGGGAACACGTAGCGATTGGTGAACGCGTCGCCCGTCGCGTCGTCGTCGGCACGAAGGGCCGCGATCCCGTGGTTCAGCAGCCTGCCGCCGGGTCGCAGCAGCGAGCCGAGCCGTCGCGCGTACTCGTCGATGCGCCGCTCGCCGACGTGCTCGACCATGCCGATGCTCGCGATCGCGTCGAACTGCTCTTCACGCAGGTCGCGGTAGTCGGCCAAGCGGATCTCGACCCGCCCGGCCAGCCCCGCCTGCTCGACCCGCGCGCGCGCAAGCTCCGCCTGCTCGCGCGAGAGCGTCACGCCGAGCACCTCTACGTCGTGCTCGCGCGCGGCGTAGAGCGCGAACGCCCCCCACCCGCAGCCGACGTCCAGCACCCGCTGCCCGGACGCGAGCCCCAGCTTGCTCGCGACTAGCGCGTGCTTCGCTTGCTGGGCCTCCTCCAGCGTGTCCGCGCCACGCGAAAACAGCGCGCAGCTGTACGTCATCGACTCGTCGAGGAAGAGCGCGAAGAACTCGTTGCCCGCGTCGTAGTGGTAGCGGACGGCTTGCGCGTCGCGCCCGCGCGTGTGGCGCTCCCCCCGCAGCACGAGCTCGAGCGCAGGACGCCGCGCCACCGGTGCGCCGGCGGATGCCAGCGCGGCGGCCGCGAACAGCCTCAACCGCTGGCCGCGGCCGAGCGGCGGCGACTCCCAGCCGTCCACGACGGCGAACGCGCCGTCGAGCTCCTCGGCGTCCAGCGAGCCCTCGACGTAGGCACGCCCGAGCCCCAGCCGGCCGGGCGAACGGAGCACGTGCGCGATCGCGCGGGGCGAGCGCACCACGAAGGACGCGGAGCACGCCCCGCTCGCAGTCAGCGTCGACCCGTCCCAGAAACGCACGCTGAAAGGCCGATCGGGCAGCGCGCGAGCGAGCTCGCGGCGCAGCGGCAAGGTCAAGAGCGCCCGCACGACCCGTACTCAAGCAGGCCGCCGCGGTGCTCTGCACGAGCTCGCTCAGCTCCCTCCAGGGGAGGGAGCGATCTCGCCCCGGCCGGCCTGCTGGAGGTCACCCGGCAGCGGCGCGCGGACCCGCTGGGCGAGGACGGTAAGGGCGGTCCGCCAGCGGATGATCGCGGCGCGCTGAGAGTCCTGCGTGTGCGGCAGGGCATCCAGCTTGCCCTCCGCGAGGCCGTTGGCGAGGGCGCTCAGATAGGCGTCCTCGAGGACGTAGGTTTCGGCGTACGGCACGTTCAGCGCGCGCAGTCGCGCGTCCGGCGGATCGACGGCCGCGATCCGCACCGCGTAGCCGGCGAAGCGGCGCTCCAGCTCGCCCATCCGCCGGGCGGCGACGCGGTTGTCGATGCGCCCGGCGGCGTGCGCGGCGAGGATCGGATCCGCCCCGTCCAAGAGCGCGTTCACGCCGAGGCGGATCGGCTCGACTTCGCCGAGGTAATGCTCGATCGCCGCACGGGAGACCCCGTCCATCGAGGAGGCACCGCCTCCACCGCAGCCGGCGAGCGCCAGAAGCCCGGCCACCGCCGCGAGCGTGCCGGCGCGCTGCACGCAAACGCGCCGGCGAGCGCTAGCAACAACCGCTCTACAGATCAGTAGCCGTACGCGCCACCGCCGCCGCCCGAGGACGTTTCGGACTGCGTGCTGGTCGTCGCGGGCGCGCTGCTGGTGGCCGGCGCTGCTCCGCTGGTCGTGATCACGGTCCAGGTGCCGACGTCTTTGAAGCCCTGGCCTTTCGTTTCGCCGGGGTGCTGGTCGGAGGCGAACGTGTAAAGCGGCTCGCCCTTGTAGGTCACCTGGGTCGTGCCGTCGGGGCGCTTGACGACGCCGAGCGAGCTGACCTGGCCGCTGGGCGTCGTGCCGGTGCTCACCGTGAGCGGATGCCAGACCGCGGTGCAGCCACTGCTCGTGCAGATGAATTTGCCGCTCGTCTCGCCGCTCAGGTGGTAGAGCGTCATGCCGCTCGCGTTCACGAGGATCGTGCCGAGCGAGCTGGAGCCGGTCTTCACGACCGCCGCCGACGAGCTGGCGTTCTGCGCGGCGGGACTCGCGTTCGAGGTGGTCGTCGTGTTCGTCGTGCTGCTCGAGCTGCTGCCGCACGCGGCGAGCAGCAGCGACACGGCGACGGTCGGCAGGATCAACTTGAGTGGAGCGGGCATTCGTTCACTTCCGTTTCTGACGTCGAAGGGCGCGGACACAGAGCTGTCCGGCTGCCTGTAAGGACTCCGTGGCGCCGCAGTTCCTTCCGCCGCCCCAGCACTGGCGCCGGCTCCTAGTCCACCCGCTCCGGCAGGCCGAACCGCCCGAACGCGCCCCCCAGCCGCCCGGCGTCCATCGGCTGTTCCGGGAACCGGGCATACGCCTCGCCGTCGGGCTCGTCGGTCGCCCTCACGATGAACGCGGTCACCGCGCTGACCTTCTCCCCGCGAAGCGTGAGCACGTTGAGCGCGAACGGGAGGTGCGTCTGCTGTTCCTCGTCCCACGCGTAGAAGCCGAGCGCGGGCTGGCCGTTCGCGCGCACCGGCAGCGCCCGCCAGCGCCACTCCCCGCTCAGCGAGTACGCGCGCGCCCAGGTCTCGATCGCATCGCGACCCCTGTACCACGTGGTCAGAGGCGGCATCGCGAACGTCGCGTCCTCGACGAGCATCGCCGTGAAGGCCGGGATGTCGCAGCGCTCCCACGCGGTGACGTAGCGCGCGACGAGCTCCTCGAGCCCCTTGTCGCCGAGCGCTTGCAGCGCCGCCTGCTGGCTCTGGTCGGGGACCCGCTGCTCCACGGCCGCCCGCGCCCGCTGCAGGGCGCTGTTCACCGACGCCACACTCGTGTCGAGCATCGCCGCCGCCTCGCTCGCCGAGTAGGAGAGCACCTCGCGCAGGATCAGCGCCGCGCGCTGGTTCGCGGGAAGGTGCTGCAGGGCGGCGACGAACGCCAGCTCCACGCCCTCGCGCTGCTCATAGCGAGCGGCCGGCCCGGCGGCCTCGCCGCCGAGCCCCAGCCGGTCGTCGGGATACGGCTCGATCCAGACGTTCTCGACGACTGGTGCGCCGGGAGGGTCGTGGGCCTCGGCCGCGGGCCCGAAGTCGACGGGCAGAACGCGCCTGCGCGTGCTGCTTTCGATCTGCGTCAGGCAGGTGTTGGTGGCGATCGTGTACAGCCAGGTCCGCAGCGAGCTCCGGCGTTCGAAGCTGTCCATCCCACGCCAGGCACGCAACAGCGTCTCCTGCAGCGCTTCGTCAGCGTCGTGCACGGAGCCGAGCATCCTGTAGCAGTGGGCGTGCAACTCGCCCCGCAGCGGCGCGATGTGCTCCTCGAAATCGCCTGTGGCAGTTGCCCGCGGGGTCTCCACATGGCGAGGGTACCCGCCCCGCCCGCCCGCCGGCCCTCGCCGGGGCCGGCGGGTCGGGCATGCGCTCTGCATCGTCGTCCTCATCCCGGCTAGGCGACCTCGACGACCATCAGCGAGTGGCCTTCGGGGTCGCGGAACCAGAACATCGGCGGGACCGGGTCGCCCATCCGCGAGACCTGCTCGTCGACGTCGACCCCGAGGCCGCGAAGCTCGGCATGCGCGCGGTCGGCGTCGGCGGTCGTCAGGCTCACGCCGAGCTCCTTCGGCTGCACCGTTTCGCCCTCGCGCGGCGGTGCCAGCGACAGGCCGGTGGTACCCGTCGGCGGGTAGACCTCGACCCAGCGGTACTTGCCGCCGAAGGCGATGTCGGTGCGCTTCTCGAAACCGATTCGCTCGTAGAACTCGATCGAGCGGTCCTGGTCCGCGGTCGGGACCATCACGAGGCCGATCGCCTGGATGCTGCTCGTCGTAGTGGTCATCGTGTCCTCCTGGGTTGGTGGGCTGTCAACTGCTTTGACTCGCCCCACGGGGCAAACTCATCGGTCGCCCGCGAAAAGGCTCGCCCGGCTATCGTCGCGGCTGTGCCAGCCGCCGTCGCCGAGATCCTCGCCGAGGCCGAGCGCCTGCTCGAAGTCGAGCGCTTCGAGGACTACGCCGTCAACGGACTGCAGGTCCCCGGTCCCGCCGAGGTCGGCAAGATCGCCTCCGGGGTCTCCGCGCACGCCGAGCTGTTCGAACGCGCCGCGGACGCCGGCGCCGGGCTGCTGCTCGTCCACCATGGCCTGTTCTGGGGGCCAGGTGTGCGAGCCCTCGACGCGACGCTCAAGCGCCGGCTGAAGCTCCTCTTCGACGCCGATCTCGCGCTCGCCGCCTACCATCTTCCGCTCGACGCCCACCCCGAGCTCGGCAACAACGCGCTGCTTGCCCGGGCGCTCGGCGCCGAGCACATGGTCGGGTTCGGAGACCACCGCGGCGAGACGATCGGCTTCCTTGCCACGCTGCCCGACGGCGGGCTCGACACGGCCGCGATCCTCGCCGCCGTCGAGGCAGCCACGAACCGGGCGCCGCTGCACCTCGGCGGCGGCCCCGACAGGGTCGAGCGGATCGCGATCGTCTCGGGAGCCGGCTCCGACTACGTCGCAGAGGCCGCGGCGGCGGGCGCGCAGGCGCTGCTCACGGGCGAGCCGGCCGAGCGCGTCACGGCGAGCGCCCGCGAGCTCGGCGTGCACGTGATCGCGGCCGGGCATCACGCGACCGAGACGTTCGGGATCCGCGCGCTGGGCGAGCTGCTCGCAGGTCGTTTCGGGCTCGAGCACGTGTTCATCGACGTCCCCAATCCGGTCTGAGCGATCCCTAGCCGGACGGCCAGTCCGCTTCGTGCAACGTCTAACATCAAGTGACGCAAATTCGGCGAGAGTGAGAGAGGGGAGTTCGATGGAGGCAGCCACCACCACGGGGTCGAAGACGATCGCCGGCCTGATCCCGCGTGCGGCCGCCGAGTACGGCGACCGGGTGGCGATCCGCTACAAGCGTGACGGCGCCTGGCACGACGTCAGCTACGCCGAGCTCGGCGAGATCGTCCGGGACACCGCGCTCGGGCTGATCGAGCTGGGGCTGGAGGCCGGCGAGCGCATCTGCATCCTCGCCAACACGCGCCCGGAGTGGACCTACGCCGACATGGCGGCGACCTCCGCCGGCCTGACCGTCGTCCCGATCTACCAGACGAACTCGCCCGAGGAGTGCCTGTGGGTGATCTCCGACTCCGAAGCGAGCGCGATCGTCGTCGAGGACGAGGAGCAGCTGCAGAAGATCGCCGCGATCCGCGAGCAGGTGCCGAACCTTCGGACCGTGATCATCATGGACCCGGGGGTGGGCGG
This sequence comes from Solirubrobacteraceae bacterium, assembly GCA_035569835.1. Lineage (GTDB taxonomy): Bacteria > Actinomycetota > Thermoleophilia > Solirubrobacterales > Solirubrobacteraceae > Palsa-744. The sequence goes on from DATMMF010000019.1 coordinate 203,225, forward strand.
GTCCGGATCTTCCAACGGCGCCGCGCTCCCGCTCGGCGCGATCCCGCTGGACGACGCCCGTGCCAAAGGCGAGGGCAAGCCGGCGGACGCGCTGGAAGCCCGTCGCGCGGCGGTCAAGCCGGCGGACCCCTTCACGTTCATCTACACCTCCGGGACGACCGGGCCGCCGAAGGGCTGCGTCCTCACCCACGGCAACTACAGCTCGATCGTCGACATGGTCGGCGAGGCCGGCGAGATCAACGGCGACGAGGTCATCTACCTCTACCTGCCCCTCGCTCACTCCTTCGCGCTGCTGATCCAGCTCGCCGTGTTCGACCTCGGCGGCACGCTCGCCTACTACGGCGGCGACACGAAAGAGATCATCCCGGAGCTCCAAGAGGTCAAACCGACCTACCTGCCCTCGGTGCCGCGCGTGTTCGAGAAGATCTACACGCTCGCCCAGGGCGCGCTGCAGGAGATGCCGGCCGAGGAGCGCGAGGAAGCCGAGGGCGCCGTCACGCTCGGCGTGAAGGTCCGCAACGCGCTCAACGAAGGCAAGCCCGTCTCCGCCGAGGAGCAGACGGCCTTTGAGGAGGCCGACGAGCGCTTCTTCGCCAACGTCCGCGAGATCTTCGGCGGGCGCGTGCGCCACGCGACCAGCGGCGCCGCCCCGATCGCCAAAGAGATCCTCGAATTCTTCTGGGCGTGCGGCGTGCCGGTGCTGGAGGGCTACGGCATGACCGAGACCGCCACCGCCGCGACGACCTCGACCGTCGCCAACCACAAGTTCGGCACCGTCGGGCGCGCGCTGCCCGGCGTCGAGCTGAAGATCGCCGAGGACGGCGAGATCCTCGTCAAAGGCCCGAACATCTTCGACGGCTACCACAACCGCGCGGACGCGAGCTTCGGCGCGGTCATCGACGGGTGGCTGCACACCGGCGACCTCGGCTCGATCGACCAGGACGGCTACCTGTCGATCACCGGGCGCAAGAAGGACATCATCATCACGGCGGGTGGCAAGAACCTCACGCCGGCCAACATCGAGAACGACCTCAAGCAGAGCCGCTGGATCTCCCAGGCCGTGATGCACGGCGACGCGCGGCCGTACCCGGTCGTCCTGATCACGCTCGACGAGGAAGAGATGCCCGTCTTCGCGCGCGAGCACGAGCTCCCCGAGGACATCCCCTCGCTGATCTCCGAGCCGGCGGTCCTGGAGCTGATCCAGGGCGAAATCGACAAGGCCAACGCCAAATACGCTCAGGTGGAGCAGGTCAAGAAGTTCGTGCTGCTCGACCACGATCTCTCGCAGGCCACGGGCGAGCTGACGCCTACGCTGAAGGTCAAGCGTAATGTGGTCAACGAGAAGTACGCCGAACTGTTCGACGCCCTCTATGCCGGCTGAGACGCCGCTGCTGCCGGGGAGAGAAACCGAATGAGGAGCGATCCAGCCGACAACGGCGGCCTGTTCGTCGGGCGCCGCCCGGGAACCGCGCCCGTCCACTACCGCGACACGCCGGAGCGCGGCGGCGAACTGCGCCAGCGCGTCGACGGCTCGCTCGCCGGGCTGCTGTTCGCCGGCATGGTCTTCCTCAGCCTGCTGTGCTGGGGGCCGATCCCGATCGCCTGCCTGTGGGTCGGCTCGGAGGCCAACTACCTCACCGGCAGCGTCAGCCTGGGCATCCTGCTCGCGTTCGTCGCCCTGTTCGCGCTGCTGTTCGGCGCCCTCGCGCTGCTGCGGCGCATGGACAACGCCTGGATCCTCGTGCGCCGGGCCGCGGGTCACGATCAGCGCAGCGGCGTGATGGGGAAGATCTTCGGCACGACCGCCGTGATCTGCGCGGTCGTGTTCGCGTTCTGGTTCCTGGTCATCCACGGCCCCGGCTCGAGCACGATCTCCGGCGGCAACCACGGCGCCGGGTGAGGCGCGGGCGCCCGCGGCGCCCGCTGCCCCGGCGCACTGCTAGAACCATGCCGTAATGGGCCTGCTCGACTACTACAAGCAGTTCGAGGGGATGAGCGAGGAGGAGGTCAACGCCGGCCTGCGCGAGGAGGCTGCCGAGCGCCGGCGCAAAGCGCTCACGCGCGTCGAGACGCTCGACCTCTCGCATACGACCTGGCCTGAGCTGCCCGACCCGCGGATCGTCAACGCGATCACGTTCGTCGCGCGCCGCGGCATGCACCACTACCCCTATCTGCGCGGCACCGAGCTGCGCAGCCGTCTCGCGGAGGGCCACGGCGTCGACGTCAGCCGCCTGGTGCTCGGCAATGGCGCTGCCGAGCTGCTCGCCGCGGCCACCCGGGCGCTGATCAACCCCGGCCAGAAGCTGCTCACGCGCTGGCCGTCCTACCCGCTCTACCCGCTGATGGCGCGGCGCGCCCACGGGCAGGCCGTCCCTGTCACCGGCGGGACGGACGAGCTGCTCGCGGCGGCGCAGGACCCCGAGGTGCGGGCGATCGCGATCGCGAGCCCCGACGACCCGACCGGTGAGCTGCTCGCCGCCGCCGAGCTGGAGCGCCTGCTCTCCGGCGTGCCCGACGGGGTCGCCGTGCTCCTCGACGAGGCGCTCGTCGAGTTCGCCGACGCCCAGCCCGTCGACTCCTCGCTGCGCCTGCTCGAGAGCCACCCACGGCTGCTCGTGTTCCGCAGCTTCTCGAAGGCCTGGGGGCTCGCCGGCCTGCGCATCGGCTACGTGATCGGGGCGCCCGGCTCGGGCGAGCTGCTCGCCGAGCTCGAGCCCGACCTCGGCGTCTCCGAGCTCTCGCAGGCGGGGGCCCTGGAGGCGCTGCGCAGCAGCACGGCGATCGTGCAGCGGCGCGTCGCCGCGATCCACGAGCAGCGTCCGCTCGTCATCCAGGGCCTGCGCGAGCTCGGCTTCGAGGTCGCCGACAGCCAGGCCAACTTCGTGTGGGCGGCCCACCCCGCGCTGACCGGCGCCGAGCTGGCCGGGCGGCTTGCGCAGACGGGCATCCTGATCGCGGCCGGCGACGCGCTCGGCGAGCCCCAGCACGTCCGGATCGCGCTGCGCTCTCGGGCGGCCACCGAGCGCCTGCTCGACGCGGTCGCGAAAGCGCTCTAGCTGGCCTCGGCGCCCCGCGTGGTGCGGCGGCGCGTGCCGGTTGGGCTAGCCTGACCCCGCCTGGCGCAGCAGCGCGCCGGTGGTGCCTTCGAGGATCTTGCGCCAGGCGCTGACCTCCTCGGTCTCCTTGTCGAAGTGCGCGACGACCTGGCGCACGCGCTTGCCGGAGATGTCGAGGCCATGCTTCTCGGCGATCGCCTGGTAGCGGTCGTATTCGCCTGCCAGCTGCCGTGTCACGGACTCGAAGCCGTGGCGGGCGATCTCGACGCGCGACGTGAAGCTCATCATCGAGGTCTGGAACATCAGTTCGTCGGTCGGCTCGGGCTCGATCAGCACGATGTCGACGCCCGGGTAGCGGGCCTCCCACCCCTTGGCGAGTTCGTGCAGGCGCTGGTGGGCGACGAGCTTGAACACCTGGTAGCCGATCTGCGCGAAGCCCATGTCCGAGACCCGCCGGGCACGCTCGCCGCGCAGTGTTTTGATCGTGCTCGCGAAGTCGTTGACGAACGGCACGATCGGGTTGATCACGATCACGAGCTTGCACCCCGCCTGCACGGCGAGGTCCAGGTTCGTGGTCGAGACTATGCCCCCGTCGATCAGCTCGCGCCCAGAGACTTCGACCGGCGCGTAGACCATCGGCAGCGCGCCGGACGCGCGCACGGCCGTCGAGATCGGCACGTCGTCCATGCCCTCGACGCCGAACACCACCCGCTCGCAGGTGTCGAGGTCGGTCGCCGTGAGGTAGAGCTCGCAGTCGAGCTCGCGGAAGTCGTCGGTGCGGCCCGGTTCGCCCAGCACCTCCACCAGGTACTTCTCGATCCCCGCGCCCGTGTACAACCCGGACGGCAGCACATCCGCGAGCCCGAGCGCCAGGTCCATCGCCGAGACGCCGCCGCGCGTGCCGGCGAACTGGCGTAGCGCCGAGACCGCTTTGAGCGGCACCGTCGCGCCCTTCATCGCGAACTCGAGCAGGTTCGGACGCAGCAGGTCGCCGATGTTGATGTCTTTGAACGGCGGCTTGCCCTTGCGCGTGACGACCCGCATCATCTCCTCGGGCGTCACGCCGTTGGCGCACAGCGCGGCGATGAACGACCCCGCCGAGGTGCCGACGTACACATCGAAGTTGTTGACGGTGCTGTTGACCGCGAGCAGGTCCAGAGCACGCAGCGCGCCGATCTCGTACACGCCGCCCGTGAAGCCGCCTCCACCGAGCACGAGGGCGGTCTTGTCCCGCCGTGGGCGGCGACGCCTCTCGAACGCCTCAGGACGCCCGACCCCCCGCGGTGCGGTCAATCGCTGCTGCCTTCCCTTGGCCTTGGAACCGCCCTTCTTGAGGTTCGGTTCCAGCTTGACAACCTTGCCCATCGTCGAACATTCTAGGGCCGAGTGCCCCGGAAATGCCGTGCGCAGCCCTGGATCCCGACATTCGGGATCCTCGCGCTTCTGATCGCCCTCCTCGCCCCCGCCGCCGCCGCGGCCGCCGCAGGCGCCGGGCTCGGGGCGCTGCAGGCCGACCTCGCCCACCAGATGGCGCTCGCCGGGCCCGCCGACGGTGCCTACGTCTACGACATCACGGCCAAGAAGCCACTGTTCTCAGAGCGCGCGAGCGTGACGCGGCCGCCGGCCTCTGTCGAGAAGCTCTACACCTCGGCGGCCGTCCTCGACCGCATGGGTCCCGAAGCGCGCCTCACCACTTCCGTCTACGGCGCCGGGCAGCTGCTGCCCGGAGGCACGTGGGAAGGGAGCCTCTACCTGCGCGGCGGCGGAGATCCGACCTTCGGCAGCCGCGACTTCATCCTCAGCCACTATGGCGGGCTCGGCGCGAGCATCAACGCGCTGACGGTCCAGCTCGTGCGCCAGGCCGGCATCCACCACATCACGGGGTCCGTCTACGGCGACGAAGGCTTCTTCGACACCCGGCGCGGCGAGCCCTCGAGCGGCTATGGCTTCGACCCGTTCCTCGAAGGCGTCCTCAGCGGCCTGGCCTTCAACCGCGGCGAGATGCTCGGACACGGCGCCCACGCGCCCGCGGCCTTCGCCGCCCATGCGCTCTGGGGCGCCCTGAAGGCAGACGGCGTCAGCATCCGCGGGGCCAGCGGAACGGCCTCCACCCCGGCGGGCGCGATCCCGCTCACCAGCGTCCCATCGCCGACCGTCGCTCAACTGCTGGGCCTGATGCTGCCGCCGTCGGACAACTTCTTCGCCGAGACGCTCGTCAAGGACCTCGGCGCGCTCTACGGCGGCGGCGGCACGACCGCGCGCGGGGCCGCCGTCGTCACGAGCGCGATCTCCTCGACGATGGGCTTCACCCCGAGCGTGGTGGACGGATCCGGCCTCTCGCGCGCGGATCACACCTCCCCGCTCCAGGTCGTCACGCTCCTTTCCCGCCTGGCGGGCACCCCGGCAGGACAGGTGCTGCGCGAACACCTCGCCGTGGCGGGCAGGAGCGGGACGCTGGAAAAACGCATGCGCGGCACGGCCGCCCAGAGCCACTGCCAGGGGAAGACCGGCACGCTGACCGGCGCCTCGAACCTCGTCGGCTACTGCCAGGCGGCCGGCGGGCAGGAGATCGCGTTCGCGATCTTCAACGACGGCATCTCCACCGAAGCTGCGCACGTGTTCCAGGACCACATCGCGATCTCCATCGCCCGCTCGCAGATCACGAGCGCCGAACTGGCGCGGGCTTCCTCAGGGCGCCCCTGACGCGCAGAACGCGTGCACCCGCAGCCGGCTCTGTTCGGAGCTCGCTGCCGCGCCTGAGCCGGCCGCGAGGGCAGACCACCCGTTCCCGGTGGGCTCGTCGAACTGCACGCTCATCCCCGGCGCCAGGCTCGACTCGTACCCGCCGGAGACGATGTGCGTTCCGTTCGGGCACTGGGCGTGCGCCCAGACGAACCCAAGGCCCGGTTTCGAAAGCGCCCACGCGGAGTGGACTTCGTTGACTTCTCCCCGCGCGGAGCTGGCGAGCGAGCGCAGCACGCTCGGCTTGATCTGGCTGGGGCTGGTGATCAGGTAACGGCCGGCCGCGAGCGTCGTGCCGCTGACGGCGAGCACGAGCGCGAGCGTCGCCACGACCATCGCCGGCGACGGCTTTCGGATCCTCATGACTCTCCTCCCTCGTGGATCTGGCGGGCGCCCTGGGAAGCGGGCGCCCACCGATCAGCTTATTCCGGTGAGGCGAACCTTCCGGCCAATCCGAGCGGCTTCGATGGGCCGAAACGGAGTCGCGCCGGCCGCGGCAGAGGTTGCGTCGCGGGGGGCTAGCCCAGCGCGTAAGCGAGCGTGAGTTCGGCGGTGAGCTCGCAGCTCGTCGCTGACGCCTTCTTGGCGGGATGCTTGCCTTTCGGGCGGTGCGAGACGTGCGGCGAGCCCTTGACGGCGGCTCCCGACATCGCGGGCGCCGGCGCCCCGGAGGCGCCGGACGAGCCGACGCGTGCCACCCCGAAGTCCGGCTGTTCGCCTTCATACGCGACGTAGCGCGAGAAGCCTTCGCCTTCGACGTACCCGGAGCATTCGATCCCGCCGCCGTCCTCGACCGTCGTCACCGCGACGCCCAGAGCGACGCCCTCGTGTTCGGCGATGAACTGCGCCTTCGCCTGGCCGTCGGCGAGCGCCTTGGCCATCCCTTCGCGGTAGACCGCGGTCGCCTGGGCGGCAGTGGCTTTCGCGGGGATCGACACGACACCGACGCCCTCGACGTCGACACCTCGCGCGGAGCTCGAGCCGGCCGGGCCTTCTCCGGCGGCGACGCCGAGCAGACCCGCCGCGAGCAGCGCGACGGCCGCCACGACGCCGATCACGATCGTCTTGCCGCGCCTTCCCATGCCACGTTCAGGGTAGCCCCTGCGGGCCGGCACGGCGCGGTCTCTGGCCGCTCAGGCCCCGAGCAGCTTGCGCAGCCCGGCTTCGTCGAGCACCTCGACGCCGAGCCGCTGGGCCTTCTCGAGCTTCGAGCCGGGACTGTCGCCCGCGATCACGTAGTCGGTCTTCCTCGAAACGGAGCTCGTCACGCGCCCGCCGGCGGCCCCGATCCGCTCGGTCGCCTGCTCGCGCGACCACTCGGGCAGCGAGCCCGTCAGCACCAGCGTCTTGCCCGCGAGCGGGCCCTGCGAGGGCGCCGGCCCCTCTTCCTCGAAGCGCAGGCCGATCTCGCGCAATTCGGCGATCAGCTTGCGCATCCGCTCGTCGTCGAGCTGCGAGCGGATCAGCACGGCCATCTTCTCCCCGACGCCGTTGACCTGCTCGATCTGCTCCTCCGGGGCGGCGAGCAGCGCGTCGATGTTCCGGAAGGCGAGCGCGAGGTTCCTGCCCGTCACCTCCCCCACCTCCTCGATGCCCAGCGCGAACAGCACCCGCCCGAAGGGCCGCTCCTTGGAAGCCTCGATCGCGGCGAGCAGGTTGCGAGCTGAGATCTCGCCGAACCCTTCGAGCTCGACGAGCTGCTCCTCGGTCAGCCGGTAGAAGTCCGCCGCGGTGAGGACCAAGCCCTTCTCCTGCAGCAGCGCGACCTGCTTCTCACCGAGGCCGTCGATGTCCATCGCGCCGCGTGAGACGAAGTGCTTGAGCAGCTGCCAGGCGCGGGCCGGGCAGTCGCGGTTCGGGCATTTCGTGAAGATGCTGTCCGCGCTCTTGACCGTCGGCGTGTCGCAGAAGGGACAGCGTGCGGGCGGGTGCGGCAGCGGCGGGCGGTGCTTGTGCTCGGCGACGTGAGGCGCCGGAGAGACCACCTGCGGGATCACGTCGCCCGCGCGCACCACGATCACGTCCTCGCCTGCGCGGATGTCCTTGCGGACCAGGTCCTCCTCGTTGTGGAGCGTCGCGAGCTTGATCGTCACCCCGCCCACTTCCACCGGCGCGAGCACCGCGTAGGGGCGCATGTCGCCGAACTTCCCCACGTTCCACATCACCTTCTCGAGCTTCGTCACGGCGGTCGTCGGCGCGAACTTCCAGGCGACCGCCCAGCGCGGGTCGCGGCCGACCGACCCGAGCCGGCGCTGGAGCTCGAGCTCGTCGAGCTTCACGACGGCGCCGTCGATCTCGAAATCGAGCTCGCCGCGGCGTCGCTCCCACTCCAGGCACTGCGCCACGACCTCGTCCTCGCTGCCGAGCACCGCGATGCCGTCGTTGACGCGGAAGCCGTGGGAGCGCAGCCATTCGAGTCCTTCGTGGTGGGTCTCGAAGCTCAGCCCTTCGGTGACGCCCACCTGGTAGCACCAGATCGAGAGCGGGCGCTTGGCAGCGTCGGCGGGGTCGAGCTGGCGGATCGTGCCGGCCGCAGAGTTGCGGGGGTTCATGAAGGTCGACTCGCCCGCTTCCGCGCGGCGCTCGTTCAGAGCTGTGAAGTCGCGCAGGGACATGTAGACCTCGCCTCGCACCTCGACGAGCGGCGGCGCATCGTCGATCCGCAGGGGGATCGCGCCGATCGTGCGCAGGTTGTGCGTGACGTCCTCGCCGATCTCGCCGTTGCCGCGGGTCGCGCCGCGCTCCAGCACGCCGTCGCGGTAGACGAGGCTGATCGCCAGGCCGTCGATCTTCGGCTCGACGACGTAGGAGAAACGCGGCTGATCGATGCCCTCGCGCGCGAGGTGGTTGCGCATCCGCTCGACCCAGGCGCGCAGCTCCTCCTCGGAGCGGACGTTGCCGAGCGAGAGCATCGGCTCGAGGTGGCGCACTTTCTCGAGCCGGCCGACCGGCTCCCCGCCGACGCGCTGCGTGGGCGAGTCGGGCGTCAGCAGCTCCGGGTGCTCGCGCTCGATGCCGCGCAGCTCGTCGAGTAGGCGGTCGTAGGCGTCGTCGCCTATCTCCGGGTCGTCGAGGACGTAGTAGCGGTGAGCGTGGTGGTTCAGCTGCTCGCGCAGCTCGGCGGAGCGCTTGCGCAGCTTCGCCGGGGCGGGCCCGGCGTCTCGGGCGGCCCCCTCCTCGGGCGCCGGGGCAGACGGCGCCGTCTTGCCCGCGCGCGCAGCGCTCACGACGCCGCGTCGGGCGCCAGCGGCTCCAGCAGCCCGTCGAGGTCGAACCCTCGCAGCGCCTCCAGGCCCGTGTGGTGGGTCAGGTCGAAGTGCAGCGGGGACACCGCGATGCGCCCGGCGTGGACCGCGGCGAGATCGGTCCCCGGCTCGTCGTGGAAGCCGGGATAGGCCCCGTAGATCCAGTAGCGGCGGCGGTGCTCTTCCTCGCTGTCCAGCTTGAGCTCGTCGCGGTAGATGCGCTTGCCCAAGGTCGTCACCTCGACGCCCGTGGGCTCGCCGGCCGGCACGTTGACGTTCAACAAGGTGCCGCTCGCGAGCGGCAGCTCCTCGAGGCGGCCGACGAGCGCCGCGACGAACGCGGCCGCGACCTCGAAGCCGAAGCCGCCGTCGAAGGTGTAGTCGAGGTTCGCGGCGCCCGACTGCTGGGAGACGGCGATCGCGGGCAGGCCGAGCACGACGCCCTCGAGCGCCGCCGCGACCGTGCCCGAGTAGGTGATGTCATCGCCGAGGTTGGCGCCGTGGTTGATGCCCGAGACCACGAGCTGGGCCTGGAAGCCCTCGATCAGGCCGAGGCTCGCGAGGCGCACGCAGTCGACCGGCGTGCCGTCGGTCGCGTACCCGCTCGTGCCATCGGCGAACGGCACCTGCTCGACCCACAGGGGACGCCTGGTCGTGATCGAGCGCGCCATCGCCGAGCGGTTGCCGTCGGGCGCGATCACGGCCAGGTTGACGCCGTCGAGCCCCGCTAGGGCGCGGCGCATCGCCTGCAGCCCGTCGGCTTCGATCCCGTCGTCGTTGGTGAGCAGCACGTTCAGCATCCGGCTCTCAGGATAGGGGCCACTTCGGTTGCGGGAGGTGAAGATGTGGCCGCCCTCGAGGACCGGCGGTTGACCGCGGGACCAGTGGGTACGAGGCGATCAGAGGACAGCGCCGACGACCAGCAGGCGGCGCGTCCAGCGCGGTGCGTCCGCAGGCGGCGCGTCCCCGCCGAGCGCTCAGCCGCCGCGGGCAGGGCGGGCTGCGCGCGGGCGCGGGCGCGGAGCCGGCCTGTTTCCCCTCCTGGGCGCCGAACCGGGCCTTCGCGCCTGCTTCCGTCGCGCCCGTGCGAGCGCCATCACCAGCACCCCCATCGCGGCTCCTCGCGCGCGCTCGTACGCGCGGCGCTGGAAGCGCGACTCGGCGCGGGAGCAGCCGGCTGCGATCGCGTCCTGCCACACCTGCCAGCGCTCGAGCACGGTCGCCGCCGCCGGCTCGCGCTCGGAGATGGCACGGCACAGCTCGAGCACGCACGGCTCGTCGCGACGCGGGGCGTTGCAGCCCAGGCGGGGAGGGCAGCAGGACGACATAACCCGTAGTTACCCTCGCCCGCCCGTCCCGACGGGGGCATCGTCGGGTTTCTGACCACCCTGAGCGCGCCCCGTTCCGACGGGGGGCTAGTACGCGACGCTGGCGAGCGCGAGCCCGTGCGCCGGCACGGTCCGGCCCGCCTCCGAGCGCGGCGCTCCCTCGAGCAGCTTCAAGAACTGCTCAAAACCCGTCCATCCCCTTGCGACATCGAGCATCGTCCCGACGAGGACCCGGTTCATGTGGCGCAGGAACATGTCGGCCTCGATCCAGAACTCGAGCAGCTCTCCGCGGTCGAGCCAGTCGGCGCGCATCACCGTGCAGTTGAACCACTTGTGTTCGGTTTCGGTCGGCGTGAACGCGGTGAAGTCGTGGCGTCCCACGAGCGCGGCCGCGCACGCGGCCAGGAGCTCTCGGTCCAGCGGCGCGGGCCACCAGTACGAGCGGTCGCGCTCGAACACGCTGCGCGTGCGGCGCGCGAGGATTCGGTAGCAGTAGGTCCGAGAGCGCGCGTCGCGGCGCGCGTCGAACTCCTCCTCCGCCGGTTCGCTGGCCAGCACTGCGACGTCCGGGCCGATCAGGCCGTTCAGCCGCAGCGGGTCGAGGGCCTCGTGCGCGTAGCTCGCGACCTGCCCCCAGGCGTGGACGCCGCGGTCGGTCCGCCCGGCGACGGTCAGCCGCAGCGGGCGCTCGTCGGTTCCCTCGGGGCCGAGGATCGCCTGCAGGGCCCTCTCCAGCTCCTCCTGTACGGAGCGCTCTCCGGGCTGGCGCGCCCAGCCGGCGAAACCGGCGCCGTCGTACTCGATCGTCAGCTTCGTCTTCACGCGCGCGCCCCGTCACGCCCGTCCCGCGCCGCCTGGCGAGTCAGACGAGCTCGATGAAGACCATTTCGGTCGCGTCGCCGGGACGCTGACCGAGCTTCAGGATGCGCGTGTAGCCGCCCGGGCGCTCGGCGTAGCGCGGCGCCACCTCGGCGAACAGCTTGTGGACCGCGAACTTGTCCTGAGCGAGCGTGGAGAGCGCCTGACGCCGGGCGTGAAGGTCGCCGCGCTTGGCGAGCGTGATCAGTTTCTCGATCTCGGGCTTGACCGCCTTGGCCTTCGCCTCGGTCGTCTTGATCCGCTCGTGCTCGATCAGCTCCTTCGACAGGTTCATCAGCAGCGCCTTGCGGTGGGCGCTGTCGCGGCTGAGCTTGTTGCGTGTCTTCTGGTGGCGCATCGGCTGGGAGATTCTAGGGGGTCACGGGAGGGCGCAGTCGGCAAGCCGCGCCCAACCGCTCGACCGTCAGTCCTGGCGCAGGTTGAGACCCCGCGCGTGGAGCGTTTCAATCACCTCGTCGATCGACTTTTTGCCGAAGTTGGGGATCGCGTTCAGCTCCGCCTCGGACTTCGAGATCAGGTCTCCCACGGTCTGGATGCCGGCGCGCTTCAGGCAGTTGTACGAGCGCACGCCCAGCTCCAGCTCCTCGATCAGGATGCCGTACTCCTCGCCCTGCAGGGACCCGGGCCCACCGACCCCGCCAGGGCCGACGGCCAGGCCGTGGCCGTCGAGCTGGCCGCCGGGCGTCGCCCGCAGCTCTTGGATGCGGTCGGCGTCCGTGAAGATCGCCAGCTGGCTGATCAGCAGCTCGGCGGCCTCGCGCAGCGCGGCCTGCGGGTCGATCGAGCCGTCGGTCTCGATGTCCAGCGTCAGCTTGTCGAAGTCGGTCTTCTGGCCGACGCGAGCCTGCTCGACCGCGTAGGCGACGCGCCTCACCGGCGAGAAGATCGAGTCGATCGGGATCACGCCGATCGGCTGGTCGGAGGACTTGTTCTCCTCCGCCGGGCGGTAGCCGCGGCCGCGGCCGATCGTCATGTAGAGCTCGAGCTTCGTTTTCTTCTCGAGCGTCGCGATGTGCAGGTCCGGGTTGAGGATCTCGACACCGGCCGGCAGGTCGATGTCCTTCGCGGTGATCTCGCCGGGGCCGGTTACGACCAGCGGCGCCTCGACCTCGCTCGCGTCGGAGTGCATCCGGCACACGACGCCCTTCAGGTTCAGGACGATGTCCGTCACATCCTCCTTGACGCCCGAGATCGTCGAGAACTCGTGCGCCACGCCCTCGATGCGTACGCTCGTGACGGCGGCGCCGGAGAGGGAGGAGAGCAGCACGCGCCGCAGCGAGTTCCCGAACGTGTAGCCGAAGCCGCGGTCCAGTGGCTCGATCGTGAACGTGCCACGGTTCTGCTCCACGGACTCGCTTGTGATCCGGGGGATTTGGAAGTCGAGCATGAGAGTCCTTACGTCGTTTTGGTGTCGTGCCGACGACGGCCGAACACCGGGTTACATGCGTCCCCGCCCTTGGCGGGGACGTTTGAAATCGGTCCTACTTCGAGTACAGCTCGACGATGAGCTGCTCCTGCACCGGGGCGGCGACCTCGCGCCGCTCCGGCTTGCGCAGCACCTTGGCCGTCAGCGACTCGTGATCGGCCTGCAGCCACGCGGGAATCTGACCGGTCAGCTCGGTCGCGTCCCTGACCACCTGGGTGGCAGGGGTGCTCGCCTTGATGGCGACCACGTCGCCGGGCCGCACCTGGTAGCTGGGGATGTTCACCCGCCGGCCGTTCACCGTCCAATGGCCGTGGCGGATCAGCTGGCGGGCCTGGCGGCGCGAGGCCGCGAAGCCGAGCCGCACCAGCACGTTGTCGAGGCGGCACTCCAGCAGCGCGAGCAGGTTCTCGCCGGTGATCCCCGGCTGGCGCGAGGCCTTCTCGTAGTAGCCCCGGAACTGGCGCTCGAGCACGCCGTAGTAGCGGCGCGCCTTCTGCTTCTCGCGCAGCTGCACGCGGTACTCGCTCTGTTTCATACGCCCGCGCCCGTGCTCGCCCGGCGGGTAGGAGCGGCGCTCGACGCCGCACTTGTCTGTCAGGCAGCGCTCGCCCTTGAGGAACAGCTTCTGGCCCTCGCGGCGGCATTGCTTGCACTGCGGGCCGGTGTCGCGCGCCATCGCTCAGACCCTCCGCCGCTTGCGGGGACGGACCCCGTTGTGGGCCTGCGGAGTCACGTCCTTGACGCCGGTGACCTCGAGGCCGGCCGCCTGGAGCGAGCGGATCGCCGTCTCGCGGCCCGAGCCCGGGCCCTTCACGTAGACCTCGACTTTCTGCAGGCCCTGCTCGAGCCCCTTGCGGGCCGCCGCGTCGGCGGTCACCTGCGCGGCGAACGGCGTGGACTTGCGCGAGCCCTTGAAGCCGGCGCCGCCGGCGGACTCCCAGGCGATCACGTTGCCCGAGGTGTCGGTCAGCGAGACGATCGTGTTGTTGAAAGACGTCTTGATGTGGGCCTGGCCCACCGGGATGTTCTTTTTCGGCTTGCGCCGTCCGCGCGCGCGTTTGGGAGCAGCGGGCATTACTTCTTGCCGGCTTTCTTCTTGCCGGCGACCTGCATCCGCTTCGGTCCCTTGCGGGTGCGTGCGTTGGTCTTCGTCTTCTGGCCCCGGACGGGCAGGCCGCGGCGGTGGCGCAGGCCGCGGTAGGAGCCGATGTCCTGCAGGCGTTTGATGTCCTGCAGCCGCTCACGGCGAAGGTCGCCCTCGACCGTCAGGCCGTCGTCGATCGCGTCGCGCAGCTTCGCGACCTCGTCCTCGGTGAGATCGCGGACGTAGGTGTCGGGGTTGATCCCGATCTCCGCGAGCAGCTTGCTCGACGTCGAGCGACCGATCCCGTAGATGTAGGTGAGGCCGATTTCAGAGCGCTTGTTCAGGGGCAGGTTGACGCCGGCGATACGAGCCATGGGCTAGCCCTGCCTCTGCTTGTGGCGCTTGTTCTGGCAGATCACCAGCACCACACCGTTGCGGCGGATGACCTTGCATTTCTCGCACATCGGCTTGACCGACGGTCTTACCTTCATGATCCCTTTCAGGCGCTTGTCCGGCGAAGCGGCTCTGGCGGCCGCCCGGGCCGCCGCTACCGAATCGTGGATTGTTCCCTCTGCGCAGGCCAAGCGACTCGCACGCGGGCACGACCCCGGATGGTAGCAACTTCGCGCCTTGTTCTAGGGGCCGCCCACCCCCGCCCACCCATGAAAGGCGCTAGGCGCCCTGGGCCGCCAGAGCCCCCTGGCGCTCCTCGGCGGAGAGGTGCCACGGGGTCAGGATCTGCGGTCCCTCGCCGGTGATCGCGACCGTGAACTCGAAATGCGCGGCGGGCGAGCCGTCCTGTGAGTAGATCGCCCATCCGTCGCCGCCGACGCGCACCGCCGGCCCGCCGGCGGTGGTCATCGGCTCGATCGCCAGCACCATCCCCTCCTCGAGCAGCGGCCCCTTCCCGGGTTTGCCGTAGTTGGGCACCTGCGGGTCCTCGTGCATGCTGCGCCCGACCCCGTGGCCCACCAGCGAGCGCACGACCGCGAGCCCTGCACCCTCGGCGCTCTGTTGGATCGCGTGCGAGAGGTCGCCCATGCGGTTGCCGGCGCGGGCCTGGGCGACGCCGGCGTGCAGCGACTCCTCGGTCGCGTCGAGCAGGTTGCGGCTCAGCGCGTCGATCTCGTCGACGGCGAACGTGCGCGCGGCGTCGGCGACCCAGCCGTCGAGCGTCACGCCGACATCGATCGAGACGACTTCGCCGCTTCGCAGCCGCTCCTGGCCGGGGATGCCGTGCACGATCATGGCGCCCGGCGAGGCGCAGATCGAGCCCGGGAAACCGCGGTAGCCCTTGAACGTCGGCTCGCCGCCGTGAGCGCGGATGAAGCGCTCGGCGAGCTTGTCCAGCTCCCCAGTCGTGACCCCGGGACGGATGCTCGACTCCATCAGGTCAAGGGTCGCCGCGAGCACCTGGCCGGCGCGCGCCATCTTCGCGATCTCCTCCGGCGACTTCTTGATGATCACGAGACCGAGCTTAGCTGCCGCGGCCTAGAAACCCTCCTCGAGCCGCAGCGTGGCCAGCGAGGCTCTGATGCGGTCGTGGACCTCGTCCGGTGAGCGCGTGCCGTCGAACCGGCGCAGCAGCCCGGCGTGGTCGTAGTAGGCGATCAGCGGCTCGGTCTGCTCGTGGTAGACCTGCAGCCGCTTGCGGATCGTCTCCTCGCGGTCGTCGTCGCGCTGGATCAGGCGCGACCCGTCCTGATCGCACACGCCCTCGTGCTTTGGAGGGTCGAAGTAGATGTTGTAGATGTGGCTCGGGTTCTTGACGCACACGCGCCGGCCGGCGAGGCGGCGGATCACTTCCTCGTCGGGCACTTCGATCAGCAGCACACCGTTCAGCTTGCGGTCGCGCCCCTCGAGCGCCGCGGCGAGCGCCTCGGCCTGCGCCTCGTTGCGGGGGAAGCCGTCGAGCAGGAAGCCGTCGCGCGCATCGTCGTCGCCGACGCGGTCGATGATCATGTTCACGATCACGTCGTCGGGCACGAGCTCGCCGGCGTCCATGTACCCCTTCGCCTGCCGTCCGAGCTCGGTTTCCTCGGCGACCTGCGCGCGCAGCATGTCCCCGGTCGAGATGTGCGGGAGGCCGAAGTCGTCGCGGAGGCGGTCGGCCTGCGTCCCCTTACCGGCCCCCGGAGGGCCGAGCAGGATCAGGTTCAACTCGGACAAGACCGAGGCAGCCTATCCGCTGGGACCCAGCGCATGCCACCGCCGGCTGCGGGCGTGCAGGCGCGCCGCGCGCGGCTACTTCAGGAAGCCCTCGTAGCTGCGCATCATCAGCTGCGCCTCGAGTTGCTTCATCGTTTCCAGCGCGACCCCGATCACGATCAGGATCGATGTGCCGCCGAAGTAGAAGTTCTGGTGGGTCCGCGCAAAGAGGATCGCCGGCAGCGCCGCAACGGCGGCCAGGAACAGCGCGCCGGGGAACGTCAGGCGGGCGAGGATCCGGTCGAGGAATTCCGCCGTCGGGCGGCCGGGTCTCACCCCGGGGATGAAGCCGCCGTACTTGCGCAGGTTGTCGGCCTGGTCGACAGGGTTGAACGTGACGGCGGTGTAGAAGTAGGTGAAGACCACGATCAGGATCGACTCCCCGACGACGTAGTGCCAGCCGTTGGGTGTGAAGAAGTCCGAGAGCTGCTGGCCCCAGTGGGTTTTGACGAGCTGGCCGACCGTCGGCGGGAAGGCCATCAGGCTGGCGGCGAAGATCACCGGGATGACGCCCGCCATGTTCACGCGCAGCGGCAGGTAGGTCTGGCCGCCCTCGGTCATGCGCCGGCCGATCACGCGCTTCGCGTACTGCACCGGTATTCGCCGCTGGCCTTCCTGGACGAAGACGATGCCTGCGACCACGGCGAGCACGAGGAACGGCATGATCACCTTGAACACCTGGTCGGTCGAGGTCCACCAGGTTTCGATCCCGGCCGGCAGGCGCGCCACGATCGACGCGAAGATCAGCAGCGAGATGCCGTTGCCGATGCCGCGCTGGGTGATCAGCTCGCCGATCCACATCAGCAGCACGCAGCCCGCGGTCAGGCACACGACGATCAGGAAGATGTGCGGGGCATCGAACGTTTTGACGACCGATTCCCCGGCTTTCGCCTGCAGGCTGTGGAACAGGAACACGTAGCCGATCGACTGCGCGAAGGCCAGGCCGACCGTGAGGTAGCGGGTGTACTGGGTGATCCGCGCCTGTCCGACCTCGCCTTCCTTGGCGAGCTTTTCAAGCGAAGGCACGGCCACCTGCAGCAGCTGCAGGATGATCGAGGCCGTGATGTAGGGCATGATCCCGAGCGCGAAGATCGCGATCCGCGATAGGCCGCCGCCCGAGAACAGGTTGAGCAGCCCGAGGATGTTGGAGCCGCCGAACTGCTTCTGGATGTTGTTGACGGCCGTGAGGTTGACACCCGGCACCGGGACGTGCGAGCCGAACCGGTAGATCAAGAGCATCAGCCCGGTGAAGGCGATCTTCTTGCGGATGTCCGCGACCTGGAAGGCGTTGAGGATCGTGGCGAGCATGGTCTGTGGCGGCGGGTCCCGTCCGAGGAGCCCGGACTACCGCGGAGCGGCCGATTCTAGTCGATGGGCGCGCGCCCGGGCGCGGGTCGGCCGGCGCCTTTTCAGGGCTGCGGCTCGACAACCGTGCAGGTGCCGCCGGCAGCCTCGATGCGCTCGCGCGCCCCCGCGCTGAACGCATGGGCGTGGACGGTCAGCGCCTTGGTGAGCTCGCCCTTGGCGAGCACCTTCACCGGCACGCCTTTGCGCGTGGCCAGCCCGTGGCTCTTCATCAGCTCGAGCGTGACCTCGGTGCCGGCGTCGAAGCGCTGCTCGAGCGCGGCGACGTTGACCGGCTGGGTGTGCGTGCGGAAGGGCTCGAAGGGCATCGACTTCTTCATGTGCGGCCCGCGGAGCTTTCGCATCCGCATGTGGATCGGCATCTGCCCACCCTCGAACGCGGGCCGCCGCTTGGAGCCCGAGCGCGAGCCCGCGCCCTTCTGGCCCCGGCCTGACGTCTTGCCGGTGCCCGAGCCTTCGCCGCGGCCTACGCGCTTGCGCGGGCGGCGGCTGCCCGGCGCCGGAGCGAGGTTGTGCAGGCCGATCGGCTCCTCGGCGTTCTCGCCGGAGGGGCTCACTTCTTCTCCTCGACCTGCACGAGGTGGCGCACGGCGTGGATCATGCCGCGTGCCTGATCGGTGTCGTTGACCTCGACGGTCTGCCCGATGCGCCGCAGACCAAGCGAGCGCAGCGTGTCGAGCTGTTTCTGGTTGGCGCCGTTCTTGGAGCGGCGCTGCGTGACGGCCAGCGAGCTCATCCGGCGGGCGCCTCCTCGGCGGCAGGCTCGTTCGCGGGCGCGGCCTCGCCGTCCGCCGGCGCCTCGCCCTGGGCCGAGCCGTTGGCGTCGCGCCCGCCGAGCCCGAGCACCTGGTCGACGCTCAGCCCGCGCAGGCTGGCGAGCTCGCCCGGGGTGCGCAGCCCGCGCAGCCCGGCGACGGTGGCCTTGACGAGGTTGATCGGGTTCTGCGTGCCGAGGCTCTTGGAGAGGATGTCGTGGATGCCGGCGAGCTCGAGCACCGCGCGCACGCCGCCGCCGGCGATCACGCCGGTACCGGGCGAGGCCGGCTTGAGCAGCACACGGCCCGATCCGAAGATCCCGGTCGTCTGGTGGGTGATCGTGCTGCCGTGCTTGGGAACGCGGAAGAGGTCCTTCTTGGCGCGCTCGACGCCCTTCTGGATCGCGAGTGGCACCTCGTTGGCCTTCCCGTAGCCGACGCCGACGACTTCGCGTTCGTCGCCGACGACGACGAGGGCGGTGAACGAGAAGCGCCGGCCGCCCTTGACGACCTTCGCCACGCGGTTGATCTCGACGACGCGCTCCTGGAGGTCCAGGCCGGCCGGGTTGACGGAGCGATCTGTGGATACGGAGGACATGAGCAGTGGCAGAGGGTAGCGGGAGTGCGTCCTCAGACCGTCAGACCGGCCTCGCGGATCGCCTCGGCCAGCTTGCGGACGTGGCCGTGGTACTGGTAGCCGCCGCGGTCGAACACGGCTTCGCTGACGCCCGCCGCTTTCGCGCGCTCGGCGAGCAGCGCCCCCGCGCGGCCCGCCGCCTCGGCTTTGCCGAGGCCGCGCAGCTCGGGCTCGAACCACGCGACGGCGGCGAGCGTGCGACCGGTGAGGTCGTCGACGAGCTGCGCCGAGATCCCGCGGTTGGAGCGGAACACCGAGATCCGGGGGCGCATCTCGGTACCCGCGATCTTGGCCCGCACGCGCCGGCGGCGCTTCAGGCGGCGGTTCTCCTTGGTGAGGACGGTCATGCTCGCTTTCCGACCTTCCGCGGGACGTACTCGCCCTCGTAGCGGATCCCCTTGCCCTTGTAAGGCTCGGGCGGGCGCTGCTTGCGGATGATCGCGGCGGTCTCGCCGACGAGCTGCTTGGAGATGCCCTTGACGACCACGCGGGTGGGCTGCGGGACTTCGAACTCGATCCCGTCGGGGGCGACGATCGGCACAGGGTGCGAGTAGCCGACCGCCAGCTCGAGGTTCTTGCCCTTGAGCTGCGCGCGGTAGCCGACGCCCTGGATCTCCAGGCGCTTCTCGTAGCCGTTGGTGACGCCCTCGACCATGTTCGCGACGAGCGAGCGGGTGAGGCCGTGCAGCGCCCGGTGTTCGCCGCGGTCGGTCGGCCGCGTCACGACCAGCTGCTCGCCGTCCTGGCTCACGTCGATCTCGCGGGGGACGCGCTCGCTGAGTTCACCTTTCGGCCCGTTGACCCGCACCTCCTCGGGCTCGATCGAGACCGTCACGCCCGAGGGCACCGCGATTGGCTGTCTACCGATACGCGACATCGCTCACCAGACCTGGGCCAGGACCTCGCCGCCGATCCCGGCGGCGCGCGCGTCGTGGCCGGTCATCACGCCGTGCGAGGTCGAGACGATCGAGGTGCCCATCCCGCCGAGCACCTTCGGGATCGACTTCGCGTCGACGTAGGTGCGCCGGCCGGGCCGGGACACGCGCCGCAGGCCCGAGATCGCCGACCGGCGGTCCTCGGTGTACTTGAGGCGGATCTGGATCACCTGGCCGGCGCCGCCGTCGGGCGCCGGCATGACCGCGAAGGATTCGATGTAGCCCTGCTCGTCGAGGATCCGCGCCAGCTCGCCCTTGAGCTTGGAGGCGGGCACGTCGACCGTCTCGTGAGCAGCGCGAATCGCGTTTCGCACGCGGGTCAAGAAGTCGGCTATCGGATCGGTCATCGACATTTCAAGAGGCTCCTACCAGGAGGACTTCGTCATCCCGGGGATCTGGCCGTTGTGGGCCAGGTCACGCAGGCAGATCCGGCACATGCCGAACTTGCGGTACACCGCTCGCGGCCTGCCGCAGCGGTTGCACCGAGTATAGGCGCGGGTTTTGAACTTGGGTGGGCGCGCCTGCTTGACGCGCAGCGAGGTCTTGGCCATCAGTCGGCGCTCTCCTTGTCGGTGTTCGTGGCCTCTGCGTCCTCGGCGGGCTGCTCCTCGGCGGAGCCCTCGGGCGCGGCGGCCTGGTCCAGCTTGTTGGCGTCGTCGTCTTGCGGCGCGTCGGGTTGCTCGGTCTCGGTCTCGGTCTCGGCGCTCGCCTCCGGCTCCTCGTCGGGCACCGGCCCGGCGCCCTCGGCCGCCGCTGGCGCCTCCTGCGCCTCGGCCTCGGCCTCAGGCTCGGGCGCCGCCTCGGCCTCGGGCGCCGCCTCGGCTTCGGGCTCCTCGGAGGCAGCCGCGGCCTCCGGCGCCGGCTGCGCTTCCGTCCCAGCCGCGGCGGCCGCGGCAGCCGCGGCCTCGGCGGCTTTTGCTTCGGCGGCGGCCTGCTGCTCGGCGTGCTGGAGCTCGGCGGCGGCGTCGGCCTCCGGGTCGTAGCCCTTGGGGCGCCCCTGGGAGCTGAACGGCATGCCGAGCGCGGCGAGCAGGGCATAAGCCTCGATGTCGCTCGCGGCGGAGGTCGTAATCGTGATGTCCAGGCCGCGGACCTGGTCGATCGCGTCGTAGTCGATCTCCGGGAAGATGATCTGCTCTTTGACGCCCAGCGAGTAGTTGCCGCGGCCGTCGAAGGAGCGTGGGTTCAGCCCGCGGAAGTCGCGGATCCGCGGGATCGCGATCGAGATGAGGCGGTCGAGGAACTCGTAGCCGCGCTCGCCGCGCAGCGTCACCGCGACGCCGACGGGCATGCCCTCGCGCAGTTTGAACGCGGCAATCGACTTGCGCGCCCGGCGCACGCTCGGCTGCTGGCCGGCGATGGTGGCGAGCTGCTCGCTCGCCGCTTTGAGCATTTTCGAGTCCTGCTTGGCCAGGCCGACGCCCATGTTGACCGTGACCTTCTCGATCTTCGGGGCCTGCATCACCGACGAGTAGCCGAAGCGTGAGATCAGCGCGGGGCGGATCTCCTCGAGGTAGCGGACCTTCAGGCGCGCAGGGGGTGCTGTCTCTGCCGTCGCCATCTGCTCAGTCCAGTCTCGCGCCCGTCGTACGGGCGACGCGGAAACGGTGGCCGTCCTCGCGCTCGATGGCGATGCGCGTGCGCTTGCCTTTGGCGTCCAGGACCATGACATTGGAGACGTGGATCGGGCCCTCGCGCTCGATCACGCCGCCGAGCGCCGCTTCGCTCGCAGAGCCGGGCACCTGCTGCGGGCGCGTGTGGCGCTTGACCATGTTGAGTCCCTCGACATAGACGCGCCCGTGCTTGGGATCCACGCGCAGCACGCGGCCGCTCTTGCCGCGGTCCTTGCCTGAGATCACCTCGACGCGGTCGCCGGAGCGGACCTTCATCAGCGTGCGCTTCGCCTTGGCCGCCATCACAGCACCTCCGGCGCCAGCGAGACGATCTTCATGAAGTTGCGCTCGCGCAGTTCCCTTGCGACGGGGCCGAACACGCGCGTGCCGCGCGGGTTGTTCTGGTCGTCGATGATCACCGCGGCGTTCTCGTCGAAGGAGATGTAGGTGCCGTCGTCGCGGCCGATCGGCTTCTTCGTGCGCACGACGACCGCGGTGACGACCTCGCCCTTTTTGACCGCGCCCTGGGGGTTGGCCTGCTTGACCGTCGCGGTGATGACATCCCCGACGAACGCGTAGCGTCGCCGCGAGCCCCCCTTGACGCGGATGCAGAGGATCTCGCGCGCGCCCGAGTTGTCGGCCACGCGCAGCCTCGTCTCGTTCTGGATCATCGCGCCCGCTCCAGCACGTCGACGAGCGCCCAGCGCTTGCTGCGCGACAGCGGCCGGCTCTCGATCACGCGCACGACGTCGCCCTCGTGAGCGTCGTTGTTCTCGTCATGGGCGTGGACCGTGCTCGAGCTGCGCACGATCTTCTCGTAGCGGCGGTGTCGCCGTGCGATGTCGATGCGGACGGTAATCGTCTTCTCGGCCTTGTGGGAGACGACGATGCCCTGGCGCACCCTGCGCGTGCCTTCGACCGGCGCGTGGACCGGGGCGAGCGGCTCGGGGGCGGGCTTGGCGGCACGGCGCTCTTTTGCCTTGGCGCGTTCGCGCAGCCGCCTGGCGCGCCGGCGCACGGCCTTGGCCTTGCGCTCGGTGACGCGCTCGGCATGGCGCTCCTCGGCGCTGCGCGGCGGCTTCGACTCGGTGTGGCGCGAGCGCGAGCGCCGGCGCCGCTCCTTCGGGGATAGCTCCTCCGCCGGCTCGGATGCAGCGGCGGGCTCGCCGGCGTCGGCGTCGGGCTCCGGGGCAGCCTCCTCTGCCGCGGCCTCGGGCTCGGGCGCAGCCTCCTCAGCAGCGGGCTCGGGCTCGGGCGCGGCCTCCTCAGCAGCGGGCTCAGGCTCCGGCGCGGCCTCCTCGGCAGCGGGCTCTGCGCCCTCGGCCGCGTCCCCGCCCTCGGCTACGTCGCCGCCCTCGGCGGGCGCCTCCGCGCCGGGGGTGTCAGCAGCAGCCTCGGGGGCCTCGGCCGTGTCGTCTGTCGTCTGGTCGTCTTTCTCGTCAGCCATTGGTCTTTCTCGTCTCTTGTGTCGTCGGCCGGCCCGGTCAGGCGGCGCCGGCTTCCTCTTGGTCGAGCTCGCGTTCGCGGACGACGGTCAGCGCACGGGCGAGGTCGCGCTTGGCGCGCCCGACGCCGGCCGTGTCGTCGAGTTCGCCGGTCGCGTTGGCGAAGCGCAGTCCGAACACCTCTTTGCGCAGCTCGGCGATCTGTTTCGCCAGCTCTGTGGGCTCCATGTCGCGCAGCTCGCTCGCCTTCATCTCAGTCCTCGCGCAGCACGAACTTGGACTTCACCGGCAGCTTGTGCGCGGCCAGCCGGATCGCTTCGCGGGCGAGCGGCTCGGAGACGCCGGCGAGCTCGAACATCACGCGTCCGGGCTTGACCACGGCGACCCAGCCTTCCGGCGAGCCCTTGCCGGAGCCCATCCGGGTCTCAGCCGGCTTCTTCGTCACGGGCTTGTCGGGGAAGACGTTGATCCACACCTTCCCGCCACGCTTGATCTTGCGCGTCATCGCGATACGAGCGGCCTCGATCTGGCGGTTCGTAAGCCAGCCGCTCTCGAGCGACTTGAGGCCGTACTCGCCGAACTGCACGTGCAGCTGGCCACGCGAGTTGCCGCGCCGGCGGCCGCGGTGCTGCTTGCGGTGCTTGACGCGCTTGGGCGAGAGCATCAGCGAGGACCTCCGCCGCCACCGCCGCCGCCGCGCGGCCCGCGCCCGCCACCCGGACCGCCGGCGCCGCGACCGCCGCGACCGCCGCCCGGACCGCCAGGCCCGCGACCTCCGCGACCGCCCCCAGGGCCTCCCGGCCCGCGGCCGTTGCCGCCGCGCCCGCGCCCGCGGCCGTCGCGGCCGTCGCGGCCGTCGCGGTCGCTGCTCGGCGGAGCGGGGGCCGTCATGTCGGTCAGGTCCGCGCCCGTGTAGCCCTCGGGCATGATCTCGCCCTTGTTGACCCAGCACTTGACGCCGATGCGCCCGAACGTCGTGCGGGCCTCGTAGAAGCCGTAGTCGATGTCGGCGCGCATCGTGTGCAGGGGCACGCGGCCGTCAGAATACGATTCGGTGCGCGCCATCTCGGCGCCGCCCAGGCGGCCGGCGACCTGCACCTTCACGCCCTTCGCGCCGGAGCGCATCGCGCTCGTCAGAGCGCGCTTCATCGCGCGGCGGAAGGCGACGCGATTCTGAAGCTGCTCGGCGATCGACTGCGCCACGAGCTTCGCGTCGAGCTCGGGGCGCTTGATCTCGAGGATGTTGACCTTGATCTGCTTTTTGGTCATGCGGTGCAGATCGCGGCGCAGGGCGTCGACTTCGGTGCCCGACTTGCCGATCACGATGCCGGGCCGTGCCGTGTGGATGTTGACCTCGAGTTCGTTTGCGTCCTTGCGGATCGTGATGTCGGACAGGCCGGCGTGCGCGAGCTTGTTGGTGATGTGCTCGCGGACCTTGACGTCCTCCTCGAGGTAGTCGGCGAAGCTGCGCTCGTTGAACCAGTTCGACTTCCAGTCGTGGATGTAGCCGACCCGCATCGCCTCTGGATGAACCTTCTGTCCCATGCCTAGCCTTTTCTCCTGCCTGCCCCGTTTTCGGGGGCGGCCGTCAATGTGATGGTCAGGTGGCTCGTGCGCTTGCGGATCGGCGTCGCCCGGCCCATGGCGCGCGGCCGGAAGCGCTTGATCGTCGGCCCCTCGTCGGCGTAGGCCTCCCGGACGATCAGGTCGTCCTGGAGCAGTTCGTGGTTGCTCTCCGCGTTGGCCACCGCCGACTCGAGCAGCTTGCTCCAGTCCCGAGCCACCTCACGAGGGGTGAAGGCGAGGATAGCGCGGGCCTCCGCGATCGACTTGCCGCGCAGATGTCCGCACACCATCCGCGCCTTGCGTGCGGAGGTGCGCACGTACCGCGCCCGCGCCCGCACCACGCGCCGGCGCGGTTTCTGCGGCACTTTGCCCCGGCGCGGCGCGGCTTTCGGGGCCGGCTCTGTCGCTTTCGAGCGAGCGGCTTTGGGCTGGGGCTCCTCGGCCGCTTCGGCCTCGGGCTCGGCCGCTTTGGCCTCGGCCTCGGGCTCCGCTTTCTGCGCGGCTTTGCGCCGCCGGCGCACTTTGGGTTTCGCACCTGTGCCCCCTTGTGGGGTATCGCCGTCCTCGAGCTTCTCTTTCGCCGCGGCTTTCGCGGCTTTGGCTTTCTCGGCTTTCGCCTTCGGCTCGCCCTTGGCGGCTTTGCCGCCCTCGGAGCGCTCCTGCTCCTCGACCTCGGCTTTCGCCTGCTTGGCCTCGGCGGCCTCCTCCGCGACCTTGGCGGCGTCCTCGGGCCCGCCCTTGGGCGGCTGGCCGGGTTTGTCGGCGCTCATCGGACTTTCCCGGAGCCGGCGTGGCCGCGGAACACGCGCGTCGGGGCGAACTCCCCGAGCTTGTGGCCGACCATCGCCTCGCTGACGTAGACGGGGATGTGTTTCTTGCCGTCGTGCACGGCGATCGTGTGCCCGACCATCTCGGGGAAGATCGTCGAGGCACGCGACCAGGTGCGCAGCATTTTTTTGTTGTTTTCGGCGTTGAGGGCTTCGATCCGGGTCATCAGCCGCTCTTCGACCCAGGGCCCCTTCTTGCTCGAACGGCTCATCGGCTCCTGCCCTTTCCGCGCCGCCGCCCGCGGACTATGTAGCGGTCGGACTGCTTGTTCTGCTTGCGCGTGCGGTACCCGAGCGTCGGCACGCCCCACGGGGTGACAGGGTGGCGACCGGCGGTGGTGGACCCCTCGCCGCCGCCGTGCGGATGGTCGACCGGGTTCATCGCGGTGCCGCGCGTCTGCGGGCGCACGCCCATGTGGCGCTTGCGGCCCGCCTTGCCGACCTTCACGTTCTGGTGGTCGGAGTTGCCGATCACGCCGACGGTCGCACGGCACTCGGCCCTGACCAAGCGCATCTCCCCCGAGGGGAGCCGCAGTGTCGCCATGTCGCCGTCCTTGGCCATCAGCTGCGCCGAGGCGCCCGCCGAGCGCGCCATCTGGCCGCCGCGGCCGGGCTGCAGCTCGATGTTGTGGACGACGGTGCCGACCGGCATGCGGGCCAGCTCCAGGCAGTTGCCGACCGCGATCTCGGCGCCCTCGCCGGAGGCCACGGTCATGCCGACGGTCAGCCGCTGCGGGGCCAGGATGTAGCGCTTCTCGCCGTCGGTGTAGTGGAGCAGCGCGATGTAGGCCGAACGGTTCGGGTCGTACTCGATCGCCGCGACCTTGGCGGGCACGCCGTCCTTGCGGCGCTTGAAGTCGACGCGCCGGTAGGCGCGCTTGGCGCCGCCGCCGCGGTGGCGGGAGGTCTTGCGCCCGTAGGCGTTCCGGCCGCCGCTCTTCTTGAGGCCTTCGACGAGCGACTTCTCCGGCTTGGACTTCGTGACCTCGGCGAAGTCCGCGTAGGAAACGAAGCGCCGGCCGGGGCTCGTGGGCTTTGGCTTGCGGATCGGCATCGGCTAGCTCTCGAGTCCCGCGAGGCCCTGGAAGACGGGGATCGACTCGCCCGCGCGCACCTGCACGATCGCCTTCTTCCACTGGCGTGTGCGGCCGCTGGTCTGGCCGCGGCGCTTGGGCTTGGACTTGACGCTGAGCGTGCGGACGTCGACCACGTGCACGTCGAACAGCGCCTCGACGGCCTGGCGGATCTCGGTCTTGTGCGCGTCGGGGTGGACGCGGAACGTGTAACGGTCGGCGGCCGAGAGCACGTAGCTCTTCTCCGAGACGACCGGGCGGATGATCACCTGCGTGTGCTCCATCAGCTCTCACCCCCGTTGCCGGCGCGCGGCGCGCCGCTGCGCGCGGTCAGCGCCTCGAGTGCCTGCTCGGAGACCAGCAGCGAGGCGGCGCCGACGATGTCGGTGACGCCTACGTCGCCCGCCTCCGCGACGGCCACCCGGGCGATGTTGCGGAACGACAGCGCGGCGGCGGACTCCTCGGCGCCGAGCACGACCAGCGTCGGCCGGCGGGCATCCCAGCCGTCGAGCAGGTCGAACGCCTGGCTCGTCTTCGGCGCCTCGAAGGAGCCGGCGTCGAGGACCGCGAGCGAGCCGCGGCCCGCATGCAGCGAGAGCGCGCTACGGAGCGCAGCGCGCTGCTCCTTGCGGTTGACCTTGAACGTGTAGGAGCGCGGATGGGGGCCGAAGACGGTGCCGCCGCCGGTCCAAATCGGGGAGCGGCTCGAGCCGGCGCGGGCGCGGCCGGTGCCCTTCTGGCGCCACGGCTTGGCGCCGCCGCCGGAGACCTCGCCGCGTGTTTTCGTGGCCGCGGTGCCGCGGCGGCGCGCGGCCTGCTCGGCGCGCACGCTCTGGTGCACGAGCGGGCCGGCGAAGCGGCTGCCGAAGGCACCCTCGTCGAGCTTCGCCTTACGGCTCGCGCCGCCGCTCGCGCTCAGGATCGGGGCGTCAGGCATCGGTCCGCACCTCCACGATCCCGCCGCGCGGCCCGGGCACCGAGCCGCGCACGAGCATCAGGTTCTCCTTGGCATCCAGCTGCACGACCTCGAGGCCCTTCTGCGTGGCGCGCTTGTTGCCCATCTGGCCGGGGCCGCGGATCCCCTTGAAGACGCGCGAGGGCGTCGCCGAGGCGCCGATCGAACCGGGCGCGCGGACGTTGTGCGAGCCGTGGGAGGAGGGTCCGCGCGAGAAGTTGTGGCGCTTGATCGTGCCTTGGAAGCCCTTGCCCTTGGAGACGCCGGCGATCTTGACGCGCGAGCCCTCCTCGAAGGCCTCGACCGTCACGGTCTCGCCGAGCGTCAGCTCGCCCACCTCGCCGCGGAACTCGACGAGCGTGCGCATCGGCGGGGCGTCGGCCTTCGCAAGGTGGCCGAGCTCGGCTTTCGAGAGGTGCTTCTCCTTGCTCGCGCCGTAGGCGAGCTGCACCGCCTCGTAGCCGTCGCGCTCGACCGTGCGGATCGCCGTCACCGGGCACGGCCCGGCCTCGAGCACCGTCACGCGCGCGACGCTGCCGTCCTCCTGGAAGACCTGGGTCATGCCGAGCTTCTTGGCGAGGATCGCGGGCATCGTCTCGGCACTCAGGTGGCCAGGCGGATCTCGATGTCGACGCCCGCCGGCAGGTGGTCGAGGCGCTGCAGCGAGTCGACGGTCTTCGGCGTCGGCTGGTGGATGTCGATCAGCCGCTTGTGCGTGCGGATCTCGAAGTGCTCGCGCGAGTCCTTGTCCTTGAACGGCGAGCGGATCACGCAGTAGACGTTCTTCTCGGTCGGCAGCGGCACGGGACCGGACACGCTCGCGCCGGTGCGAGTCGCCGTCTCGACGATCTCCTTGGCAGCCGACTCGATGGCCGACGTGTCGTAGGCCTTCAGGCGGATGCGGATCTTGTTCTGGTTGGCGGCTGCCATCTGTGGGTTTCCAGTCTCGTCCTGCGTTTGGTTTCTGTCTGTTGCGGGCGCCTGCGGCTCACGGCGCGGGACCCCGCGTCGCGGGCCCCTGCGGCGTAGAAAAAGCGGATCCCCTGGGGAACCCGCCCCTTCCCGCCGCGCCTTCGGCGCGGGGCCTGAACTAGTCGTATCGGACTGCCAATGCGGCCTCCGGCGTCGTGCCGGAGGCGCGCGGTGCTACTCGATGATCTCGCTGACCACGCCCGAGCCAACCGTGCGGCCACCCTCTCGGATGGCGAAGCGCAGGCCCTGATCCATGGCGATCGGCTGAATCAGTTCGATCTCCATCTGGACGTTGTCTCCGGGCATGACCATCTCGACGCCGTCGGGGAGCTTGGCCACCCCGGTGACGTCGGTCGTGCGGAAGTAGAACTGAGGCCGGTAGCCCGTGAAGAAGGGGGTGTGGCGGCCACCCTCCTCCTTCTTGAGCACGTAGACCTCTGCCTTGTACTTGGTGTGCGGGTTGATCGAGCCGGGCTTGCAGAGCACCTGGCCGCGCTCGATCTCCTCACGCTTGGTGCCTCGAAGCAGGCAGCCGACGTTGTCGCCGGCCTGGCCCTGGTCGAGGATCTTGCGGAACATCTCGACGCCGGTGACCACCGTCTGCGTGGAGTCTTTGACGCCGACGATTTCGACGGTGTCGCCGGTGTTGACGATGCCCTGCTCGACGCGGCCGGTCGCGACGGTGCCGCGGCCGGTGATCGAGAACACGTCCTCGACCGGCATCAGGAACGGCTTGTCGAGCTCGCGCGTCGGCTCCGGGATGTAGGAGTCCAGCGCCGCGGCCAGCTCGAGGATCTTCTGCTTGTAGGCGTCGTCGCCTTCCAGCGCCTTCAGCGCCGAGCCCGTGATGAACGGGATGTCGTCGCCCGGGAAGTCGTACTCTGAGAGCAGCTCGCGGACCTCGACCTCGACGAGTTCGAGCAGCTCCTCGTCATCGACCATGTCGGCCTTGTTGAGGAACACGACGATGTAGGGGACGCCGACCTGGCGCGCCAGCAGGATGTGCTCGCGCGTCTGCGGCATCGGCCCGTCGGCAGCCGAGACGACCAAGATCGCGCCGTCCATCTGCGCCGCGCCGGTGATCATGTTCTTGACGTAATCGGCGTGACCGGGGCAGTCGACGTGCGCGTAGTGGCGGTTCTCGGTCTGGTACTCGACGTGGGAGGTCGCGATCGTGATGCCGCGTTCCTTCTCCTCGGGCGCGTTGTCGATTTCCTCGAAGCTCCGGGCCTCGGCGCCGCCCTGTTCCGCCAGCACCGACGTGATGGCAGCGGTCAGCGTCGTCTTGCCATGGTCGATGTGACCGATGGTCCCGACGTTGACGTGCGGCTTATCGCGCTCGAATTTCTCCTTCGCCACTTTCTCTTCAGCTCCTAACTCGGCTTGTAGGCCCGCCGCTCTTCGAGGGCGAACCGGGGAAATCTATCTAACTGCGTACTTCGGTGACTGCTGCTCTGCTCGGTCTTCAGCCTAGCCGCGGCGTCACGCCGGGACGGGCTCTCCCGTCCGCGCTTCGACGACCTTCTCGGCGATGTTCGGGGGGACCTCCTCGTAGGACTCGAACTGCATCGTGTAGGTCGCCCTACCCTGCGTGTTCGAGCGCAGGTCGGTCGCGTATCCGAACATCTCGCTGAGCGGCACCTTGGCGGTGACCGCCAGCGCGTTCCCGCGCTTCTCCTGGCCTTCGACACGGCCGCGACGGCTCGAGAGGTCACCGATGACGGTGCCCAGGAACTCGTCGGGCGTCACGACCTCGACGGCGAAGATCGGCTCCAGCAGGACCGGCTTGGCGCGTTTCGCGGCCTCTTTGATCGCGAGCGAGCCGGCGACTTTGAAGGCGATCTCCGAGGAGTCGACGTCGTGGTACTTGCCGTCGGTCAGCGTGACCTTGACGTCGACCATCGGGTAGCCGGCCTTGACGCCGTTTTCGAGCGCCTCCTCGATCCCCTTCTTGACGGCGGGGATGTATTCCGAGGGGACCGCCCCACCCTTGATCTGGTTGACGAACTCGAAGCCCTCGCCGGGCGCGGGCTCGACGTTGATGAACACGACGCCGAACTGGCCCGAGCCACCCGTCTGGCGGACGAACTTGCCTTCGACCTTCTCGGCCGTGCCGCGCACGGTCTCGCGGTAGGAGACCTGCGGGCGCCCGACGTTCGCCTCGACGCCGAACTCGCGCTTCATGCGGTCGACGATCACCTCGAGGTGCAACTCGCCCATGCCCGAGATCTCGGTCTGGCCGGTTTCCTCGTTGCTGCGCACCTGGAAGGTGGGGTCCTCCTCGGCGAGCCGCGCGAGCGCGGTCGACATCTTCTCCTGGTCGACCTTGGTCTTCGGCTCGACCGCGACCTTGATCACGGGCTCGGGGAAGACGATGTTCTCGAGGTGGATCGGCGCGTCGGGGGCGGCGAGCGTGTCGCCCGTCATGACCTGCTTGATGCCGACCGCCGCGGCGATGTCGCCCGCGTAGACGTCGGCGACCTCCTCGCGGTCGTTGGCGTGCATCATCAGGATGCGCCCGATCCGCTCGGTGCGCCCGGTGCCTACGTTCAGCACGCGCGCGCCGGCCTCGAGGCGCCCTGAGTAGACGCGGAAGTACGTGAGCTTGCCGACGTAGGGGTCGGACATGATCTTGAAGGCGAGCGCCGCGAACGGCTCGGAGTCCTCCGCCTTGCGGACGACCTCGCGCTCCTGCTCCTCGCCCTTGATCAGTTCCGTGCCGACGACCGGCGGGACGTCGAGCGGCGAGGGCAGGTAGTCGACGACGGCGTCGAGCAGCGGCTGCACGCCCTTGTTCTTGAACGAGGACCCGCACAGCACCGGGGTCAGCTTCGTGGAGAGGGTCGCGTGGCGGATCGCCTTCTTCAGCGCCTGCTCGGAGACCTCGGCCTCCTCGAGGATCAGTTCCAGCAGCTCGTCGTCGTAGTGGGAGACCTCCTCGAGCAGGTGCTCGCGCGCTGCCGCGGCGGCGTCGGCGAGCTCCGCCGGGATCTCGGTTTCTTCCTGTTCGGTGCCGAGGTCGTCCTTGTAGACGATCGCTTTCATCGTCACGAGGTCGACGACGCCCTTGAAGCCGGCCTCCGCGCCGATCGGCAGCTGGATGGGGACCGGGTGGGCGCCGAGGCGGTCGATCATCGTCTGCACGCCCGCCTCGAAGTCGGCGCCGATGCGGTCCATCTTGTTGATGTAGGCGATGCGCGGAACGTGGTACTTGTCGGCCTGGCGCCAGACCGTCTCGGACTGCGGCTCCACGCCGGCGACCGAGTCGAACAGCGCGATCGCGCCGTCGAGCACGCGCAGCGAACGCTCGACCTCGACCGTGAAGTCGACGTGGCCGGGCGTGTCGATGATGTTGATGCGGTGGTCCTTCCACTGCGCGGTGGTGGCAGCGGAGGTGATCGTGATGCCGCGCTCCTGCTCCTGTTCCATCCAGTCCATCACGGCCGCGCCCTCGTGCACCTCGCCGATCTTGTAGGTGCGCCCGGTGTAGTAGAGGATGCGCTCGGTCGTCGTCGTCTTACCGGCGTCGATGTGCGCCATGATCCCGATGTTGCGGGTCTTTTCGAGTGAGAACTTTCTGGGCATCGATCAGGATCCTGGGTTTCGGTTGGGGAGGGCGCCGGGCGAAAAAAAATGGGCCCCTCGGGCCCACGCGCGCTGCTGGTCTGTTTCGGACCGGTCCGCGTCGCTATCTGCTCGAGGTCTCCATCTTTGATCACGTCCCACGGACGGATCGCTCGCAAGCGATCTCCCCGCCCGTGGCGCCTCGGCGACTATAGCAGAGGATTTCGCGCTTCCAGCCGCCATTCCTGCCCGTAGCACGGGGGATTTCGGCTCATCGAGCGGGCGTCGCGGCGGCTCTCAGGAGCCCGCCTCGGATGGCTCGCCGGGCTCCTCCTGGAAGACCGCCCCGAGACGCTGCATGACCTTCGTGGCCGCGCGCATCTCGCGCGGCGAGACGTCGGCGAGGGCGCTCTCCCAACGCGCCCGCCAGGCCGCCCGCTTGGCCGCCACGCGGGCCTGGCCGAGCGCGGTCAGGCGAGCCAGCACGACGCGCCGGTCGCTGTCGGAGCGCGTGCGCTCGACATGGCCGGACTCGACGAGCCCGTCGAGCATCTGCGTGACGGTGGCCGGCGACAAGCGCGCGGCGAGGGCCAGCTCGCCGGCCGACAGCTCGCCCTGCTCGTCGAGCTCGATCAGGAGCTCGAACTGGGCGTAGCTGATCTCGCCGCCGCCGAGGTGCGTGTCGCGACCACGCATCCGGCTCACAGCCCTGAACAGGTGACGGAAGGAGAGCCCGAGCGCGAGCAGCTCAGGAGTCGTGTCGCCGCCGCGCGGCATGCCGGTCTCGGTTTCGATCGTCGTCTTGCGCCGGGATGAGTCGGTCGCGGCCATGGCTAGATCCCGGCCTCGATCGCGCTCTCGTGACGCAACAGCGACTCCTCGTCCCGATCGGATGCCACGGCCTCGGTATCCGTCGGGCGCTCGGCTCTCAGCAGCATCAGGCAGGGCAAGAGCGAGAGCAGGGCGATCCCGAACGCCCACCAGAAGGTGTGCCCGAACGCGTCGGCGAGCTGCGCGGAGGTGTGGGCGCCGACCGAGGCGCGCTGCAGCACGACGGCGAGGATCGCCACGCCGACGGCGCTGCCGAGCCGCATCACCACGTTGATCTGGGGCGTCGCGTCGGAGAGCTGCTCCGGGCGCATCGCCGCGAAGGCCGCGGTCATCGCCGGCATGAAGCCGAGGCCGATGCTCATCCCGCGGACGAACAGCACGGCCGAGATCGCGAGATACGAGGTGTTCGCGCCGACGAAGGCGAGCGGAATCGTGCTGAGCGCGAGCAGGGAGACGCCGATGATCGCGATCCGCCCGCCGCCGTAGCGCTCGGTGAGCCGCCCGGCGATCGGCATCATGATCAGCGCCCCGATCCCCTGCGGGCCGTTGAGCAGGCCGGTGTCGATCACGCTCAGGTGGCGGACGCTCTGGTAGTAGAGCGGCACGAGGATCATCGCTCCGAACAGCGCGGCGCCGAGGCCGAACGTCGTGAACGAGGCGCCCGCGAAGACTTTGTTCTTGTACAGCCTGATGTCGAGCAGGGGGCGCGGGATCCGCAGCGCGTGCAGGCAGAACGCGAGGCTCAG
This sequence comes from Solirubrobacteraceae bacterium, assembly GCA_035569835.1. GTDB lineage: Bacteria > Actinomycetota > Thermoleophilia > Solirubrobacterales > Solirubrobacteraceae > Palsa-744. The sequence goes on from DATMMF010000019.1 coordinate 236,477, forward strand.
GAGAATCCCGGCGATCAGCGGCCCGAGCACTTCGGGCGAGCTCAACGACCCGCCGGAGCCGAGCTTCGAGATGCCGAAGATCGTCAGCGCGGCGCCCGCCGGCAGCAGCGCCAGCCCGAGCCTGTCGAGCGGGCCGGCCTCGCCCGAATCGGTCTCTGGCAGCATCCGCCAGCCGAGGTACATCGCGGCCGCGCCGATCGGGGCGTTGACGAAGAAGATCCACGACCAGTGCAGGTTCTGGAGGATGACGCCGCCGACGACCGGGCCGAGGATCGGCGCGAGCATCGCCGGCATCGAGACGATGCCCATCACCCGGCCCATCCGCTGGGGCCCGGCGACCTGGGCCATGATCAGCTGCGCCAGCGGCATGATCATGCCGCCGCCGATCCCCTGCAGCACGCGGAAGACGACGAGCGCGATCAGCGTGTTCGAGAACCCGCAGGCGATCGATCCGAGCGTGAACAGCAGCAGCGACACGAGGTAGACGCGCTTGGCGCCGTAGCGGCGCGCCATCCAGCCGGTCACCGGCATCACGGCCGCCAGCGCGAGCAGGTAGCCCGTGACCACCCACTGAACCTGGGAGATCGGGCTATGCAGTTCTTTCGAGAGCGTGTCGAGCGCGACGTTGACGATCGTCGTGTCGAGGATCGACATGATCATCCCGAGGATCACGACGCCCGAGATCACCCACACGTGGCGCTCGATCTTCAGCGGCTCAGGCTTGGAGGTGACGGCAGCGGAAGACATTCGGTACCGAAATGTTAGGTACCTAAGGAATATCCTTCAAGAGCTGCGGACAGCTGTGTGACCCACCGCACACGAGGCGTCTGAGCTAGCCTCCGCACGATGGCCGGCCTCGAGGATCGCGAGCAGGAGTGGTGGGCGTGGTGGCGCATCGACGGCCAGGACACGGTCACCCATCTGCTGCGTGAGCACTGGAACCCGATGGGCGACGTGCCGGGGGACGAGTACGCCGGTTACGCGACGCGCATCGGCGGGCTGCTCAGGGAGGGCGTCTCCGAGGACGAGCTGACGACGTTCCTCTCCGACGCACGCACGGGTGCGATGGGACTCCCGGCCGACGAGGACACCGACCGTCGCGCGGCCGTGGTCGTGCGCACGTGGTATGCGGGCTCGCGGCCGAATCTGGAGCCGTAGCGCCGTCGCGCCGTTCGTGCGGGCCCGGACCAGCGGCCCGTGAGCCGAGCCTGCCTAGGATGCAGTGAGCGAAGTGTGCGCTAGCACACGAGCGACCGCGAAGTGCCCCGAATGGGGTAAGGACGCCGGCAGGCGCCGGCATTCGGTTCGCTGACTACCAGCGGTAGTGGGCGAAGGCCTTATTGGCCTGCGCCATGCGGTAGATGTCGTCCTTGCGCTTGTACGCGCCGCCCTGCTGGGAGATCGCGTCGAGCAGCTCGTTGGCCAGGCGCTGGGCCATCGTCTTCTCGCGACGCTGGCGGGCGAACTCGACGAGCCAGCGGACGGCGAGCGTGCGCGCGCGCCGCGCGGGGACCTCGACGGGGACCTGGTAGGTGGCGCCGCCGACCCGGCGCGAGCGGACCTCGAGGGACGGCGTCAGCGTGCGGATCGCCGCCTCGAGCGTCTCGAGCGGCTCTTTGTCCGAGCGCTCGCCGAGCACCGCGAGCGCGTCGTAGACGATCTGCTCGGCCGTCGACTTCTTGCCGTCGAGCATCACCTTGTTGATGACCTGCTGGACGAGCTTGGAGCGGTGGATCGGGTCCGGCTCGATCGGCCGGATCTGGGCGGCTGCGCGGCGGGGCATCTAGCGGCGGTCTCTCAGTGCGGGCGTCGGAGCGTTGGTCATCTTTTCTTGACGCCGTACTGCGAGCGCGCCTTCTTGCGGTCGCTGACGCCGGCGGCGTCGAGCGTGCCGCGCACGACCTTGTAGCGGACACCCGGCAGGTCCTTGACGCGGCCGCCGCGGACCAGCACGACCGAGTGCTCCTGCAGGTTGTGCCCCTCGCCGGGGATGTAGGCGGTGACCTCCATCGAGCCCGAGATCCGCACGCGGGCGACCTTGCGCAGGGCGGAGTTCGGCTTCTTCGGGGTCGTCGTGTAGACGCGCGTGCACACCCCGCGCCGCTGGGGCGCGGCGACCTTCTTCTTGCGCCCCTTGCCCGACTTCAGACCGGGCGTCGCGACCTTCTTCTTGGGGGCGACGCGGCCCTTGCGGACAAGCTGAGAGGTGGTCGGCATCCGGCCGGAGATGGTAGCAGCCGCCCGGCCGCCCGCCGCCGCTGGCTGGACCGGGTTCTAGGCCGGGCTGGGTGCGGCCGCGACGCCCGCCGCGCGCACCGGAGCCGGCATCATCGCCGAGGCGACGATCACCAGCACGAAGGCCAGCGCCTGGAGCGTCACGCCGAGCGCGCTGCCGGCCATCGGGTCGCCGAACACGATGATCCCGCCGGCGATCCCCGCGATGTTCGCGGCCGTCCCGGTGACGGCGATCACGGGCACGGCGTCGCCATCCTGAAGGCCTTTGGCCGAGGCGTAGAAGGCGACGACTGACGCGGCGAGGGCCACGGCCAGCCAGGGGCTCGTGGCGAGACCGAGGATGCCGTGCGAGCCGGTGATGCCGGTCAGAGCCTTGATCGCGGTGTCCGAGACGCCGAACAGGATCCCGGCTGCGGCGCCGAGCATCACGCCGTGGTGCTCGACCGGGCCGCCCATCCGGGGGCCCATGATCAGCAGGCCGCCCATGAAGAACAGAGCGGCCTCGAAGGAGATCATCCCGGCGTTCGAGAAGTGCGAGTGCGCGCCGTGCATCGCCGGCAGCGTCACGCCGAGCAGCACCAGGCCCGCGGCCGTCAGCATCAGCCCGACCCACTGGCGCTTGCCGACTTCGAACCCGAACAGGCGCTCGGCCATCACCGCGATGAACACCACGCCCGCCGCCAGCGCGACTTGGACGACCGACATCGGCGCGAGCGCCAGCGCGGCCACGTGCAGGCCCCAGCTCGCGGTCGCCGTCAGCATCCCGAGCGCGAACCACTTCGAGGAGTAGAGGCGGATCGCCGAGCGGATCGGGTGCAGCACCTGCACCTTGGGCACCGAGTTGGCGCCCCTGTACTTGTAGAAGAAGCCCAGGTTCGCGATGAACGCGCACGCGAGGGCAAGAAGGATTCCGAGATCGAGAGTCATGGGGGGGAGGTCGTTGACGGTGGCCTGCATCGACTGCCGTGAGCCACTGCTTTACTCCGCCTCGACAGGGGTAGGCGGATCGACCGCTCCAGGACAATACCCGGAGGAACCTCTGCGCAAGCTAAAGGGGTCCTCAGAACCTTGAAAGATCCTGCAAACGTGCGAGATTCCAACGCGCTCAGGGCGACGCGGGCGCCCGCGTCCGGAGCGTCCAACCGGCCGCTGCTGATGGTGGACATCGACGGCGTGATCTCGCTGTTCGCCGGCGGCGACGGGCAACCGGAGGCCGCGCATGCCGGCGTCGACGGCGCGAAGGCCGGCGGCTTCCACTCGATCGAGGGCATACCGCACTTCCTTTCGGCCACAGCGGCCGCTCACCTGCTCGCGCTCTCCTCCGATTTCGAGCTCGTCTGGGCCAGCGGCTGGGAAGAGCGCGCCAACGACCACCTGCCCCACCTCCTCGGGCTGCCCGAGGGGATCCCCTTCGTTCGCTTCGACCGTGCCGTCGGGCGCACGAACTCGCACTGGAAGCTCGACGCGATCGAGCACTACGCGGCGCTGCGGGCGCTCGCCTGGGTGGACGACGCGCTCGACTCCGAGTGCCGCAACTGGGCCGAGCGCCGGGCGGCGCCGACGCTGCTCGTGCAGACCGACCCGCGGAAGGGCCTCGGCGAGCGGGAGGTCGAGGTGCTCATGCAGTGGGCCCGGGGGCTGGCGCGCTAGGCGGCACTGGGCCCGGGGCAGGGACCGCGGCCACCTCGACCGCCGGGGAGACAGCCGCTCCGCCGCCCTGAGCGCCCGCGTAGAGAGCCCGCACCCAGTGCGGCCCGGAGGCGCCGACGGCGAAGCTCGCGGGGAGCACGCAGCGCCCGCTCGCGTCGGTGACCCCTTCGCCCACCGGCGTGTGCGTGACGAGCAGGCCCTTGCGGGCAACGGTGCGGGCCTGCAGCTGCACGGGCAGCCCGGGCAGCGGCGCGCCGCCGAGGCGCGCGAGCGCGACGAGCAACTGCGGCGGCTGCGCGACGGGCGCTGCTTCGGGCGTGGCCGGCGCGGCCGGGGGCGCGGGCACGAGCGCGATCCGGGCCACGACCGGCTGGCCCGCGAGCCGGCTCACGCGCCGTCTGATCCCGGGCAGCTCTCCGTAGAGCGCGTCGCCGGGGCATTCGGTGCTGTCGGCATCGCGGTGCCCGGAGACGCGCCGCAGCGAGACTCGCGCGTTGGCGGGGTATTTGCTGTACGAGGCGCCCGCCGGGTTGACGCGGACCGTGACGCGACCGGCCGAGGGGGTGCCGTGGAGCGCGAGCTTCCACGCGAGCAGGCGCTGAAGAGTGCCCCGCGCGGCATCCGAGATTCTCGTGCCCGAGAAGGAGCCCAGCACGGCGACGCCCGTCGAGACGAAGTTGTAGCCGCCGGCCTGGGCGCCCGCGACCGGTTCGTCGATCCCGCCCGCGCGGGCCTCCCAGACCCGTCCGAAGCGGTCGATCACGAAGTTGTAGCCGATGTCGTTCCAGCCGTTGACTTCGCGGTGGAACAGGAAGATCGCGCGCAGCATCGCCGGCACCTCGCCCGCCGAGTAGCCGTTCGGGTTCTCGGTGTGGTGGACGAACGCGAGCTCGACCGCCCCGTACGCCGGGGCCACGCGCGGTGGCGGGATGCCCACGGCCCAGACCGAGCGCGCGATGATCGGAGGCTGCCCTGCGCCGGCCGCCAGCACGGGCTGGGCGCGCGTGAGCGCCGCCGCCCCGGCGGTGTCGGGCTCGAGCCCCCCCGCCGTCGCGAGCACGAGGCGCAGACGAGCGCCGGCGAGCAGCAGGGCGCTTCGCACCTGGACGCGCCGCGCGCCGCCGATCCACAGCGGCTCGCCGGTACACCACGGTCTCCCGGGCGCATCCGGCCCATGGCCGTGCTCGCCCGCGGACACCCACGGTCCCCATTCGCCGCTCCCGAGCTGCGCGCGGAGCTGGGTCTGCGCGCCCGTGCTGCCGCGCCACTGCAGGCCGGCGACGGCCACGCGAGGTGGCAGCTCGATCGTCCGCGTGCCGTGGAGCAAGCCGAGGTCGATCGCCGCCAACCGGCCGTCCGAACCGTGGGCCGCCAGCGTGACCGCAGGCCGCAGCGCCGCGCCCGCGAGGGCTCCGGCTCCGGCTCGGAGCAGGGAGCGCCGCGTCATCCCGGGGACGCCCATGTCGCTCTCAAACACCTCCGTCCCGCCCGTGTATCGCCTGCGCGGTGAGATGTTCCTCACGGCCCCGGGCCCGAGGCGCCCCTCAACGACCGCCGCCCGCGCAGGGCGGGCGGCGTATCGCATCTTCTTGGAGCGCGTTACTTGCTCTCGTCGGCGTCCTCGACCGGGATCTCGAGCTCGGCGAGCTCCTCGGCGAAGCCGGGGTCGGTGCCGCCGGCGCCGATTTTCTCGAGCGAGGCGAGGTCGGCGTCGAACTCCTGGCCGTAGCCGCCGTTCAGGGCGTCGCCGTCGGTCAGACCGAGCTCGGCCGCGATCTCGTCCTGGTCGAGCAACCCGACGTCGTCGATCGCCCGCGGCAGCGGCTCGGAGGGTTCGATCTCGATCCGGCGGTAGCGCTTGAGCCCGGTCGCCGCCGGGATCAGCTTGCCGATGATCACGTTCTCCTTGAGCCCGTTGAGGCGGTCGATCTTGCCTTCGAGCGCAGCGTCGGTCAGCACCTTGGTCGTCTCCTGGAAGGAGGCCGCCGACAGGAACGAGTCCGTGTTCAGCGAGGCCTTGGTGATGCCGAGGATGATGTCCTCGAACTGCGCCTGCTCGCCGCCTTTCTCGCCGACGTCGCCGTTCGCCTTCGCGAACTCGAAGCGGTCGACGAACTGGCCTGGCAGGTAATCGGTGTCGCCCTTCTGGTCGACCCGCACCTTTTTGAGCATCTGGCGGACGATCAGCTCGATGTGCTTGTCGTTGATGTCCACGCCCTGTGACTTGTAGACCTCCTGCACCTCCTTGACGAGGTACTGCTCGGTCTCCGTCCGGCCGCGGATCGCCAGCAGCTCGTGCGGGTACACCGACCCCTCGTTGAGCTGCTTGCCCGCGTTGATCTTCTCACCGTCGGAGACGAACAGCCGCGTCCGGCGCGGGAAGGCGTGTTTGTGCTCATCGCCGGCGTTGTCGGTGATGGTCACGGTCAGCGCCTTGTCGGTCTCCTCGATCGCCACGGTGCCGTCCTGCTCGGCGATCTTCGCGAGGCCCTTCGGGCGGCGCGCCTCGAACAGCTCGACGACGCGCGGCAGGCCGTGCGTGATGTCCGCGCCGGCGACGCCGCCGGTGTGGAACGTCCGCATGGTCAGCTGCGTGCCCGGCTCGCCGATCGACTGCGCGGCGACGATGCCGACCGCGTCGCCGATCTGGGCGAGCGTGCCGGTTGCCATCGCGCGGCCGTAGCAGGCCTGGCAGACCCCGCTGGGCGCCTCGCACTTCAGCACCGAGCGCACCGGCACCTTGACGTCCGAGCCCTTCTCGTGCTCGTCGGCGAAGGCCGCCGCGATGTCCTTGAGCCCCTCACGGCCGATTTCGGCGCCCTGCTCGGTCAGCATGCGGTGGCGCTTGGTCTCGATGGGGAGCGCCGCGATCCGCCCGACCAGCCCGTCGTTGGGCTCGCCGTCGGCCTTGAACACCGACATCTCGATGTACTCCTCGGTGCCGCAGTCGGCGTCGCGGATGATCACGTCCTGCGCGACGTCGACGAGCCGCCGCGTCAGGTAGCCGGAGTCGGCGGTGCGCAGCGCCGTGTCGGCGAGGCCCTTTCGCGCTCCGTGGGTCGAGATGAAGTACTCGAGCACCGACAGGCCCTCCATGAAGTTGGCCTTGATCGGGCGCTCGATGATTTCGCCCTTCGGGTTCGCCATCAGGCCGCGCATCCCGGCGAGCTGGCGGATCTGCTTGAACGAGCCGCGGGCGCCGGAGTCGGCCATCATGTAGATCGGGTTGAGTTTGTCGAAGTTGTCGATCATCGCGTCGGCGACCTCGTCGGTTGCCGCGTTCCACTGCTCGACGACCGCCTCGTGGCGCTCCTCCTGAGTGATCAGCCCGTCCTCGTACTGGCCGGTGATGTCAGCGACCAGCTCGTCGAACTTGTCGAGGATGTCCTGCTTCTCGGGCGGGACCACGACGTCGTTCTTCGAGATCGTGATGCCGGCCTGCGTCGCGTACTTGAACCCGAGGTCCTTGAACGCGTCGAGCACCAGCGAGATCGTCGTCGCGCCGTAGTTCTGCACGAGCAGGTCGATCAGCCGCGTCGTGTCGCGCTTCTTCATCGACTGGTTGACGAACGTGTACTTCGACGGGTCGAACTCGTCGCCCAGCGCCTCAGCCAGCGCCCGCTCGATGCGGTCGTTGTAGATGATGCGCCCGATCGTCGTCAGCACGTGACCGCCCTCGCGGCCGTAGGGCCGGAACTCGGCCACGTCGTGCAGCTTCACGACGCCGGCCTCGTAGGAGAGTTCTGCCTCCTGCGCGGTGCGGAACACGTGCGGGCGCGGATCGTGAGTCGCGCGGTCGATCTTCGCCAGCTCGTCGGCTTCCGGGCCGTAGGTCAGGTAGTAGGCGCCGAGGATCATGTCCTGCGTCGGCGTCGCCAGCGGCGCGCCGTGCGCGGGGGACAGGATGTTGTTCGAGGACAGCATCAGGATCCGCGCCTCGGCCTGGGCCTCGGCCGACAGCGGCAGGTGCACCGCCATCTGGTCGCCGTCGAAGTCGGCGTTGAAGGCGTGGCACACCAGCGGGTGGACCTGGATCGCCTTGCCCTCGACGAGCAGCGGCTCGAACGCCTGGATGCCCAGGCGGTGGAGCGTCGGCGCGCGGTTCAGCAGCACCGGGTGCTCGTGGATGACCTCCTCGAGCACGTCCCAGACCTCGCCGATCATCGAGTCGACCATCTTCTTGGCCGCCTTGATGTTCTGCGCCGACTTGCGCTCGACCAGCCGCGCCATGATGAACGGCTTGAAGAGCTCCAGGGCCATGATCTTCGGCAGGCCGCACTGGTGCAGCTTCAGGTACGGGCCGGCGACGATCACCGAGCGACCCGAGTAGTCGACGCGCTTGCCGAGCAGGTTCTGGCGGAAGCGCCCCTGCTTGCCCTTGAGCATGTCCGAGAGGCTCTTCAGCGGGCGGTTGCCCGGCCCCGTCACGGGGCGGCCGCGGCGGCCGTTGTCGAACAGCGCGTCGACGGCCTCCTGCAGCATGCGCTTCTCGTTGTTGACGATGATCTCGGGCGCGCCGAGGTCGAGCAGCCGCTTGAGGCGGTTGTTGCGGTTGATCACGCGCCGGTACAGGTCGTTGAGGTCGGACGTCGCGAAGCGGCCGCCGTCGAGCTGCACCATCGGGCGCAGCTCCGGCGGGATCACCGGCACCGCGTCCAGCACCATCATGTCCGGTTTGTTGCCCGACTGGATGAAGGCCGAGACGACCTTCAGGCGCTTGACCGCGCGGGCCTGCTTCTGGCCTTTGCCCGTCTTGACCTGGTCCTCGAGCTCCGTGCGTTCGGCGTCGAGGTCGACCTGCTGGAGCAGGTCGCGGATCGCCTCGGCGCCCATGCCGCCGCGGAAGTACTCGCCGAAGCCGTAGGGAGAGCCGAAGCGCTCCTTGAGCTCGCGGAACGTGGACTCGTCGTGCTCGATCTGCTTGGGCTCCATCGTCTTGAAGAGCTCCCAGACGTTGCGCATCCGCTCGGCAGCGTCCTCGATGTACGCTTCCGTGTCCGCGATGTCGGCCTCGAAGGCCTTCGTCAGGTCTTTGACCTGCTTCTCGCGCTCCTCGTCGGAGATTTTCGACAGGTTGATGTCGAGCGAGTCGGCCCACAGGTGGTCTTCGTCGTTGAAGTTCGTCTGTTTGCCCGTCTGCAGGTACTTTTCGCGGCGCGCGAGCGACTCGCGCAGCTCCAGAACGCGCTCCTCGCGCTCGCCGGCGTAACTGTCGAGGACCTTGTTGACCTCCTTCTCGAGCGAGTCGAGGTCCTTCTCGCGGGCCTCGTCGTCGACCCAGGTGACGATCGACGCGGCGAAGTACAGAACCTTCTCCAGTTCCTTCGGCGCCATGTCGAGCAGGTAGCCGATGCGGCTCGGCACGCCCTTGAAGAACCAGATGTGGCTGACCGGCGCGGCCAGGTCGACGTGGCCCATGCGCTCACGCCGGACCTTCGAGCGGGTGACCTCGACACCGCAGCGCTCGCAGACGATGCCCTTGTAACGCACGCGCTTGTACTTGCCGCAGTAGCACTCCCAGTCCTTGGTCGGACCGAAGATGCGCTCGCAGAACAGGCCGTCCTTCTCCGGCTTCAGCGTGCGGTAGTTGATCGTCTCCGGCTTGGTGACCTCGCCCGAGCTCCAGCTTCGGATCTGCTTGGAGGACGCGAGGGAGATCTCGATTGCGTCGAAGTTGTTGATGTCAATCACTTTCGTGGGCCTCTCTGGCTGTGGGGTTGTTCGTGGCCCGGCTGCTTCTGTGGCTCACGGCGCGTGCCGGGTGGCACCGCGAGCCGGTGCTCTACTCGGGTGCCTCCTCGCCGACGAGCGAGTCGAGGTCGACGTCCTCGGTCACTCCGACCTCGTCGATGTCGGGCTCGCCGTCGCTGTCCTCAGCGGACTCGGCGGAGGCGTCGGTGTTGTCCTCGCCCTCGAGCTCCTCGTCGCTGGACTCACTCGCCGCCGCCCTGACCCCCGAGAGGTCGATGCCGAGCTCCTCGGCCGCCCTCAGCAGGTCGTCGTCCTCGTCGCGCATCTCGGCGCGCTGCCCCTCCTCGGAGACGACGTTGACGTCGAGCGCCAGCGACTGCATCTCCTTGAGGAGCACCTTGAAGGACTCGGGAATCGACGGCTCGGCGATGTTCTCGCCCTTGACGATCGCCTCGTAGGCCTTCACGCGGCCGACCGTGTCGTCGGACTTGATCGTGAGCATCTCCTGGAGCGTGTACGCGGCGCCGAATGCCTCGAGCGCCCACACCTCCATCTCGCCGAAGCGCTGGCCGCCGAACTGCGCCTTGCCGCCCAGCGGCTGCTGGGTGACGAGCGAGTACGGCCCGGTCGAGCGCGCGTGGATCTTGTCGTCGACCAGGTGCAGCAGCTTCAGGATGTACATGTAGCCGACCGTCACCTGTTCCTCGAAGGGCTCTCCGGTGCGGCCGTTGAACAGCGTCATCTTGCCCGACGCCTGCTCGCCGACCCGGCGCGACTTGTCGATGTCCATCTTGATCCGGCCGGTGTGGGCGTCCTGCCACTTGACCAGCGCGCTGTCGACGTCCTCGACCGTCGCGCCGTCGAAGACCGGCGTCGAGACGTACACGCGGCGCCTGCCGTCCCCGTCGGGGTCGGCGTGCTTGAAGGCGTCGCTGCCGTCGTCGTACCAGCCCTGCGCGGCCGCCCAGCCGAGGTGCGTCTCGAGGATCTGCCCGACGTTCATGCGCGAGGGCACGCCCAGCGGGTTGAGGATCACGTCGACCGGCGTGCCGTCCTCGAGGAACGGCATGTCCTGCTGGTCGACGATCTTCGAGATCACACCCTTGTTGCCGTGGCGGCCCGCGAGCTTGTCGCCCTCGGAGATCTTGCGCTTCTTGGCGACGAACACGCGGACGAGGTCGTTGACGCCCGGCGGCAGGTCGTCGCCGGCGTCGCGGCTGAACGTCTTGACGTCGATCACGACGCCGCCCTCGCCGTGCGGCACCTTCAGCGAGGTGTCGCGGACCTCGCGCGCCTTCTCCTTGAAGATCGCGCGGATCAGCTTCTCCTCGGCGGTCAGCTCGGTCTCGCCCTTGGGCGTGACCTTCCCGACCAGCAGGTCGCCGGAGATGACCTCGGCGCCGACGCGGACGATGCCGCGGTCGTCGAGGTTGCGCAGCGACTCCTCCGAGCGGTTGGGGATGTCGCGGGTGATCTCCTCCTCGCCCAGCTTCGTCGTGCGCGCGTCGATCTCGTACTCCTCGATGTGGATCGAGGTGAGCTCGTCGTCCTGCACGAGGCGCTTGGACAGGATGATCGCGTCCTCGAAGTTGTAGCCCTCCCAGGACATGAAGGCGACCAGCAGGTTCTTGCCGAGCGCCATCTCGCCGCGATCGGTCGAGGAGCCGTCGGCGAGCACGTCACCGGCTTTCACTTTCTGGCCGGTGCCGACGAGCGGCTTCTGGTGGATCAGCGTGCCCTGGTTGGAGCGCATGAACTTCTGCAGCTCGTACTCCTCCTTCTTGCCGTCCGAGTTCGCGACCACGATCCGGTCGGCGTCGATGTAGTCCACCGCGCCCGCCGCCTTGGAGAGCAGCACGTCGCCGGTGTCGAGAGCCGCGCGGCGCTCCATGCCGGTTCCGATCAGCGGCGCGTCGGAGGACAGGAGCGGCACGGCCTGGCGCTGCATGTTCGAGCCCATCAGCGCGCGGTTGGCGTCGTCGTGCTCGAGGAACGGGATCATCGCCGTCGCGACGGACCAGATCTGCTCGGGCGAGACGTCGATCAGATCGACGTCTTTCGGCCCGACCGTCACGTACTGGCCGGCCTGCGTGCGGCACAGGATCTCGCCGCCCTTCAGTTTCCCTGTCTTCGGGTCGACGGGCGTGTTCGCCTGCGCGATCACCTGCTCCTCTTCCTGGGTCGCGTCGAGGCGCACCACTTCATCGCTGACGACGCCGTCCTTGACCACCCGGTAGGGGGTCGTGACGAAGCCGTACTCGGAGACCTCGGCGAACGAGGACAGCGAGCCGATCAGGCCGATGTTCGGACCCTCCGGGGTCTCGATCGGGCACATGCGGCCGTAGTGGGTCGGGTGCACGTCGCGCACCTCGATCGGAGCGCGCTCGCGCGTCAGCCCGCCCGCGCCGAGCGCCGACAGGCGGCGGCGGTGCGTCAGGCCGGCCAGCGAGTTCGTCTGGTCCATGAACTGAGACAGCTGCGAGGACCCGAAGAACTCCTTCAGGGCAGCCACGACGGGGCGGATGTTGATGATCGTCTGCGGGGTGATCGTGTCGGCGTCCTCGGTCGTGAGGCGCTCGCGCACGACGCGCTCCATCCGGTAGAGGCCGATGCGGAAGGCCTCCTGGATCAGCTCGCCGACGGTCCGCAGGCGGCGGTTGCCGAAGTGCTCGTACTCGTCGAGGTGCTCGGCGACCGGCTCGCGCGGCATGCTCATCGCCTCGGCCGCGTAGTCCTTGATTTCGACCTCGCCGTCTTCGGGCAGGCCCAGCCGCTTCGGCAGGTCCACGAGCTCTTTGACGAGCGCGAGGATGTCGTCGTGCGTGAGCGTGCGCGTGTCGATGTCGATATCGAGTCCGAGCCGCGAGTTGAGCTTGTAGCGCCCGACACGGGTCAGGTCGTATCGCTTCGGATCAAAGAAGAGTTGATTGAGGAGCGCCTTCGCGTTGTCGACGCTGGGCGGCTCGCCGGGACGCTGCTTCTTGAAGAGCTCGATCAGCGCGCCCTCTTCGCTGCGCGTCGCCTCGGTGTCGGAGTCGATCGTGTTGCGGATGTAGAGCGAGTTGTCGAAGAGCTTGAGGATCTCCTCGTCGGAGGCATAACCCATCGCGCGCAGGAGAACCGTGACCGGCAGCTTGCGCTTGCGGTCGATGCGGACGAAGACCTTGCCCTTCTTGTCGATCTCGAGCTCGAGCCACGAGCCGCGCGCCGGCATGAGGTTGGCGATGAAGACCTGCTTCTCGCGGTCCTTCGGCTCCATCAGGTAGGCGCCGGGGGAGCGGACGAGCTGCGTCACGACGACGCGCTCGGTGCCGTTGATGACGAACGTGCCGCGGTCGGTCATCCACGGGAAGTCGCCCATGAAGACCGACTGCTCGCGGATCTCGCCGGTCTCGCGGTTGATGAAGGCGACCGTGACGGTCAGCGGCCGCGCGTAGGTCAGGTCCTTCTCGCGGCACTGCTCGAGGGAGGCGACGGGCTCATCGAAGGTGAACTCGCCGAACTGGACCGCGAGGTTGCCCGTGTAGTCCTCGATCGGCGAGATGTCGTCGATCGTCTCACGGAGCCCGCCGTTCTGCGGGTCTGTCAGCCACTCGAAGGAGCGGCGCTGTATGTCGATCAGGTTGGGGACATCAACGGTCTTGTTCAGACGCGCGAAGCTACGGCGCGTCCGGAGAGCATCTGCAGCAGCCAAGAAATGACTCCTTCGGAGGGCGAAACACGGACGAGGAGGGCGCCGGGGGCGCGACCAGCAAAGATAGCACAGGCAAGCGGCGCCCTGAAGGGCCGCCGGTGCTCACGGACCCCGCCCGCACTTGGCGCGTATGTGGCGCGCCGTGCCTGAAGGGCGGCTGCGACTATCGACCAGCGTCGGGCATCTTACCGGAAACTGGGCGGTTGTGGTGAGGAAAATGGGCCCTGCAGGGTCCTTTCCCTGGAAACGCGTGGGCCTGCGTGCCCCCGCTAGCTTGCTAGCATTTCGCTCGTGTCGGCGACACGGCCGCAACCAGTCGCGCGTCCCGAGCCGGGTGGCAAGCAGCAGTTCAACGTCTACTTGCCGCCAGCCCTGATCAGGCGCGCCAAGCACGCAGCGATCGATCACGGCAGCTCGCTGTCGAAGCTGGTCGAGGTCGCGCTCTCCAAGCACCTCGACTCCCTCGAGGAGCCTCCGCCATGAGGGTGCGACCGGTCCACTTCGTACCCGACGTCGACGAGGCCGCGCGCTTCTACGAGGCGCTCGGCCTCGTGGTGCGGACGAGGGCACGCACGGGCGGCTGGATCGAGCTGCAGGCGAGCGGCGGCGAGCTCGGACTTCACGACGCCGCAAGCGCCGACGACGGCGAGGGCCGCACCGGCGTGCTGTTCTGCTTCGTCACGGAGGAGTCGCTGGAGACAGTCGCGCAGCGACTTCGCGAAGCCGGCTTCGCGCCCGAGGGCGACCCGGTCGACCAGGAGTGGGGCCGCTCGTTGTTCGTGCGCGCACCCGACGGGACAGTCGCGCAGATCGACGAACAGGAACCGGAGCTGTACGCGTGAGGTGCGGCCCCGGCGAGGCCAAGAGAAGGAGGTCCTGAGATGGCAACCGTCAGCGTCCGCTACATCGTCGACGACGTCGACGCGGCGCTCGCTTTCTACCGCGAGCGGCTCGGGTTCGAGGAGCTCATGCACCCCGCGCCGACGTTCGCGATCCTCACGCGCGGGGACCTGCGCCTCGCGCTCAGCGCTCCCAGCGGCGAAGGCGGAGGCGGGCAGGCGATGCCCGACGGGACCATGCCGGCGCCCGGCGGGTGGAACCGGCTGATGCTCGAGGTCGACGACATCGAGCGCGTCGTCGCGACGCTCCGCGACGCGGGCACCCGCTTCCGCAACGACATCGTCACCGGCTTCGGCGGGAAGCAGATCCTCGTCGAGGACCCCGCGGGCAACCCGATCGAGCTGTTCCAACCGACACGGCCCGAGGCGCGCCTGTCCGGCGGCGCCGGCGCAGAGGGCTAGGCCCGGGCCGGCCTCAGGGCCGCACCTCGGCGCTCACGCCGAGCTCGGCGGCGCGTGCCCCGAGCGCGTGGATCACCTGCGCGATCAGCTCGTCGAGCTCGACGCCGAGGTCCTCGGCGCCACGCGCGACATCCTCGCGGCTCACCGCCGCGGCGAAGCTCGGCTGCTTGAGCTTCTTGCGGACCGACTTGGGGGTCATGCCGGTCAGGCCTTCAGGTCGGACGTAGGCACACGCGAGGACGAAGCCCGAGAGCTCGTCGACAGCGGCGAGCGCCCGCTCCATCTCGCTCTCGCGCGCCACGTTCATGTAGTCGGCGTGCGACGCGACGGCGCGCACGAGCTCCGGCGGGTAGCCGCGCCCCTCGAGCTCGGCCATCGCCATCCGCGGATGGCCGGTCGCGGCGTCGGGGTGGCGCTCGTAGTCGAGATCGTGCAGCAGCCCGGTCAGCCCCCAAAGCTCCTCGTCCGCGCCCCGCCGGCGCGCCTGGTCGCGCATCGCGGCCTCGACCGCCAGGCAGTGGCGGCGCAGGGGCTCCTGGGTGACCCATTCGTCGAGGAGGGCAAGGGCCGCTTCGCGCGAAGGGAGGGCGGCGCTCGTCTCGGTCATCGCGGGCGACGATAGCGGCGGCCGGGGGGCGAGCTACCGAAGATCCGCCGAGACCCCGCCCCACTCCTCCGGCGCCACGTCGGCGATCGACTGGGTGAAGGTCCAGCGGTGCCCGCCGAGGTCGGCGAACGTGACCTGGCGCTCGCCGTAGGGGTGATCCTGCAGGTCGCGCACGAGACGCGCGCCCGCGGCGAGCGCGGCCGTGCGCATCGCCGCCGCGTCCTCGACGCGCACGAGCACCGACGCGCACGAGCCAGGGACGGGCTCGCCGGGCTCGAGGTCGGGCGGCTCATCACGCACGACCACCGCACCCTCCCCAGCCCACAGCTGAGCACGGTGGTCTCCCGCCTGCCAGCGGATCTCGAAGCCGAACGCCTCAGATAGCCATGCGACGGCCGCTTCGACGTCGACGTAGACGAGTTCGGGGATGACCGTGACCGCCGGCACCGAGCGGTTCTCGAGCATGACGGCTTTCTACCAGGGCACCACGGGGCGCGCCCCCGAGCGCCGGCGGCACGAGCGGATGCGCGGACGGCTTCCACGTCCTCGAAGTAGGGAGGGCCCGCTCCGGCAGGCCCTCCCCCACCGTTCCCTCAGAACGCGGCCGGCTTCCGGATCCCGGCCACGGATCGACCCGAGAAGCAGAAGGGCCCGGGATCGTCCCGGGCCCTTCCGAACGAGAGCCATTCCCCTCGGGACGCCGGCGCCGGGCGCGCGACGTGAGGGGGAACGAGCTGCGAGCTATTTCAGCTCGACGCTCGCCCCAGCCTCCTCGAGTTCGGCTTTGAGCTTGTCGGCCTCGTCTTTTTCGATGCCCTCCTTGACCGGCTTGGGGGCCTCGTCGACCAGGGCCTTTGCCTCTTTCAGGCCGAGCCCGGTCGCGGCGCGGACGACCTTGATCACCTGGATCTTCTTGTCGCCCGAGCCGGCGAGGATCACGTCGACCGTGCCGCTTTCTTCCTCGGCGTCGCCGGCGTCGCCCCCGCCTGGCGCGGCTGCCGGGGCCGCGGCGGCGACAGCCGTCGCGGAGACGCCGAACTCCTCCTCGAGCGCTTTGATGCGCTCGGAGAGTTCGAGCACCGAGATGCTCTTCAACTCATCGATCCAATCCTGCGTGCTGGTTGCCATCGTGTGTCAGTCCTCCTTGGTGGGATTCGTCTCGGCGTCCTCGCCCTCGGCCTCCGCCGAGACGTCCGCCTGTTTGTCGTCCTCTTGCGCCGGGGCCTCGGCCTCCGGCTCAGCTTTGTCGTCGGCCTCGGTTTCCGCGTCCGGCTCCGCCGCAGCCTCGCCCTTGGGCTCCGGCTCGGCCGCGTCCTCCGCGGCGGCGGCTGCCTCGGGCGCAGCCTCGGCCTCGCCGTCGGGCGCGTCCTGCGGCTCAGCCGGCGCAGCCTCAGCCTCGCTCGCCGCCTCCCCCGCCGGGAGCTCGCCCGATTCCTTCTTCTCCTGGACCTGGCCGAGCGCGATCGCGACCCCGCTGAGCAGCGCGTTCAGCGAGCGCACCAACCCGCCGACGGGCGAAGCGACGATGCCGACGAGCTGGCCGTAGAGCACGTCGCGCGCCGGCAGGCGCGAGAGCGCGCGGATCTGCTCGACCTCGAGTTCCTCGCCGCCCATCATCCCGCCCTTGAAGGGCAGGAGCTGGGTGGCTTTGGCGTAGTCCGCGACGGCCTTCGCGGCCAGCGCGATGTCGCCGTGCACGAAGGTCAGCGCGGTCGGGCCGACGAGGTAGGCCTTCAGGGGCTCTGCGCCGACCTGGTCGGCAGCGCGCTCGGTGAGCGAGTTCTTGACGACCTTGAAGGCGGCGTCGGCTTCCCGGAGCTTCGCGCGCAGCTCGGCGATCTGCTCCACGGTGATGCCGCGGTAGTCGACGGCGAAGATCGCCTCCGACTCGTCTATCTGGCTGGCGATCTCGGCGATCGCCACTGACTTCTGCTCGCGGTTCATTAGGGCTCCTGTCCCGGTCTTACGCTGGCGCGGCCGGGGGTCTCTGGGGCTGTGGTGGGGGGTGCCTAGGCGGCTGCGCTCGCCGCTGGCGCCTCCTCGATGATGTCACGGGTGCGGCTCGGGTCGATCTTGACGCCGGGCCCCATCGTGGAGGTCAGCGTGATCGTCCGCAGGTAGCGGCCTTTGGCGGCGGAGGGCTTGGCGCGGACGAGCTCGTCGATCACGGCCGCGTAGTTCTCGAGCAGCCGCCGGTCGTCGAAGCTCGCCTTGCCGATCACGAGGTGCACGATCGCCGTGCGGTCCGTGCGGTACTCGACCTTGCCGGCCTTCGACTCTTCGACCGCTTTGGCGACGTCCATCGTGACCGTGCCGACTTTGGGGTTCGGCATCTTGCCGGCCGGCCCGAGGATGCGGCCGAGCTGGCCGACGACGTTCATCAAATCCGGGGTGGCGATCGCCACGTCGAACTCGTCGAAGCCGTCCTGGATGCGCTTCGCGAGGTCCTGCGCGCCGACGACGTCAGCGCCCGCCTCTTCCGCCTCTTTGACCTTCTCGCCCTGCGCGAAGACCACGACGGTCACGTCTTTGCCGAGGCCGTTCGGAAGCGCGATCGTGCCGCGCAGCTGCTCGTCGGCGTGACGGACGTTGAGCCCGGTGCGGACGTGCAGCTCGACGGACTCGTCGAACTTCGCGTTCGCGAGGCTCTTGACGAGCGAGACCGCTTCGGCGGGCTCGTACTCGCGCTCGCGGTCGACTTTCGCGACGTCCTCGCGGAAGCGGCGGCCGTGGTGGGTGGTCATGCCTCCACCTCGACGCCCATCGAGCGCGCCGTCCCGGCGATGATCTTCGCCGCCTGGTCGACGTCGTGAGCGTTCAGGTCGGCGAGCTTGCGCTCGGCGATCTCGCGCAGCTGCGCCTGGGTGATCGTGCCGACCTTGACGCGGTTCGGCTCGCCCGAGCCCTTGCCGATCTTCAGCGCCTGGCGGATCAGCACGGCGGCCGGCGGTGTCTTCGTGATGAACGTGAACGAGCGGTCCTCGTAGACCGTGATCACGACTGGGATCACCGTGCCGGTTTCGCTCTGCGTCTGCGCGTTGAACGCCTTGCAGAACTCCATGATGTTGATGCCGTGCTGGCCGAGCGCAGGGCCGACCGGCGGGGCGGGGCTCGCCTGCCCGGCGTTCGCCTGCAGCTTGATCGTTGTCAGAACCTTCTTGGCCATGGCTAGAGCTTTTTGACCTGGTCGAAGCCGACTTCCACCGGAGTCTCGCGACCGAAGATAGATACCAGCACCTTGAGCCGCGCTGCGTCCTCGTTGATCTCGGAGATCTCGCCGGAGAAGTCCGAGAGCGGACCGGAGACGACCTTGACGGACTCGCCGATCGAGAACTGGGCGCGCGTGCGCGTCGCGGTGGCGACCTCCTTGTGCAGCAACCGGTCGACCTCCGGCTGGCTCAGCGGCACGGGCTCCTGGGAGGCGCCGACGAAGCCGGTGACGCCCGGCGTGCCCTTCACGACGCCCCACGAGTCCTCGTTGAGCTCCATGTTGACCAGCACGTAGCCCGGCATCGTCCGCTTCTCGACGGTCACCTTCTGGTTGTCCTTCATCTCCGAGACGGCTTCGGTCGGCACGACCACGCTGCGCACGGCGCGCTGCTGCCCGAGCGAGACGACCCGGTGCTCGAGGTTGTGCTTGACCTTGTTCTCGTGCCCGGAATAGGTGTTGACGACGTACCAGCGAAACATTCAAAGACTCCTGAAGGGTGTTGCGAGGGTGGTGATCAGAGAGGGGAGGCTGACGCGCGGTGCGTCAGAGGATGAATTCGACGATTTCCTTGGCGACGTAATCGGCCAGCCCGAGGTAGGCGCCGGCGACGGCGACGAAGCCGAGCACGACGGCGGTCGCCTGGAAGACAGCCCGGCGGTCGGGCCATTGGACGCGGTGCAGCTCGGCCCAGCTGGCGCGCAGGAAGCCGATGACGCGGTTGCCTCCGCGAAGCGGCGCGCCCGACGCGCGCTCGGGGCTGACCCCGCCATCGCCGTCTCCACCGCCGCCGCGGCGAACGATGCCGCCGCCGCCTGCGCCGGCGCCGCCGGCGTCGTGCTGCAGCTCCTGAAGTTCGTCCTGGCTGATGTCGCCCTCGGCTGCGGCCTCCCGCTCGATTTCGGCCTCGTCGAGATGGTCGGGGTCCGTCTCGATGTCGCGCTGCGGAGACACCGGAACCCCGCCGGCGCCGCGGACCAGAGCCGCGTCGAACTCGTCGACCTCGCCCGAGGCGTGGTCGAGCGAGCCGGGCAGGTCGCCGCGCACCGGCTGGCTGGGGGTGACAGCGCTCGTCTTCGCGCCGCGGCCTGAGCCGGTTCCGCGCTGGCGGCGCTGCTTCGCGCGTTTGCGATCACGGGCCACTGCAGCGCTCGCGCGCTAGCGCGTCTCCCGGTGGCTGGTGTGCCTGCGGCACCAGCGGCAGTACTTGCGCAGCGTGACCCGGTCGGGGTTGTTGCGCTTGCTCTTGTTGGTCTGGTAGTTGCGGTGCTTGCACTCCTCGCAGGCGAGGGTGATTGCGATTCGAACGTCTCCGCGGGCCATGATCGGAAAACCCTTGAGTAGTAGGTGGCAACGGCCTTGGGCGAAGAAAAACCCCGCCCAAGCGCGAGGTACAGCCAGTCTAGCGTGCTTGCGAACGCGGTGATGCGGCGCGTGCCGCACCCTCGGGCCCGCCGGCGCGAGCCTCGCGCGCGGCGCGCCGAGCGCCCCCGGTCGTTAGGTTCGGGCCGGTGAAGCGGCGGCCCCGCACGGCTTCCAGGGAGGCTCGGCGCAGGCAGGTCCGGCGCCGGCGCCTGTCGCTGCTGGCGATCCTCGCGGCGCTCGCCGCGGTACTCGTGGCGCTGCTGTCATCGAGCGGTGGCCGGGCCGGCGCGCACCATCGCTCCTCCCCTGCGGCCGCCGCCCGCGCGAAGGCCGGATCGGCCCCGGCGAGCGCCCCGCGCGCTCCCGGCTACCCCGAGACAGCGGAGCTGCGCAGGCTGATTGCGCTCGGCAAGCCGATCTACTGCGCGCCCGACCGCGGCAACGAGGTCGCGCTGACGTTCGACGACGGCCCCGGCCCGTACACGAAGCTGATGCTCGACAAGCTCGCCAAGCACCACGTCGAAGCGACGTTCTTCATCGTCGGACGCAACATCGCGCTCGCGCCCTCGCTGCTCGCGCGCGAGCGCCGCGCGGGGGCCGTCGGCGACCACACCTGGACGCACCCGCTGCTGACGGCGCTCGGCGCGGGCGAACAGGAAGCGCAGATCGCGCGCACGCAAGAGGCGGTTGCCGCGGCGAGCGGCGGCCCCGTGTTCCTGTTCCGGCCGCCATATGGCGCGCACGACGCGGTCACCGACCGGATCGCGCGCGAGCGGGGTCTGCTCGAGATCCTCTGGAACGTGGACAGCCGTGACTCGCTCGGCGCCTCCTACGCGCAGATCGAGCAGACCGTGACAGCGGGGCTGCGGCCCGGGTCGATCATCCTCATGCACGAGAACCACGGCCAGACGGTGCGCGCGATGCTGACGATCTTCGCTGCGTTGCGGCGGCGCGGGCTGCGCGCCGTCAGCGTGCCGCAGCTGCTGAGCGACGATCCGCCGTCCCCCGCGCAGCTCCGCGCGGCGGGAGGCGACTGCGGCCTGGCGCCGGGCGCGGCGCTCAGCGGCGGCTGAGCGCGAGGCTATTCGTAGAGCGTCAGCGTCCCGAGCACCACATACAGGGACACGAGCGCCCAGCCCTCGAATTCGGCCGCCTCGCCGTCGCCGCTGACCTGCCACAGCGCGAGCGCCCCGAGCGCGAGCGCCCCGGTGTACACCGGGGCGAGCGAGAACGTGAGCGTGGTGGCGAGCGCGAACGACACCAGCACCAGCAGCGGGAACAGGAACGCCGCGATCTGCGCGACCGAGTTTTTGACGACGGAGATCGCGAGGTCCGACTTCCCCTTCCAGGCGAGCACGAGCCCGGCGGTGTTCTCGACGGCGTTGCCCGCGATCGCCACGATCACGAGGCCGGCGAACGCCTGCGAGAGCCCGAGCTGGTCGATCGCCGGCTGCAGCGCCGAGATGAACCAGTCCGAGACGAACGCCGCCGCGGCGCCCGCGATCCCGAGCAGCCAGAGCGTCGCCGCGAGTGACAGACGCGGGCGGGCGCGCTCCTCACCGCCGGACGCCGGGGCATCGTCCGAGCGCAGGTACGGGACCACCCAGGTGCCGTACACCACGAGTAGGCACACGGCGCCGACCGCCGAGATCGCCTTGACGTGATGGCTGGCCGGGTCGTGCGAGCCGACAGCCAGCGCGAGCAGCACGATGATGAACACCGCGAGCAGCAGCAGCGTGGCCGTGTCGCGCGGCAGCCGCTTGGAGAAGCGCATGACGCCGTCGGGCGCGCGTCTGGCGCCGACGACGATCACCAGCCCGAGCACCAGCATCGCGTTGGCGAGGATCGAGCCGACGAGCGCGGTCTGGGCGACGACCAGCTGCCCCTTCTGCAGGGCGAAGATCACGACGAACAGCTCGGGGAGGTTGCCGAGCGTCGATTGCAGCAGGCCGGTGACGGCGGGACCGAAGCGCTCGCCGAGCTGCTCGGTCGCGAACGAGACGACCCACGCGAGCCCGGCGAGGCTGACGGTGGCGAGCGCGAAGCGCGGCACGGCCGCCCATTCGCCGTAGCGGGCGACGCCGGCGAGAATGGTGAGGCTCGTGATCGCGCCGAGTGCGAGCCGCTCAGTGGAGCTCAGCGCGCGCACCCGCCGACGGGCCTCTCAGTGGCTCTCGATCACCCTGTCGACGAGCCCGTACTCGCGCGCCTGGTCGGCCGTGAAGAAGCGGTCGCGCTCCATGTCCGAGCGCACCTGCTCCTGGCTGAGCCCGGTGTGCTCGGCGTAGATCTTGTCGATGCGCTCGCGGACGTTGAGGATCTCGCGCGCGTGGATCTGGATGTCGGTCGACTGTCCTTCGAAGCCGGCCGAGGGCTGGTGGATCAGGATCCGCGAGTTCGGGAGCGCCGCGCGCTTGCCCTTCGCGCCGGCGGCCAGCAGCAGCGAGCCCATCGACATCGCCACGCCCACGCACATGGTCTGCACGTCCGGTTTGATGAACTGCATCGTGTCGTAGATCGCGAGCCCGGAGTAGATGCTCCCCCCCGGCGAGTTGATGTAGAGCGAGATGTCCTTCTCGGGGTCGTCGCTCTCGAGGTGGAGCAGCTGCGCGACGATGAGGTTGGCCACCTGGTCGTCGATCGGCGTGCCGAGGAAGATGATGCGCTCGTTGAGCAGGCGCGAGTAGATGTCGAACTCGCGCTCGCCGCGGGCAGTGCGCTCGATGACCATCGGGATCAGCGGCATGGATCCCCACCCTAGCGTCCGCTGTCGCCCGACCCCGAGCAGCGGCGCGCCTGGCCGAATGTCGGAGTTCAGTCCGCAACCGGGGATGGGTAAGAGGGTTCGGAACGAAGCACCCGAAGCAGGAGGCAAGGATGACGCGCCGCAGCCGCAGCCCCCACACTCTCGCAACGACCCTCGTCACCGCCGCGCTCGCCCTGGTCGCGTGCGCGGCCGGCGCCGCCGCATCGACCAGTCACGCCGGCTGGCCGCCCGACGAACACCTCGTGATGGACAAGGGCCCGGCGGGGAGACACCACCTGCTGACGGGGCTACCCGCCAGGCACAACTGGCTGCTGGGCGGCTATGGCGACGACGAAATCCGAGGTGGCCAGGCGGGCGACGTGATCTGGGGCGATTACCACCCGTCGGGCTGGCCGAGCCACCAGACAGCCGTGATCCACGCCGGCAACGGCAAGAACTACATCTACTCGAACGACACGGTTAACTACGTCTTCACGGGCACGAACCCGGCGACGGTCGTGCACGCGCACGAGGGTTCAGGCGTGATCGACTGCGAAAACCCGCAGATCGTCGTCTACACGAGCCACCACGCGCTGCCTCATTACAAGCTGCACGGCTGCCGCCACATCAGCTTCTACTCGGTCGGCTATTGAGCCCGGTCCGGACTCCCCCCGTCTAGCCCGGGGTGAGCAACCGCGCGCGCAACGCGGAGACATCCTCATCGGTGAGGCCGCCGGCGGCGAGCGTCTCGTGCAGATCGAGCGAGCCGAGCGTCGTTTCGATCACCTCGCCGGCGCTCGTCCCGCGCTCGGCGAGGTAGGCGGCGAGCTCGGGCGCGGGGTCCTCGATCCCCAGTGCGTCCCACAGCCCCGCCTGCCGCGCGGCGGACAGCTCGTAGTCGGCGCCGATCACATCCGCCGGGACCCCGACCAGCGCGAGCGCGACCATTGCCAGCTCGCCGGCGCGGTCACGGCCGCCGACGCAGTGGAACGCGACGCCCCCGGGCTCCGCGTGGGCGATCGCCTTGATCGCGCCGGCGGCCATCTCGGGCTTGCGCTGCAGATGCGCGCGGTAGTAGAGCGGCGTGCCGAAGTCCGGCGTCTGCTCGATCGGCTGCCAGAAGCCACGGTCCTCGGCCCCGTCGAGCGGGGCGTGAACCGTCGTGATCGCCGCCGGACGGCCCGCGGCGTCCGGCGCCTCGCCGCGCTCGCGCTCGTTGCGCAGGTCGATCACGGTCCTCACGCCGTGGTCGAGCAGCGCCTGCCAGCCCGCGTCGGTGAGCCGCGAGAGCGAGTCGGCGCGAACCAGCGCGCCGCGCGCCGTCGTGCGGCCTTCGGCCGCGGGCAGGCCGCCGAGGTCGCGGACGTTGAAGCACCCGCCCCAGTCGAGGTGGCGCTCGACGGCATCGTGCACGGCTAGCGGTTCACCGTCTGCATCCCCTGCGGGTCGTAGCGATCGCCGCTCGCTGCGGGCACCTCGGCGGCGATCCGCTCGACCTCCTCGGGCGTGAGCTCGACGTCTGCGGCCGCGAGGTTCTCTTCGAGGTAGGCGACCCGTTTGGTGCCGGGGATCGGGACGATGTGCTCCCAGCGGGCGAGCACCCACGCGATCGCGAGCTGCCCCGGCGTGATCCCCTTCTCGGCGGCCAGCTCGCGGACACGCTCGGCGAGCTTGAGATTGGCCTGCAGGTTCTCGCCGTTGAAACGGGGGCCGTAGCGGCGGAAGTCGCCCTCGTCCAGCTCCTCGGGCGAGGTGAAGCGCCCGGACAGGAAGCCGCGGCCGAGCGGCGAGTAGGCCACGAGGGCGATGCCGAGCTCCTCCAGCGTCGGCAGGACGTCGCTTTCGACGTCGCGGGTCCACAGCGAGAACTCGGTCTGCACGGCGGTGACCGGGTGCACCGCGTGCGCGCGGCGGATCGTCTCGGCGCTCGCCTCCGAGAGGCCGATGTGACGCACCTTGCCGGCCTCGACGAGCTCCGCCATGGCCCCGACCGTCTCCTCGACCGGCGTGCCCGGGTCGACGCGGTGCTGGTAGTAGAGGTCGATGTGCTCGACGCCGAGGCGCCGCAGCGAGGCCTCGCAGGCGCTGCGCACGTAGTCGGGGCTGCCGTCGATCGACCTTCTCGGCGGCCCGTCCCCGTCCCCGGGCTCGATCCTGATCCCGAACTTCGTCGCGAGGAATACGTCCTCGCGCCGTCCGGCGATCGCGCGCCCGATCAGTTCCTCGTTGGTGTGCGGCCCGTACATGTCGGAGGTGTCGAGGAAGTTGCAGCCGAGCTCGAGCGCGCGGTGGATCGTGCGCGTCGATTCCTGATCGTCGGTGCCGCCGTAGAAGGCCGACATGCCCATGCACCCCAAGCCGATCTCGGAGACCTCGGGGCCCTCGGGGCCCAGCCTGCGCTTGTCCATCCCGCGCTCCTTCCTCGCTCTGGCACGCCGGCCGCCGCTCGGGGCCGACCCTGCGGCCCGGTATATCAGCGCGCGGACCGCCGCAGCCGCGCGGCCGCGACTAGTGTTGACGGTTGCGTGTTCCCCGTGAACCTGCCCAACCTGCTGACGGTGCTGCGGATCATGCTGGTCCCGGTGCTGGTCGTCGCGCTGCTAGGCAACACGCCGGCCGGCGACGTGCTCGCCGCGGTCGTGTTCGCCCTCGCCTCGCTGACCGACTTCGTCGACGGTTACCTGGCGCGCTCGCGCGCGGAGGTGACCACGTTCGGCAAGCTGATGGACCCGCTCGCCGACAAGCTGCTGGTCGTCGCCGCGCTGATCTCGCTGGTCTCGCTGCACCGGCTGGCGGCGTGGGTCGCGATGGTGATCATCACCCGCGAGCTCGCGGTGACCGTGCTGCGGATGGGCGCGAGCGGCGCGGGCGTGATCGTGCCGGCCAGCAACTTCGGCAAGGTCAAGACGTGCCTGCAGATCGCGGCGATCCTCGCGCTGATCGCCGTCCACGGGAAACCGCTGTGGGTATCGGCGCTGCTGTACGTGGCCGTCGTGGTGACGGTGCTCTCGGGCCTCGATTACTTCTTCGGCGTGCGCAGGCTGATGGCCGCGCGCGGCGGCGCTCAGGCCGACGGCTGACGCTCTTCGCCCGCCTGCAGCCAGCCCTCGAGGCTCGTCTGCCGCGGGGCGGGGACGGCAGAGGACAGCTCGCCGCGCACCTCGCTGAGCAGCCCGTGCCGTTCGGCGACCACGTTGTGCTGGTGGATCGTCTCGAGGTTCTCCTGGCGTGCGGAGACGAAGCTCGCGCCGTCGAGCGCCGGGAACGCGGCGACGACGCCGGCGATCATCTCGCGCACGCAGTCCTCGACGAAGCGCGGCCGGCGGTGCGCCTTTTCGACGACCTCGACCTCGTCCGAGCGCTTCATCAGCTCGTAGATCTCCGAGGACATGCTCGACTCGGCGATCGCCAGCAGCGTCGTCGCCTCGATCTCCTGGTCGCAGTTCTCGATGCAGCCGATCTGCAGCGTCGCCAGACCGCGCTGGTTGTGGGTCGCGATCGGCACGCTGCGCAGCACGAGCTCGATCTGCTCCTCGGTGAGCTCCCCCTCCGTGCTCAGCCGCTCGCGCGCGCGCGCCGCGACGAGCTCCTGCGCGCACGGGCATGCGGTGATCCCCGTCGCCGAGACGCCGACGAGGCGCCGCGTGCCGTGCTCGAAGGCGACGGCGCGGCCATGCAGCGTGTAGATCTCCTGCGTCTGCACGCCCGAGACCGGCGCCGGCTTGTGCTCGGGATAGCGGGCGGCGATCGTGACCTCCGCGCGGGCGGCGCCCTGGCGGGCGCGGACGAGCTCGGCGATGTGCTGCGCGAGCGTCTCGGCGCGGAACGGCGACTCGCTCAGGACGACCTCGCCGATCGCCTCGTTGACGACCTCGTCGAAGCGCGACATGTGAGCGCCCTTCTGTTCGCCGTGGAGGTCGACGAA
Organism: Solirubrobacteraceae bacterium; assembly: GCA_035569835.1. GTDB lineage: Bacteria > Actinomycetota > Thermoleophilia > Solirubrobacterales > Solirubrobacteraceae > Palsa-744. Next base: position 262,899 of record DATMMF010000019.1, read on the forward strand.
GCAATCGAGCCGCGCGTAGAACAGCTCGTCGCGGATCCTCACGACCTTCTCGACGCCCGTCACGCCGACGCGCGTGAGGCCCACGCGGACGCCGGGGATGCGCGCCTGCACGTCGTCGCCGGAGCCGACCGACGGCGCGGCGATCGAGCTCGTTCCGCTCGCCTGCATCGGCGCCTAGGGTACCGCGCCCGGCGCGGCGGTCAGGAGCGCGGCGGCCGCGCTCTGCCGGGGTGCGCGACCGCGCGCAGTCCCGCCGCAGATTCTGGTATCACTCCGCACTTAGTCGGCCGCGGTGTCCAAGGGCGAAGGGAGGCCATCGCGACCGAGGGATATGCAGGGCCAAGCGACGAGACTGCCATTGCAAGCGCAACGCACAGGAGGCTTAGCGTAGGTCAGGGGAGGTCGCGTCGGCCCGCCGCCGCGATGGGATTCCGAGGGATCTTTGGGAGTCACAGTGAGCGAGAAGCTGGAGGGACCTCAGGCCACCGCCGAGACGGCCGTCGCCGAGATGGAGGAGCTGCAGGGCGTGATCGCCGAGGGTCAGGAACGCGGGTTCCTGACGGCGGACGCGGTCGGCTCGGCGATCGACGACGCGGAGCTGTCGAGCCAGCAGGCGCAGGACCTGCTCAGCTACCTGGAGGAGCACGGGGTCGAGATCCTCGCCAGCGGCGAGGCGGCGCCCGAGCTGAGCGAGCCGATCAGCACCGGCGCCGGCGACTCTGACAACGAGGAGATCGCCGGCGATGACGAGAACGGGCGCGAGGACGAGGGCCGCGGGCTGCGGGCGCGGCTCGAGGAGCTGCGCCGGCCCGAGGTCGACCTCACCGTCGAGCCGAGCCTCGACTCGCTGCGCCTCTACCTGCGCTCGATCGGCCGCGTGCCGCTGCTGAGCGCCGAGGAGGAGGTCGCGCTGGCCAAGCGCATCGAGCGCGGCGACATCGCCGCCAAGCAGCACATGGTCGAGGCGAACCTGCGGCTCGTCGTGTCGATCGCCAAGGGCTATGTCGGGCGCGGCCTGACGCTGCTCGACCTGATCCAGGAGGGCTCGCTCGGGCTGATCCGTGCGGTCGAGAAGTTCGACTACCGCCGCGGATACAAGTTCTCCACGTACGCGACGTGGTGGATCCGCCAGGCGGTGACGCGCTCGCTTGCCGACAAGGGGCGCACGATCCGCATCCCGGTGCACATGGTCGAGCGGCTGAACAAGCTGCTGCACGCCGAACGCCGGCTGATCCAGCAGCTCGGGCGCGAGCCGAGCGCGGCCGAGCTCGCCGACGAGCTCGAATGCAGCGTGCGCGAGGTCCGCGACGTGATGCGGATCACCCAGCAGCCGATTTCGCTCGAGAAGCCGGTCGGCGAGGAAGACGACTCGGCGCTCGCCGACTTCGTCGAGGACGTCTCGGCGGCGTCGCCGTTCGAGATCGCCTCGGAGGCGCTGCGGCGGGAGAACGTGATGCGCGTGCTGGCGGCCCTGCCGCGGCGCGAGCGGGAGGTGATCGAGATGCGCTACGGCATCGTCGGCGGACGCTCGCGGACGCTCGAGGAGGTCGGCCGCGCCTTCAACATCACGCGCGAGCGCGTGCGTCAGATCGAGAACCGCACGCTCAAAAAGCTGCAGACGCTTCCGGACGCGCAGCAGCTTCGCGAGGCCTCCTGAGCGGCGCTCAGAGCGCGGCTGACGATCACTTAGACTGGGCGCCGGCGGCGGGGTTCCCGAGCGGTCAAAGGGGCGTGGCTGTAAACCACGTGGCTCTGCCTTCGAAGGTTCGAATCCTTCCCCCGCCATGCCTCTCCGCGGGGGTAGAATCGCGGCCCCTCTTCTAGGAGCGTCGCGGCCAGCGAGCGACACGATGGTGGCGTCCGAGCAACACGCGGGCGATTCCTCAGGGAAGCCGCCCGAGCCGATCACGTCGGGCCCGAGCCAGGCCGAAGGCATCGCGCGATTCGCCTGCCGCACGAACTACGGCGACCTGACTCCTAAGCGGCGTGAGCGGCTCAAGGTGAGCGTCGTCGATGCGCTCGCGTGCGCCATCAGCGCCCTCGGAGCGCCACCGATCGAAGCGTGCCGCGCACAAGCGCAGGAGTTTGGCGCCACCGCGCCCGACTGCACTCTGATCGGCGGCGGACGGGCCAATCTGATCTACGCGGCGTTCTACAACACGGCGCTGGTCCGCTACGTCGACTACATGGACAGCTACCTCGCAAGCGGCGGGCTATGCCACCCCTCCGACAACATCGGTGCGATCCTGACTGCGAGCGAGCACGCCGACCTGACCGGGAAGGACTTTTTGGGCGCCCTCGCGCTTGCCTATCAGGTCGAGGCGCGCCTCACCGCCGCGATCCCGTTCATGGCCGACGGCTTCGACCTGACGACACCGCTGTCGTTCTCGCTCGCAGCCGGAGCATCCAAGGCTCTCGGCCTGGATCAGGAACAGACGACCGCCGCGATCGGAATCGATGGCGACTTGATTCCGCTGCTCGTCGCGCGGACCACACCGATCTCGCAGTGGAAGGGCCTGTCGTCATCACAGGTGGCCTTGGGGTGCGTCCACGGAGTCCTGCTGGCGTCCCGCGGCGTGACGGGCCCCCGATACGTCTTCGAGGGACCAAATGGCCTGGCGCACGCCGTCGGAATGCCGATCGACATCGATTGGGACAGTGAAAGGCTGGACTGCTTCGATCGCCTGGCTTTGAAGAGCTACAACACCGCCGTCCCCGGCCAATCGTCGATCTTCTGCATGCTCGAGCTGCGCAGGGCCCACGCGATAGACCCCGCGCAGGTCGAGAGCATCGAGGACCATGTCTTCCAGGCCGCTTACGACTTCATGGGAGGCGGCAGCTTCGGGCCGAAGACCGACGTGCACACGAAGGAGGATGCCGATCACAGCCTTCCCTACCTGCTCGCCGTGGCGCTTCTCGACGGCGACGTTCAGCCGGCGCAGCTCGTTCCCGCCCGCATCGGTGCGCCGGACGTCCAGGACCTTCTGCGAAGGGTCACGGTGAAGCCGGATGACGCGTTCACGGCACGCTATCCCGGCGAAGTCCCAAGCCGGGTGACGGTCCGGCTCAAGGACGGCACGTCCCACACCCACGAGGTGAAGAACTACCCGGGCTTCCCGAGTTGGCCCTTCACCTGGGATGAGATCGGCGCGAAGTTCGACAAGCTCGTCGCCGGCCGCGCGGACGATGCCCTCGGGAGCGAGATCAAGGCCGCCGTTCGCTCGCTGGAGACCATCGACGTAAAGGACCTGATGAGACTGCTCGGCCGTGTCAAGGTCGAACGCCGCGCGTGACCTCGCTCACCCGCCTGCCGGAAACAAGGCCGCCGCTCGCTAGTGTCGGGGACTGACCCGGACGCTGGCTCCACCAAGCCGTCCGGGCCCTGTTTTCGCAAACGACCGACCCGCGGGGGGCCGCGATGAGCAGTGAGGCGGCAATCGAAGTCGAGGGCATCGTCAAGCACTACGGCGACGTGCACGCGCTCGACGGCATCGACCTCACGGCCACGCAGGGGAAGGTGCTCGGGCTGCTCGGGCCCAACGGCGCGGGCAAGACGACGCTCGTGCGGGTGCTCGCGACGCTGATCGAGCCCGACGCGGGCACCGCGCGCGTGACGGGCCTCGACGTCGTCGCGGACGCCGCGCGCGTGCGCGAACGGATCGGCCTCGCCGGCCAGTATGCGGCCGTCGACGAAAACCTCACGGGACTAGAGAACCTCACGATGGTCGGCCGCCTCTACGGCGAGGAGCGCGCGACCGCGAAGCGGCGCGCCCGCGAGCTGCTCGAGCGCTTCGAGCTCAGCGATGCCGCCGACCGCCCGGCCAAGACCTACTCCGGCGGGATGCGCCGGCGCCTGGACCTCGCGGCGGCGCTCGTCGCCGAACCCCCGGTGCTGTTCCTGGACGAGCCGACCACCGGCCTCGACCCCCGCAGCCGCCTCGGGATGTGGGGCGTGATCGAGGACCTCGTCGCGGGGGGCACGACCGCGCTGCTGACGACGCAGTACCTCGACGAGGCCGACCGGCTCGCCGACGACATCGCGGTGATCGACCACGGGCGGCTGATCGCGAAGGGCACCCCCAACGAGCTCAAGGACCGGCTCGGCGGGGAGCGCCTGGAGGTGCGCCTGGAATCGGCCGCCGACGCCGCTCGCGCGCTGGACGTGCTCGCGGCGATGTCCGCCGAGCCGCCGCAGGCGGCGGGGCATGACGTGACATTCGCCGTCCGTGAGACCCACGGCGTGATCGTCGAGGCGGTGCGGCGGCTGAGCGAGGCGGGCATCGACGTCGAGGATCTTGCGCTGCGCCGCCCGACGCTCGACGACGTGTTCCTTTCGCTGACCGGCCACGCTGCCAGCGAGGACGACGAGGAGGAGCAGGGCGCAGCGCGCGAGGTCTCGGAGCGCGCGGCATGAAACGGCTCGTCACCGACACGCTGATCATCGCCGAGCGCAACATCGTGCGCCTGACGCGCACGCCGGAACTCCTGATCGGCTTCACGATCCAGCCGATCATGTTCGTGCTGCTGTTCCGCTACGTCTTCGGCGGCGCGATCAGCACGCCTGGTTACTCGTACGTCGACTTCCTGATCCCGGGGATCATCGTCCAGAACACGGCCTTCGGCGGCTTCGCGACGGCGCTCGGCCTGAACGAGGACGTCCGCAAGGGCCTGATCGACCGGTTCCGGTCACTGCCGATGGCGCGCGGCGCGGTGCTCGGCGGGCGCACGCTCTCGGACGTCGCGCTGAACGCGCTGTCGATCACGATCCTTTTGATCACCGGCGTGATCATCGGCTTCAGCTTCAACTCGAGCTTCGGCAACGCCGTCGCCGGCATCGCGCTGCTGCTGCTGTTCGGCTATTCGTTCTCGTGGGTGCTCGCGTTCATCGGGCTGCTCGCGAAGTCCTCGGAAACCGTCAACTCGATCGGCTTCATCATCGTCTTCCCGCTGACGTTCATCTCCTCGGCGTTCGTGCCCGTGGCCTCGATGCCCGACGGGCTGCGGCAGTTCGCCGAAGTCAACCCGTTCACGATCGTCGTGGACGCCATGCGCCACCTGTGGCTCGGTGCACCCTCGAACAACGACGTCCTCTGGTCGGTCGTCTGGTCGCTCGGCATCATCGCCGTGTTCTCGGCCCTCGCCGTGCGGCGCTACCGGCGCGCCGCCGGCAGCTGACCCTCAGCTTGAGCGCTCGCGCGCGCGTGTGGCCTTGAGGGGGCGCACCGCGGGCTCGCGACCGAGGGGGATGTAGGCCTCGAGGGGAGGCGCCGCCGGCATCCTGCGCCCCGCGCGCCTGACGAACACGTGCTGCTGGCTTTCTCGCGAGCGGTCGTGAGGGTAGAAGGCGAACTCGCCGAAGGTCCGCTTGCTCACGTCGTTCTGGCGGCGGATCAGCGCCCACACGGTCGGCAGCGCGCGGCCGGACCGTCGCTGCAGCGGAAGTCCTCGAGCTGGGGCTCGCGGACGCATTCGTCTTTGCTCCGGACCGTGACACGCACGGGCGCGCCGAGCATCGCTCTCTCACTGACCCGCATCGGCGCGTCCAAAGATTAAGACGCCACAGGCGGAACCGTGCCTTTCAGGTTTCTTTCAGCTTCGCCGTTCACGATCGGTGCATGCGCCTGCTGGTGGTCGACGACGACCCCTCGCTCAGGGAAGCACTCGCGCTCGTGCTCGACCTCAACGGGTTCGACGTGACGACCGCCCAGGACGGCCGCGAGGCGATTCGGACCCTCGCCGAGGCTCCGCCCGACGCCGTGGTGCTCGACGTGTTGATGCCCGGGATCGACGGGCTCGAGGTGTGCCGGCGGATGCGTGCGGCGGGCGACACGACGCCCGTGCTGATGCTGACGGCGCGGGCCGAGGTCAGCGAGCGCGTCGAAGGCCTCGAGGCCGGCGCCGACGACTACCTGGCCAAGCCGTTCGCCCGCGAGGAGCTCGTCGCGAGGCTTCGGGCGCTGCTGCGCCGGACGGGTTGGGAGGGCGACGACACGGCGCTGCGCTTCGCCGACCTGGAGCTCGACCCCGCGGCCCACGAGGCCCGCCGCGGCGGGCGGCTGCTGGAGCTCACACGGACCGAGTTCCTGCTGCTGGAGCTGCTGATGCGCCATCCGCGCAAGGTGCTCACGCGCACCGCGATCTTCGACCAGGTGTGGGGCTATGACTTCGGCCCGGCGTCGAACTCGCTGGAGGTGTACGTCGGCTACCTGCGTCGCAAGACCGAGGCGGCCGGCGAGCCGCGGCTGGTGCACACCGTGCGCGGCGTTGGTTACGTGCTGAGGACGCCCCGTTGAGCTTCCGCCGCCGCACCGTCATGCTCGCCGCGGGCGCCGTCGCCGCCGCCGTCGTGATCGCCTCGGTCGTCGTCTACTTCGTGACCCGCGACGAGCTCGTCTCCCAGATCGACGCGAGCCTGCGCGAGAAGCCGCGGACGGTCGCCTTGGCGGGTCTGAGCGCCGTCGAGGTCGAGAAGCTCGCCAAGGAAGCGGGGGCGCCGCCGCTCGCCCAGCTGCTGTCCGCCAAGGGGCCGGCACCGCCCGCCGCGGCGTACGGCGTGCAGCTCGTCAACGGGGTGGTGGTGCGACGCGAGATGAGCGTCACCAGCCCCGCCCCGCGCCGCGTGAAGCCCGGCGGGGGCGGCCACGCGTCGGGAGGCGTGAGCGCGCCGGCCGAAAACCGCACGGTCGGCGCCCCGAAGGGCTTCGTGATCGAACAGCACGGCGTCTCCTCGCTGCCTCCCTCGGTCGCGAAGCGATTGCCGCAGTTCTCCTCGGGGGCTCGCCTGGAGATCCCCCCGCAGGCGCTCGGCGGCGCGACCGGCTACGTGCAGCTCTACAGCCCGGGAGGGACGGTCCACACGGGCGAGAACGGGCCGCTGCTGCCCGTGACGGCGGCGACCCGCGCCGTCGCGGCCGGCAGCCACGCGGCCTTCTACGGAAACGTCACGGTCCGCGGCACGCCGGTGAGGATGTTCACCGAGCAGGCCGGCAAGAACGCCGTCTGGCAGGCCGCGCTGCCACTGACGGACCTCAACAGCACACTCTCGAACCTGCGCCTCGTGCTCGCGCTCGTGTGCCTCGGCGGCATCGCGCTCGCCGGCGGGCTCGGGCTGCTGGTCTCCAGGGCGGCGCTGCGGCCTGTCCAGCGGCTCACCGGCGCCGCCGAAGAGGTCGCGCGCACGCAGGACCTCGGTCACCGGATCGAGGGTCCCGGCGAGGACGAGCTCGGCCGCCTGGCGCGCAGCTTCAACACGATGCTCTCCGCGCTCGAGAATGCCCGCCTGGCCCAGCGCCAGCTCGTCAGCGACGCCTCGCACGAGCTGCGCACGCCGCTCACGAGCGTGCGCGCGAACCTCGACGTGCTGGCCGACGGCGAGCGCCTGGCTCCGCAGGAGCGAGCGCGCGTGGTGGGAGCCGTGCAGGCGCAGCTGGCCGAGCTGACGGTGCTGGTCGGCGACCTGGTCGACCTCTCCAAGGGCGAGGTCGCCGACATCGAGGTCGAGGACGTGCGCCTGGACCTCGCCGCCGCGGCCGCCGTCGAGCGCGCGGGCCTGCACGCGCCGGCCTGCTCCTTCGCGCTCGACGCCGAGCCGTGTCTCGTGCGTGCCGCGCCCGCGCGCCTGGATCGAGCGATCGCGAACCTGCTGGACAACGCCTGCAGCTGGAACCCCCCGGACGGGCCGCCGATCGAAGTTCGCGTCCGCGAGGGGGAGCTGCAGGTCCGCGACCACGGCCCCGGCATCTCGGTGGAGGACATGCCGCGCGTCTTCGACCGCTTCTACCGCGCCGCTGCGGCGCGGTCGCTGCCCGGGTCGGGCCTCGGGCTCGCGATCGTCAGGCAGGTTGCCGAGATGCACGGCGGCTCGTTTGGCGCCGCAAACGATCCCGGCGGGGGCGCTCGGCTGACGCTGTCGCTGCCGGGGCTCGCGATGAGCGACGCCGAGCGTCGCGCTGCCATGCCGGTCGCCTCCGGCGCGCTTCACGATGCTCCTCGCCCGCTCTCAGGCGATTCTCAGGTCCCGGACGCTTGATGTGGCTGCGCCCCGTGGCGCAGCCCGACCGTCAAGCCGAAGGAGCCCGCGATGCCCCCCTCCGAGACCACCCCTCCGCGCGTCCGCGGCCAGGCCGCGCGCGCCCTCGCGCTGCTCGCCGCGCTGAGCGCCGGCCTGGCGCTGCTCGCCTGCGGGAGCTCGAAGAACGCGGGCGACCCGCTGGCGGGCGAACAGGCCAAGGAACACGCCGATGAAGTGAAGGCTCAGAAGTTCGCGAAGTGCCTGCGCGAACACGGCGTGCAGGCGAGCGCGTCCAGGGCCGCCGGCGGCGGGTTGCAACTCAGGTTCCAGGGATCGCCGGGGAGCGGACCGCGGGGGGCTGAAGCGGCGCAGAACGCGTGCGCGAAGTACCGGCCCGGGGAGAAGAGAGTCAACCTCTCGCCGCAGGAAAAGGTCAAGCGCGAAGAAGAAATCCTGAAGTTCGCGAAGTGCATGCGCGAACACGGGATCGACATCCACACCGAAGTGGGCGGCGGCAAGATCGCGATCGGGATCCACGGCAGCTCCTCCGGGCCGAACCCGGGAAGCCCTGCGTTCCAGGCGGCCCAGAAAGCGTGCTCGGGGGACCTGCCGTTCAAGCCGAAGGGCGGCTTCGCCGCTCCGCCGCCGGGCGCCGGCGGCAAGGAAGAAGGCCCGGGCACCAAGCCTTCCAGCCATTCCGAAGCAGTGCTGGGGATCGGAGGGTGAGCATGCGCCCCTCCCCACTGAGGCCGCGGATGCTCGCCGTGGCGGTGGCCGTGACCGCGAGCCTGGCCCTTCTCGCGTGCGGCGGCTCGAGTTCCCCCTCGAGCTCCCCGGTCCGCGCGGCCGCCGCGGAGCGAGCGGCCGAGCAGACCTCCGAAGTGAAGTTCCAGGACTTCGCGAGGTGCCTGCGCGAACACGGGATCCAGGCCGAAGCGGGGACCCACGGCATCAAGGTCGACGGCGGTAGCGAAGCGGCGATGCACGCCGCCGAAAAGGCGTGCGCGCGATTCCGTCCCCCGGCGCAGAGCGGGCCCAACCGGATGTCGGCTCAGGAAAGGGTCGCGATCGAAGAAAAGCTCCAGCGCTTCGCCAAGTGCATGCGCGAGCACGGAGTCCAAGTCGAAGTGAGCGCCCCGGGCGGACGGCCGCAGATGAACATCCACGCGACCCCGGGCGGAAGCGGCCCGAACCCCGAAAGCCCAGCCTTCAAGGCCGCGCAGAAGACATGCTCGAAGCTGCTGCCGGTCGGCCCGGGCGGCGGCCCCTCTCCCGCAGGCGGGAGCTGAGCGGTGCTGGAAGGCGCGGAGCCGCCGCAGGCGGGCGTACTCGAGCCCGACGCGGTGCAACCCGCGCACGAACTGCCGCCGCCGGCGGAACCCTCTCGCCGGCGGCGGCGGCGAGTTGCCGCGCTCGCCGCCGTGATCGCCGTGGCCGCGGCGGCCGTCGCGATCGTCCTCGGTACCTCGGGCTCCGCCCCCCGCCACACCGGCGACACCGGGGTCCCCCCCGGTGAGACGACCGCGACGGTCAAGCGGCGGACGCTGACCGAAAGCTCGACGGTCGACGGAACGCTCGGCTACGGGAGCAAGCTCGAAGTGTTCGACCGCCTCGGAGGCACATTCACATGGCTGCCGTCGGTCGGCGCGCAGATCGGCAGGGGCGGCACGCTGTTCCGGATCAACAACACGCCGGTCGTGCTGTTCTACGGCTCGCTCCCCGCGTACAGAACGCTCAAGGAGGGCGTCAGCGACGGGCCGGACGTGGCCGAGCTCAGCGAGAACCTGATCGACCTGGGCTATGACCCCTACGGCGCGATCGCCGATCTCGAAGCCTTCGGCGAAGCCACGGCGACGGCTGTGAAGCGCTGGCAGGAGGCCGAGGGCCTGAAACAGACCGGCGCCGTGGAACTCGGGCGGGTCGTCTTCGCCCCCTCGGCCCGCCGGATCACCGAAGTCCACGTGAGCCTCGGCCAGGATCCGCCCGGCGCCGAACCCTCCACCACCCCCGAAGGAGAAAAACCCGCGAGCGGCACCCCGGCGAACGGCTCCTCCCCGAAACAGGAACCGTCATCAGGCGAACACGCGCCGAACAGCGCGAAACCGAAAAAACCCGCATCGAAAAAACCGGCCGGCAAACACGGCGACCACGCCTCCGAACACAAACCGCCGAAAGGCAACGAAGCGAGCAGTGACCCGGCCAAAAAAGAAGCCTCGAAAGAACCGAGCGGCAAAGAAGCCCAGAGCCCCGGCGGCGGTTCCGGCGGCGGCGAGCTCGCCCTCACCACGACCTCGCCGCAGCAGATCGTTCAGGTCGCGCTGAAGGCCGAACAGCAGCAGCTTGCGCGCGTCGGCGAGCACGTGCCGGTGACGCTGCCGGGGGGCGACGTCGTGGGCGGCCGGATCACGTCGGTCGGGACCGTCGCCACGCAACCGAAATCCAGCGGCGACGAAGCGGGCGGCTCGGGCGCCAGCGGGGAATCGCCGACGATCCCAGTGGCCGTCGCGCTCGACCACGCGGTCGCGCGGCTGGACGAGGCGCCCGTCAGCGTCGAACTCGTGGAGAGCGTGCGTCACGGCGTGCTGACCGTGCCCGCCACGGCGCTGATCGCCACCGCCGGCGGCGGCTACGCGCTCGAAGCGCTGAGCGGCGACCGTCGCTTCACGCTGCCGGTGACTCCCGGCATGTTCGCGGGCGGCTACGTGCAGGTCGAAGGGACGGGCCTGCACGAGGGGCTGAGCGTGATCGTCTCGCAATGAGCGCCGTGCTCGAGCTCCGCGGCGTCTTCAAGCGCTACGCCGGCGGCGTGCAGGCGCTGCGCGGAGTGGACCTGCAGGTGAACGAGAGCGAGCTGTGCGCGATCGTCGGCCCCTCCGGGTCAGGCAAGTCGACCCTGCTGCACATCATGGGCACGCTCGAACGTCCCAGCGGAGGGCTGGTGCGCGTCGCGGGGGCCGACGTCGCGCAGGCGTCCGACCGATATCTCGCCGCCCTGCGGGCGCGGCGGATCGGCTTCGTCTTCCAGCAGTTCCACCTGATCGAGGCCGACAGCGCGCTCGACAACGTCGCGACCGGGCTGCTGTACACCGGCACCCCGGCCCGCGCGCGGCGGCGCGCCGCGGCGTCGGCGCTGGAGCGCGTCGGGCTCGGGCATCGCCTGCGCCACACCTCGGCGCTGCTCTCGGGCGGCGAGCGCCAGCGCGTCGCGATCGCGCGGGCGCTGGTCAGCGAGCCGGCGATCGTGCTGGCCGACGAGCCGACGGGCAACCTCGATACGCGCACCGGCGCGGAGATCCTGGAGCTGCTGCGTTCGCTGAACGCGCAGGGGACGACGGTCGTCGTGATCACCCACGACCGCGAGATCGCGGGGAGCCTGCCTCGCAGGGTGGAGCTGCGGGACGGCCTGCTGATCGACGAGGGCGCGGAATGGCCGTGAGGGCGCTGGCGCTGCGCGCGCGGGCCGGGCGCGCCGGCGGCGGACCCCGGCCGGCCGGCAACAGCGCGCTGCCGCGGCTCGCCCCCAGCCGCCTGCTCGCGGGAGACATCCTCGGCGTCGCGAGCATCGGGCTGCGCACGCGGCGCCTGCGCGCCGCGCTGTCGGCGATCGGGGTTGCGATCGGGATCGCCGCGATGGTCGCAGTGCTGGGGATCTCGGACTCGAGCAAGGCGGGGCTCGTGGCTGAGCTGAACGAACTGGGCACCAACCTGCTCACGGTGACCCCCGGCCAGACGTTCCTCGGCGCGAACGCCGAACTGCCGGAAGCCGCGGTGCGGGCGGTGCGCCACCTGCAGAGCGTGCGTTCGGCGGCCGGGGTGACCACGGTCAACGGCGCAAGCGTGCGGCGCAGCCCGTTCATCGAATCCGCCGAAACGAGCGGCGTCACGGTCGAGGCGGCGGAACCCGAGCTGCTCGGGACACTTGGTGGGCGGATGCTGAGCGGGCGCTTCCTCGACGCCGCCAACGAGCGCTACCCGCTGGTCGTGCTCGGAACGGTGGCTGCCCAGCGCCTCGGCGTGCAGGGCCTCACGGCGGACGGCCGGCCGGTGAACGTCTACATCGAGAGCAAGTGGTTCACGGTGGCGGGGATCATGGGGCAACTGCCGCTGGCGCCGGAAATCGAACGAGCCGCGCTGATCGGATACCCGGTGGCGGCGCGGCTGTTCGGCAGCACCCGCCACGTCAGCACCGTGTACGTGCGCGCCGACCCCGAACGCGTGCGCGAAGCGGACTCGCTGCTGGGTGCCACCGCGGATCCCCAGAATCCCGAACAGACCCAGGTCAGCCGTCCCTCCGAAGCGCTCCAGGCGCGCGCCGAGGCGCAGAGCACGCTGACCTCGATCTTCCTCGCGCTCGGCGCGGTCGCGCTGCTGGTCGGCGGAGTGGGGATCGCGAACGTGATGGTGATCTCGGTGCTCGAGCGCCGTCCGGAGATCGGCCTGCGCCGCGCGCTCGGAGCGCGCTCGGTGCACATCGGCGCGCAGTTCCTCGGCGAGTCGGTCCTGCTCTCGCTGTTCGGCGGCTGCGCGGGGATCGGACTCGGCGCCCTCGCCACCGCCGGCTACGCCGCGAGCCAGGGGTGGCGCGTGGTCGTACCCCTGCCCTCGGTCGGCGGCGCCGTCGCGCTCGCGCTCGCGCTCGGAGCGATCGCCGGCCTGTACCCGGCGATCCGCGCGGCGCGCCTCGCGCCAGCCGCGGCGCTGCGCAGCGTGTGAGCGGCTCCTGCGTCCGCAGCCATTGCAAGCGGCGCCCGTTGGGGGTAGAAGATGGCTCGGGCACGCCGACCGAGGCGGGCCGTGGACGGTCACCAACACAGGAGGCAGCGCCGGCATGTCATCCGCAGAGTCCGCAGAGTCCCCCACCCGAGTCCTCGTCGTGGCGCACAAGACCGCCGCCACGCAGCCGCTGCTCGATGCGGTGCGCGCGCGGGCACAGCGCGGTCCGGCGACCTTCACGCTGCTCGTGCCGAACCCGGCCCACGGCCTGCACAAGGCGGTCGACCCGGAGGACCAGGACGCAGGCGAGGCGCAGGGCGTGCTCGAGCTCGCACTCCCGAAGCTCACCGAGGCCGCCGGCAGCCACGTGGAGGGCATCATCGGCGACGCGGATCCCTCCGCCGCGATCCAGGACGCGATCAACCTGCGCGGCTTTGACGAGGTGATCATCTCGACGCTGCCGAGCAAAGTCTCGCGCTGGCTGCGCCTCGATCTCCCGAGCAAGGTCAGCGGGCTCGGGCTCCCGGTGAACACGGTCACGCCGGAGGACTGAGCCGCATCGCCTGCGCCGGGGCCGTGTTTGTCGGCGTGAGAGCTTGACAACTATATATAGTCGCGTTTCCAATGTGGGTTGGCGCAGACAACCGTCTGTAGACGTTTCGTCAGCGCCTTACGAGAGTGACCCGCGATGGACGGTGCCCGTGAGCAATTCGCCAAGAACCTGCGCCGTCACCGCGATGCGGCCGGGCTCTCCCAGGAGGCGCTCGCCTCGCTCTGCGACCTGCACCGCACCGAGATCAGCCTGCTCGAGCGCTCCAAGCGCTCGCCGCGGCTCGAGACGATCGTGATCCTCTCGCGCGGCCTGCAGCTCGCCTCGCCGGCCCAGCTGCTCGAGGGCATCGCCTGATCCGAGCCGCTTTCCGCCCCCTGGGGCGCGCGCTAGAGTCTGCCTCTCCCCCGCCCAGCTAGCTCAGTTGGTAGAGCACTTCCATGGTAAGGAAGGGGTCATCGGTTCGAGTCCGATGCTGGGCTCTGCGGGCGCGCGCCGGGATCAGGCCGGCTGCGCAGCGCGCTCCTCGGGAGCTTCGGCTTCCAGCTCCTTCTTCACGTCGAGCAACTCGCGCCGCTGATCCTTGGTGACCACCGGGTACCGCGGATCGAGCCGCACGAGGGCGTCGGCGATCACGGCGGCCACGGCGATCCGCGCGAACCACTTGCGGTCGGCGGGAACGACGTGCCACGGCGCCCATTCGGTGCTCGTGTGCGAGAGCGCCTCACCGATCGCGCGCTGGTAGTCATCCCACCGGCCGCGCTCGGCGATGTCCGCCTCCGAGAACTTCCAGTTGTGGTCGGGGAGGTCGATCCTGCGCAGCAGGCGCCGGCGCTGCTCCTCCTTTGAGAGGTTGAGGAACAGCTTGACGATCTGGAAGCCGTTGTCCGTGAGGTACCGCTCCCACTCGTTGATCTCGGCATAACGCCGTTTCCAGATGCGTGCCGTCTTGGCGGCCTTCGGCAGCCTCTCGCGCGCCAGCAGCTCCGGGTGCACCCGGACCACGATCACCTCCTCGTAGTGCGAGCGGTTGAAGATGCCGATCTGCCCGCGCGCGGGCAGCCGCCGCTCATAGCGCCACAGGAAGTCGTGGCTCAGCTCCTCCGCGGAGGGCTGCTTGAAGCTGTGGACCGCCACGCCCTGCGGGTTCACGCCACTCATCACGTGGCGGATCGCGCCGTCCTTGCCCGCCGTATCGAGCGCCTGCAGCACGACCAGCAGCGCCCAGGTGTCCTGCGCGGCGAGGCGCGCCTGGTAGTCGCTCAGCAGTCTCGTGCCTTCTTCGAGCAGCTCGACGCCCTGCTTCTTCTTGCGGATGCCCTCGCGCATGGCGGGGTCGTAGTCGCGCGGGAGTCGCACCTTCTTCCCCGGCGGCACGCGAAACGGTGCGATGAACTCGCGCAACCGCCCCAGGCGCACGTCGTCGAGCTGCACCTTGCCACTCACCAAATCAATGCTCGAGGCACGCAGATCGGCGGCTCTCGTCTGCTTCGGGTGATGCCCCGTCGCACCGCCGCTCAGATCGCCGGGCAGACGAGCGGGTGGACGCCGGTGGGGTCGAGGCAGAGGTCGACGCGTTCGGGCAGCTTGCCGTGCCGGACGCGTAGCCGCGTGTACTTGCCGATCTCGCCGCCCTTGGAGATGAACACCTGCAGGACCGCGCCTGCACTCAGATACCGCTCGAAGGAGCGGAACACGAGCGTGGGCACGCCATGCGGACCCGCGACGGTCGTCCGGAACAGGGCATGGCGCGGGCAGCCGTGACCGCGGCAGCGGACCCGTACGAGCACGCCGGCGGGGGCCTGCCCGACAGACAGAAGGCGGAGCCGCACTCCGCCCGCGTAGGCGATCCCCACGATCCGGACGACGGGGAAGGGAGTCATCAGGGGGGTCGTGTGCGGCGGGGGGTGCTGAGTCGAGGCAAGCGACGCGACGCCCTGCTGCGGCGGCGGCGGGGCCGGCGGCGGCGTCACATCGAAGCCGACGGGAGGGCTGACGCCTGGGGGATTGCCCGATAGCGAGCTCTCCTGCACGGCGATGGCGGTGTAGTGACCGACATGGAGCGCCGGGCTGGCAGAGCTCGAGCGCCAACCGGCACCGGTGCCGACGGCGCTCGCGACCGACACGAGCCTTCCTTCCAGCGAGCTACCTTCGTGGATTTCGACGGCCACCGGCGTCGATTCGCTCGCAGTCCCGCTGAAGGTGGGGGCGGTTTCACCTGGCGCCGGGCTCGGCTGCTCCAGCGTCACCACCGGTGCGATGCGGACCGTGAAGGTGACAGGCTCACTGGGTTCCCCCACCGACTGGCTCGCCTGCGCGGTGTAGATGCCGTCTTCGAGTGGGGTGAGCAGTATCAGTGACCACCCGCCTCCGGATCCGGGCAGTGCGCTTCGCGTTTCCAGCGGAAAGCCCACCGCTTCCGTCCCGCTGTAGATGCGGACCGTGACGGCTTCCGACGGCTGTGCCCCTGTGCCGCTGACCGTGGGCGTGGCGTGGATCGTGAGGCCCCCGTTGGCCGGTTCGGTGATCACCACGCTCGGCGCCGCGATCGCAACCGAGGCGCACGCAGCCGCCAGCCCCGCTCCCACGAGCGCCGTAGCCACCAGCAGCCGGATCGCCTTGCAAGTCGGGCTTCGAAGCCCCACGCGCTTCCCCTTGTTGCCGCTCAGCCCTGAGCCTAGCGCCGCAGCGACCGCGCAGCGCCGACGGCTGGACGCCTTGCTCGCCGCCGAGCGATGCGCGCGCCCGGCCCGCCGCTACGCGGCCGAGGCCGGGGGCGCCGCGAGCGCACCGTCGAGCGCCTGCAACGCGGCACGCTCGGCGTCGCTGACGTCCTCGCCGCCCTCGCGGTGGGCGCTCGCGACGCGTTCGGCGAGGCTCTTGATGAAGGCCGTGTAGTCCGCGGCCTCCTGCTCGGTCCCCTTCGCGCGGACCAGAGCAACGGCCTGCGTGACCTTCCCGAGCACGTCGTCGCGCAGCTCATCCGGCGAGTGCGCGTGCTCGTGCTCGACCTTCGGCCGCGTCGAGACGACCTCGTCGAGCAGCTGGCTGCTGCCGTGCTGCTGGCGCGCCTCGGCGTAGGCCTTGCCCATCGACAGCGCCTCGCGGAACGTCCCGCCGCGCTGCGACGCTGCGACCATGAGGCCCGCGAGCGGCGGGGCCGCGGTGATCTCTGTCCACTCCTGCTCCGAATAGTCGGTCTTCCCGGTCACGGCTCTCCTTTCGTCAGGGCGAGCATAGGCGAGGAACGGCGGCTAGCGCTCGAGCGCCGCGCTCGTCGCGATTCCGCGAGCGCGAGCCTCATCGACGGAGACGATTTCGCGGCCGAAGGGCATCAGCGAGACGGGGATCAGTTTGAACGAGGCGAGGCCGAGCGGGATGCCGATGATCGTCAGGCACAACAGGAGCCCTGCGACGAGGTTGCCCAGCGCGAGCCACCAGCCGCAGAGCAGGATCCACAGCACGTTGCCGATCAGCGAGGCCGCGCCGGCATCGGTCTTGTCGACGACCGTTTTGCCGAACGGCCAAAGGGCGAAGCGCGCGATCCGCAGCGACGCGATCCCAAACGGGATCGTGATGATCAGGATGAAGCAGATCAGCGCGGCCACGAGGTAGGCGAGCGCCATCCAGAGCCCGGCGAGGACGAACCAGATGATGTTGAGGATCAGTCGCACGGCAGCGGCGCGGACGCCCGGCGGCCTCAGGCGCCGACTGCGCCGAGCTCCGCCGGCTCTCGCGCAGGGGCGGCCACGGCATCGCTCCGTACCGCCACGTCGTTGGAGGCCGCATTGCCGGTGAGCCGGGCGCGGATGCCGCAGTGCGCCTCGCCGAGGTTGCACTGCCGATAGACCGTGTTCGACATCTGACGTTCCCCCTGATCGGGCCCTGCCGTCGCTGCACCACGATACGCGATCCGGTTAAGATCGGCTTTGGGTGGACCCGCGCAGGATGCGCGGGCCGGCATGGAGACATACTGAGGAGGGGTGACGGCAGGGATGCCGAGGCACGGATGAACGCAACCCGCGGCGTGTGGCCGGTCCGGCGTCCTTGCACGAGGCGGGGTCGTTCGTTGCTCGGCGCCCTCGGCGCGCTGCTGCTCGCGCTGCTCGCCCTCGGCTCCGCGGTCGCGGTTGCCTCGGAACCGACCAACTCCGCAGACAACCTGCGCGATGGCTGGTATTCGGAACAGGGCGGGCTCACACCACAGCTCGTCAGCGGCGGTACGTTCGGCCAGCTCTGGTCGGCAGAAGTCGAAGGCTCCGTCTATGCGCAGCCGCTGCTGGTGAACGGCGAGGTCCTGATCGCGACCGAGAACAACAAGGTCTACGGGCTCGACCCGGGCACCGGCGCGAAGAAATGGACGACCTCGCTTCTCGGCACGGCCTGGAAAGCGGCCGACATCGGCTGCAGCGACCTCGCGCCGAACGTCGGCGTGACCGCGACGCCGGTCGTCGACCCCTCGACGAACACCGCCTACATGACGCACAAGGCCTACGTCTCGGGCTCGAGCGGAGCTGTCCGCTGGTACATGGACGCGATCAACCTCGCCACGGGAGCCGAGCGCGAAGGCTTCCCCGTGATCCTGCAGGGAACGGCGCAGAACGCGTCGGGCGAGACCTTCAACCCCACCTCGCAGCTCCAGCGCCCCGGGCTGCTGCTGCTGAACGGCGTCGTGTACGCGGCGTTCGGCTCCGACTGCGACCTCAACACCTGGCAGGGCTGGGTGTTCGGCGTCTCGACCGCCGGGCAGGTCAAGGCGCGCTGGGTCGCGGTGCCCGGCGGCAACGGCGCCGGCATCTGGCAGTCCGGCGCGGGCCTGTTCTCGGACTCGCCCAACTCGCTGATGGTCAGCACCGGCAACACCGGCTCGCCGTCGACGCCGGCTCCCGGCAACGAACCGCCGAACACCTTCGGCGAGTCGATCGTGCGCCTCGCGGTGCAGGCGAACGGCGAACTGAAGCCGACCAACTTCTTCACGCCGTTCGACGCCCAGGAACTGGACGGCGGTGACGCCGACTTCGCCTCCGGCGGCATCACGGGGCTGAACAGCGAATACTTCGGCACCGCCTCGGTGCCGCATCTCGCGGTCGCGGTCGGCAAGGACGGCTACGTCTATCTGCTGAACCGCGACGAACTCGGCGGCTACAAGCAGGGCAGCGGCGGCGGCGACAAGGTCGTGCAGCGGATCGGGCCCTACGGCGGCGTCTGGTCGCGCCCGGGCGTATGGCCCGGCAACGGCGGCTGGGTCTATATCCCGACCGCCTCGGCTGGCAACTCGGCCGGGGGCTCATCTGGCTTCCTACGCGTCTACCAGTACGGCGTCAACGGCTCAGGGTCGCCGACGCTCTCGCTGCAGGCGACCTCCAAAGACTCGTGGGGGTTCGGCACGGGCGCGCCGGTCATCACCTCCGAAGGGACGACCTCCGGCTCAGCGCTCGTCTGGACCGAGTGGATGCCCAACGGCGGCGGCACCGGCGCGCAGCTGCGCGCCTACGACCCGGTTCCGGTCAGCGGCGCGCCCGTGCTGCGCTGGAGCGCGGCGATCGGCACGGGCTCCAAGTTCGCCACCCCGGGCGTCGGCGCGAACAAACTGTTCGTCGGCAACCGCGAAGGAAAAGTCTTCGCCTTCGGCTCGCCCGTCACGCCGGCGATGAGCGGGCCGTCGACGAGCTACCCCACGACGACGATCGGCCAGAGCGCCGAAAAGACGATCACGCTCACGGCGAACAGCGCGCTGACGGTCAACGGCATCTCGACCGGCTCCGGGCAGTTCATCGCCGGCACGGGCAAACCGGCGCTCCCGGCGAGCCTGGGCACCGGGCAGACACTGCAGGTCCCGGTCACGTTCAAACCGACCGGGAGCGGGCTCCAGGCAGCGACGCTGACGGTCGAAACCAGCGCGGGCACGTTCACCTTCTCGCTGCAGGGCACAGGCCAGCCGGCTGAAGCCAAGATCGAAGCCTCGCCCGTCGTGCTCTCGTTCGGCGGCACCAGCGTCGGCGGCAAGCTCTCGTCCGCGGCCACCTTCCGCAACGTGGGCGGCGCCCCCCTGACGATCGAATCCGTCGGGTCGGTGGCCGCGCCCTTCGTCGTCAGCGGAGCGCCCGCGCCGGGCAAGGTCCTGCAGCCCGGCGAAGCCGTGAACGTGGAAGTCTCGTTCGAACCGACGGCCGAAGGCAACTTCAGCGGCGAACTCGTGCTGCACACGAGCGCCGGCTCCTCCGCGATCGCCCTTGCCGGCAGCGCGGGGCAGCCCGGCGTCCTGAAGTTCACTCCCGAAAAGCTCGAATACGGCAACGTCCAGGTCGGCTCGACGGCGTCGAAGACCTTCTCGATCACCAACACCGGCGGCACGAACGTCACGATCACCAAGTCCAAGCCGCCGCTCGGCGGCAGCTACACGGCAACCAGCACGCTCTCCGAGGGCACTACGATCGCGCCGGGCGAAACGGTGACCGAGACCGTCGCGTTCACCCCGGGTGCGCCCGGTTACAACGGCGGGACGTGGGCGCTCAACGGCACGGACGTCAGCGGGCTGCACGAAGAGAAGTTCACCGGCAACGGCACGGTCCCGGCACCCGGCGCCGGCTGGTCGCACAACGGCAGCGCGACGATCTCCGCCGGCGTCGTCCAGACGACCCCGGCCACGAGCAACCAGGCCGGCTCGGCGTTCTTCGAAAAGCCGATGGAAAGCCGGCACCTCGTGGTCGAATTCGACCAGACGATCGGCTCCGGCACGGGAGCGGACGGGCAGACGCTGACGTTCGCCGATGCCAGCAAAGCCGCACCGAGTGCGCTCGGCGAAGCGGGAGGCGGTCTCGGGTTCGCCGGCATCTCGGGGATCGCGGTGGCGTTCGACACGTACAAGAACTCCGCGAACCCGTCCAACAACTTCGTG
Organism: Solirubrobacteraceae bacterium; assembly: GCA_035569835.1. Taxonomy (GTDB): domain Bacteria; phylum Actinomycetota; class Thermoleophilia; order Solirubrobacterales; family Solirubrobacteraceae; genus Palsa-744. The sequence goes on from DATMMF010000019.1 coordinate 283,071, forward strand.
GGGATCAGCGACGGCCGCGGGACGAGCGGCGGGCTGTTGCACTGGCTCGCGACCTCGACTTCGGTCCCGGCCCTGCGCACCGGCACCCACCACGTCAAGGTCGAAACCCTCAACAACACGATCACCGTGTTCCTCGACGGCACGCAGGCGCTTTCCACCGCGGTCACGCTCCCCTCGCAGGTGCTGCTCGGCTTCACGGGCGGCACCGGCGGCATGACCGACGTGCACAAGGCGGCGAACGTGAGCGTCACGGGCGAAGCAGGGCCGAAGGAAGAACCGCCGAAAGAAGAACCGAAGCCCTCGACGCTGAAGATCACGAACGCGATCAGCGCCCCGAGCGGCTCACCGCAAGCCGAAGCGCAGCTCACCTACAGCGGCACCTGCCCGTCGAGCTTCACGACCGCCGCGCTCGCGAACGGCGGCTCGGCGACGCCCACGCTGAGCGGCGCCGTGCAGGGCGCAAGCTGCTCGGTCTCCGAGAACGCGCCCACCGGCAGCGGCTGGAAGACCACCGCGTCGGTCAACGGCGCCGCGCCGGTCGAAGTCCCCGTCTCCGCCGGCAAGCTCACCGTGCCGACTTTCGCGCTGGCCGCCGGCGCCAACACCGTCGCGTTCGCGAACACCTACACGCCGCCGAAAGAAGAAGGCGGCGTCCCGTCGATCCCAGACCCGAGCGCGGGCGGCTGGCAGCTCAACGGCAACGCGCTGCTCGAAAGCCCCAACCTCGTGCTCACGACCGCCGCCGCCAACGAGGCCGGCAGCGCGTTCTGGCCCACCGCGGTCGATCCTCGCTCACTGTCCTACGAATTCACGATCTCGATCGGCGGCGGCTCCGGCGCCGACGGTCTCGCGTTCGTGCTCGCCGACGCCACCAAAGCGGCGCCGACGGCGCTCGGAGAAGGAGGCGGCGGTCTGGGCTTCGCCGGCATCTCGGGCATCGCCGTCGCGTTCGACACGTTCCAGAACACCGCCAACCCGTCCAACAACTTCATCGGGATCAGCGACGGCGCCGGCACGACGGCCGGAACCCTGCACTGGCTGACGACGTCCACCTCGCTGCCCTCCTCGCTGCGTACCGGCACCCACAAGATCAGGGTCGACACGAGCGGAGGCGGGGTCGCCGTCTGGATGGACGGCACGAAGGTCGCGAACGTGGCGGCGACGCTCCCGAGCTCGGCTTTCGTCGGCTTCTCCGCCGGCACCGGCGGCTCTACCGACCGCCACGCCGTCTCGGGCTTCACTCTCGCCGCCTCGCCCAAGGAAGAACCGCCGAAAGAAGAACCGAAGCCCTCGACGCTGAAGATCACGAACGCGATCAGCGCCCCCAGCGGCTCACCGCAGGCTGAAACCCAGCTCACCTACAGCGGCACGTGCCCATCAAGCTTCACGACCGCCGCGCTCGCGAACGGCGGCTCGGCGACGCCCACGCTGACCGGCGCCGTGCAGGGCGCAAGCTGCTCGATCTCCGAGAACGCGCCCACCGGCAGCGGCTGGAAGACCACCGCGTCGGTCAACGGCGCCGCGCCGGTCGAACTCCCCGTCTCCGCCGGCAAGCTCACCGTGCCGACTTTCGCGCTGGCCGCCGGCGCCAACACCGTCGCGTTCGCGAACACCTACACGCCGCCGAAAGAAGAAGGCGGCGTCCCGTCGATCCCAGACCCGAGCAAGGGCGGCTGGCAGCTCAACGGCAACGCGCTGCTCGAAAGCACCAGCCTCGTGCTGACCACCGCGGCCGCGAACCAGGCCGGCAGCGCGTTCTGGCCGACCAAGGTCGACCCCCGCTCCCTGTCCTACGAATTCACGATCTCGATCGGCGGCGGCTCCGGCGCCGACGGGCTCGCGTTCGTGCTCGCCGACGCGACCCGGGGCGCGACCGCGACGTCGCTGGGCGAAAAAGGCGGCGGGCTGGGCTTCGCGAAAACCGCGGGCTGGGCCGTCGCCTTCGACACCTACAAGAACTCCGCCAACCCGTCCAACAACTTCGTCGGGATCAGCGACGGCGCCGGCAGCTCCGCCGGCACGCTGCACTGGCTCACCACCTTCACGCCGCTCGCCTCATCGCTGCGGACGGGCACCCACAAAGTCAAGATCGACACGGCGGGCGGAGCGATCGCGGTCTGGCTGGACGGGACCAAACTGGGCAGCGCCGCGGTGACGCTGCCGAGCTCCGCCTTCGTCGGTTTCTCCGGCGGCACCGGCGGCTCGACGGACCGGCACGCGGTATCCGGCCTGACGGTCGCCGCCGGCTAGCGGCGGGCGGGGCTCGCGGGGCGGCGCGCGCCGAGGCAGCGCCGCCCGGCTAGCGGGGCCCGGGCTCGCGGGGCGCCCAGCGCCGAGGCACCGGCGGCCGAACGAAGAGCCGCCCGCCCGGGCCGACCGCGGGCTCCATCCCGCAGCCGGCCCGGACGGGCGGGCTTCAGAAACAGTGGCCGGCCGCGGCTCTCCCCGCGGCCGGCCACCCAGGCGTCCGGCGCTACTTGCGCGGGCAGGGCGCCTTGTATTCGGCGGGAACCGTCGTTTCGGTCAGCCCACCGAGCCCGGCGAACGTGAGTTCAGCCTTCACCGGCAGGTATTTTTTCGGGCACTTGGTCGGCATCGTGCCGTAGTAGGTGACTTTGCCATTCTTCTTGATCGCCGAGCCGGTCTTCACCTTGATGAATTTGACCGACGCGTCGTTCGCGCCAGGGACCGTTTCGACGAGCGGCACGACCGCTTCGAACTTCTTGCTGTACAGGCCGCTGGAGTTCACGAAGTGACCCTTGGAGAGGATTTCCAGCAGCACCGGTTCGTGGCCGAACGTGAAGAACTCGAGGCCACCGCCCGGGGCGTAGAACGATTCGATCGTCGCGTTCTCAGGCACGACTTCTTTGCCGAAGGCGACGAAGCCTTCGACCGAGCCGGTCGGGCCGGCCTTGGCCTTCTTGCAGGCCTTCGGGCCCTTGCCGGACGGTTCCAGCGTCGAGGGCGGACACGTCGGGAAGCCCGAGGTGTGGAGCTTCACGCCCGCCGGCAGGTACACGTTGACGTGGACCAACGGGGGCGGGAATCCGCCGTATTCGGTCCCGGAGATCTTGAATTCGGATTCGAACGCCGCACCCTTGCCGAAGATGTTCCCCGTGTTCGGGAAGCCGGGGATCGGCACGGCCTTCGCTTTGAACTGCACCGTCGGGGCGGCGGAAGCCGCTCCCGGCAGCACGAGCGCCAGGGTGCCCAATCCGAGCGCCGTGAGGCTGATGATTGCTCTGCGCATTCGTTCCCTTCTCCTGTCGTTGTTGGCGGGCAGGCGGGACTGCGCCGCATGCCTCTCATTCCCCCTAACACGGGCGGGCCACACTCGACTCGGAGGCTGCGATGTCAGCGGACCGACATCACACGATCGTGGGAGGGGAGGGTTCTTGCCGCCGGCCCGCCCTTCGCGTCGCTGCCCGCGACGGCTCAGCGGCGCGGGCAGGGCGCCTTGTATTCGACCGTCACCGTCTGCTGGGCGAGGCCGTCCAGGCCGGCGAACGTGAGCGCCGTCTTGACCGGGAGGAAGCCTTTCGGGCAGCTGCGCGGCAGGCGCCCGTAGAAGATCGGCTTGCCCCCGTTGCGCGTCGCCGTTCCGACCTCGATGTGAATCGATTTGACCGACGCGTCCTGCGCGCCGGGAACGGTTTCGACCAGCGGCACCTGCGATTCGAGCTCTTTGCTGAACGGCGCGGCGGCCGAGACGTAGTGGCCCTTGGAGAGGATTTCCAGCAGCACGGGTTCGTGGCCGAACGTGAAGAACGTGAGCCCGCCGCCGGGCGCGTAGAACGCCTGGATCGAGGCCGTCTCGGGAACGATTTCTTTGCCGAAGGCGACGTAGCCGGTCGCCGCGCCGGTGCCGGCAGCCGAGCCCTTCGGGCACTTCTTCGGCCCCGGGCCGCTCGGTTCGAGCGTCGCGACCGGGCAGGTCGGGAAGCCGCTCGGATGCAGCTGCGTGCCTTCCGGCAGGTAGAAGCTCACGTTGATCAGCGGCGGCGGAAAGCCGCCGTATTCGGTTCCAGAGATCTGGTATTCGGCGATCAGCGCCGTGCCGGCGCCGAGGATGAAGCCGGTGTGCGGGTAACCCGGGATCGGCACCGGCTCGGCTTTGAAGTGGACGATCGGCGCCGCGCCGGCGGGCGCCGCCGCGAGCAGCGCGAGCATGCTCACGGCGAGCACCGCGGCAGCCGCGAGCCCGCGTGCCCGGGCGGCCGCGCCCCTCGTGAGTCCCCTGCCCCCGTTCATCGCCCGCGCATCATCGCGCAGATCGCCCCCCGCCGGCGCAGCTCTCGCGTCGGCCGCGACAGGCTCGGCGTGCCGTCGGTCCTCGCGGCGCGGCGATAGTCTGGCCGCCGTGGACCCGCAGCGCGCACGCGAACTGCTCGAAGGAGAGCGCCAGCGCGTCGAGCAGGCGATCGCGAGAACGCAGTCGAGCGGGGCGGAAAACGCCACCGAGCAAGGCGAACCCGGCGAAAGCGACTCCGAGGAGCTGCTCGAACGCGGGCTCGACGACGCGCGCGGGGAAGACCTCGAAGCCCAGCTCGCCGCGGTCGAGCGCGCCGAGGCCCGGCTCGCCGCCGGGACCTACGGGCGCTCCGTCCAGAGCGGCGAGCCGATCCCCGACGAGCGCCTCGAAGCCCTCCCAACCGCCGAGCTGACCGTCGAGGAGCAGCGCACACTCGGCGGCTAGCGCCCCGCCCGGCGGACGGCTCAGCGCGGCCGCAAGGCGCCCGACCCGACGGTGAGAACGCGACCGCCCACCTCGACGCGGTCGAAGTTCCCCCCGTGGCCGTGGGCCGAGGCGAGCAGCAGCGATGGCCGGCCGAGCTCGGCGCCCTGGTGGATCTCGAGCTGTTCGCCGTATCCGGCCCGGCCGTAGCGGACGAGATGCACGGCCAGGGGTCCCGCCGCCGACCCCGTCGCCGGGTCCTCGGGCACCCCGATCCCCGGTGCGAACATACGGGTCTTGAAGTCGCCGGCCTCGCCGGCGAAGCAGCTCACGCCCGCGGCTCCCGCGAGAGCCGCCACCGCGCGCAGGTCGGGCTCGAGCCCGGCCACCTGCTCGGGCGAGCCCGCCGCGACGAGGATGTGGCTGGGGCCATTGCTGTAGCGCTCGACCGGCAGCAGCGAGGACTCGAGCCCAAGCGCGGCGAGCAGCGGCGCCGGCTCGGCGACGAGCTCCCAGGTCGGGATCGGCTGCTTCATCGAGGCAGCGACGGCCAGCGCCGAGGAGCCGGCCTCGAGCTCGACCGTGACCGGGCCCGAGCCCGTCTCCAGCGCGACGGTCGAGCGTTCGAGCGCTGCACCGACGACGGCGGCCGCGCCGAGCACCGGATGGCCGGCGAACGGCAGCTCGGCTTCGGGGGTGAAGATCCGCGCCCGCGCCTCGCCGCCCTCGCGCGCTCCGAGCAGGAAGACGCTCTCCGAGAGCCGCAGCTCGCGGGCGATCGCCTGCATCGTCTCGCTGTCCAGCTCGCCGGGGTCGGTGAACACCGCGAGCTGGTTCCCCTCCAACGCCCGCTCGGCGAACACGTCGAGCAGGACGTAGCGAAGCGCTCCGGCCTCTCCGCCGAACGCGTCGTAGCGCTGCACACGCGCAAGCGCGCCCTCCTGGCCGGCGGCGCTCATGGGGCGCCGTCGAGAGCGCTGAGCGAGATGCGCGCGGCGCCGACCTCGACGCTGTCCCGACCGCGCCGCACGAGCTCGGGAACCTCGACGGCGATCTCGACGATCGCCTCCGCGCCGCCGTCCTGCGCCGTCACGAAACGGACCTGGGATCCGTCCAGGATCAGCCGCTCGCCTTCGGAGACTCCCACGCCAAGCACGCTCCCCCAGCGCGCCGCCGCGGACATCGGATCCGAGACGGCGACCGTGATCCCGGTCAGGGCACCCGGAGCGCCGCTGCCGGTGCGCCCGGTCCAGTCCGGCCCTCCCCAGCGCCAGCTGCCGTACGGCCGCGAGGAGTCGAGCGAGACGATCGCCCCCCGCAGATCGCTCGGGTGCATGTGGGTGCCGGAGATATCCGGCAGATCGATGCTCCAGACGGTCCGGACGCCCAGCTCCTGCGCCCGGGCGCGCGCGCCGTCGAGCTGCTCGATGTCGAACAGCGCCATGTAGCCCCCGTCGCCCCCGAGGCGCTCGAGCTGGCGCCCGGCGGCCGTCCCTTCCGTCACGGGCGAGACCACCTCCAGGAAGCAGTCGCCGAGCGCGAACACGACGTTCTCCAGGCCGAACTCCCGCACGCCCGGGTCGCGGAACGGCTCGCCCAGCCCGAGCTGCTCGCGAAGGCGCGCCGCGGTCGGCTCGAGCTCGGCGGCAACGAGCACCGCCTGGCGCAACCTCTTGGCGCCGTCCATGCGCGAAGGCTATCCCTACCCCCACCCCGACCACTCCTACCCCGACCGCGCCGCCGCAGATAATCCATGCATCGCCGGCGATGCTCGACAGCCCGCCCTGAAGGACCCGCGGGGACGGCTGCCGCGCCTGCTCGCGCTCGTGGCGGACTGGCTCGTGCCGCCGGAGAACCCGTCGCGCGTGATCCTCGGCGTGATCGTGACGGGCGCGCTGCTGGCGGCCGAGAGCGGCGTGCACGACACCTACCTCGACACGTTCGCCTCCGGGGCGATCGCGGCAGCGCTGTACTGGCTCGCGCACGCCTACGCCGACGTGCTCGGGCGCCGGCTCCACGATCGCAGGCGGCTCACGCCGGGGGCGCTCTGGCACTCGCTCGCGCACGAGTGGGCGGTCGTGCGCGGCGCCGGCATCCCCCTGCTCGCGCTGCTGATCGCGGCGGCGGCGGGCGCCGACAGGGAAACGGGCGTCACGATCGCCGTCTGGACCGCAGCCGTCAGCCTCGCGACCCTGGAGCTCGTCGCGGCGGCCCGAGCGGGCGGCTCACGAGGCGAGCTCGCGGCTGAGGCGGCGATCGGAGTCGCGATGGGACTCGCGATCATCGCGCTGAAGGCGCTCGTGCACTGAACCGGGGGCTGTAGACAAAACGTCTCGGGATGTGATAATCCATTCCTCGGAACAGTTGAAGATGCTCGTCATCGGCGGGCTACCGAGGAGGTCCAGATGGAAGCTGGCCCAGGCGAGGCCGTTCCGGGGGAGCATGGAGGCGCGTCGCCGCTGAGCCGGCGGCCGGCGCCGCTCTACAAGCGCCTGCCCCGCGGGCCGCACCGGCTCGGCAGGCGCGCGGTAGCGCAGAACCAGCGCGTGCGCATCCACGGCGCCATGGTGCAGGCCGTCGCCGACGTCGGTTACGAGGCGGTGAGCATCCGGCTCCTGATCGCGCTGGCCGGCGTCTCGCGGCGCTCCTTCTACGAGCAGTTCACCGACAAGCAGGAGTGCTTCCTCGAGACGTTCGACCTGCTCGTCCGCGAGCAGGTCCGTCTCTCACGGGCCGCGTGCGCGCACACCTCCGGCGGCTCCGAGCGCAAACTGGCGGCGGCGCTCGCGCGCACCGCCGCGATCGCGAGCGGGGACCGCGCGGCGGCCTCGCTCGTGCTGGTGGACGCGCAGGCGCTAGGCGCTCCGGGCGTACTTCGCATGCGGGCCGCCGGCGCTGCCTGGGAACGGCTGCTCCGGGCCCGCCTCGCGGGCACCGCGCTGGCCCCGGCGCCGGCCGGCACGAGCGCGGCGGTGACGCTCGGCGGGCTGCAGGGCATCCTCGCGGCGAGGCTGCACGAACCCGGACCGCTGCCGCGAGACCTGCTGGCCGAGCAGCTCGGGTGGTGGGCGCTCGCGCCGAAGGCGCCCGTGAGCGGCCCGCTCGCACGACGCCTCGCCCGCCTGCTGAGGCAGGGCTCGCGCCGCGTGGCGGCGACGGCCGGACCCCGGTCCGCGGCGGGCGGAACGCGCGAGCTTCTGCTCGCCTGCGCGCTGCGGCTGGCCGCCCGGCATCCCGTCGCCGTGCTGAGCGCCGCCCAGATCGCCGACGAGGCGGGCGTGCCGCTCGAATCGTTCTTCGAGCTGTTCGCCGACCGCGACGACTGCATCGCGACGGCGCTGGAGCGCGCGGGTGAGGAGCTCCTGTCGATCGCCGCCCCGGCCGCGGTCGCCGGCGAGGACTGGGCCGGCGCGCTGCGGGCGACCCTGGGGGAGCTTCTCGAGCACCTCGCGGCGCACCCGCTGCAGACGCGGGCGCTCGTCGTGCTGGCGCCCTGCGCGGGCGCCGAAAGCCGCCGCCGTGCGCTGCGGGTCGAACGCGAGCTCGCGGCAGCCCTGAACGCCCACGTGCCCGACCGCGCCGAGCTTGCCGGCGAGGCCCTCGTCGGCGCGATCTACCACCTCCTCCGCTGTCACCTCGCGGATCGGCGCCTCGCGGCGCTCCCGGGCGCGGGCGAGCACCTCGCCCTGTTCGCGCTCGCGCCGGTGCTGGGCGCCGAGCAGGCAGCGCGCGTGCTGCTCGAGGGCGACTAGCGACGGCGCCTGGCTCGTCGTTCGGCGAAGTACGTGAGCACGATGCCGATCAGCAGCGAGACCGCGATCACGATGATCAGCGGCGCGTGCCCGGAGCCGATGATCCAGTCGACTTCGACCTTCTCGGTGTTGAGGACGCCGAACAGCGTGACGAGGACGGCAAGGGCGATCCAGGCGACGCGCCGGCCGAGCTCGCGGTTGTCGCGCTTCGCCGGCGGCTTGCGGTCGTGGGAGTCTTGCGGAGATCCCTCGCCTGACATCTCGCGTTGATCGTAGCCGCCGCCTGCAGGCGACGAGGCCGGGCGCATACCTGCATGCGTCCCGGGGCGAGGTGCATACCATGGGGGCCGATGCGCCGAACGCTGACGATCGCCTCGCTGGGCGCGGTCCTGCTGGCCGGCTGCGGCTCGAGCACGAAGACGGTCTCGGTGTCCGAAGCGCCGCCCGCGGGCACCACGGCGAGCACGGCAAGCGCGCCGGCGAGCACCGCGAAGGCCCCGGCGAGCACCGCGACCGCGCCTCCCGCCGGCACGACCCCCTCCCCGACGCGGACGGCCCCCGAGCCGTCGTTCACCGAAAGCGAACACAGCTCGAACGCCGAATCGCTGCCGGCCGCCGTCGCCGTCGTCCGCGCGCACGGCTTCACGCCGAACGACACCTCCGACTATCACCCGAACCAGACCCTGCGCGTGCTGGTCGCCACACGCACGGGCTCGGGCGACGGCTACGGCCAGCAGGCGTTCTTCTTCCTCGGCGACCGCTACCTCGGCACCGACGCCAAGGAAGCGAGCGCGAAGCTGGAGGTCGTCTCCCAGAGCGACACCGAAGTGGCGATCGCCTACCCGCTCTACCACCGCAACGACCCGCTCTGCTGCCCCAGCGGCGGCCAGCGCACGGTCCACTTCGTGCTCAACGACGGCAAGCTGACGGCGCTCGACCCGATCCCGCCGGCCAGCGGCTACGCCAACCTCAGCCGCTACTGAAAATCCCGCGCCGCGCCGGGAAGCTCGTATGTTGGAGCCTCACCCTCGACAGAAAGGCTGAGAGATGAGCGAGCGGATCGAAGGTCGCGGCGAGGAGCTGCTGAGCGGCAAGAACTTCGCCAACGTGTCGACGCTGAGGAGCGACGGGTCGGTTCTGAGCGCCCCGGTCTGGGTCGACGTCCAGGACGGCAAGCCTGTGCTCAACACGGCCGAGGGCCGGGCCTGGCCCCGCAACCTCGAGCGCGACCCGCGCATCACGCTGACGGTCCAGAACATGGAGAACCCCTACGAGTACGTCGAGGTCCGCGGCAGGGTCGCCGATCGCACGCACGATGGCGCCGACGCGCACATCGACGCGATGGCGAAGAAGTACCTCGACGCCGACGCCTACCCGTATCGGCAGCCCGGCGAACAGCGCGTGATCATCCGCGTCGAGCCCGAGCACGTCCACCTGAAAGGCGGCTGACGCGACCGCGGCCCCCGCGTTCAGCTCCGGCTGCCGGCGCGGCCGCGAAGCCGGCGCCACAAGCTGGGGCGGCGCGGCTGCGCGGCGAGCCACTCGTCGCGGAGCGGCAGGCGCCCCTCACGCCGGGCACGCATCACGCACTCGGTGTGCGCGTGACGCCGCCGGCGAGTATCACCTTCGGGCGCGATCAGCATATGCTCGCTGAGAGCGGGGAGCGGATGACCACACATCGGACAGCGATACGTCGATGGCTTTCGGTTGGCGGCTCGCCGCACCGTCCACCATGGGGCATTCGGAAGGCCCGTCATCGCTCCATTGTCGCGCCGCTCGCGGCCACCCTCGCCGCGACGGCGATGGTCGGCGTCGGCATGGCGGTCGCGAAGAACGGGCGGCGCGTGGGGTCCGGGCGCGGCCGGCGCCGCAGGCTCGGGCTGGGCCCTGCCGAGGGCGTGTCGGACGGGCTGCGCCGGATGGCGCTCGAGCAGACCGACCTCGCGCTCGAACAGGTCGAGGCGGCGGAAGGCGAGCACGCCGCCAAGGCGGTGCACGAAACCCGCAAGGCGATCAAGCGGCTGCGCGCGATCGTACGCCTGCTCGAGGGCGAGCTCGGCCGGGACGGGTGCGCACGCGAGCAGACGACGCTGCGGACGGCGGCCGCGCATCTCGCGGGCGCCCGCGACGCGGAGGTGATGCTGAGCACGGTGGACGCGCTCGTCTCCCGGAGCCCGCGCAGGCTCGCGGGCCGAACCGGCATCGCGAAGCTGCGGCGCCATCTCGAGGCCGAGCGCGCACAGGCCGAGCGGCGGATGCTGGAACCTGCCAACCGCATCCGGGTCGCCGACGAGCTGCGGATCTTCCGCGGGCGGGTGCTGCGCTGGGAGCTCGCGCCGGCCGACGGGCTCGCCCCGGTCGAGGACGGCCTGCGCCGGGTCTATCGCCAGGGGCGAAAGCGCTACCGCCGGGCGGCGGGCAAGCACGGCGGGCGCATGCGCACGATGCATCAGTGGCGAAAGCGCGTGAAGGACCTGCGCTACGCCGCCGAAGCACTGCGTCGCCTGGAAGAGCAGAACGGGCGCGCCTTGCGGCTGCGGGGCAAGCGGCGCAAGCAGACCGGCGCCGAGTCGCGCCGGCTGCGCCGCACCGCTTCCCGCGCCGACGATCTCAGCGAACTGCTCGGCGAGGAGCACGACCTTGCCGTCCTCGGGGCGTGGCTCGCCGGCCACGGCGCGGAGGTCGGCGTAGGGAAGGGAATCCGGCGCAGGCTGCGCAAGCTGATCGGCCGCCGGCGGCGCAAGTTGCGCCGCCGGGCACTGCGCGAGGGGAAGCGTCTTTACCGCCGCAAGCCGGGCGCCTTCCTGCGCCGCGCCGCGCGCTCCCACCGGGCGGGGGCCGTGCTCAGCCGACGCTGAGCACCCTCAGCACCCGCCTCCCGCGCGGCGTCGTCACCGAGGTCTCATCGCCCGCGGCGCGGCCGAGCAGGGCGAGCGCCACCGGCGATTCGACCGAGAGCCGTCCCTCCCGGGGAGCCGCGTCATGGGAGCTGACGATCCGCCAAGTCTGCTCGGCGCCGTCGCCTTCGCTGACGACGACCGTGGAGCCGAGCCCGACGACGCCGCCGCCGGATGCCTCCTCCTCGACGATCACCGCGCCCGCGATCCGCTCCCGCAGACGCGCGATCTTGGTCTCGAGGTGCGCCTGCTCGTTCTTGGCGTCGTGGTACTCGCTGTTCTCCTTCAGGTCCCCCCACTCGCGCGCCGTCTTGATCCGCTCGGCGATCGCGCGCCTGCCCTCGCCCTCGAGCTCTTCGAGTTCGGCCTCGAGGCGCTCCAGGCCCTCGGTCGTGATCAGGTTCGCCGCTTCGCTCATCCCAAGAGCCTACCCAGCCGAGCTTCGCCCCCCCGCGCGGCCTAGAAGTAGGTGCTCGGCGGCGAGGAGAGCAGCGCGTAGATCTGGACGATCGCGGCCTGGACGAGCAGCTGTCCCGTCGGCGGGGAGCCGGCGACGAACAGGTTGTTGCTCAGCCGCAGGTGCTGCCAGGCGTAGTCGACGTAGGCCTGCGCGAGCCCGTTCCCGGGCGGGTCGTGCGTGACCGAGTCCAGGTACATCAGGTTGCGGAAGTAGACCGACGGGAAGAACGGGTTTTCGGCGCCGAGGCGTTCAGGCGTGAAATACGCGAGCGCCGCGGCGGCGGTCTGGCGCGCCTGATACAGGTAGCCGGAGTTGCCGGTCGCCTGGTAGAGCAGCGTGCCCGCGCCGATCATCACGCCCTGCGTGTAGCTGTACAGGTGCGGTTCGATCACGCCGCGGCGGTTGACGTGGTCGCCGTAGAGGTTGCCCGGCATCAGCAGGCAGGAGCGCACCCATTCGTAGGCCTGCACGGCGAAGTTCAGGTACTGCTGGTTGCGGGTTACGCGGTAGAGCTGCAATGCGAGCTCCGCGGCCGGGGCGGTCGTGATCGTGTTGCGGTCGGTGTTTTCCGGTTCGTTCGTGAAGGGCAGGCCGCCCGGACAGCCGAGTTCGGGGCTCGACTCCCAGCCTCCCATCTCGAACGACATCACCGCTTCGGCCGCCGCCAGCAGCGCGGGTTCGCGCGTCAGCCTGTACATCCGCATCAGCTCGATCCCGACCCAGTCGTTGTCGTCGTAGTACTTGGTCCCACCGGGCCCGACGGGCGGGGACACGGTGCCGTCGTAGGCGGCCAGCGCGCTCGTGAAGGTCCCTTCGGGCTGTCCGGAGTTGTTCGGGTCGTAGTAGTTGTGCAGGCCTACGAGCCGCGCTTTCAGTTCGCGCGCCAGCTCCAGGCGAAGCGACGGGATCTTCGCGATCGCCGGCACGCTCGCCATGCTGACCGTCGCCGCGAGCCCCTGGGAGAACGGCCACAGGTAGGAGAACGGTTCACCCTTGTAGAGTCCCGCGCCGAGCAGGTAGTACCCGCTCTGCATCGCCTGGAACGCCAGCAGCCCGCGCGCCGGGTCGCCGTGGAGCACGGGCTTCGGCTTCGTCTTGCGCTTGCGCTTCTTCTTCGCCGCGGCGAGCGTTGCGGGGCTGGCCGTGAACGCCGGGCGCGTGGCACCGGCGGGGTAGCGCGAAGCGGAGTGCCGGCGGCGGGCGGCGCCGTCGGCCACGCCGGGCGCCGACGCGGCGAGCGTCGCGCACGCGAGCGCCGCGAGGAGCGCCGCTGGGAGAAGATGAAGCCTGGCTACGGTCCCGATCATGTCTCAAGCACGAACAACAGCTGATCCCCCGCGAGGTTTTGGTCGCCGCACATACCTGGCCGTCGGCCACGTCACGGTAGACGTCCTGCCCGGTGGAGAGCGCCGCCCCGGCGGCACGGCTCTCTACAGCGCGCTGCAGGCCGCGCGGCTCGGGCTCGATGCGACGATCTTCACGAGAGGCCGCCCGGATGAGATCCGCGCGCTGCTCGGGACGCTCGCGGATGAGGTCGAGTTGATCGTCGAGCCCGCCCCGGCTACGACCACGCTTCAGACCGAGGGCACGGGCGAGCGCCGTCGCCAGCGCGTGCTTGCCTGGGCGGGACCGATCGAGGCGCCCGCGCTGCCGGGCGCGCACATCCTCCATCTGGCGCCCGTCGCCGCGGAGCTCGACACGGCCCCCGAGGGTGCCTGGCCGTTCGTGGGGTTGACCCCACAAGGCCTGGCGCGCGCGTGGAGCGAGCCGGCCAATGAGATCGAGCCGCGGCAGCTTTCGCAGAATGCCCTCGCGCTGTTCGACCACTGCGACGCGGTCGTGCTGAGCCGCGAGGAGCGCGAGGCCTGCGAGCAGGGCATCGCGCGGGCGAGGACGCGAGGCGCGCTCATCGCCGTCACGGCGGCCGAGGCCGAGACGCTGCTGCTGCCGGGAGGCGCCGGCCCGCTGCGGATCGCCGTCTCCCGGGTCGTGGACTCGGCCGACGACCTCGGGGCGGGCGACGTGTGGGCCGCGGCGCTGTTCGTCGCGCTCGCCGGCGGAGCGCCGCCGGGAGAGGCCGCCGCCCTGGCGGGCGTCGCGGCGTCCTTGCGCCTGCGGGGCAGCGGGCCCGCCGCGATCGCGACCCGCGCCGAGATCGAGCGTCAGTCCTCGACCGGGACGCCGAGCAGTCCGGTCAGCTCGTCCGGCTCGATGTGATCACGCCGACCGCAGCCCACGGCAGCGAGCAGCAGGCTGCCTCCGACCGGCGGGATCTCCACCAGCGACATCTGCGCTTCGGGCGCATCCCGCGCGACGCGCCGCCGCAGCGGCGCGAGGTAGATCTCGCCGGCCTTGTACGCGCTGCCGATCAGCCCGATCGGGAAGGCACCCTCCAGTCCGGTGCGGGCGATCACCGTCGCGATCTGCCCGCCCAGGAGCGTCGCGCCCCGCTCGAACAGCTCGAGCGCGACGGCGTCACCTTGCTCGGCCACCTTCGCGGCCGGGATCCCGAAGGCCGCGATCTCGCCCTTGGTCAGCGGCTTGGAGTAGACGAGCGACGCGACGGCCTCGACCGTGTCTCGGGCGAAGAACTCGCACGCGGCCGCCGCGAGCGCGGTCTCGGGCCCGGAGCCGTCGCGGTCGCGAAGCGCGGCGCGCACGGATTCGACGCCGAGCCAGTAGCCCGAGCCCTCGTCGCCGAGCAGGTGGCCCCACCCGCCCGTCCGCCAGCTCCGCCCGTGCTGGCCGACGCCGAAGACGTTCGAGCCGGTCCCCGCGATCGCGCCGACCCCCGGGCCCCCACCGGTCGCCGTCGCCCACGCCCCGACGACGTCGTTGACGACGATCCAGTCGGGCCTCACCTTGCGCACGTGCCCTGCGACGGATGCCGTGTCGGTGCCCGCGACCGCGGCGACGGCGGCGCCGAGCTCCCCTTCGGCGATCCCGGCGCCTTCGAGTGCCTCCGCGGCCGCCGCGAGCAGCGCCTCGACAGCCGCCTTCGGACCGACGGCGTCCTCGTTGCTCGGGCCCGCCCGCCCGAGATGAACGGTGCGAGCCTGGAGGTCGAGCACGGCCGCGAGCGTCTTCGTCGCGCCGCCGTCGATGCCGAGCAGGTAGCGGGCATCAGGATGGCTGGCCGGCGAAGTCAGAGCCGGGGGCAGCTCGACGAGGGCAACGGGCTCGGGCATGGGCAGGCATCCTGCCAGGAACGGCGGGGTTAGGATCGCCGCGATGCGCGCAGATCCAGTGTTCCCCCGCGCGCCCGCCGCAGATGGGATGTACGAGTCGTTCTACCTGCGCACCGTCTCGCCCACCGAGCCGCTCGGGGTCTGGATCCGCCACACGGTTCACAAGCGGCCCGGCGAGCCGCCGCGGGGAGCGATCTGGTGCACGGTCTTCGACGCCGCGGCTGGCCGGCCGTTCATGCACAAGGTCAGCTCCGCCGAGGTGCGGCGCCCGCCCGAGGGCTGGATCGAGGTCGGCGCGCAGGCGAAGATGGGCCCGCGCAGGGCGAGAGGCGACTGCGGCCCGGCGCGGTGGTCGCTGGGCTTCGAGGCGCAGGCTCCGGAGCTCAGGCACCTGTCCCCCGGGGTGCTGTACCGGACGCCGCTGCCGCGCACGAAGCTGACGAGCCCGGCGCCGCTGGCCCGCTTCGATGGTGTCGTCGAGATCCCGGGCCGCAGCCCGATCGAAGTCTCGGGCTGGCACGGCATGATCGGGCACAACTGGGGCGCCGAGCACGCCGCGCGGTGGATCTGGCTGCACGGCTGCGACTTCGCCGGTGCTCCCGAGGCGTGGCTCGACGTCGCCCTCGGCCGCGTGCAGCTCGGCTCGCGGCTCTCACCGTGGCTGGCAAGCGGGATGCTGAGCCTCGACGGCGCCGCGCGGCGGGTGGGCGGCCTCGCCGCCGGCAGACCGGTCGTGGCGGCCGGCCCGGACGGCGGCGAGCTGGTTCTCCGGGGTCCCGGCGGCCTGGAGCTCGCCGTCGGGATCGAGCTGCCCGCGGACACGGCAGCGGGCTGGCGCTACGCCGACCCAGGCGGCGCCGAGCACGACGTCGTCAACTGCTCGATCGCGGCGCTTGAGGCGAGCGTCGGCAGGCGCGGGCGCGGCGGGCGGCGAGTGCTGCGAAGCGCCCACGGCGGCGCCTACGAGCTCGGCGGGCCGCCCGGCGCCACCGGGGTGCCGATCGCGCCATTCGAGGACTCCTAGCCGGTCATGGCCCTGACCACGTGTCGGCGTCCAGCCGTCGTGGCATCCCTCATGTGATGTAGGAGCGGAGCCGATGTTTCCTGCAAGGCAGGAGCCGGATCATGGATGACCACGTTCTGAACAGCCCCAAGAGGATCTCCGCGCCGGGCGCCGGGAGCACGCGCTGATGGATGCTTCGGCGACGCACGACGGCCACACGATCGCGAAGGGCGCCGAAGCGCTGCTGCGCGAGCACCCGGGCGCGCAGGTGTGCGCGCTCGCCGCGAACGGCTTGATCGTGCCCGTACCGCAGACCGTCGGCCTGTGGGGCCAGGGCCTGATCGAGGGCCGCGCGCTGATCGACAACGTGGTCGCGGGCGACCGCACGGCCGTCGTGCGGCTCTGGCTCGAGGCACAGCAGGAGGGGGCCGCGGCGACCAAAGTGCGGATGCTCTCGAGCCCGACGCTGTGGTCGACACTGCACTTCATCGACCTTCGTGAAGTCCACGGCGTGTTCCTGGGCGTGATCCTCCCGAGCGACGAGAAGGCCGACGAGAAGCCCGCCGAGCTCGAGTCCGAGGCGTCCGGACCGCGCTTCTGCACGCTGACCGAGGACGAGGGCGCGCGCGTGATCGCGGCCGACGACGCCTTCACGGCGATGTTCGGCTACACGGAGACCGAGCTGCTCGGCAAGTCCGTGCTCGACCAGATCCACCCGGACGACCAGGGCCGCGCCGTCGAGGGCTGGCTCGCGGTGATCTCTAGCAACCGCTCCCAGCAGACGCGGCTGCGCCGCCGCCGCAAGGACGGCAGCTACATGTGGGTCGACACCACCCTTCACAACTACCTGAACCACCCAGACCGCAACTGCGTCGTCGTCGAGATCATCGACATCTCGGCCGAGATGGCGGCCCAGGAGGCCCTGCACGAACACGAGGAGCTGCTGAGGCGCCTGACCGATGCGATGCCAGTCGGGCTGCTGCAGCTCGACACCGAGCGCGACGTCGTCTACAACAACGCGTGCTTGTTCGAGATCCTCTACGGCTCCGAGCCGATCGAGAGCGCGATGACGAGCGAGCCGGCGCCGGTCGTGCCCGCCGAGCAGGAGGCCGCCGCTGAGCGCCAGCAGGGACGGGCGCCGACCGCCGAGGCGCTCCTGCAGACCCTCACGGCGGAGAGCCTCGAGCAGTTCGGCCGCGTCCTCGATGAGGTGCTGGGCGAGGGCGTCGACCGCGACGTCGAGGTCGACATCGTCAGGCCCTCCGGCACCTGGCGCCGGGCGCTGATGAGTGTCCGCGCGCTGGCCCGCGCGAGCGGCGAGGTCAGCGGCGCGATCACGTGCGTGCTCGACATCACCGACAGCGCGCGTGCCCGTCAGGAGCTCGAGCACCGCGCGACCTACGACACGCTCACGCACGTGTACAACCGGTCGTCGATCCTCGCGCTGCTGCAGGAAGAGCTCGAGCGCGGCGACGCCGGCTGCACCGGCGTCGTGTACGTCGACCTCGACAAGTTCAAGCCGGTCAACGACACGCTCGGCCACGCCGCCGGCGACGAGCTGCTCGTACTCGCGGCGGACCGTCTCAAGCTCGCCAGCCGCGACAGCGACGTGATCGGCCGCCTCGGCGGCGACGAGTTCCTGATCGTGCTCCGCGACGTGCCCTCGTCGGAGATCGCGATGCGGGTCGCCGAGCGCATCAGCATGACGATCTGCGGCAGCTTCGAGCTGTCCTGCGGCGAGGCTGAGCTCAGCGCGAGCATCGGCGTCGCCTGCGGCGAGCACGGCACGATCGGCGCCGAGGAGCTCGTGCGCCGGGCCGACGGCGCGATGTACCGCTCGAAGAGCGATGGGCACTCGGTGCCCGTGCTCGCCGGATCCTGACGCGGTTGAGCTGATCCCCCGTTAACCACCGAGAGCGCGGGAGGCAGGGAACCCTTCCCTGCCCGCCGCGCTCCGCGGTAGCCGCCCGCGCCGCACGGGGCGGCGCGGGTCGACTCAGCTCAACTCAGACTTTTTCTTCCGAGAAGCCGATGTTGCCGTGCTTGATCTGGATTTCTTCGAGGTCGCCCGCGAAGACACCCTTGAATTCAACGGATTTCGTTTCGGGGTTGTAGTGCCCGGCCGGTTCTTTGGCGTATTCGCAATGCGTGTTCGGCGCCACCGGGATTTGGAACGTGACGTGGCTCAGGTTCCATTCGATTTCCAGACGATCCTGGAAGCCCGAGGGGAACTTTTTGACCGGCTCTTCTTCTTCGAAGGTCGCGTATTCGGCCGATTCGTATTCCTTTTCGGGGTTTTTTTCGGCCTTCGTCGGGACGGTCTGCTCCGGGATGATGATCTTGCACTGCGCACCCTTCGCGTCAACCGTGAAGGAGGTGCCTTTCTTGATCGTGGCTTCCCCTTCGGATTTCCCGAGCGAGGCCGAGCCGTTGGCGTGGAATTCCATTTCGAACCCGTTCCCGACCTTGGCTTTGGACCATTCGGTGATGCCCTTGGTCAGGTGCCGACCCAGTTCACATTTGTGGAACTTGATTTCGGTCAAGAAGTTTTCGGAACGTTCCCACGTCACCGTCGCCTTTGACGACAGGCTCGCGCACCTGAAGGCGAACGGGCCGGTGTTTTCCCCTGCCACGTACAGCGATTCGAGTTCGCCTTCCTTCGTCGAGGCGATCGCCGGTTCCGAGGGCGTGATGGGTTTGCCACTCGGGTAGTTGGCGAAGAATTCGCCGAAGAACGCTTTGGGTTTTTCTTTTTTCGCGAGCGCCGGGGACGCGACCACTCCGAACACGCACGCGATCGCGGCCAGCACGACCGTGATCCTAAGTCTCCTCATCTCCTAAGTCCTCGCTTTCGCCCTTGCTCGCAAAGGCTTTTAGACGGTTTCCACGAACGCGTCTGCGACCCAGGACGATTCTGGGCACCCCCTTGTGGCCCCCCGAGAGTCGCGACTCGACGCCGGCGAGCATACCACGGATTCAGGCGTTCAGACGCACATGTAAGCCGGGCCCGACGGCCGTCAGAAGTCGAACATGTGGTACGGCCTGCGATGCTGGGACATTGGCCGTGTCTGCGCCAAGGGCCGCCGCAGGGCGTCCGCCTGGCTGGGCGGCCACTCTAGCATTCGCAATTCGGTGACGAGCTCCGCCCCGACTCCCTCCAAACGCCTCTCGCGACGGACGGTGATGCTTGCGGTGGCGCTCCTGGCCGTGATCGCAGCCGTGGTGATCGCGACGCTCGGCGGCGGCAAGGGCGGGGGCGGGGGCCACGATCGACGAGCGCGGATCGCGCGCCAGGCCGGGCGCGCCGGCGGTGCGCAGAGCGACATCCAGCTCGCCGCGTCCTACCTCGGTCTCAGCCCTGAAGTCCTGCGCAGGCGCCTGCGCCGGGGCGAAACGCTGAACGAAGTCGCCGAATCGACCCCGGGGCGCTCCCCGCGGGAGCTGATGCGAACCGTGCTGGCGTACCGCTCGGCGGAACTTCGCAAAGCGGGGCTGACGCGTGCGCAGGCGCAGGCACAGGAGCAGCAGCTGCGCGAAAAGCTCACCAGCGAGCTGCGCCGCTCGCGCCGGCTCGGCGCGGCGCTCGCGCCGGCGTCGAAGTACCTGGGCATCAGCGAAGCGCAGCTGCGCGCGCAACTGCGCTCCGGGCGTACGATCGCCCAGGTCGCGGCTGCCCACGGACACTCGCGGGCGCAACTGCTCGACGGCATCCTGCGCGTTCACGAAAAGCGCCTGCATGCACAGCGCCGCGCCGGCACGATCACCGCCGCCGACGAGAGCAAGGCGCTCGCGCTGCTTCGGCGACGCGCCGAACGTCTCATCGACATCCGCCTCAGCCGGCCCTAGCGGGCGCAGAGCCCCAGGGGGCCGCGGAAACGGTCGTGGATCGCAGCCTGCAGCCGTGGGCGGCCTGTAGTTCGCCTTGCGTCAGTACGCGCTGTTCATCACCGCGGCTGCTGACGCACCCCCGCCGCTCGAGGCGGCCATCGCAAACAGCGCTATGCGGCGGTGAGGACCGCCACGACGGTGAGCGCGATCCATGCGCACGCGAAGACGATCGGGATCGCGTGTGCCAGCCACCACGATGGAGAGCGCGTCGGAAGAACGGACAGCGGGAAGGGCAGGCGTCTTTCCCGCCGGCGCGCGTGGTGAATCGTCCTGCTGATCCCGACCTCTCTGTAACCGCGAATACCGGCGTCGCGGCTGCCCGCGGCGACGATCTCCTTGAGCGTGTCGAGCCTTCGCAGGTTCTCGGTGAGCGCGTACCAGAACACGCAGGTGAGCACGAGGCCCGCCGCGTCGATGACCAGCGCGACCGGGAGCCAGCGGGAGGTCCCGCTGCCGGAGAGCGTCGCGGTCACCGCGGCGACGACGAGAAACGACTGCGCGAGGATGTAGAAGGACAGCCGGTTCGCGAAGATCTCCTCCTCGTGCCAGCGGTCCTCCCAGACGATCTGGGTGCCTCCCTCCGCGACGAGCGCCTCATCGGAAAGTTCGGCTCGCGTCTGCGGCTGCGGGAGGTCGGCCGAGCTCTCTGAGCCGCTGTCCATCCCGACCTCGGATGCTAGCTACCGCTCGGCCGGCGCGGCCGTTTGATCAGGCCGGCTCGACGCGACCGACTCCGCTCCAGCCAGCGACCTGCGAGCGCGCCCGAGAGGATTCGAACCTCTGACCTTCGGTTCCGTAGACCGACGCTCTATCCAGCTGAGCTACGGGCGCAGAGCGACGAAGTCTAACGTTGCCGCACGGGCAGTCCGGGGCGTCTCTCACCCCTCGACGCGCTCGAAGATCGCCGCGAGCCCCTGGCCGCCGCCGATGCACATCGTCTCCAGGCCGTAGCGGACCTCGCGCCGGCCCATCTCGCGCAGCAGCGTCGCAAGAATGCGCGCGCCGGTCGCGCCGACTGGGTGCCCGAGCGAGATGCCCGAACCGTTGACGTTGACGCGCTCGAGGCCGTCCGGCAGCTCCCACTCGCGCAGCACGGCGAGCACCTGCGCGGCGAACGCCTCGTTGAGCTCGATCAGGCCCATGTCGTCCATCTGCAGGCCGGCGAGCTTCATCGCCCGTGCGGTCGCCGGGACCGGGCCGATCCCCATCGTCGCCGGCGGCACCCCGGCGGCCGACCAGGCGACCAGCCTGCCGAGCGGCCTCAGCCCCAGCTCCGCGGCCTTCTCCGCGTGCGTGACGATGCAGATCGCGGCCCCGTCGTTCTGGCCGCTCGCGTTGCCGGCGGTCACGGTCGCCTCCGGGTCCTCGCGCCCCATCACCGGGCGCAGCGCACCGAGCGACTCGAGGCTGGCATCCGCGCGAGGGTGCTCGTCGCGATCGACGATCTCCTCGTCCCTGCGCTTGCGCACGGTCACCGGCACGATCTCTTCTGCGAAGCGGCCGTCCTGCTGGGCGGCCACAGCGCGCTGGTGCGAGCGCAGGGACAGCTCGTCCTGCTCCTCGCGCGGGATCCCGTACTCGCGACGCAGGTTCTCCGCCGTTTCGAGCATGCCGCCGGGGACAGGGTGGTTGACGCCGCCCGCGGTGACCCGCCCGCGCGTCAGCCGGTCCTCGAGATCGACGTCGCCCATGCGCGGGCCCCAGCGCAGCGTTTTCGAGTAGTACTCGGTCTGGCTCATGCTCTCGACGCCGCCCGCGAGGATCAGCTCGGCGGCGCCGGTCTGGACGCGCATGCAGCCATCGATCACGGCCTGCAGGGCCGATCCGCAGCGACGGTCGACCTGGACCCCCGGGACGTCGACCGGCAGGCCTGCGTCCAGGGCGGCGACGCGGCCGATCGCCGGGGCCTCGCCGTTCGGCGAGCACTGGCCGAGCACGACGTCGTCGACGTCCTCGCCGCGCAGCCCGGTGCGGCCGACCAGCTCGCCGATCACGGTGGAGGCGAGCGTCGCGGCTTCGACGTCGCGGAACACTCCGCCGAAGCGCCCGACGGGCGTGCGCAGCGGCTCGCAGATCACGGCATCGCGCGCGCCGTGGCCGTTGACGCTCACCTCTTCGCCTCCTGCGCGCGTGTCGACGCTCCGATCACGCGCAGAAGTCTACGAACCGGCCGTCACAGGGGCACGCCACGGGCGCAGCTCCTCAGCCGAAACAGCCGTCACCGGGGCACGCCACGGGGCGCACTCCTCAGCCGAAACAGCCCACCGGGGCACGCCACGGGGCGCAGCTCCTCAGCCGAAACAGCCGGCACCGGGGCACGCCACGGGCGTACAGCTCGGCCGAACGGGCGAGCGCCGGGCACACCACGGCGCCCGAACTCAGCCGGCGCGCTCGAACGCGAGGCTCTGGCCGTCCATCGTCAGCACGAGCCGACCCCCCGCGACCGCGGCCTGGGCTTCGATCGGCGCGCCGGGGACGTCCGCTCGGAGCGTCGAGCCCTCGAGTGACCAGCGGCCCTCTGGCCGCGAGCCGTCCGGCAGCTCGGCGGTGAAGGAGCCGTCCTCGCGCAGCTCGAGCCCGAGCCGCATCACGGCGCTGCGCCAGCTCCCGATCAGCGCGCGCTCGAGCGGCTCCTCGCTCGGGGCCGCTCCCGGCGGCGGCCCGGCGGCCGCCTGCTCGATCGCGTGCACCTCGGCATACGCCTCGGCCGCCCCGACCTCGTCGCCCGACTTGCGTGCCTCGGTGAAGCGTGCGGCCGCTCCCTGGAAGCCCGCGGCCGAGACGTCGGGGGCAGGGCCGTCGATCGGCTCGAAGTTCACCGCCCAGCGGCTGCGCGGGAGGAAGTACAGACGCACATAACCGGCTTCGGGCGCGCGGTCCCACAGCTCGCCGATGCAGCGGAAGCGCTGATCCCCGGAGTCACGGTTCGCGACGTAGATTTCGTAACGCAGCGGCAAAGCTTCCTGTCCGCCGAACCCTTTTTGCCTCTCGCGCTTGGTGATCGCTCCTTCGATGCTCTCGACGACACCCGCGCGCACATCCTCGACCCTCGAGTCCAAGCGGCGGCTGACGAGGCCCGTCAGCCCGGTGTGGCGGGCGCGCAGACCCGTCTCGAGCTCCTGCTGTTGCGCGTCGCTCAGCCGGCCGCTGCGGTTCGCCCCCAGCGAGTCCTCGTAGATCGCCGCGTCCCCCATCGCCGTTCAGGTTCTCACACAAGCGGCGAATCCTGCCGTCAGGGCGCGAGGCGCAGACCCACCGTCCCAGCCGATCCGTCACACCGAGCGCACACGGATTGGACGAAGATCACGGAAGGCTCGGCGCGCGTCGGCATCAATCAAGATATGGCCCCGGCGAACGAGACGCGCGAGCTGCTGCTCCGGGACGGGCGGACGGTGCGAGTCCGCGCGCTGCGCCCGAATGACCGCGGCCTCTACGAGCGCGCGGTCGTGGACCTCTCGCCCCGCTCGCGCTACCTGCGCTTCCTCGCGCCGATCAGGAAGCCGAGCGAGCGACTACTCGACCAGATGACGCAGACCGACGGCTTCATGCACGTCGCCCACTTCGCCCTGACCGCCGACGAGGCGGCGGGCGTCGGCGTGGTCCGTTACGTGCGCAGCCGCGAGGACCCGGGGATCGCCGAGGTGGCGATCGCGGTCGCCGACGACTGGCAGGGCTATGGACTCGGCGTACAGCTGCTCAGGCACGCGGCCGCGCACGCGCGCCTGGCCGGGGTGCAAGGGCTCGCAGCGACCACATTGCGCGAGAACGCCGGGGCGGTCCGGCTCCTGCGCGCGACCGGCTTCGAGCCGGTGCGAGGCGGCGCGGGCCTCTACGCCGAGTATCGGATGCCACTGGGCCGCTGATAGCCAAGGGCCAGTACGGCCTGCGGTCGAACCGGCCGGCTTGACCGTACCGCCGCTGTCAGGCCCCGATGCCGTACCTGAGGTAAACGACGCCCCGTTGGAACCGGCGCTCATCCAGGAGCTCGAGCTTCGCAGAGATGTTGCGCGGCAGTGCGGGCTTGCCGCCACCCACCAGTATCGGCACGAGGAACAGCTGGCACTCATCGACCAGCCCCGCGGCAAGCGCCTGACCGGCTAGCTCGGCGCCCCCGACCGTGAGGTCCGCGCGCGAAGACTCCTTCAGCACCCGGATCGCGTCGGGGTCGAAACTGGGCTCGACCCGCGTCCTTGCGCTGGACGGCGTCCGGAGTGTCCGGGAGTACACGATCTTCTCAGCCGAGCGCCAGATCGTCGCGAAGTCACGGGCCACCGCCGAGGAGCCCTCGCCCGTGCCGTGGGTCTCCCAGTAGACCATCGTCTCGTATATGCGCCGCCCGTAGAGGTAGGTGCCGATCGTCCGCTCGAGGTTGTTCAGGAAGCCAAACACCTCGTCATCCGGTGCCCCCCAGCCGAACCGGCCGTCCTCGTCCTCTACGAACTCGTCAAGAGATGCGATCGCCGAGTAGATCAACTTGGCCATCTCGACCCGATTCCGAAATCAGAGGTTGCAGGGACAGCGGAGAGGGAGGGATTCGAACCCTCGAACGAGGTTTCCCCCGTTACGCGATTTCCAGTCGCGCCCGTTCAACCGCTCCGGCACCTCTCCTGGCACTCGGGCCGTGAGGGCCCGGCGGCGCGATGAAGGCTAGAACACGCGGTGCCCGAGCCGTTGATAGCCTCAACCCGTGCTGCTCCTCGCCACCGACCCGGCGACCTCGAAGACGATCGGGCTGCTGATCACGTTCGTCGGCATCGGGATCCTCGTCAACGTGATCCTGATCTACGTCGCGATTCAGATCCGCGGCGAGCGCCGCCAGAACGAGGAGTACCTCGCGAAGAAGAAGCCGCCGGGCTCTTGAGGCGGCGCCGGCGAGCGCCGGGCCTCAGATGACGTAGACGGGGGTGCCGACCGGCGATTTCGAGTACAGCTCGATCACGTCGGGGATCCTCATCCGCACGCAGCCGTGCGATGCGTCGTGCCCGATCGTTTCGTACTCGCTCGGGTCGATGCCGTGGATGCCGGCACCACCTTCGATCGACATGAAGCGTGCCTTCAGCGGGTCCTCGGGCCCGGGCGGCACGACCGTGCCGGCGAGCGCGCCGGCCCAGGCTTTTTTGGGCACGTACCAGGGCGGGTTGACCTGCTCCCATTCGATGTGGTGCAGGCCCGAGGGCGTTTCGAGGCCTTCCATGCCGACGGCGACTTCGTAGGTCTTTTCGAGTTTCAGATGGTTGTAGAACGTCAGCCGGAACGTGTTGCGGTCGACGACGATGTAGGCGGGGTACTTCGCCGCCAGCTGCGCGGTCGTGACCTGGGGCTTGACGATCTTCATCGGCACCGAGACGGAGCGGTCTCCCATCGGCGCGAGCAGCGCCGCCTCGATGCGCCCGCCGAGCTGGTCGTTCTCCACCGTGCGGCCGTCCAGCCCGGGGATCTTGCGCAGGCCGCCGCCGCCCGGTTCGACGCTCGCATTGCGCGGCGGGCGGTTGACCGAGGCCCGGATCCTCGCGGTGAGACCCCGAACCGAGGAATGCGAGTAGCTGGCCACCAGCGGGATGTCGCGGTTGAGGCTGCCGCCTGAGAGCGAGCGCCACGTGCGCGTGAGGATCGACCCTTCGCGGCTCGCGTCGAGCGCCTGCCGGGCCATGTTCTGGACGTTCACGGCGATGCCGGCGCTGCGTCCGTTCAAGGTCCATGTGTGCGAGCCCTCGTGGATCACGACGGGGCCGTCGAGGCGGGCGACGATGTCGCGTTCGAGCTTGCGGGCGGCGGCGGCCTCGCTCAACCCGCCGACCGGCACGCCGTCGACGCGCACGCCCTTCGCGATCGTGTTGCGCTGCGAGTGGTCGTACAGGTAGGTCGCGAGCGCCAGCGCGACGAGCAGTCCGGCCAGCACGGCAGCGGCGATCGGCCACCGGCCGCGCCACCGACCGGCGGCGGCTCCCTGCTGATCCACCGAAGTAACCGCCAAAGCTCAGCCTCTCTGTTCGACTGCACCGAACTTCCCGGCGGGTCCGAGTGTACCTGCCGCCTATGCGGTTGCAATCCGGTTCCCAGCTACCCGGAGCGCCGCATCAGTGGACTTCATGGTGTCCATTTACTTGACATCGGAGTGCTTTGGTGTAAAGTAGCCGGCGTGCCGTTCGCGTCAACCGCTTCCCACGCCCCCCGCTGGCGCGATCCCAAGCGCCACGCCTGGCTGCTCGGCCTGGTCGTCCCAACGCTCCCGTTCATCACCTGGGGCCTGGTCGAAGCGACCGGAGTCGGGGCGTTCTGGTTCTTCGGCCCCGTGCTCGTGTTCGGGATCTTCCCGCTGCTGGACCTGGCGATCGGGATGGACGCCCGCAACCCGCCCGAGGACGTGATCAAGTGGCTCGAGCAGGATCGCTACTACCGCTGGTGCACCTACGCGTACCTGCCGATCCAGTACGCCGGCCTGTTCGTCGCAGGCTGGCTGTTCTCGCGTCCGTCGCTCTCGACCGTCGACAAGGTGGGCCTGGCGCTGACCCTCGGCATGGTCAGCGGGGTCGCGATCAACACCGCCCACGAGCTCGGCCACAAGCGCGATGATCTCGAGCGGTGGCTCAGCCGCGTGGCGCTCGCGCAGAGCGGCTACGGGCACTTCTTCATCGAGCACAACCGCGGTCATCACGTCAAAGTCGCCACCCCCGAGGACCCGGCCAGCGCCCGCCTCGGCGAGAGCTTCTATGCGTTTTTGCCGCGAACGGTGCTCGGCAGCCTGCGTTCGGCGCTGGAGCTCGAGCGCGTGCGCCTGGAGCGGCTCGGCCGCGGCTTCTGGACCGTGCGCAACGAGATCTTCAGCGCCTGGGCGATGAGCCTCGTGCTGTTCGGCCTGCTCGTCGCCTGCTTCGGCACGGTCGTGATTCCCTTCCTGCTCCTGCAGGCGGTGATCGGCTTCAGCCTGCTGGAGGTCGTCAACTACCTCGAGCACTACGGCCTGCTGCGCCAGCGCCGCGACGACGGCCGCTACGAGCGCACGCGCCCGGAGCACAGCTGGAACAGCAACAGCACAGCCTCGAACGTGCTGCTCTACCACCTCCAGCGCCATTCCGATCACCACGCGAACCCGCTGCGGCGCTATCAGGCGCTGCGCCACTTCGAGGCGGCGCCACAGCTCCCGACAGGCTATGCCGGCATGATCGTCACCGCGGTGATCCCCCCGCTCTGGCGGCGCGTGATGGACCATCGCGTGCTCGCGCACTACGGCGGCGACGTCGCGCTCGCCAACATCCACCCGCCGAAGCGATCCCGCTATGAGAGGGCGAGAACGGGCGTCGCGGTGGCGGGCGCCGAAGCCGGCGGCGGATGAGCGGTCCGCTCGTCACGCGGGCGCGGTAAGGTCGATCGCGCAGGGGGTGGGGTGTCGCCGCGAGGCCCTGCCCGAGCCTGCATCGACACCAAGCGAGATGTCAGCCCCAGGCCCACGCGTCCCCTATTCCGTCAAAGCCCGCGAGCTGCTGCGCAACGCGCTGCTCGACGCGGCCTGCCAGGAGCTCGACTCCCGGCACTGGGTCGACATCACGATGGCGGACATCGCGCTCGCCGCAGGCGTGAGCCGCCAGACGCTCTACAAGGAGTTCGGCTCGCGCGAGGAGTTCGCGCAGGTGCTCGTGCTCCGCGAGGCCGAAAGCTTCCTCGACGAGGTCGAAAAGAGCGTGAACTCGCATCTGGACGACCCGTCGAAGGCGCTCGGCGCCGCGCTGGAGGTGTTCCTCACGGCCGCCGCCGAGAACCCGCTGCTGCGGGCGGTCGTGATGGAAGAGGGAGCCGAGGAGCTGCTCGCGCTGCTGACGACCCACGGCAAGCCGCTGGTCGAGCGCGCAGCCGACCGGCTCAAGGAAGTCATGCTCTCCGGCTGGCCGCTGATGCGCCGCCGCGACGCGGAGCTGCTGAGCGACGTGCTCGTCCGGCTCGCGATCAGCTACGCGGCGCTGCCGAACGGCGACACCCACGCCACCGCGGCGGCGGTCTCGAGCCTCTTCGAGCCCTACCTCCAGAAGCTCGTCGGCGAGACGGCCCGCTAGGCGGCGGGCGGAGCGGCGCCGCTCGCGGGCGGCGGCTTGGAGGCGGCGCGGTCTTCTTCGCGCGCGCGGCGGTACTCCCTCACGACGAGCTCGGTCAGCTCTTCGACCGAGGTCTCCGAGGTCGGCTTGTCGAGGGTGATCAGGCCATCCTGGATCAGCGAAACGCGGTCACAGGCTTCGAACACCTGGACGTAGTTGTGAAGGATCACGATGATCGAGACGTTCCCTTCCGCTTTGAGGCGGGCGATGAGGTCGAGGATCTGCGCTCCCTCTTTCACCCCCATCGCGGCCAGGGGCTCATCGAGCAGGATGATGTCGGCGTCGCCGTTGACCGTGCGGGCAACGGCGATCGCCTGGCGCTGCCCGCCCGAGAGCCGCGCGACGGACACGTCGATACGGGGGATGTTGATGCCTATTTCGTCGAGCGCCTTCCGTGCTTCGCGCTTCATCTCGCCGTTCTTCAGCAGCGGGATCGGCTTCATCACGCGCTCGCGTCGCAGGAACAGGTTGTGATAGACGGACAGTTCGTCGATCAGCGCGAGGTCCTGGTAGACGGTGTCGATCCCTTGCGAGCGAGCGTCGTCGACGCTTTTGGGTTCGTAGGGCTTCCCGTGCACCCACATCTTCCCGGAGTCCTGTTTCTGGAACCCGGAGATGATCTTGATCAGCGTCGACTTGCCGGCGCCGTTGTCTCCCAGTAGTCCGAGCACCTCGCCCTTTTTCAGGTGCAGGTTGATGTCGCGCAGCGCCGTGACGGGACCGAACCGCTTCGCGATGTGTTCGACCCGCAGCACATCGTCGGGCGCGCTCGACGGCTCTACAGCCTCGACCTCGGTGCGCGCCGCGTCAGCCACCGCCTGTGTGCCCCCTTCGAGCCCGCCCGACGTACACGTTGGCCGCCATCGCGATGATCACGGCGAGGCCCGTGTAGAACAGCAGGTAGTTGGCCTGCACGCCCTGCAGGATCAGCCCGTCCTTGAGGATCCCGAGGAACAGGGCGCCGATCAGCGCGCCGACGACGGTCCCCGAGCCGCCCGTCAACAGCGTGCCGCCGATCACGGCGGCGGCGACGGCGAGGAACAGGATTTCGTTGGGGCCCGCCGGGTTCGGCTGCACCGTCTGGGAGCGGATCGCCTCGAAGATTCCCACGAGGCCGGCGGTGAGCGCGCACAGCATGAAATTGCGGATCATCACGAGGTTGACCCGCACGCCGGCCTCGGCCGCGCCCAGCTTGTTCGATCCCACCGCGACCGTGTACAGGCCCCATCTCGTGAACGTGAGGACGATCTGCAGCAGCGCCACGATCGCGACCGCCCAGATCAGCTCTGAGTACGTGCCGGCCCCGAACACTTTCCCGAACGTGCCCACGGGGATCTGGCCGCCCGGCGTCGCGACCGGCGTGCCTTTGGAGATGATCAGCGAGAGCCCCTCGAAGGTGAACAGCGTTCCCAGCGTCGCGACGAAGGAGTTGATGCCGATCACCGCGACGAACACGCCGTTGACGAGGCCGACCAGCGTCGAGACGATCAGCGCGCCGATCAGCGACAGGCCCAACGGCAGCCCGACGGACGTGTTGAGCTTGTAGTAGATGATCGGCGCGAACAGGTACATCGCGGCGATCGACAGGTCGATCTCGCCGAGGATCATCACGAACACCTCGCCCGCCGCCAGGATCGCGAGCGGTGCGAAGTACGGGAGGATCGTTTCGAAGTTCCCGCCGGTGAAGAACGTTTCCGTGTTGATCGCGAAGTAGACCCCGACGATGATCGTGATGAGGATGATGCTGCCCTCGCGCAGCGAGATGATGCGCTCGCCGACGGTGCGCCAGAGAGCTCGGCGCGGGTGCGCCGAGCTCTCCGGGCCGCCCGGGCTGCTCGAGGCGGGATCCTGTGCCACGCTCGCCACGATCGCTGCGGCGCTGCCTCAGGCTTTGACGACTACCGCCGAGGAGGTCGTTCCCTCGTACCGCGACTTGGTCAGGTATGGGGCGACCGTTTCGGGGGTGACGAACTTCAGGCCCGTGTTCGCTTCGAAGGGGCCGGTCTGCGTCCCCGACACCAGGTAGAAGAACAGCTGGAGCGCCGGCACGAACCCCTGCAGGTACGGCTGCTGGTCGATCGTGAATTCGAGGAAGCCTTCTTTGATCAGCTTCTGAGTCTGTTCGGTGAGGTCGAAACCGCCGGCGTGGACTTTGCCCTTCAGCCCGAGCTTCTGCATCACTTTGCCGAGGCTTTCGGTTGAGCCGCCGTCGACCGAGTACATGCCTTTCACGCCCGTGTGGCTCTTGTAGAACGCTTCGATCGCCGGCTGCTCTTCTGAGACGTTGGCGCCGGTCGCCACCGCGTGGGTGCTGATCCCGTGTGCCTTCAGCACCTTTTCGGCGCCTTCGATGCGCGGCTGCAGGTTCGCCGATCCGGGCGTGGCGATGAACAGCGCGACTTCACCTGACGGCACCTTTTCGAGAATCCGTTCCGCCATCTTTTCGCCGGCGAGTTTCAGGTCCTGGCCGACGTACGCGAGCCGCGCGTTGCCGGCGGCGTCGGCGTTGTAGGCGATCACGGGGATCCCGGCGGCGAGCGCTTTTTCGACGGGCGCGTTGAAGGCGTGCAGGTCGATCAGCGACACGGCGATCCCGCTCGCTTTGGAGGCCACCGCGGTGTTCAGGGCGTTGACCATCTGGCTCACGTTGCTGTTTTCCGAGCCCGTCCACTGGTAGGTGCAGCCGAGCAGCTTGCACGCGTCGGCGATTCCGTACTGGGTCGGCGTGAAGAACGGGTTCGTCGTGACGTGGTTGACGAACACGAATTTGTAGCTCGGGTGCGAGCCGAAGATCGACGAGGAGCTGCCGCTCGAGGCGCTCGAGCCGCACGCCTGGAGGATCGTGCCGACCGATCCCGCTGCAACGCCGGTCAGCGCGGTCCGGCGCAGGAACGCACGCCGGTCGAAGCCTGGACTGGAATGGTCCTCGACGTCGGTGAGATCGAGGACGTTGCCGCTGTCAGACATAGCTCTCCTCCAATCAGCCGTTCGACCGGCGATTACCCGGCTTGCATCGATGCACACTAGCTTCTTCGCTGGCGCCCGCGCGGTCAACCCCCTGAGCAGGCGCAAGATCGCATGCAGCGCCATTCGCGGAGAGCGCGCCGGCCGACGTGCCTTCTCGCCGGCTCCCCGATCCCGTCTCGCCCTGCCGACCCTCCACTCCGCTCGCTATACCCTCCGCCCATGGACGGAAAACCGGGCCCGCCGTCGCGTCCCTCGGGCGGCGATGCGCGGGAGGGCGGGAGCGAACGCTACGGCCCGCTCGAGCTGCGGCGGCTGCGCAAAGACGACGGTCGCGCGCTGATCGTCTACGCGCGCGCGGATGAGGCGGCCGAGGCGCGCGGCGGCGAAGGCGACGCGCCGAACGCCGGGCGTTGAGGCTCTGAGCGCGTGAGCGAGCTGCGCTTCAACGAGCTGCGCGGCGAGGAGGTCGCCTACGCGATCCACAGGCAGGACCGCACGTTCCTGCCCGATCGCGCCCAGTGTCCGCTCGACCCGACCCGCGCGGGCGGCCCACCCACCGAGATCCCGCTCGAAGCATTCGAGATCGTCGTCTTCGACAACCGCTTCCCGGCGTTCGAAGCCCCTGTCGGCGCGGCGGAGGTCGTCGTCTACACCGACGATCACTACGGCTCGTTCGGATCGCTCGCCGCCGAGCGCGCCGAGGCGCTGATGTGGGTGTGGCGCCACCGCTATGCGGAGCTCGGCGCGCGCGATGACGTGCAGTACGTCTACATCTTCGAAAACCGCGGCGTCGAGGTCGGCGTCACCCTCCACCACCCGCACGGCCAGATCTACGGGTATCCGTTCGTCCCGCCGGTCGCCGCCCTGGAGCGTGTGGCCGACGAACGGCTCGGCGGGTGCGCCCCCTGCGTGCTGATCGAGCGCGAGCGCGAGGCGGGCACCCGCGTGTTGCTCGAGAACGAGGCGGTGATCGGCTATGTCCCGGCAGCGGCACGATGGCCGTTCGAAGCGCACCTCGCGATGCTGAGCCACCGGCGCTCGCTGCTCGACTGCGAGCCGGACGAGCTGCGGCTGCTCGCGAGCTCGCTCCAGGAGCTGGTGCGAGGCTACGACGCGCTGTTCGCGCGTCCGATGCCCTACGTGATGGCGGTTCACCAGGCCCCCACGATGGGCGGCGTGGGCACGCAGGAGGGACACCTGCACATCGAGTTCTACCCGCCGCTGCGCACGGCGGAGAAGCTCAAGTTCCTGGCCGGCTCCGAGCAGGGCGCCGGCACGTTCATAGGCGACGTGCTGCCGGAGGAGGCCGCCGGGCAGCTGCGTGAGGCGATCGGCCGTGGCGGCTAGGAGCGCCGCCGCGTTCGCCCCCGGCCGCGTCAACGTGATCGGGGAGCACACCGACTACAACGAAGGGCTCGCGCTGCCGTTCGCGATCGAGCAGGGGGTCACGGTGCGCGCCGTGCGCACGCCCGGGGAGGGTGCCGGCGCCGAGCGGATCGAGGCGCTGGCGCTGGATCTCGACGAGCGCGACGGCTTCCTGGTGCGCGAGCCCCGGCCGGCCGAGGGATGGCGCGCCTTCGTGCGCGGCGCCGTCGGCGAGCTCCGGGCGAGGGGCCTCGAGCTGCCCGGCGCGCTTCTCGAGATCAGCGGCGACGTGCCGCGCGGCGGCGGCCTGTCCTCCTCGGCGGCGCTCACCGTCGCGCTGTGCCTCGCGCTGATCGAGCTTGCCGCCCCTGGCGAGGAGGCCGACCTGCGAGACGACCCGGTCGCGCTCGCGCGGCTGTGCTCGCGGGTGGAGAACGAGTGGACCGGCGCGCACACCGGGCTGCTCGACCAGCTCGCGAGCCTGTGCGGCGCGCGCGATGCCGCGCTGCTGATCGATTTCCGAAGCCTCGCCATCGAACGGGTGCCGCTGGCGCTCGGCGGCTGGCGGTTCGCGACGGCGGACTCGGGCCAGCGTCACAGTCACGCGAGCTCCGGCTACAACCAGCGCCGCGAAGAATGCGCCCGCGCCTGCGAGCTGCTCGGTATCCGCTCGCTACGCGACGCGGACGCAGATCAGGTCGCGCAGCTCCCCGAGCCGCTGCGCAGCCGCGCCCGTCACGTTCTCGAGGAGAACGAGCGCGTCGTGGCGGCGGCCGCTGCGTTGCGCGAGCGAGACCTGCCCGAGCTGGCGCGCCTGATCAACGCCTCGCACGCGAGCCTGCGCGATCTCTACGAGGTCTCGACGCCGGCCGTCGAGACGACCGTGCGGGGGCTGCTCGACGCCGGCGCGGCGGGGGCGAGGCCGATCGGGGGCGGCTTCGGGGGGGCCGTGCTCGGCCTGTTCGCGCCGGGCACGCAGCTCCCCCCCGGTGCGATCGCGGTCGCGCCCGGGCCGGGCGCGCACCTGCTGGGATCCTGAGCCGGGGAGCGGACGGGAGGTCCGTCAGGGAATGCGCCGCGCTCGGGGGCCGGCGCCGGCCGCCTGTCAGAGCCGCGCCGCCAGCAGCGCGGCAGCGAGCAGGACGACCGTCACCGAAAGCACGGCGAGCGCCCCGTCGAGCGGCGCGAGCATCCGCGCGAGCGTGAGCGCTTCGGTGCGTCCGTCGGTGAGCCGCCGCACGCCCTCCACGGCCGCGGTGCGCCGGCGCAGCTCGCGCGCGGCCGAGCTGAGGCGCCGCTGCGCGAGGCTCATCGCCATGCACCCCGCCGCGACGAGCAGCCCGGGCGCGTCGACGCGCAGGGCCATCACGAAGTAGCCCGTGAACGCCGGGAACGCGCCCCATGCCGCGGCGAACCACGCATCGCTGTGGAAGCGCCCGCCCCAGAGCTCGAGGTTGTAGGCGGGCACCAGCAACGCCCCGATCACGACGAGCGGCACGAGCGACAGCGAGACCGTAACGATCCCGGCGATGCCGATCGCGACCGCCGCCGCCGCGCTCAACACTGCCGCCACGACGAGGCCGCGATCGGTGAAGCGGGTCTGCAGCGGACGGCCGTGGAGCTCATCGAGCGCGTGTGCCGAGACGCCGACGGCCAGGGCGAACGCGGCGAGCCCCCACAGCAGCCGGTTCACGTACACATGCGGCGCAAGCGCCGCGCCGATCGCGAAGTAGCTGAGGTGCCAGAGCGTGTACGGGGGGTGCAGCAACGTCACCGCGTCGGCCAGCCGGCCGCTGCCCAGCGCGTAGAACGCGGGACGCTGGGGGCGGGCGACCACCGGCGTCAGCCTCGCAGGCGCGTGCCCGACATCACGATCCCGCCCCCCAGGCTCATGCGCCGCACGCGCACGTCCTCGAGGCCCGCCCGCCGCCAGAGCTCGACGAGCCGCTCCAGCGGGTACGCGGAATAGAAGCCGCGGATGCTCGGGCCGAGGAACCGGCCCACCCGGAACCACTCCGGCGAGGCGAGCCGCCCGAGCGCCGGCAGTCCCGCGGCGGTGTAGACGCGCCAGGCCCAGCGCGCGGGCGCCAGCGGCGGCACGCCGAACTCCAGCGAGGCCACGCGCCCGCCAGGCCGCACGACCCGGGCGAGCCCGGCGAGCGTCGCCGCCGGGTCCTCGACGTAGCGCAGCAGGTAGGTGAACGTCAGGCCGTCGAAGCTCGCATCTGCGAACGGAAGCCTCTCGGCCTCCCCCTCGAGGAGCTCGACGCGCCCGTCGTGCGCGCCTTCGAACCGTCGCCGGGCGCGCGCCAGCATCTGCGGGCTCTGGTCGATCCCCACGACCGTGCAGTCGGCGCGAGCGCGCAGCTCGGCGGCGACCATGCCCGTTCCCGTCGCCACGTCGAGGATCCGCTGCCCGTCGCGCGGCCCGAGCTCGGCGACGAGCGCTCGCCGCCAGCGCGGGTCCTGCCAGAAGCTGAGCGCCGCCGAGAGCTCGTCGTAGCGATCGGGCAGCTCGCTGAACAGGTCGAGCGCCTCCGCCTTTCGTGGCGAGGCCGTGCGCTGCGGTGCGGTTGGTGCCGGCTGGCTCATGTGAGGGGGATCTGAAAGGCTAACCGCGAGCGAGCGCGAGGGCCAGATGACGAGCGACGACGAGATCACCCAGGCCACCCTTCCGGATCGCCGCGCGCCGGTGATCGTGATCACCGGCGCCTCGAGTGGCATCGGCGAGGCGACGGCCAGGCGGCTCGCGCGCGAGCCGGGCGCGGCGCTGGTGCTCGTCGCGCGCCGCCGGGAGCGCCTCGAGGCGCTCGCCGCCGAGCTGGCCGCGCCGGCCAGCTTCGTCGCCGTCGACCTGCTCGACGCCGACGCGCCGCGGCGCGTGCTCGAGCACGTGCGCTCCGAGCACGGCCGTCTCGACCTGCTCGTCAAC
This sequence comes from Solirubrobacteraceae bacterium, assembly GCA_035569835.1. Taxonomy (GTDB): domain Bacteria; phylum Actinomycetota; class Thermoleophilia; order Solirubrobacterales; family Solirubrobacteraceae; genus Palsa-744. The sequence continues at coordinate 318,285 of DATMMF010000019.1, forward strand.
AACGCGGGCGCCGCGTGGCGCGCGCGCTTCGCCGACGGAGGCTACGAGAACGTCAGGCGCACGATGGCGATCAACTTCGACGCGCAGCTGCGACTGACCGAGGCGCTGCTGCCGCTGCTGCGGGAGAGCGCGCCGTCCGCGATCGTCAACGTCGCCTCCACGGCCGCGCGAGTCGCGCGCGCGGGAACGGGCGCTTACAGCGCCTCGAAGTTCGCCCTCGCGGGGTGGTCGGACTCGCTGTGGGCCGAGGAGCGCGAGCACGGCGTCCACGTCGGGGTGGTCCTGCCCGGGTTCATCGCCACCGAGGGCTTCCCGCAGACCGAGCTGACCGCGAACCCGCTCGCGCGCCGCATCGTCTCCACGCCCGAGCAGGCCGCGGAGGCGATCCGCGAGGCGGGGCTCGGACGCCGCCCGGAGCGCTACGTGCCGCGTCCTTACTGGCTCGCAGCCGCGCTGCGGATCCTCGCCCCCGCGCTCGTGAGACGCGTGGTCGGCGGGCGCGGTGCGGCTCTGATGACCACGACGACGGGCGCGGATCTCGCCGAGCGCGACGGCTCCTCCGCGGCCGAGCCCGGCTCAGCCGCGGGCGCCGGGCGCTCCCCGCGCCCACCCGCCGCGGGCGCGCCGCGGGGCTGAGCGGGCGGCGCCCGCGTGGCCGAGCAGATCGCGATCCGCGGCGAGACGATCCGCCTCGGGCAGCTGCTGAAGCTGGCGGGCGTCGCCGACAGCGGCGCTGATGCGCGCGCGCTGCTGGCCGAGCACCCGGCGCTCGTCAACGGCGAGCCCGAGAACCGGCGCGGGCGCCAGCTCCACGCCGGCGACACTGTTGCAGTCGAGGGACGGGAGCTGCTGCTCGCACGCCGCTAGAGGCGAGCGACGAGGACCGGGGCGCTCGTCGGGTGGCTGCTGCCCCCGTCGGGCTCGGCGGTGACCATCACCGCCGAGGCGCCGGTGAGGCTCCCCGGCACCCCCACCGAGGCGCGGCCCGCGCTGGTGACCGTGAAGAGCGCATCCGTGGGCCGGGCGACACCTGCGCGCTGCACCCACACCTCGTAGACGTGGCCCGGCGGCGAGGCCGGCATGCCCGCGATCACGAGCTGGCCGTGCCCGGCGCTGAGCCGAAGCGAGGCCAGCGTTCGGCCGCCCGTCTGCGCCTGGATCACCCTCGTGCTCGTGCCGCTGCCGCTGGCGAGCACGAGCGTCACGAGCACGACGAGCGCGGCTGCGGCCAGCCCGCCGAGCGCGAGCTCCCAGCTCCTCCGTGCGGACCCGAAGCCGCCGCGGCGCTGGCGCTCGGGGCGCGCCCGCGCCTCGCCGGCCGCGCGCAGCTCGGCCTCGCCGCGCACCGTGTGGAGCACGCGGGCGCGCAGGTCAGGCGGCGCAGTGCGCTGCGGCACCGCCGCGGGCAGCGCGTTCGCCACGGCCTGCAGCTCGGCGACTTCCTCGCGGCAGCTCGCGCAGCCCCGCAGGTGCTCGCCGAACGACTGCGCCTCCTGCTCGGAGAGCGCTCCGAGCACGTACGGCGCCGCGTCCTCGCCGCAGCCGGAGCGCGGCTCGCCTCCGCGCGTGCTCATGCAATCGCCTCCCCCGGCGCGCCGAGCGCCGCCCGCATCTTCTCCATGCCGAGGCGCATGCGGCCCTTGACGGTCCCGATCGGCATGTCGAGCATCGAGGCGATCTCTGTGTGCGTGAGGCCGCCGAAGTACGCGAGCTCGATCACGCGGCTCTGCTCCTGGGGCAGCTGCCCGAGCGCCTCGCGGATCTCCCGCGCCTCGTCTCGCCGCGCGAACTCGAGCTCGGTCCGCTCGCGAGCCGGCAGGCGCTCGGCGAGGCCCTCGTCGGCGACAATGCCGCGCTCGCGGACCGCGCGCCTGCGCAGCGCATCGATCGCGCGGTTGTGGACGATGCCGAGCGTCCAGGTGCGAACGCTCCCCCGGTTGCGGTCATAGCGGGCACCACTGCGCCACAGCGAGAGGAACGCCTCCTGCACGACGTCCTCGGCGACCGAGCGCTGGCGGCAGATCCGCATCGCGAGCGAGAAGGCGGCATCGACGTGGCGGTCGTAGACGACCTCGAACGCGTCCGCGTTGCCCCGGTAGACGAGCTGCATCAGCTCCTCGTCGGCGAGGACTTGCAGGTGGGCGGCGGAGCGCTCGCCGCCGGCTGAGCGCAGAGGCTTGAACATCCTCATGTTCCTACGGCCGAGGCGGCGTACCGGATCATCGGCCCCGCCGCCCGCCCTTCGGGGCGGCCGCACAGGGATCCTACGCGGCCGCGCGCTCGCGCTCGCGCTGCTCGGCGGCGGGCGGCTCGGCGACGGGCGGCTCGGCGACGGGCGGCTCGGCGACGGGCGCCGGTGGCAGCGCGACGTTCGAGACGTCGGCGTTGAGCGAATCCTTGAAGCCGCGCAGCCCCGAGCCCAGCGACTTGCCCATCTCGGGCAGGCGCTTGGCGCCGAACACCATCAGCAGCACGATCAGCAGAAAAGCGATGTGGAGGGGGTTGTCGAGTCCCATGCCGGCGTCCTTTCTCGTGGTTCCCCTTCTATGCGCGCAAGGCGCCCGGACGGATCACCGCCGAGCGGTTCGCAATCCCACGGCGCGCGTGCTCAGCGCGGCTCGCGCCACATCTTCCACATCGGGGGCCCACGCAGCAGCCGCAGCTCCTCGGTCACGCGAAAGCCGTGACGGGCGTAGAAGGCGATGTTCCTCTCCTTCGAGGACTCCAGGAAGGCGGGGATCCCGTCGCGGTCGCACTGGTCCAGTACGCCCCTCAACACCGAGGAGCCGAGGCCGCGGCCCTGAGCGGCCGGCTCGGTGCCGAGCACCGCGAGGTAGAAGTGCGGCTCGCGTGGATGCTTGTACTCGAGTTTTTCCCATCCGAGCGCGACCATCGGCAGCCGCCAGATCAGGCGCGTCCGCGCGAACGACGGCACGATCTGGGCGGTTTCCCGCATGCTCGCGCGCCAGTGCTCGGGAGGAGCCCAGAGCGCGGCGCAGCTCAGGCTCTCGTCGGTCCAGACCTCCTCGTGCACGATCAACTGGCGCAGGCGCGTCGCCTGGAAGCGCTCGAGTGCCCACGGCCGCAGCTCGTCCGGGGGCCAGGCCCATTTCGTCACCGGGTCGTCGTCGAACGCCCTCGCGAGCATCACGGCGAGCGCGGGGATGTCCTGGGGCGTCGCACGGCGGATCGGCGCGGGCGCGGCCATCGCCGGACCATATCTCCGGCGCGCGAGTGCCGCTCAGGCCGCTGTGCCGGCGGCGCTCGGCTCGGCGCCGAGCTCGAACGCGCCGGCGAGCAGCTCGTAGCTGCGGCGCCGGTCGGCGTGGTCATAGGTGATGTTGACCACGACAGCCTCCTCGGCGCCGTACTCCGCGACAACCTCGCGCAGCTGCTCGGCAACCTCGGAGGGGCCGCCGAGCAGCGCCCGCCGGCGCATGCCCGGGCCCACCGCGTCGGCGTCCTCGGCGTTCGAGGCGAGGAAGCGCTCGGCGCGCTCGGGCGGCGGGACGGCGATCGGGCGGCCCTGGCGAAGCAGCTTGAACGTCATCCGCCCGCTCGCGGCGATACGCCCCGCCTCGCGCTCGTCGCCGGCGACGATCGCCCACACGGCAACCGCGGTGCGGGGCCGGGCGCCGTCGTGTTCGTGCTCGGCGAAGCGTTCCCGGTACAGCCGCGCCGCCTCGGCCCCGTTGGGGTTGATGAAGTCGGCGAACGCGTAGGGCAGGCCGAGCTCGGCCGCCCACACCGCGCTCTGCAGCGAGGAACCGAGCAGCCAGACCTCGGGTTTCTCCGGTCGCCCCGGCAGCGTCGCCGCCAGCCGCGCGAAGGGATGGTCGCTCGGCAGCCGTCCTTCGAGGTGCCCGAGCAGCTCGGCGAGCTGCTGAGGGAAGTCGTCGGGTGCCGCCTGGCGGCGGTCGCGCTGCAGGGCGAAGGCCGTCATCGGGTCGGTCCCGGCGGCGCGGCCGAGCCCGAGGTCGATGCGCCCGGGATACAGCCCCGCGAGCAGGCTGAACGTCTCGGCGACCTTGAACGGGCTGTAGTGAGGCAGCATCACCCCGCCGCTGCCGACCCTGATCCGGCTCGTGGCAGCCGCGACCGGCCCGATCAGCGCCTCGGGGCTGGGCCCGGCGAGCATCGGGCCGCCGTGGTGCTCGGCGAGCCAGTAGCGGTGGTAGCCGAGCTCGTCGGCGAGCTGAGCCAGGTCGAGCGTGTTGCGCAGCGCCTGTGACGCGCTCGAGCCCTCCGAGACGGGCGACTGGTCGAGTATCGAAAGGCGCAGCTCCTGCTCGCTCACTGACTTCAAGACTAGGACGCCGCGCGTGGCGTTCGGTCCGCGCCCGCAGCCGCATCGGCTAGGGTTGCTGACCGACCCTTCGGAGGGGGTGTTCAAGCATGCCCGAGCCAGTGCTCTTCCGCGACCGCTCTCGCACGGCCCAGATCGTGCTCGGGGGCGTCGTTCCGGCCGCGATCGGAGCGCTTGTCGGGGTGCTCGTCGGCGTCTCGGCGGCCGCCTACTGGGCGATTGCGATCGTCGCCGGGATCGGCGGCTTCCTGTCGGGCTTCGAGCACCAGGACGGCTGGGGAGGCGCCGACCGCGGGCTGGTCGGCGGCTTCATCTACGGCGTCGCGCTGCTCGTCGCCCACGCGATCGCCGGCACGCACGCCAAGGTCTCGCTCGGGAGCTTCCCGCCGCTGCTCGCGGTGGTGACGGCGATCATCGGGATGCTGCTCGCCGCCGCCGGTGGCCGCCTTGCGCGGCTGCAGCGCGCCCGCAGAGCCGCGCGCGCCGAGGCGCAGGTCGCTGCGCCAGACACGGCTGCCGAGCCTCCGGAACCCGGGATGGCCCAGATCCCGCTGGAGGGTCCGAAGTGAGCGAAGCGGGCAGCGCAGCGGAGGAGACGGCTCCCGACTACCACCTCCTGCTGGACCCCGACGAGGTACCGGTCGCGGCGAGCGCGCTGCGCCTGTATCTGGGCGACGAGGCGCACCAGCCTGAGATCCAGACGCTCGCGCGCGAGGTGCTCACGGGTCTCGAGGGCGCGCCCGGCGAGCGCGGCGTGCTCAGCCTTCCGCTCAGCGCGAGGCAGATGAAGATCACGTTCTTCGCGGTGCGCCTCCTGATCAACGACCTCCAGCGCGGGCAGGCCGACGAGCGCGAGGTCCTCTGGCGGATCATCGAGAAGCTGCCTGACGAGCACGTCATGAGGGCGATCGAGCTGTAAGCCGAACCTTGCTTCGGTTTGTCCGCGCGCGTGCGCGGGTACGAGCAGATCGTTCTTGTGGCGCAAGGTGCACGCGCCCGATCTCGGCGAGGAGGGGGAGGAGCAGCAGCTCGATGTCCAACGCTGTCCGGGTCGCGGTGGCGACCGTCACGATCGCGATCGGAGCGCTCGCAGCAGCCGCGGGCGCGAGCGCGGAAGAAACGTTCGACCCGGCGGTCGAGGCTCAGAACTTCGCCATCACGCAGGAGCGCCAGACGATCTACGACACGCCGGAATACCAGGCCGAGCTGACCGCGCAGAGCGCCGAAAACCTGACCGAAGCGCTGGCCGAGCAGGCTTCCGACCCAGGGCGGCTGTTCACCGACGACCTCTGCTGGAACGGCGGCAACGGCTGCGCCGGCGACGTGCGCTTGTACGACTGGCAGAAGAACGGCTACGGGCTCGTGAAGAAGGTGCTGTTCACCGCGCGCGACGGCGCCACGCTCTCGGGGCGCGTGTGGGCGACCAAGGCCGGCCCGAAGCACCGCCCCGGGATCGTGATCACCGACGGCTCGGTGCAGGCCGACGAACAGATGTACTGGTACGCGGCGCAGGCGCTCGCGAAGGACGGCTATGTCGTGCTCACGTTCGACCCGCAGGGACAGGGCCAGAGCGACACGCTCGGCCAGGCGCCCGACGAAGGCGAGGGCGTGCCGGCGCAGTCCGACGGCCGTCCCTTCTACGACGGAACCGAGGACGCGATCGACTTCCTCCTCTCGACTCAGAAGCACCCGTACGAGCCCGTGCCGAGCTGCGAAACCGGCACGAGCCACGCACCGAAGCAGAACGAACGTGTCGCCGCCGGATTCGACGCCGCGTATGACCCGTTCTGGAAGCTCCTGGACACGAAGGACGGCGTCGGGCTGGCGGGCCACTCATACGGGGCCGCGGGCGTCTCCTACATCGCGCAGTGGGACCCGCGCGTGAAGGCGGTCGTCGCGTGGGACAACCTCGGCGGACCGGGGCCGGAAGCCGGCTCGGTGCCGAGCCAGCAGGGGGGCACGCCGCCGATGAGCTCGATCGGCGAGAAGCCGTGTCCCGCGGATCCGGCCGACCGCACCGTGGTGCCGATCACCAAGCCGGGGCTCGGCATGTCCGCCGACTACGGCCTGCCGCCGCTGCCGAACACGGGGCTGCCCGAACCGCTCGCGAAGTCCAAGGAGTCGCTGGCCTACACCGAAGCGGGCGTCGACACGGGCGAGATCATCATCCGGGGCGGCTCGCACCTGGACTTCAGCTTCATCCCCAACCAGGCCTTCGGCGCCTCGCTGCGCGGGCCGGACGAGATCGACTGGTACACGACGGCCTGGTTCGACAAGTACATCAAGCACCAGGCCGCGGCGGACAAGCGGCTGCTGAGCGAGCGCTGGCGCGAAGACCCCGTCGAGGCCGGGATCGACCCCAAAGGCGACGGCAACGCGTTCTCGTTCTACTACCGCTCGCGGCTGGACATCCACCTCGCCCACGGCGGCACGTTCGACTGCGAGAACATGCGCGAAGGCTGTCCCGGGATGCTCCCGACACGCAAGGACGGCTTCCACGGCGTCTACTCCTACATGTCGGTCGACACCTCGCCCGACGGCTGACGTGCGCGCGCGCAAGGAATAGCATCGTCGCGTGCCGGCGCACGGCCGGTGAGCGCGAAAAGGGAGCGCATCGGGTGAGCAGCGTGGACGGCACCGGCACGGTGCCGGCGCCGATCGAGGCGGGAACAGCGGGGCGGATCGAGCAGGCGGTGCTGCGCGCGGCGCTCGCACTGCCCGCGCCCGTCAAGCGCCGCCTCGCGGGCGCACCGACGATCCGCGACGGCCTCGAGCTGGACCTCGACACGCAGCTGCTGCTGCGCCTCGCCGAGCGCGACCCGGATCCGCCGCTGCCGACGCTGACGCCGCTCCAGGCGCGCGTGCAGCTGCGCCGCTCGGTCAGCCGTGTTTCCACGCGCTCGCCGGCGCTGGCCGAGGTGACCGCCACGACGGTGGCGGGCGCCGCCGGCGAGCTGCCCGCGCGCTTCTACCTTCCCGACGAGTCGTTCGGCGGCGGGGCCGGGCTGATCGTCTACTACCACGGCGGCGGTTGGGTCGTCGGCGACCTCGACACCCACGACGCGGTGTGCAGGATGCTCGCGCGCTCATCCGGCGCACGCGTGCTGAGCGTCGACTACCGGCTCGCGCCCGAGCACCCGTTCCCGGCGGCCGTCGACGACGCGCTCGCCGCGTTCCGCGACGCCGTCGCGCGCGCCGCGGAGCTCGGCGCCGACCCGCGCCGGGTCGCAGTCGCGGGCGACAGCGCCGGCGGGCACCTCGCGGCGGTCACCGCACAGCTGGCGGCCGCCGACGAGCACCCGCCGGCGTTCCAACTGCTCATCTACCCGGCGACCGACATGCTCGAGGTGGCGGCGTCGCGGCTGACGTTCGCCGAGGGCTTCGTGCTCACCAAGGAGAACATGGACTGGTACGAGGAGAACTTCCTCGGCTCGCAGGACCGAAGCGACCCGCGCGTCTCGCCGCTGCGCGCGGGCGACCTCGCAGGGCTCGCGCCCGCGCTCGTCGTGACCGCGGGGTTCGACCCGCTGCGCGACGAGGGCGAGGCCTATGCGCGCAAGCTCCAGGCCGGCGGTGTGCGCACGCTGCTGCGCCGCCACGGGGGCTACGTGCACGGCTTCAGCCACATCGCGGTCGGCGCCGGCGGCCCGCGCGAGGCGCTCGCCGAGATGGGCGGCGTGCTGCGCGCAGGCCTCGCCGGTTAGGAGCGCCCGCCGGCCCGCTGCGTCTCCTGCCCGCGCTCGGCGCCGTCCTCGGCGGCGAACGCTGCGCTGCTCGCCTCCTCGCTCTGCGCGAGCTGACCGTCGTCGGACACCGTCGCTGCCCGGCGCATCGGGATCGCGAACCACAGCAGCAGGAAGGGGACCGACGTGAGTGCAGCGGTCAGCACGCCCCAGCCCGCCCCGAAGAGCTTCGTCGTGACGAGCAGCACGCAGCCGCACATCGCGAGCGCGAGGAAGGCCATGCCTGCGATCACGACCCGGTTGGACGCGAACACGAGATAGCGCTTGTCGTCGTGGCGGAACAGAAAGCGGTGCTGCGCCGACGGAGCGATCGTGCACACCGCCGCGAGCGCCGCAAGTAGAAGCGTGACGATGTAGATGGTCCGCTCGAAGCCGCCGATGCCCTTGAAGCCGGAGTTGAACGGCACGATCAGCAGGAACGCGAACAGCACCTGCACGCCGGTGACCATGACCCGCAGCTCACCGGTCAGCTCGTCGAGGTTGCGGTCGAGACGCTCGTGCTCGGTCTCGTCGCGGCGCGCGTCGCCCCCAGGGCGGGGGCCGTTTCCGGGCTCAGGCATCGCTACGGCTCGGAGGGCGACTCCTCGTCCTCGCGCCCGCTGCTGTGCTCGCGATCCGCCTCGCCGTAAGCGCTGCCGGGGATCGCCTCCTCGCTTGCGCCAGCATCGTGCAACACGCGATGCGCCGACCGTTCGTCGCCGTGGCTGGCGTGTTCGGTCAGGAGCTCCTCGGCGTCCTCGAAGCCCTCGGCCTCGCCGCCGCCGGCCTCGTACACGGGGCGCAGCGCGGGATCGAGGGTGCCGTCCAGCTCCTTCTGGAGCGGCTCCGCGGCGCCCGGCGGCGCGCCGCCGCCGATCCCGGCGGCTTCGCGGGCCGCCAGCTCTGCCTGCTCGCGCTCCTCGGGTGTCTCCTCCTCCATGTCGATTCGCTTACCCGCGAGGTGCGCCGCGAAACCGCGCGGAACGGGCCGCGCGCTCGCGCGCGGGGTAAGCTCGGCGCGTGGCCGGCGAGACGACAGCGGACGAGCTGATCTGCGTCGTCGAGATCCCGAAGGGGACGCGCAACAAGTACGAGTACGACCCGCAGCTGGGCGGCATCAAGTTCGACCGGCTGCTCATGAGCGCGGCCACCTACCCGACCGACTACGGCTACCTGCGCGGCACGCTCGGCCAGGACGGCGACGCGCTCGACGCGCTGGTCTGCCTGACCGAGCCGACGTTCCCGGGCTGCCTGATACCAGTGAAGCCACTCGGGCTGTTCGAGATGAGCGATGAGAAGGGCATCGACCACAAGGTGATCTGCGTGCCGCTCCACGATCCCTACTGGAACGGCAACGAACAGCTCGAGGACCTGCCGCTGCTGCTTCGCCAGGAGATCGAGCAGTTCTTCTCGATCTACAAGGTGCTCGAAAGCGGGCGCCACGTCGAGGTCGGCGGCTGGAGCTCGCGTGAGCACGCCGAACGCGAGATCGCGGCCTCCCGCCAGCGGCTCGCCGAACACGGCGAGCGCAGCGCGCCCTAACCGTCGCCGCTCGGGGGCACGACCACCACCGGGCAGTGCGCGTCGTGGACGACGTGTTGCCCGGTCGACCACGGCTTCTTGCCGGCCAGGCGCCCGGAGCTCCCGCCGATCACCAGCATGCTCGCGCCCGTGGCCGCCTCGGCGAGCACACGGTGTGGGGTTCCCCTCATCACGCGGCGCTCGACCTCGAGGCCGTCCCAGGAGAGGTCGCCGACCGTGCCCAGCACGCCTTCCAGCACGGCCTCGGCGTCTTCCTCGCGTTCCTCGATCGTGCGGCTCGAAGCCGGCGGATGGACGGCGGGCGAGCCGAGCGCGGCGCTTGCCGGCCGCCAGGCGATCACCGCCTCCAGGCGCGCCGAGTGCCGTGCCGCCTCCCCGGCCGCCCAGCGCAGCGCGGCCGCCGAGGCCGGCGAGCCATCGACGCCGACGACGATCCGCTGCCCGTCTTTTGCGCTGCTCGCCATCCCGCTCCGCTGGTTGGAGTCTCTCCGGCGTTCCTACCCGGGGGCACCGGCGACAAACGACTCCCTCGCCAGGAGCGCACCGGCGCTCGCACGCGCCCGGGGCCGCAGAGCGCGTGAGCGGGTCAGCCCGCCGCTGCTCCCACCGGCTCGCCGCTCGGGGCGTCCGCCACGGTCAGCGGCTTGGCGATGCTCTCGAGGCTTTCACCCTCGGCCGGGACGCCGAGCAGAACCTCCGCGATACCGCCGATGATCATCACGACCGCTCCGATCACGAACGCCAGGAGCACCTGGTCGTAGCTTTCGCTTTCGATCAGGCGGTTGAAGACCTGTGGGCCGATCACGCCGCCGATCCCGGTGCCGACGGCGTAGAAGACCGCGATGCAAAGGGCGCGCGTCTCGAGCGGGAAGACCTCGGAGACGGTCAGGTATGCGGCGCTCGCGCCGGCGGATGCGAAGAAGAACACGACGCACACGCACGCTGTGAAGCTGACGTCGCTGAGGTCGTGGGCGTGGAACAGCAGCCCGGTGACGATCAGCAGCGCGCCGGAGAGGAGGTAGGTGCCCGCGATCATCGGCTTGCGCCCGACCGTGTCGAACAGCCGGCTCAGCAGCAGCGCGCCCGCGAAGTTGCCGGCTGCGAACACCGCGAGGAAGTAGGGAACGTCGCCCGAGGCGGTGTGGAAGTAGATCGTGAGCAGCGCCCCGTAGCCGAAGATCACCGAGTTGTAGATGAACGCCTGGCCGATGAACAGCGCGAGCCCGAGGATCGTGCGGCGCGGGTACATCGTCACGACCGAGCGCACGATCAGCGGCAGCGGGATCGTCCTGCGCTGGCGCACGGTCAGCTCGCGCCCGCCGGGTGGCGGCAGCTCCTCTCCGGTGTCGGCTTCGACTTTCTCTTCGATGTCCTTGACCGTGCGCTCGGCCTCTTCATCGCGGCCGTGGACGAACAGCCAGCGCGGGCTCTCCGGGACGTTGCGCCGGACCAGCAGCACCGCCAGGCCGATGACCGCTCCGAGCACGAACGACAGCCGCCACCCGACGTCGACCGGGAAGATCGAGGTGTTGAGCATCAGCACCGCGAGCAGCGACCCGCCGATACCTCCCAGCCAGTAGCTGCCGTTGATCGAGATGTCCACGCGGCCGCGGTGCCGCGCCGGGATCAGCTCGTCGATCGCCGAGTTGATCGCGCTGTACTCGCCGCCGATCCCCATCCCCGTGATGAAGCGACACGCGAAGAACCACCACGGCGCGAACGTCAGCGCGGTCAGCACGGTGCCCCCGAGGTAGATCCCCAGCGTGACCATGAACAGCTTCTTGCGCCCGAAGCGGTCGGTGAGCTGGCCGAAGACGATCGCGCCGAAGCAGGCACCGGCGATGTACAGGGACGCCGCCCAACTCGAGATGTCGCCTTTCGTCAGCCCCGCGCCCGCGCCCGGTTCCGCGAGCCGCGCCGAGATCGACCCGACGACGTTGACCTCGAGCCCGTCGAGGATCCAGGCCGTCCCGAGGCCGATGATCACGACCCAGTGGAAGCGCGACCATGGCAGCCGGTCGAGCCGCGCGGGGATGCGCGTCTTGATGACGCCTGTCTCGACTCCGTCGCTCACTACGCACCTCATCGTCGGCCGCGCGGGGCGTCGCCCGGCGGCGTGATTGCGCCTGACATCTACCCAGGAGGGGGCGCGTTTAAGCCGGGTGCGGCGGCAGCCGCACGATGCCGACGAAGAAGTCGTCGATCTGATGGACGACCTCGCGGAAGCGCGTGAAGTCGACCGGCTTGGTGATGTAGGCGTTGGCGTGATGCCCGTACGCGCGCATCACGTCCTCCTCGGATTCGGAGGTCGTCAGCACGACGATCGGGATCGATGCCAGGACCGGGTCGGCCTTGATCTCGGCCAGCACCTCCGAGCCGCTCTTGCGCGGGAGGTTGAGGTCGAGCAGGATCAGGTCGGGGCGCTCGATGCCCGCGTACGCGCCCTCGGCGCGCACGTAGTCCATCGCCTCGACGCCGTCGCCCACGACCTGGAGCCGGTTGCCGCCCTCGTGCTCGTCGAAGACCTCTCGGACCAGCAGCACGTCGCCGGGGTCGTCCTCGACCAGCAGCACGGTGATCTCCTCGGGATTCATGCCCCCGCATCCTCCCGCGCCGGCAGGATGATGTGGAAGCTCGCGCCTCCCTCGTAGTGGGTGTCAAGCCAGATCTGGCCGCCGTGGTACTCGACGATCCTGCGCGCCAGCGCGAGCCCGATGCCGCTGCCGTCGTAGGCGTCGCGCCCGTGCAGGCGCTGGAAGATCAGGAACACGCGCTCGGCGTACTCGGGCTCGATGCCGATCCCGTTGTCGGCGAACGTGATGTCCCAGCTGCCGTCGCGGCGGCTCGCGTCGATCCTCACGCGCGGCGGCTCGGGGCCGTGGAAGCGCAACGAGTTCGCGAGCAGGTTCTGGAACAGCGAACGCAGCAGCGACTCGTCGCCGGAGACGACCGGCAGCTCGCCGGCATCGATGCGCGCCCCGGTCTCCTCGATCGGCGCGGCGAGGGCATCGCTGGCGGCGGCGAGCACCCCCGAGAGCGCGACCGGCGCGTGCCGGCGGCCGCTGCGCCCCACCCGCGAGAACGCGAGCAGATCGTTGATCAGCGTCTGCATGCGCTTCGCGCCGTCGACCGCGAAGTCGATGTACTGGTCGGCGCGATCGTCGAGCCGGCCGCGATAGCGGGTCTGAAGCGCCTGGCAGAAGCTCGCGATCTTGCGCAGCGGCTCCTGCAGGTCGTGCGAGGCGACGTAGGCGAACTGCTCGAGGTCGGCGTTCGAGCGCGAGAGCTCGAGCGCCTGGCGCTCGACCCGTTCGCGGGCCGCGTCGACCTCCCCGAGCTCGAGCACGATCCGCCCCCGCATCGCCTCTATCTCCTCGGTGACCTCGCGCACCTCGCGGGGGCCGGCGGGGATCGGCAGCGGCGCGTGGAACTCGCCCCCGGCGACCCGCTGCGCGGCCGCCCCCAGCCGCCGCAGAGGTGTCGTGATCGTGCTGCGCAGCAGCAGCCCCGCGGCCACGACGCTGCCGAGGATCAGCACCGCCGCCACGATCAGCAGCGCCTCCAGCTCCGTCGAGGCGCGGTTCAGCCGCGAGCGCGCGAGGGCGTCCTTGGCCGCGAGCGTCCGCTGCAGCACAGCCAGCGAGGCGCGCACTTCGTCGAACAGATGCTTGCCCGTGGCGTCGGGGGCGCTGCTGTGGCCCACGACGCGCCTCGGTTCCGACAGCGCGGGCGCGACGAAGCCGTGCTTCCAACGCGCCACCGCGCTGCGGACCGCCGCGAGCTCGGCCGGCACGGGGGCGCCGAGCCGAGCGGCGTGGGAGTCCAGCGACGCGTACGCACCGGCTTCGGCGGTCAGCCCTTTGCCATACGGTTCCAGGAACGGCGATTCGACGGTGATCAGATAGCCACGGATCCCCGTCTCCTGGTTGACGAGCGCGTTTTCGAGCAGCAGCTCTGCCCTCGCGGCAGGCCGTGCCTGGTCGAGCAGGAACGCGCGCTGGTGGCTCAGGCGTACGCTCGCGACGAACGCCAGCCCGATCCCGATCGCCGCGGCCACGAGCAGCACGCCGATCGTCATCGACAGCAACTGGCCCACGCTCAGCGCGGCGAACCGCCGGCGCAGCCGTCGCGGAACGCTCACTCGCTCCCCGTGGCCGGATGCCCTGCGGGCGCCCGGTTCCCCAGCAGAAGCATCGCGACGTCGTCGACGAGCGGCCCGGCTCCCATCGACTCGACGGTGTCCAGCAGCCATTCGAGCAGCTGCTTCGGGCGCTCGCGCCAGGCCGCCGCTTCTTCGCGCATCCGCTCGGAGAGCATCTCGCTCAGGCGTGCCTCCCCGAGCCGCTCGGGCCCCTCCCCGATGCGGCCCTCGACGATGCCGTCGGTGTAGAGCAGGATCCCCCAGCGCCCGGGCAGCGCTACCTCGCTCGCCTCCCAGGGCCCGTCGCCGAGCCCGATCGCGGGCCCCGGGCGCCCATCGCCGAGCGGCGTGGCCCCCGCACCGTCGGAGAGCAGCAGGGGCTGCGGATGGCCGGCGGAGACCACGTGCGCGGTCCGGCGCGAGGCGTCGATCTCGATCTCGCACAGCGTCGCGAACAGCCGCGGCAGGTGGCGTTCCTGCTCGAAGACGCGCGAGATCGTCTCGAGCACGACCGTCTGAGGAGCGCCCGCGAGCCGCAGCGCGCGCCACGCCGCACGCATGCTCGCGCCGATCGCAGCTTCGTCGGCGCCGTGCCCGCAGACGTCGCCGATCACCGCGTGGAGCCGCCCGTCGCCGCTTTCCACGAGATCGAAGAAATCGCCGCCGAGCAGCGCACGGCGCCGCCCGGCCCGGTTGCAGGAAGCCGACCAGATGCCCTCGTCGCCGACGAGCGGGCTCGGGGAAAGACCGCGTTCCAGGCGCTCCACCTCGCGCGCCTGCGCATCCGCGAGCAGCAGCGCTCGCTCGGCTCGCTCCGTCGCCCTGCGCCCGACCGCGTAGCGGATCGAGCGCCCGAGCTGGCCCGGCTCCAGCCGGCCCTTCACGAGGTAGTCCTGCGCCCCCGCCTGCACGGCAGCGACGCCGGTGGCCTCGTCCGCGAGCCCGGTGAGGACGACCAGCGGCGCTCCCTGCAAGCGGGCCCGCAGGCGCGAGACCGCCTGCACACCCGTTGCGTCCGGCAGGCCCAAGTCGAGCACGACGCAGTCGACTCCTTCAGGCGGCTGCGCGAGCGCCTCCGCCAGCGTACGCAGGCGCTGCACGACGCTGCCCGGCAGCGTTTCCGCGAGCTCGTCCTGTACGAGCAGCGCATCGCCGTCGTCGTCCTCGACGAGCAGGATGCCGAGCGCGCTCCCGCCGGCCTGCTCCAACTCTCCCGCCTCCACTTGCGTCGATTCTGCCAGACCGGTTCGAGACGACCGTCCGGTTTCGCGCCGCGCGCGCTTGGGTAGCGCCGGAGTGGCCATGCCGCGCCTCAGGCGATCCGACTGCGCGAGCCCCGGCATCGCCCGCCGCCGGCGCGGCCGCGCCTTCGAGTACCGCGATCCGGACGGTGAGCGCATCGACGACCCCGAGGTGCTCGAGCGGATTGCCGATCTCTCGATCCCGCCCGCGTGGCGCGAGGTGTGGGTCTGCATGGACCCACTCGGCCACCTCCAGGCGACCGGAGTGGACGCGGCCGGGCGCAAGCAGTACCTCTACCACGAGGGCTGGCGGGCGCACCGCGACCGCCAGAAGTTCGACTCGATGATCGCCTTTGGCCAGCGCCTGCCGAAGCTGCGCCGGCGCGTGCACCGCGACCTGCATGCGGTGCAGGCGGGCCGCGGCGGGCGGCTCGCGTTCGCCGCGCTCGGTCCCGAGCTCGTCACGGCCTGCGCGGTCCGCCTGCTCGACCTCGGCTTCTTTCGGATCGGCTCGGAGGACTACGCACAGCGCAACGAGTCCTACGGGCTGACGACGATGCTGCGCCGCCACGTCTCGATCGAGGACGGCACGCTGGTCTTCGACTTCCCCGCCAAGTCGGGCCAGCGGCGCGTGCAGGCGGTCGCCGACGAGGACTCGCTGTCGGTCGTCGCGGCGCTGAAGCGCCGCCGCGGCGGCGAGCAGCTGCTGGCCTACCGGGAAGGCTCGGGATGGCGCGAGCTGCAGGCCGAGGAGGTCAACGACTACATCAAGGCGGCGGCAGGCGGCGAGTTCACGGCGAAGGACTTCCGGACCTGGAACGCAACCGTGCTCGCGGCGGTCGCGCTGGCCGCCCGCGCGGAGGTGCCCCCGGCGAGGCGCGAGCGCGCCGTCCGCGCGTCGATCAAGACCGTCGCCGCGTACCTGGGAAACACGGCGGCCGTCTGCCGCGCCTCCTACATCGACCCGCGCGTGATCGACCGCTACAAGGCCGGGGCGACGATCGCCACGGCGCTCGGAGCCTCACCGGCCGACGGGCCCGACCTCGCGCGCCCGCGGGTGCGGCGGCGGGTCGAGTCCGCGGTGCTCGACCTGCTCGGCGACCACCAGCGGCAGAGCTGACTTTCATGTTTGCTCTCGCGGGCCGCTCGGGTACGCCAGACAACGAGTGGTTTCATCGGGAGGACATGTCGTGGTTCACCCCACGTCGCCGAGGGCGGCATGGAACAGGGAGGGCAGCACCGGCGCCTCGGCGCGGGCGGCCGCCCCTCCGTCATGGGGTTTGAGCGGCATGGCCGACATGGGATCCGGTCGCCTGTCGCTCCGATGCCCCTGCTGACGCCGCAGCGCCAGGACCACGCGCGCCCGTCCTGCGTTCCGGGCAGGACGCACGGGCCCTCGCGATCGCCGCTCGTGCGAGAGCCCGCCGACGGCCTGCTCGACCACCGCCCGGGCGCGTCGCCGGACGGCGCCGAGGGATCCCCGGAGGCGCTGTTCGAACGGCTGCGAGCAGGCGACGACCGAGCGAGAGAGCGGATCGCGGAGATGTACCTGCCGCTCGCGAAGCGCCTGGCGCAACGCTACGTCCGCTCCTCCGAGCCACGGGAGGATCTCGTCCAGGTTGCCTGTGTCGGGCTCGTGAAGGCGATCGAGCGCTTCGACCCTGGGCGCGGTCCCAGCTTCGCGTCGTTTGCGATCCCAACGATCCTCGGCGAGCTGCGGCGCTACTTCCGCGACGCGACCTGGGCAGTGCACGTACCGCGCGGCGCCCAGGAGCGCGCATTCGCGATCGAAGCCGCGGAGGAGGGTCTGCGGGCCTCGCAGCGGACGGCGCCGACGGTCGAGCAGATCGCCGAGTACCTGAAGATCTCCCCCGAGGAGGTGCTCGACGGGTTCCTCGCCGTGAAGGCGTACGAGGCGGACTCGCTCGACGCGCCGAGCAGCTCCGGCGACGAGGACGGGCGCTCGCCGCTCGAGCAGATCGGCAGCGAGGACGAGTACTACGAGCTCGTCGAGGCCGACGCGAGCGTCGTGCCGGCGATCCGCTCGCTGGCCGAGCGCGACCGGCTCGTGCTGCACCTGCGCTTCGTGCGCGAAATGAGCCAGAGCGAGATCGCGGGCGAGATCGGCGTCTCGCAGATGCAGGTGTCGCGGATCCTGTCTCGCTCGCTCGGCCGGCTTCGCGAGCTCACGGACGCGCCGCTTTAGCCGGCGCGAAGCTCGCGTCCGGCGCCTCCTCGCAAGCCCCGTCCGGTGCTAGGATTTCGCCCGCGCGCGCCTCGGGGAGAAGAGGCGTGAGTGCGCGCAACACGTAGTTGACGTTCGGAATCCGAGAGAGGTTTCAGGCCGTGCCTTCGGTTGGCCAACTCACCATCAGGCGGGAACGCGACGGCGCCCGTAACACGCTCGCCCTCGAAGGCGAACTCGATCTCGTCACCGCTCCCGAGCTCGAGGACACGATCGCCGCGCTGTGCGTCGACGGCGCCCGCGAGCTCGTGCTCGACATGCGCAGGGTCGCGTTCATGGACTCCTCTGGCCTGCGGACGGTGCTGGCGGGGATGGACATGTGCCGCCAGGCCGGCTGCGACTTCATGGTGATCCCCGATACGGGCGCCTGCCGGCGGCTGTTCGAACTGACCGGCGTGATCGACGACCTGCCCCTCCGCGAACCGGACGAGCTCACCGAGCACTCCGCCTAGCGCCCGGGCGCTCAGCGTTTGACCGCGGGCCCTTTGCGCGCGCTCGACGCGGCGGTACGCCGTTTGCCGGCGCTCGACACTTTGGCTTTGGCGCCGGCCGCCCGTTTGGCGCCGCCGCTGCGGGCGCTCGAGGGTTTCGCTTTCGCGCTCGCCGCGCGTTTGGTGGTCCCGGCGCGCGCGCCGGCCGTTTTCGACGACGGCGAGCGTTTCGCGCCCGCGCCGCCGCGCGCTTTCGGGGCTTTCACGGCGCCGCGTTTGGAGCCGGCACGGCTCGCGCTCCCCGCGCGTTTGGCGCTTGCCGCTTTCGCAGACGCTCCCGCTCGCCGGGACGCTCCGCGTTTTGCGCCAGCCCGTTTGGTCGCTTTGCGCCCGCCCGATCCCGAGCGGCGCTCGGCCGCGGGAACCTCTTCCTGGATCACGGCCTTCGTGAGCGTGGGGATCAGGCGCGAGAGGAACGAGGCCATGCGCTCCTCCTCACGGCGGATCGCCTTGGCCAGCTGCGCCGTGGCTTTGTCGCCCAGCGATGAGGCGAGCACCTCGATCGCCTGGTAGGTGGCGATCTCCTCGTGCTCCTCGGAGTACTCGCTCTTGGCGTTCTTCAGCATCTTCTCCTGCTCGCCCGTGCCGCGGATCGCATGGAGCGGCCCCTTCGCCGCGGCGACCGCGCGCGAGCCGAGCCCGGCCGCCGCTCCGGCACCTTTGGAGAGCACCTCCGGGCCGGGGAGCTGGAGCACCTCGGGATCGCCCCCGAGCTGCTTGACACGGCGCTGCACCTCGTTGGCATGTCGTTTGGTCTCCGAGAGATGCTGGCGCAGGCGCTTGCGGTAGGGCGCGCGCGTCGTCATCGCGATGTGGGCCTCGAGCGCGGTCTCCAGCTCCTTCTCCTTGCCGTAGGCCTCGTTCAGGTACTGCACGAGCTTCGCGTCGCGCGTCTTCAGATCAGCCATCAAGTCTCCAGTCGGTTCGACACCCCCGTGCCCTTACCCGCGCGCCCGGCGGCGAAACCACTCCTCGGCCAAGCGCGCACCCCCGGCGAGCTAGTGTGGTGCCCGTGGCGAGGAAGCGCGGATGAGGCGCCGGCGGCTCGGAGCGGACGGTCCCGAGACCTCAGCGATCGGGCTCGGCTGCATGGGCATGTCGGGCATGTACGGGCCCGCCGACCGCAGCGAGAGCATCGCCACGATCCACGCCGCTCTCGACACGGGCATCGACCTGCTCGACACCGGCGACTTCTACGGGATGGGCCACAACGAGCTGCTGATCGCCGAGGCGCTGCGCGGCGTGCCGCGCGAGGACTACCTGTTGAGCGTCAAGTTCGGCGCCCAGCGGGGCCCCGACGGCGCCTGGCTCGGCTACGACGCGAGTCGGTCCGCGGTGCGGACCGCGCTCGCGTACTCGCTGACGCGGCTGGGCGTCGACCACGTCGACATCTACCGGCCGGCGCGACTGGACCCCGACGTCCCGATCGAGGAGACGGTCGGCGCGGTCGCCGAGCTGGTGGACGAGGGCTACGTGCGCTTCATCGGGCTCTCCGAGGTGGGACCCGAGACGATCGCGCGCGCGGCGGCGGTGCACACGATCTGCGACGTGCAGCTCGAGTACTCGCTGATCTCGCGCGGCATCGAGGAGGCGATCCTGCCGGCTTGCCGCCGGCTCGGCATCGGCATCACGGCGTACGGCGTCCTCAGCCGTGGCCTGATCAGCGGACACTTTGCCGCCGACCGCGAGCTGCCTGCAGGCGACTTCCGCGCGCGCGCTCCTCGCTTCGGCGCCGGCAACCGCGAGCGCAACCTGGCGCTGGTGGAGGCGCTTCGCGAGCTGGCCGAGCGCCGCGGCGTGACCGTCGCCCAGCTCGCGATCGCATGGGTGCTCACCCGCGGCGAGGAGATCGTCCCGCTGATCGGCGCGCGCACCCGCGAGCGGCTGGCCGAGGCGCTCGGCGCGCTCGAGGTCGACCTCGATGAGGCGACGCTTGCCGAGCTGGACCGCGCGGTGCCGGCGGATGCCGCCGCCGGCGAGCGCTACCCGGAGCCGCAGATGGCGATGCTCGACAGCGAGCGCGGCCAGCCGGGCTGACGCCGAGCGCCTCGATCAGCTCAGGTGGCTCGACTCGCTGCCGCCGCGCGGCGTCACGATCGCACCGCCGCGCGCCGCAGTGCCTCCTCGCGCCGTGGCTCGGTCACGTCGCGCAGCGTGACGATCGCTCCCCGCGTGCGCCCGCGCGCATCGCTCGCCGGCCGCGCGCACACCTCGAGCAGCGTCTCGCGGCCGCGCAGGGTGACGAGCACATCGACGCCCTGCACGACCTCGCCTGCGAGCGCGCGCAGCGGCGGGAGGTCTTCGGCCGGCAGCGTCAGCCCCGAGGCGGTGCGCGGCTGCAGCGCTCTCGTCCACGTGATCGCGTCGGTGCCGCGGCCGTCGCAGCCGGCGCCGAGGAGCTCGCGCGCGTGCCGGTTCAGGTGGGTGACGCGGCCGTCGCGGCCGCACACGACGATCGCCTCGCCGACGGCTTCGAGCGCGGCGGCGAGCAGGTGGTGCGCGTCAGCGGAGGACGTGCCGCCGCGAGGACGCGCGGCGAGCACTTCGAAGGGGCTCCCCATCCCGCCGGATCGTGCTCGGCGCGGAGCTTTCCGTCAATCCCTCGAATGGGCGATTCAGCGCCGCTCGACGTGATCGCCGTCGAGCATCTGCCCGTTGCACAGCACGACTGCGACGAGCTGCGCGCGCGTGTGGACGTCGAGCTTCGTCATCGCGTTGCGCACGTGCGTGCGCACGGTCTCCGGCGAGATGTGGAGCTCGTCGGCGATCTCGCCGGTGTCGAGCCCCATCGCGATCAGCGTCACCACCTCGCGCTCGCGCGCCGTCAGGCCGAGGTCGCCGCCGGCGCTTTCGAGCCGCGCCTGCTCCACGGGGGAGCGGACCATCGCGACGTAGATCGCCATTCGCCGTCCCCCGACATCGGCGAGCCGCGCGGCGAAGTCGACCGCGATTTCGCTGCCGTCGGGACGCACGAGGTCACGGGACCCCGAGTATTCGCCCGTGCGCATGAAGAGATCCCACTCGGCGTCGGAGCGCACGAGCTCGTCCGGCTTGACGCTGTCGCGCAGCGAGCGGCCGCGCAGCTGATCGCGCGTGCCGCCGAGCAGCTCGCCGGCCGACCTGTTCACGTCCACGATCTTGCGCTGTTCGTCGAGCAGCGCGACCGGGTTCGACGTGCGTTCGAACACCAGCCAGAAGAGTCGCTCCCAACCCGTTCCCCCACGGGGGTCGCTCATTCGGTGAGCATACTCCGATCGTGGTAGCCCGAAACAGCGCCGGTCTGCTCCCCTATCGCGTCCGCGACGGGCGCACGGAAGTCTTGATCGCGCACATGGGCGGACCCCTGTGGGCGCGCCGCGAGCAGGGCGCTTGGTCGATCGTGAAGGGCGAGTACGAGGAGACGGAGGAGCCCCTCGCGGCGGCGCGGCGCGAGTTCGAGGAGGAGACCGGCGCGCCGGCGCCGCCCGGCGCCCCGCGGGAGCTCGGGGAGGTGCGCCAGTCGGGGGGCAAGCGCGTGACGGCCTGGGCTGTGGAGGCCGACCTCGACGCCGCGGCGATGCGCAGCAACAGCTTCGAGCTCGAGTGGCCGCCCCGCTCGGGGCGCGTGCTCCAGTTCCCAGAGGTCGACCGCTTCGAGTGGTGCGAGCTAGGCCTCGCCCGGACCCGGCTCGTCAGGGCGCAGACGGAGCTGCTCGACCGCCTCGAACGGCTGCTCGGCTACTGATCGAAGCGCTCGTCGATCTCGGCGCGGTCGGCGTAGAAGGCGACGTGGCCGCGGATCTGGGCGACCGCGTCGTAGGGCTCGCGGTACTGCCAGACCGCGTTCAGGCCGCGCTCGCCGGCCGCGGGGACGCTGTAGTAGTTGGCGTCGCCCTTGAACGGGCAGTAGCTCTCGTGGTCGCTGGGCGTGAGCGCTTCGAGGTTGACGTCGTCCAGCGGTATGTACTGCACCGGGTCGTAGCCGGCCTCCTCGAGGGTCAGCGCTTCGCGCGTGTCCGCGACCTGGAGCTCACCGAACGAGACGATCACACGTCCCGGGTTCGCTTTGATCGTGATCGGATGATCGGGGCCGGGGATCTTGACGGGCTTGCCGCTCGCCGTCGTGCTGTCGCTCATCGCGGTCTCCTTTGTTTCTTTGAGTGCCCAGCCGTCCACTGCACTCTCGCACGGCTGCGGAGCCGAGCGAACCCCCTACGCTGCACTCATGTCGAGCGACGTTCCGGGCCCGAGGCGGGGCGTGCAGGGCGAAGTCGTCGGGCTGCGCCGCCCGGGGCCGCCTCTGCCCGTGCGCCTGGGGATCTCGTGGCTGACGAATGCGCTCGTGCTCGGCGTGGTCGCGCTGCTGCCGGACGTGCGCGTGAGCGGCGCCGGCGCGCTGCTCGCAGCGGCCGCGATCTTCGGGGTCCTGAACACGATCCTCAAGCCGCTCCTGCTGTTCGTCACGATCCCGCTCGCGATCCTCACGCTCGGAATCGCGTGGTTCTTCGTCGCGATGCTGATGCTCGTCCTCACCGACGCGCTCGTCGGCGGCTTTCACATCGACGGCTTCTGGACCCTCGTGCTCGCGACGGTGGTCGTCTGGCTGGTCAACCTCGCGCTCGACTCGTTGCCCGGGCCGTGGCAGTTGACCGGCCGGCGCCTGCGCTGGAAACGCCGGCTCGAACGCCCTTGATCGCACGCAGCGGCCGCCCCGCGACGGTCTGACTTCGCTCGAGAGACAGCGGCGCGGGGGCGGCACCAGACGCCCCCGCGCCGTGTTCCTCTCCTGCCTATCCCGCGGCCGGCAGCTGCACGTAGGAGTCGTGCGCGCCGCCGTGGAGCAGCGTGATCGTCCCGCCGAGCTCCTGTCCGAGCGTCGGCACCGATGGCGTCCCGGTGAACGTGTTGGCCGTCCCGATCGTCAGGCGCAGCCGGTCCCCCGCCGGGACGATGACCCCGGTCGGGTAGATCTCGACTTCGTATTCGGTCGGCTGCCCCGGCGTGACCGCCTGCTGGCTTTCTTTCGTGAACGGGTGCCAAGGCCTCGTCACGATGTGCTTCGGCCCGTACGTCGCGAGGCTCGGGTCCGTCGCGCGCAGGCTCGCCTGCAGGAACCCGGCCGTGATCTGTTCGGATTTGCCGTCCGGTTCGACCTCGCTCAGCACCGCGACCATCGTCGCGTCGCTCGTGCTGAGCGTCGCCCACAGGTTGGTCTTGAGCAAGCCCTCGATCGTCTCGGGAGCCGACAGCGGCGCCGTCGTGTACGTCAGCGAGCTCGCCTCGTAGGTGTTGTTGGTCTTGTCGCAGATTTCGTTCGACCCGAGGCCGGCGGTCCACTGCGCGGTCTCTCGCGAGCACGGGCTCGAGGCCGGCAGCAGCGGCGCCGTGTCGCCGGATTCGGTCTTCGGTGGCGTGCTCGCGAGCGAGCCGTCGTGGAGCGAGACCGGGTTCGAGCCCGAGGCTTCGCCGTTCAGATAGAGCCGCGTGTATTTCGTCTTCGGCAGCGGGAACCTCTTGAAGTGTTCCCAGTGGGTGCCATTGATCGGGTACAGGTTGACCTTCGGCGTCTTCTGCACGCCGTTCTTTTCGCCTTTCAGCCAGTGGCCGAACCAGTGTTCCTTGATGTTCGGGTCTTCGTAGGGCGGACCCGAGGTGACGTGGTAGTGGGGCGACATGAACAGCACCCGGTCCTTGGAGTTCTTCAGCGATTCCCACAGCAGCGGCTCGCCGCGTTGGAACAGGTCCCACCAGCCGCCCTGGATCACGACGGGCACGGTGATTTCGCCCGCGCGCACGACCGGCGAGCGCAGCCGGTAGAACGGACCGTCGTAAGCGTCTTCTTCGCCGAGCGACGCGCCGAGCAGATGGCTGACGTCGAATTCGGAGTTGGCGAGGAGGTGTTCGACGTAGATGCTCGCGGCTTCCTGCGGGTTCGCTGAGGTGTCCGACGGGGGCAGCGCCGAGAGCGCTGTGACGAGCCCGAGCCAGAACGGGATGAAGCCCGTGTCGGTCGAGCCCCCCTGGAACGTTACGTCGCGGTAGGCGTCGGCCATCGGGATGTCGGCCCACACCGCCTTGACCGCACGTGGGAGGCCTTCCTTCACGCGCGCCGCGTCCGCCTCGGCGATCAGCAGCGAGGTGATGCCCATGTAGGACTCGCCGGTCGGGGCGACGCTGCCGTCCGACCAGCTCTGCTGCTGGATCCAGGTGAGCAGTTCCTTGTAGTCCTGCTGGGTGCGTTCGCCCCAGGATTCCCACTTGCCGCCGCTGGCGCCGGTGCCACGGTCATCGACGACCAACACGGCGTAGCCCTTTTCTGCGAGCGCCGGTTCATCGCCTGCGATGCCGGAGGAGCTCGAGCCGCCGCATTCCTGGCCGGTCGGGTTACCGGCGTCCTTGTTGTAACCGGTGACTGTCAGCACGGTCGGGAAGTGGCCGCTGCTGGACGGCAGGTAGAGGTCGCCACGGAGGATCACGCCGTCGCTCATCGGGATCGCCACGTTGCAGATGGCTTCGCTGGCGCTGGCCGCCGGCGCCGTCAGCGCGAGCGCCGCGAGCACGAGCGCGCCGGCCGCGAGCGCTCGGCGCGCGAGCCGGGAGGAGACTGACGGGGGGGTCTGCGTGAGGGTCGCGGTTCTCGCCTGCTGGTGCAGGCGCCCGGCGCGCGCTTCGTGATGATCCATTGATGCTCCTGACGAGATGGGCTGGTTTCCGGCGGCCGACGGATCCAGGTGCGGGCCCGTGCTCCGCGGCCGTTCCCCCGCGCGCGCCGTGCGGCACCCGCGCGCGCTTGGAAATACCCGGGCCGTGGGGGCGCCAAACATCGGCTTTCACTGATGTCAGATGTACGGACGCCGATCTCCTCCTGTGTCAAGGCGGTGACCCACGGGCGAATCTCGTGTTTATCGCTCACAAGCCAGGGGTATCGCGCCAGATGTGAGGAGATGGGGGTCGAGGCGAGACGGCGCAAGGCGGCGCGCCGGGGGGTTCGTCCGAGGCAGGCGGCGCGCGGCGGTGCTGGGCACGCTGCTGTGCGCCGCCCTCGCCCTCGGGGCATCGGCCTCGCCGGCCGGGGCCGGCGCGTGCGGCGGCTTCGAAGCCCCGTGTTCGAGCGAAACCGCGCAGCAGTTCGCCTATGGCAGCGTGCAGCGCCAGGACACCCCGAACGATCCCGAATACGACCAGGCCGAGCCCGACACCCAGCAGCCGCCGGAACGGCGCTCCTCGAACTTCTACTCCGAGCGCTTCGACCTCTTCGGCTTCCCCTCGCAGCTGACTCCCAACGCGCTCTACGCCGCCGGCCCGAACGCCGGCAAGCCCCAGGTTGCGGGGTTCAACGCCTCCGGCGCGTGGAAGGCCGAGCGGGGCCGGCCCGACGTCGTGATCGCGATCCTCGACGACGGCATCGACTGGAGCCAGCGCGGGCTGCGCAACCAGATCCACCTCAACACCGGAGAGCTGCCCTTCCCCGAGCACGCCGACGGCAGCTCGTGCGCCACCTACGACTGCAACGGTGACGGCGTTGTCAACGTCGAGGACTACGCCGAAGACCCGCGCGTGTCGCTCACGTGGCACGGCCGCGAAGGGCCGCCGGGCCTGATCACCGCACAGGACCTGATCCACGCCTTCGGCGACTGCCGGATCTCGGGTCACGAAATCGCCGAATGTGTCGCCGGCCAGCACTTCGACAACGACGGCAACGGGTTCGCGAACGACATCGCCGGCTGGAACTTCTTCGACAACGACAACGAACCGGCCGACACCTCGAGCTACTTCGCCGCCCACCACCACGGGACCGACCGGGCGCTCGACGCGGTCGAGCAGGGCAACGACGGCCAAGGCTCGATCGGCGTGTGCCCGCACTGCCAGGTGATGCCCGTGCGCACCTGGGACACGTTCGTCTCCGACGCCAACGACTTCGCGCTCGGGATGGTGTACGCCACCGACAACGGCGCGAAGGTGCTCGAGGGCGCGAACGGCAGCCTCTATCACTCGTCGTTCGCGGAAGCGGCCTCGCAGTACGCCTACGAACACGGCGTCGTGCAGACCTACTCGGGCGATGACCTGAACACCGCCGACCACAACTACCCCGCCGACTACGCGCACGCGATGCTGATCCAGGGCACGGTGCCCGACACGGTCGGCCTCGGCGAGGAATCGAAACAATGGGTCGAAGCCGAGCAGCTCTGCGGCGTCTCCGGCCTGCAGCCGTGCCTCGGCTCGAACCTCCCCGTCTCCACGTTCTTCCGCGGCGCAAACACGACCCAGTACGGCGGCAAGAGCTCGATCGCGATGGAGGGGCCGACCGGCTCGGTCAACACCAGCAAGGCCGCCGGCGCGGCCGGCCTCGTCGTGAGCGCCGGCCTGGACCACGGCATCGCCCTGCGCCCCGATGAGGTGCGCGAGCTGCTCGAGCAGACCGCCGAGCGCGTGCTCGCGCCGAACACCGCGGGCGCCGGCGTGCCCGACCCCGGGGCGAACCCGGCGCTGCCGCCCGACGAGCAGTGGACGACGCACTTCGGCTGGGGCCGCGCGGACGTCGGCGCGGCGGTCGGCGCGGTCATCGCCGGCGACGTGCCGCCGGAGGCCGCGATCGACTCGCCCTCCTGGTACGCGCCGCTAGCCGGCGCGAGCACTGAGATCACGGGAGTGGCCCGGGCACGGTTCGCGGCCGGCGATCACCTCCACTGGAAGCTGATGTGGGGAGCGGGGCAGGCTCCGTCGTCGTGGACGACCGTGCACGAAGGCGAATCGAGCGGGACCGTCACGGACTTCGGCGCGATCGACCTCGAAACCGTCCGCAAAGCGCTTGAAACGTACGTCGTCCCACCGGACGCGGGCGGGCCGACGTTCGCGGCCGGCGAGCCGAACCCGTTCCAGCACGAATTCACCGTGCAGCTCGAGGTGTCGGGCGACGGCATCCCGCTGACCGGGATCGACCGGCGCGTGTTCTCGACGTTCACGGACCCGACGCTGAAGAGCGGCTTCCCCAAGAACCTCGGCGCGGGCGGCGAATCGGCGCTGCGCTACGCAGACCTGACGGGATCCGGCACGCAGGAGCTGATCGTGCCGAGCGAGGACGGCGCGGTGCATGCCTATCTGCCGGACGGCTCGGAGCTGAACGGCTGGCCCGTGTTCACCGGGACGCAGGCCTCGGCGACCGGGCACAGCGGCTCCCCGGGGCTTGCCGCGCTCGGCCTGCCGCGCGAGCCCCCGCGAGGGCCGCTTGTCGCGGACCTGGGCGGCAAGGGCGAACAGGACGTGATCGTGGCGGCCGGAAACCACATCTACGCGTGGCACGCCAACGGCAAGCCGGTGCGCGGCTTCCCGGTCTCCGATGACCCGGCGTTCTGCAAGCCATCGCTCGAGACGAGCACGAGCCACCCGAAGTGCGGGTTCCTCGCGGCGCCCGCCATCGCGCACCTCGAAGGCTTCGCCTCCAAGCCGGACATCGTCGAGGCGGGGCTCGACGGCCACCTGTATGCGTGGAAGGCCAACGGCAAGCCGGTGAAGGGCTATCCAGTGGCACTGGAGGATCCCGCGGAAGCCGCCGGGGGGCACGGCATGGTCGCCGAGTCGATCAACGAGCCGGCGATCGCTGACCTCACGGGCGCCGGGCACGACGACATCGTGGTGGCCAGCGACGAGGTCTACGGTGCGCCCGAAGTGAACGAATTGAGCTTCGCGGGGATCACGGCGGCGGTCGCCGGCACCAGCGGGCGGCTGTACGCGATCGACGGGGCGACGGGAAAGATCATGCCGGGCTGGCCCGTGAAGCTGCCCGGCCTGATCCAGGAAGAGCTGCCCCTGATCGGCCCCGGCCAGGACGCGGCGATCGCGAAGATCGGCGGCGAAACAGTGATCGTCGCGTCGGTCACGGGCGGAGCGCTGCAAGAGCTGAACGCGGCGGGCAAGACCGTCCGCACGATCCAGCAGGTCGGCGCCGAGGCGTTCGGCGCCGCCTCCGACGCGACCGACCGCACCGGCGCGCTGAACCTGTTCGAGTCTGCCTCGGTCGGCGACGTGCTGGGCACCGGCACGCCGGACATCGTCAAGTACGAGCTGTCGCTCGGCCAGGCCGCGAACCTGCTGCTCGCCGGTCAGAACTTCCCCTACAACCACCTGATCGGGGCGTTCGACGGCGCGACCGGCGCGACGCTGCCGGCGTTCCCGACCGTGACCGACGACTACCAGCTGCTGTCGGCCAACGACATCGCGAAGGTCGCCCCGTCGCTACCCGAGAACGAGATCGTGACCGGCACCGGGCTCGGCCTGCTGCACGCCTACGACGGCGCGACCGGACACGACGTGCCGGGCTTCCCGAAGGTCACAGGCGGCTGGCTGTTCTCCCCCGCGGCGTTCGCCGAAGACGGCCGGATGGCCGACATCACGCGCGAAGGCTGGCTGTTCGAGTGGCAGACCGAAGCGCCCGCGTGCCAACCGCAGTGGCCTTCGTTCCGACACGACCAGCAGGACAGCGGCAACTACGACCACGACGGCACCCCTCCGGGCCCGGCGCTCGCCACCTCGTTGAGCGCCCTCGGCGGCGGCCGCTACACGCTGCGCTTCACCGCCCCCGGCGACAACGGCTCGTGCGGTACGCCCGCGCGCTACATCGTCCGCGCGGGGCGCACACCGGTCGAAATCGGGGCGCCCGCACCCGGCGGCACCGCCGTGACGCGCGAAGTGACCCTGCCGGCCGGCGCGCGGAAGCTCACGCTGCAAGCCGAAGACGCGGCCGGGAACCTCGGCGTGCCGGTCACGGCCAAGGTGCGGTAAGCGCGCGGACAGCGCGCTCCGCCGAGCCGGGTCAGCGCGCAGGAGTCGGGCCCGCCGCGCCGAAAGCAGGGCCGATGGAGAGCTCAGGAGCAGTCCCCCCGGTCCCGCCCGGCGACGCCCCACCGCCGCCCGGCGGCACGCCCCCGCTTCCGCCTGCGGGCGGCACGCCCCCGCCCCCCGGCGGCGAGGGGTACCCGTTGACCTACTCGGTCGACTACCCCGACCGCCCACTCAACCGGATCACGACCGCGCTGCGGATCTTCTGGGCGATCCCGATCTTCATCCTGGCCGCGTCGATCGAGGGCGGCGGCTTCGGCACGTCCAACGGTGCACGCTACGGCGCGGGCGGCGGCGTGGGCATCCTCGTGGTCCCCGTGCTTTTGATGCTTCTGTTCCGCAAGAAGTACCCGCGCTGGTGGTGGGAGTGGAACCTGCAGCTCACCCGCTTCAGCAACCGCGTCTTCGCGTACCTCGCGCTGATGGACGACTGCTACCCGTCCACCGACGAGCAGCAGGCGGTGCACCTCGACTTCCCCTACCCCGACGCCGAGCGCGACCTTCAGCGGGGGATGCCGCTGATCAAGTGGCTACTCGCGATCCCGCACTACGTCGTGCTGTTCTTCCTCGACATCGGCGCACTGCTCGTGCTGATCGGCGCCTGGTTTGCGATCGTGATCACCGCGCGCTACCCGCGCGGGCTGTTCGACTACGTCGAGGGCGTGATCCGCTGGCACAACCGCGTCGGCGCGTACGCCTTCCTGCTGATCACCGACCGCTACCCGCCCTTCAGCCTGCGCGCCTAGCGGCGATCATGTGCGGCGCGATGAGCGCCGTGCACGGGACATGCGATCCACGCTTCGCCGCGGTCGGCGAGGCGTTCCGGGAGAACCTCGATGAGGAGATCGGGGCGGCCGTCGTCGTGAGATGCGGCGGCCGTGTCGTCGTCGACATCTGCGGTGGATGGGCGGACGTGGCGCGCACGCAGGCGTGGCATCAGGACACCATCGTCGACGTGTTCAGCACCGGCAAGGCGTTCGTGGCGCTGACCGTGCTCTCGCTCGGGCTCGACCTCGACGCGCCGGCGTGGCAGGACGCGACGCTGCGCCAGGTGCTCTCGCACCAGGCGGGCCACCCGGCGATCCGCAGTGAGCTTCCGGCAGAGGCGATCTACGACTGGGAGCGGCTGGTGCGCGCGCTCGCGACCCAGGAGCCGTGGTGGGAGCCCGGGAGCACCCACGGCTACCACGTCAACACGTTCGGCTTCCTCTGCGGCGCGATCGTTCGCCGCGCCACGGGCGAGCGGCTGCGCACGCGCTTCGCGCGGCTGATCGGCGATGAGACAGGCGTGACGATCGGTGCCCCCCCGGGGGCGGACGTGGCGGAGTTCTTCTTCGAGCCGGCCACGAGCGGCTCCTCGGGCGTCGCGACCGAGGAGATGAGCGAGCAGATGAAGTTCCTGCTCGCGCGCGCCTACCTGAACCCGCCCGGGCTGTCCGGCCTCGGGACCGTCAACAGCGAAGCCTGGCGCGCCGCCGAGATACCGAGCGCGAACATGCACGGCAGCGCGCGCGGCGTCGCCGAAGTGTTCGCCCGCATGCCGAAGCTGCTCGGCGCCGAGCTGCTCGCCGAGGCTACGCGGCCGTTCTCGGACGGGCACGACTTCGTGCTCGACCGGCACACGCGCTTCGGCCTCGGCTTCCAGCTCTCCCAACCCGACCGGCCCCTGGGCACGGGCGAGCGGGCGTACGGCCATTTCGGCGCCGGCGGCTCGCTCGGGTTCCACGATCCCGACGCAGATCTCGTGTTCGCCTACGTCTGCAACCGCTGCGAAGGGCGCCGCTGGCAGACCGCGCGCAACCGGCGGCTGCTAGACGCCCTCGGCGACTGCCTCTGAGAGCGGCGCGGGCTCGGCTGGAGGGCCGCGCTCGGCTTCGAGCTCCTCGAAGCGCCGCGAGGGCAGGTGCCGCGTGGCCGCGAACGAGGCGAGCACGAGCAGGGCAGCGAACAGCAGCGCGAGCTTCAGCGCTTCGAGCTGTGCGTCTTCGTAGTGGCTCACCAGCGCGTCGGTCGTGGCCCTGTTGATGTGGGCCGCCTCGGCGCCGGCGCGCACTTGCGAGGAGGCGACGAAGCTCGCGCCGGAGGCGAGCCGCTCGTGGACCTGGCTTTCGACGTGATCGGAGATCTTCGGGTCGTTCGCGATGTTCGCTGTGAACGCGGCGATCAGGCCCGTGATCACCACCGCGCCGAGGAACGCCGTGCCGAGCGAGGAGCCGAGCTGCTGTGCGGTGAACTGCAACCCGCCGGCCTCGCTGCGGTCGCGGTCGTCCACGGCCGACTGCACGACGTTGCCGAGTTGAGAGACGACGAGCCCCATCCCGATGCCGAGCACGCCCATCGCGACCAGGAACGAGGCGTTGTCGAGTTCCGGCTCGATCGTGCCGAGCAGCAGCAGCGTGGCGAGGAACACGATCGCCAGCCCGATGCGCACGAGCGGCTTTGCCGCGTAGCGCTTGGCCAGCGCCGAGCCGGCGATCGCGCTGACGAACAGCCCCGCGGAAGCGGGCAGCATGCGCACGCCGGTTTCCAGCGCGTCGAGGCCCTGCACGATCTGCAGGAACAGCGGCACCGTGAAGAAGATCCCCATCAGGACGAGGTTCTGGGCGAGCATCGTCGCCAGGCCCGAGCGCATCATGCGACTGCCGAGCAGGCGCAGGTGCAGCAGCACGTCGTGGCCGCCCTGCTCGCGGTGGCGCTCCCAGGCGCCGAAGGCCCACAGCAGCAGCGCGCCGGCCGCGATCACGAACGGCGTCAGCGAGAAGCCGAACGGTTCGACCGGCGAGTTTTTCGGGCGCAGCCAGCCCCAGTTGCTCGCCTCCAGCACGCCGACCACCGTCAGCCCGAGCGCGAGCGCGGAGAGCACGCTGCCGAACCAGTCGAGCCGCCCGCGCTCGCCGGTCCGCGGCGGCTCGGGGATCATGCGCGAGCCCAACAGGATGCCGAGCGACACGACGACCTCGCCCGCGAAGACCACGCGCCAGCTGAGCTCGGTGGTCGCCCAGCCGCCCAGGATCGGGCCCACCGCGATGCCGGCCCCCGCGACGCCGCCGAGCACGCCGTAGGCGACGGCGCGCGGCTGGCCCTGGTAGCTCGACGCGACGAGCGCGACCATCGCGGGCAGCACGAGCGCGGCGCCGATGCCCTCGAGCACCGACCAGCCGATGGCGAGCGAGGCCACGTTCCACGAGGCTGCCGTCAGCGCGGACCCGCAGGCGTAGATCACGGTCCCGATCCGGAACGCGCGGCGGCGCCCGAGCAGGTCCCCGAGCTTGCCGCCGGTCAGCATCAGCGCAGCCATCACGAGCGCGTAGAACGCGATCACCGCCTGGATCGTCGTGACGGTCGTGTGGAAGTCGGCGACGAGCTGCGAGATGGCGACGTTCATCACCGCCTGGTCGAGGACCATCAGGAACTGCGCCGCCGCCAGGACGATCAGAACCCCACGTTTTGCCACCCTCGGAGCGTATGGGGCGCTCCGGTCGCGGCATGCACCGAAATGGAGGACCCGCCCGCCCAGTGCGCCTAAGCTGGGCCTCGGTTCATCCCGAACGGATCGGAGGACGGGCTTGCTGACGGCGGCTGTCGACTGGAGCGAGGTCACCGCGATCGCGACGGCGGTCCTGGCGCTGAGCCTCGTGGGAGCGGTCGTGGCGGCGGTGTTCGCCGCGAAGCAGGTGCGCGAGGCGCGGATCAGCCGCGAGGCCCAGATGGCGGCCGAGTTCTTCCGCCGCTGGAACGACGACGCACTCGTGGAAGCGCGGCGCATGTTCGGCTCCTACGACTCGGCCGAGGAGCTCCGCGACGCGTTCGCCGCCTACGTCGCCGTGGACGCGCCCGAGGCGTACGTCTTCTACCGCGAACTCGACTTCTTCGAGCAGCTCGCGGCGCTCGAGAGCCGGGGCGCCTTCGACCTCGAGCTGATCAAGCTGCTGCTGGGGAGCACGCTCGTCGAGCGCTGGGAGAGGTGGCGCCCCGCGCTGCACGAGGCGCACGGGCCGGGCACCTACCCCAACTTCGAGGCGCTCGCCGAGAAGCTGAGGGACGCGCCGGCGGGCGCCAGTGGATGAGCGCCGCGCGCGGACGCGGCCCCCCTCAGCAGAAGACGGCCAACTCGAAGGGCATCGGCGTTTCTTTGCCTGCTTCGTTGTAGGTGACGACGAAGACACCGTCGGCGTCTGTTTCGAAGGCGGCGACCCCCGCGTAGCCCACGGGTGGAGCGCCTTTGGCGCCGACCGTGACCTGGTAGCTGCAACTGCTCACGTCGGCGTTGAAGAGGACCAGGTATTTGCTGCCCGAGACGTGTTCGACCGTCGTCGCGCCGCTGCCGCGAAGCAGTTCGCCGCTCGCCGAGACGACCGCCCACAGCCTCGTGGCCGGCGCACCCGCCGCGCCGGCCTGGCCGGCGGAGCCGTTCGCGCCGGTGGCGCCTGTTGGGCCGGCCTGGCCCCGGGGCCCCGTCGCGCCCTTGAGAAACGTCTTCGCGGCCCTGCTCAGCTTGGCCGGCGTGATCGAGCCGTTCTTGATCTGCTTCGTGCCGACGCTGTTCCTACCCAGCTGGACGGCCGCGTAGGCGCTGCCGCCGCAGACCAGTAGGAAGAGGCAGAGCGTCGAGACGACGTTGGCGTACGTGAGCTTCCCCCGCACAAGCTTCATCGTGTCCTCCCGGTTGGGTCGTTGGTGACCGAAAAGCGAAATCTGTCACCGGTGCCCCGCGCCCGCAAGAGCAGCCGTTGGCTCGAGAACGACGAGAGCCGCCCGTGGGGCGGCTCTCGCTCTCAGTCGGCCTCCAGCAGGGCCCTTTCGGGTCTCACCTTCCGGTCGGCCTCGATAGCGGGGGCGGGATTCGAACCCGCGACCTTCGGGTTATGAGCCCGACGAGCTACCAGACTGCTCCACCCCGCGTCGCTCCTTCTACTTTTAGCAGAGAAGCGCAGTTTCGACCACCCCTCCAGGCGGCTGTTTGCGGCCGCTGTCCACGGCCCCGCGCACGCCTTTAGGATCCCCCCGGTGCGCGTCGCGGTCGTCGACATCGGCAGCAACTCGACCCGTCTCTTGATCGCCGAGGTCGAGCGCCCCGCCGACGTCACGCCGCTCGTGCGCCGCTCGCAGGTCACGCGGCTCGGCCACGGCGTCGACGCCAGCGGCCGGCTCGACCCGGAGTCGATGGAGCGCACCTGGCGCGTGCTGAGCGGCTACCGCACGGAGATCGACGAGCACGGCTGCGAGGCGAACCTCGCGGTGCTCACCTCGGCGGTCCGGGACGCCTCGAACGGCGCGGAGTTCGCGGCGCGCGTCCGCGACGAGCTCGGGCTCGATGCGAAAGTGCTGAGCGGCGACGAAGAGGCGCAGCTGACGTTCCTCGGAGCGATGTCCGGCCGGCCCGAGGCGGCCGAGCCGACCGTCGTGATCGACATCGGCGGCGGCTCGACCGAGTTCGTCGCCGGCACCGGCCGCAGCGCCGGCTTCCACGTTTCGACGCCGGCCGGCGTCGTGCGGATGTCAGAGCGCCACATCCACAGCGACCCGCCGCGGCCCGAGGAGCTCCAAGCGCTGCGTGAGGACACGCGGGAGGTGTTCCTCTCGCATCTTCCCGAGCACGAGCGCGCGGCCGTCAAGCACGGGATCGCGGTCGCGGGCACGGCCACTTCCGCTGCGTCGATCGAGCAGGAGCTCGACCCGTACGACCCCGCGCGCGTGCACGGCTACGAGCTGCTCCTGGCCAGCGTCGAACTGCTGCTCGCGCGCCTCGCCGATATGAACGAAGCGCAGCGCCGCGAAGTCGTCGGCCTGAACCCGGACCGCGCGCCGACGATCGTCGCCGGGATGATCCTGCTCTCGGAGGCGATGGGCGCGACGGGGCTCGAGAAGGTCGAGGTGTCAGAGCACGACATCCTCTACGGCGGGGCGCTTCGCGTCGCCGGCGTGGGCTGAGCCGCCGCGCCGCCGCGCCGCGAGAGGCGCATGCGCGGCCCTCAGGCGAGGTTCGACCTGCGCGGGTAGACGACGCTCGCGTCGGTCAGCACGTTGACGAGCGCCGGCAGCCCGGAGGCGAAAGCTCGCTCGACCGCAGGCGCCACGTCCTGCGGGCGCTCGACGAGCTCGCCATGCCCACCGAGCGCGGTGACCACCTGGTCATAGCGTGTCCCGGGACGCAGGTCGGCCGCGACGGAGTAGCCGTAGAGGAACTCCATGGGGTGCTTCTCGAGGGCCCAAATACCGTTGTTCCCCATCACTCCGACGACGTTCACGCCGTGGCGGGCGAGCGTGTCGAACTCCATCCCCGAGAAGCCGAAGGCGCCGTCGCCGAGCATCATCACGACCTGGCGCTCGGGCCGCGCCAGCTTCGCCGCCAGCGCGTAGCCGGGCCCGGTGCCCAGGCAGCCGAACGGCCCGGGGTCGAGCCAGCATCCGGGGCGGTAGCTGTCGATCACGCGGCCGGCGTATGAGACGAAGTCGCCGCCGTCGCCGATCACGATCGCGTCCCGGTCGAGCGTCTTCGCGAGCTCGGCATACAGCCGCATCGGGTGCAGCGGAGCGCGGTCGTCCTCGAACTCGGCCCGCTCGGCCTCGCGCCGTTCGTCCTCGACCTTCTGCAGCTCGCCCAGCCACGCCTCCGTTCCCAGCGCGCCGCCGCCCCGCAGCTCGGTGAGCGTCTGCGCGATCGAGCCGTAGCACTCCGCGGCGACCGGGCGCGGGTGGGTGCGCTCCGGCTCGGCGGCGTCGACGACGACGATCTCGGTGTCCTCGCCGAACGCCGCCCCGAACGCCAGCCGGAAGTCCATCGGCACGCCGACGACGAGCGCGACGTCGGCCCCTTTCAGGCCGGCCGAGCGCGCGCGGGAGAAGAACAGCTCGTGGTCGGCCGGCACGCACCCGCGCGCGAGGCCGTTGAGGAACACGGGGATGCGCAGGCTCTCGACGAGGTCGAGCAGGGCCTGCTCGCCCCGGCTCCAGTACAGGTCGGTGCCGGCCATCACGACGGGCCGTTCCGCCGAGGCCAGCAGCTCGGCGGCCCGCTCGAGCGAGGCCCCCGACGCGCTGCGCTGCGCGGCACCGGCGACACGCCCGTTCGCCGCGGCTGCGTCCTCCTGATCGCCGTCGGAGCCCTCCGCAGGCGGGCGCGGCTCGGCCGCCTCCATGAACACGTAATCGAGCGGGAAGTCGAGGAAAGCGGGGCCGCCATAGGGACCGCGCGCCGCGGCGAAAGCGTCGTCGACGAGACCCGGGATCTCCGCCGTCGACTGCGGCGTGGCGGCGAGCCTGCACAGCGGGCGCACGAACGGGATGTGGTCGATCTCCTGCAGCGAGCCCTGTCCCCAGCGCAGCGCCGGGGCCCGGCCACCGAGCACGACCATTGGCGAGTGGTTGGCCTGGGCGGAGGCGATCGCGCTGACGCCGTTGGTCACGCCCGGGCCGGCGGTCAGCGCGCAGGCGCCGGGTTCGCGGGTCACCTTCGCCCAGCCCTCCGCGGCGAACGCGGCGGTGGACTCGTGTCGCACGTCGACGATCTCGATGCCCTCCTCGCGGCAGCCGTCGTAGATCGAGAACAGGTGGCCGCCCGAGAGCGTGAACAGGTGGCTCACGCCGTGGGCCTTCAACCTCCGCGCGATCAGACGCCCGCCGTGGAAGGTCTCGGTCGCGCCGTCGGCGCGCTCGGTGCTCTCGGCGGACATCGCGGCGACTCTATCCCAGCAGCGCCGGGGATGCCCGGGGTGGGACTCGAACCCACATGCCCTTTCAGGCCGTCGATTTTAAGTCGACTGCGTATCACCAGTTCCGCCACCCGGGCGTGTCAATCCTCGCAGCGCGCAGGCGATATGAGCGGCGCGAGGACCCCTTATCCGGCATTGAACTTGCGTTTAGGAGAGCGCAACTAGGCGATTGGTACCGTGTCTGAAAGGGCAAGAGCTGGGCGAAACAGAGGGTGGGCCCTGTCCATGGAGGTCTCCGCACTACCACATCCGAGCAGCATCTCCGGCCTGCGCGGGCCGTCCGCGCTGCTGCGCCTGCAATCGGATGAACGCCTGATCGCGCTCACGCGCCGCGGCCACCACGCGGCGTTCGAGGTGCTCTGCTCGCGCTACCAGTCGCGCCTGCTGTCCTTCTGCCGGCACATGCTCGGCTCCAAGGAGGACGCCGAGGACGTGCTGCAAGAGGTCTTCGCGGCGGCCTTCAACGCCGTGCTCGCAGACGACCGGCCGATCAACGTACGGCCGTGGCTCTACAGGATCGCGCGCAACCGCTCGCTGAACCACCTGCGCCGGGCGACCGCGACGGGCGTCGACTCGATGGACATCCACTTCGCCGAGCACGGCATCTCGACGAGCGACAAGGTCCTGCGCAGGGAGAGCTTCCGCGAGCTGATCGACGACGTGCACGGGCTCCCCGAGACGCAGCGCACCGCGCTGCTGCTGCGCGAGATCGACGCCATGTCCTACGACCAGATCGCGCAGGCGATGGAGACGACGGTGCCGTCGGTCAAGTCGTTGCTCGTCCGCGCCCGCATCTCGCTGGCCGAGGCCGCCGAGGCCCGCAAGCTGAGCTGCGAGGAGGTGCGGCTCGAGCTCGGCGAAGCCGCCGAGGGACTCGTCAAGCTGAGCACCCCCGCCCGCCGCCACGTCCGCGGCTGCGAGCGATGCGTCTCGTTCAAGAAGCAGCTCAAGCAGACGAACGCCGCGCTGGCCGCCGTCTTGCCAGTCGCCCCGCTGCTGATGCTGAAGAAGCTGCTGCTCGCGAAGCTCGGCCTGAGCGCCTCCGCGGGCGGGGCGCAGGTCGCGAGCGCGGGCGGCGCAGCCGCCGGCGCCGGCGCAGCTGCCGGCGCAGGAGCAGCCGGCGGCGGCAGCCTAGCCGGCGGGATGATGACCGCCGGCGCGGGAGCGCTCGCGACGAAGGCAGCCGCCGGCCTGGCCGCGGCGGCGCTCGTGACCGCCGGGGCAGTCGCGACCGACACGCAGGTCATCGCACCCTCCCACCACCACCGTCATCGCGTGGCAGCCGCCGCGTCGGCCGGCTCGGCGGTCGAGGTCGCGCAGATCGCCGCGCCCGTCGTGACGAGCGTCCGTGCCCAGCCGGTGAGCGCCGGCACGCCGGTGGCCCACGCCGCCCGCGTGGCCGCAAAGAAGGACGCGACGAAGACACCGGCCGCCGCGAAGCCGGCCGTCGCACCGGTGGCGACCGCGCTGACGGCGCCCGCTGCCCCGGTCGCCGCGGCGCCCGTGCCGGGGGCTGCGGGCGTCGTCGTGAAGCCCGAAACGCCGGCCGCGCCCGAACAGGTCACGCAGGTGACGACCGAGACGACGACGCTGCCGGCCTCGGCGACTGCACCCGAAACGCCGCCGACGCCCACCGACACGGCGCCGACCACGACCACCCCGCCCGCCGTCCCGACGACCGAAGAAGACGCTGCTCCCGCCGAAGCGCCCGCGACGGTGACCACGGCGCCGCCGCCGCCCGCGCCGACTCGGGTGCGCCGCATCGTCCGCGAACGCACCGGCGGCACGGAAGCCCCCGCCGCGGCTGCCAACGGTTTTGCGACCCGCGGCGAGCGCGCCCTCACCAAGGCCGCGCGCGCGAATCAGGACTAGCCGAAGCTGAACGTCTTCAGCGGGCGCAGCAGCACCCCGCCGGAGGCCACTTCAGACGGTTCTTTGACTTCCGAGCTGGCGCCTGCGGCGGTCACCATCACGATCTCGACGCCTCGGCGCGCGCCGGGATGTTCGGGCAACAGCAGCACGTTCCGGCCGTACTCCTCGCGCCCGTCGAGCCGCACGTCGTAGAGCACCTGATAGGCCGGCACCTTGTTCACGCGGGTCTTTCCCTCGCCGCGGCGCTGCAGGCCCGGGAAGCGGGCTTCGACGCGGTGCCAGTATCCGGTCGCGTAGACAGGCACGGCGCCGGACGCTTCGCCGGTGTAAGGCGGCAGCACGAGCGGGTTGACCGCGTAGGAGTACTTGATCGAACCGTCGGGATAGTGCGCGGCGACGCGCGCGTAGCCGCCCGGTTCGGGCGCCTCTTTGTAG
Organism: Solirubrobacteraceae bacterium; assembly: GCA_035569835.1. Taxonomy (GTDB): domain Bacteria; phylum Actinomycetota; class Thermoleophilia; order Solirubrobacterales; family Solirubrobacteraceae; genus Palsa-744. The sequence continues at coordinate 356,807 of DATMMF010000019.1, forward strand.
AGGCCCCTGTACGTGAACGAGAACGGGAAGCCGCCGCCGTGCGAGTACCGCGCAGGCTCGAGCGTCAGTACGAGCCCGGCGATCAGGACGAGCAACAGCGCGCAGGCGCCGATCACGACGCCACGCGTCGCCCTCGAAGCCCGCCGCCAGCGCGGCGAGAGCATGCGACCGAGAGTCGGCCCGTACTCGGGCTTGACCGGCACCGCCGCCACGACGCTCAGGCCTCCTCGCCCCGGCTCACTCGCCGATCGAGAACAGCGATTCGAGGTCGTGGCGCGAGTAGGCGGCGAAGGCCACCATCGTCTGCGTGCGCACGACGCCGGGCAGCCCGCCGATCTGGGTGGTGACGACGTCGGCGAGCTGCTCGTGGTCGGGGACGCGCACGAGCGCGACGAAGTCCCACTCGCCGGTGACCGAGTACGCCTCGGCGACGCCCTCGATGTCCGCCAGCTCACCGCCGAGATTCGAGAGCGCGTTGCGCTCGGCCTCGATCAGCACGACGGCGTTGGTCATCGTCATAGGCGCCCCATCATAGGCGCCGAATCCCTCACCCCTCGCGTGCGGCCAGGCCCGTCAGCCCCGAGCCGACCAGCAGCCCGAGCAGCACGCCGACCACCCCTGCCAGCCAGCTCGCCTCGGGCCGCACGAACGGGACCGCTAGCAGCAACGCGGCGAATGCGGCCGTGCCCAGCAGGTCGCCTTCGTAGTACTGGCCGTTGCGCAGCGCCCGCAGGTCGGGAGCAGCCCACGCGCCCAACAGCGCCAGCGCGCCCGCGTTCGCGCCGGCAAGGAACGGATCCGCGTAGACGGCAATCGCCACGACCGCGCCGAGCGCGCCGGCGCCGACGAACAGGGCCAGCACGACTGCCGGTCCGTGGCGGCGCTCCAGCAGCCACCCGAACAGGCCCGTCGTGAGGATCGCGATGAAGGCGTAGACGCCGCCACCACCGCCCTCGAAGTACACGAACTGGTAGGTGAAGACGCGCCACCAGTCGCCGTGCAGGGGCCCGATCACCATCGTGTGCACCGACAGCGTCGGTTCGGCGCGCACCGCCACCCACATCGCGACCGAAGCCGCGACGAGGGCGATCGTCGCGTACGGCCGCGTCAGGACCCAGCGGTCGGAGCTCACGCGCACGGGGCGCGGAGCGGGCCGGGTGCGCCCGGCGCCCCGGCTGCGGCCGAGCAGCGTGCCGATGCCGCCACGGCGGCCGCCGCCGCCGGGCTCCGTGTGCATGCGCGGCAGCTTGGGCGCCCGCCTGCGCAGCCGGTGCCCGCAGTACGGGCACTCCGTCACGTACGGGCTGACCTCGGATCCGCACTGCTTGCAGACGACGAACAGATCAGCTCCTGAGCCCACCAGCCCATTCTAAGGACCTCTCGACCCCGCCCCGCACCCCTTTGGAATACTCAGAGCCATGAACCTCGGATACGACGGAAAGCTCTACATCCTCGCCTTCGACCACCGCGGCTCCTTCCAGAAGAAGTTCTTCGGGATCGAAGGCGAACCCGACGCGGAGCAGACAGCGATCATCGCCGACGCCAAGCACCTCATCTTCGAGGGCATGCTGCAGGCGGTCAGCGCCGGCGCCGAACCGGCCGTGACCGGCGTGCTCGTCGACGAGCAGTTCGGCTCGACGATCCCCCAGGAGGCGAGGGAGCGAGGGCTCAAGCTGGCGATGCCGGCCGAGCGCTCCGGCCAGGAGATGTTCGAGTTCCAGTACGGCGAGGACTTCCCCGCGCACATCCTCGCCTTCGACCCGGACTTCACGAAGGTGCTCGTCCGCTACAACCCGGACGGCGACGCGGCCGAGAACGCCGAGCAGGTGCGAAAGCTGAAGATCCTCGCCGACTGGCTCCACGAGAACGACCGCAAGTTCCTCTTCGAGCTTCTCGTCCCCGCGACCGAGGCCCAGCTCGCGGCCTCGGGCGGCGACACCGACCGCTACGACGCCGAGCTGCGCCCGGAGCTGATGCGCCGCGCGATCGCCGAGATCCAGGACTCCGGCGTCGAGGTCGACATCTGGAAGATCGAGGGCGTCGACGAGCGCGCGGACTGCGAAGTGATCGCCGAGCAGACCCGCGTGGGCGGCCGCGAACGCGTGAAGTGCGTAGTGCTCGGCCGCGGCGCCGACGACGACAAGGTCGACGAGTGGCTGAACGCCGCAGCCGGCGTGGACGGCTACATCGGCTTCGCGATCGGCCGCTCGATCTGGTGGGACCCGCTCAAGGCTTACGTCGACGGCAAGATCGAGCGCGCCGCGGGCGCCCGCCGCATCGCCGAGAGCTACCTGCGCTTCGTGTCCGTCTACGAGCGCGCACTGGAAACCGCGGCGGCTTCGTAGGAGGCAGCGTCGTGAAGATGAGGCAGAGCTTGTCGGACTGGGAGCAGGCGTTCGTCCGCGAGATCACGCTCGACCGGCACCGCCGCGCCTCGCTGCGCCGCGCCGCCGAGCAGCGGACGTTCAAGCGCGAAGTCCAGAAGCGTCAGAAGCGGGGCAAGCTGCGCTTCATGCTGCTCGTCGCGACGCTCGTGCTGACCGCGGCGGTGGTCACCGTCGTGATGTTCCGCACGCTGTACCTGCTGCTCGGCTAGGACCAGACTCGCGCTGCGCGGGTCGCTCAGGAGCCGCCGCGGCCGCCGTCCCCGAGCTCGCGCAGCGACTCGTCGACCTTCTGCGGCTCGCGACCGTCGGGAGGGATCGAGACCCCAGTGCCTTCGCGGTGGATCTCGAGATAGATCTCCTTGCGGAACACGGGCACCTTCTGCGGCGCCTGAATGCCGATCCGCACCTTCTCGCCCATCACCGAGAGCACCGAGACCTCGATTTCGTCGCCGATCATGATGCTCTGGTTGGACTTTCGCGTCAGAACCAGCATTCTGGGTGCACCTTCCTGTTGCCGACTGGCCACCCCGGCGGGAGCCCCACCCACCAAGTGTGGCAAGCATAGTCCGAGCACCGGGGGAAAGCGATACCCCTTTTTCGCGGTGCTTCCGGGCGCTGGAGGGCCTCGGTTGGTGCTCCGCGCACCCGCGCTGCTTTGCGCTAGTCTCCCGGACCGTCGATGCCCCGGAAATCGCTGCGCCCGCACCTGAATCAGATCCGCGCCTGGGTGCGCCAGGGCCGCACGGACGCCTGGGTCGCCCATCAGCTCGAGGTCAGCGTCCGCGACATCGAGCAGTTCAAGCGCCAGAACGACCTCGCCGGCGAGGACTCCGGGGACGGTGGCGCCGCCGATTTCCTCGAGGAGATCGACCTCCGCGCGGAGGACGACGCCCTGATCGCCGCCGAGCTCGAAGCCGCCGAAGCCGAGGCCGAGCGTGCCAGGGCCGAGGCGGGCGAGGAGGAGGACGAGGATGAGGACGGGGACGCCGAGGGCGGGGCCGGGCGCTCCCGCAGGCGCAGCCGCCGCGGCGGCCGGCGGCGTTCGCCGTCGCGCAACACCGCCCCGCTGGAGGGCACTTTCGACCACGGCGAGGAGGGCTTCGGGCTGTGGCTTGACCCTGCGATCCAGGAGAACCCCGTCTACGCCGAGCACTGGGCCGGACATCGCCCGATCGAGGTCGCGGTCGAGGAGGACCGGATCATCATCCGCCGCATCGGCGACGACGACGAGTAGGAGCCCCGCGGGGCGGCGGCGCGCCTCCTAGCCGGCCGGCTCGAGCCGGCCGCCCGCGTAGTCCGCGGCCTCGCGCAGATAGCGGGCGAAGGCGGCGTCGGCGACGACTCCCGCCTCCCACGCCCACGGGTCCTCGGGAGCGACACTCATCGCGACCTGCAGGCTCCACGGGGTGCCTGCTTCGTAAAGCTCCGCGAGCTCGAGTGCGGAGAAGCGGCCGCCCAGGCGGCGGCGCAGTTCGGCGACGAGCGCATCGGTGACCCGTTCGAGCGTCCGCCTGCGCTCGGGGGGCGCAGCGCGCAGCCGCCGCTCGCCCTGCTGCCACTGGTAGAGCGCCGTCTCGAGAGGCACCCGGCGAGGCTAGCAGCGAGCCCTCGCGATCTTGACGTGCCCGCCGGCCCTCAGTTGTCGGGCAGCCCAGCGATGATGTAGGTCTGCTCCCCGGGGCGCTGCATGCCGAGGGCGCGCGCCGACTGTTCGAGGTTGCTCTGGCTGCTCAGGCGGTTGTGTTCGGCGATCAGCCGGCTGTGTTCGGCCTGCATCGCCGCCACGCGCGCGTTCGTGTGGCGCGACTGGCGCCAGGTGGAGAGCATGTGCAGGCCGGTGCTGAGATACAGGAACAGGAGCGCCAGCAGCACGAACAGCATCGCGATCCGGCCCAGGCGGTCCCAGCGCACGCGCGCGGCCGCCTGCAGCGGCGCGCGCGCCGGCACCCCGCGGCCACGGCGGGCCGGGCCGGAGGAGCGCCTCGGCGGGGCGTAGGAGGCGGCGGGCATAGATCGTCATTTCGCGCCCGCGCGCGATCCTCCTCCCGGAGCCGCAAGTCGTGCTCAGGCGCGGCCGAAAGCCGACCGGCCGGGGAACCGCGCGGAGCCGCCGAGCTGCTCCTCGATGCGCAGCAGCTGGTTGTACTTCGCGACGCGGTCCGAGCGCGACGGGGCGCCGGTCTTGATCTGGCCGCAGCCGGTCGCGACGGCGAGATCGGCGATCGTCACATCCTCGGTCTCGCCCGAGCGGTGGCTCATCACGGCCGTGTAGCCCGCCTCCAGCGCCATCTGGATCGCTTCCAACGTCTCCGTGAGCGTGCCGATCTGGTTGACCTTGATCAGGATCGAGTTGGCGACCCCCGCGTCGATGCCGCGCCGCAACCGCTCGGTGTTCGTGACGAACAGGTCGTCGCCGACGAGCTGGACGCGATCGCCGAGCCGGTCGGTCAGCGCCTTCCAGCCGTCCCAGTCCTCCTCGTCCATACCGTCCTCGATCGAGATGATCGGGTAACGCGCGGCGAGATCGGCCCAGTAGTCGGCGAGCTCCTCCGGGCTCAGCGAGCGGCCCTCGTGCTCGAGGCGGTAGGCGCCGTCCTCGAACAGCTCGCTGGTCGCCGGGTCGAGGGCGATCGCGACATCTTCGCCGGGGCGCAGCCCGGCCGCCTCGATGCCCGCGACGAGCACCTGCAGCGCCTCCTCGTTGGAGCCGAGGTCGGGCGCGAAGCCGCCCTCGTCGCCGACGGCGGTGGAGAGACCGCGGTCCTGAAGCGTGCGTTTGAGCGCATGGAAGACTTCTGCGCCCATCTGCAGGGCACCCGAGAAGCTCGCGGCGCCGCAGGGGACGACCATGAACTCCTGGAAGTCGACCTTGTTGTCGGCGTGGGCGCCGCCGTTGAGCACGTTCATCATCGGCACCGGCAAGATCGCCGCGCCGGGTCCGCCGAGGTAGCGCCACAGCGGCTCGCCGCGCTCGGCGGCGGCGGCGTGGGCGGCGGCGAGCGACACGCCGAGGATCGCGTTGGCGCCGAGCCTGGACTTGTTCGCCGTGCCGTCGAGCTCGATCAGCGTCCGGTCGAGGTTGCGCTGGTCGCTCGCGTCAAGCCCGCGTACGGCCCGATCGATCTCACCGTCGACGTTGGCGACCGCCTGGGTGACTCCCTTCCCGCCCCAGGCGCTCCCGCCGTCGCGCAGCTCTGCGGCCTCGAACTCCCCCGTGGAGGCGCCCGAGGGGACCGCCGCGCGCCCGCGGGCGCCGGAGGAGAGCGCGACGTCCACCTCGACGGTCGGGTTGCCGCGGCTGTCCAGGATCTGCCGGGCGTGAACTCGCTCGATCTCGCTCACGTGTTCGGTTGCCTCCCCCGCTCCCGGCTCTCCACCGCGCCCGCGCCGTCACCGGCCGGAGGCGTTCGCCGGCGGCCGCGGCCTATTCTTCGCTCGGCGTGGTCGTGCCGGTCGTGCCGGTGCTCGACGTCTTCGGTGCTTTGTACTGCTTGCAGTCAGCGACGACGTATTCGCTGCGGCAATCGGTTTTGCCCTGCCACTTCTTTTTGAAGTTCTTGATGAAGTCGCTGAGCGCTTTCTGCTGTTTCTGCGAGGCAAGCGTCTGTTTGATCCCCGCTTCGACCTTCGAGAGTTCGGTGGCGTTGCCAGGCTTGATGCCGAGCACGTTGTACACGTAGTACCCGAACGGGCTCTTGACGGGGCCGCCGAGCTGGTTCGCCTTCGCCGCGAACACCGCCGCGTCGAGCTGCGCGGCCTCCTGGCCGTTGACGATTTCGCCGAGCTGGCCACCCTTGGCCTTCGTGGCGGGGTCGATCGAGCGCTTCTTGGCGACTTCGGAGAAGCTCTTGCCGGATTCGATTTCCTGCTTGGCTTCCTTGGCCTGCTGTTCGGTCTTCGCCAGGATCATCTCGACGTTCCGCTTTTCAGGCGTGCCGTAGCGCGACTTGTTTTCGTTGTAGTACTTGGCGGCTTCGGCGTGGCTGATCGTCGGTTTGTTCTTGACGATCTTCTGCTGGATTTTCTGCGAGAGCATGTTGAGCTTCACCCGCAGGACGAGGTCGGAGACCGTCTGGCCCGAGGTCTGGAGGAATTTTTCGAATTCGGCCGCCTTCGGGAACTGCTGGTGCTTGATGTGCAAGAACTGGTTGGTGACTTCCTTGTCGGTGACTTTGACGCCCATCGATTTCGCTTCGCCGAGCACCCAGGTGGAAGAGATCAGGAAGCCGAGCACCTCCTGCTTCAGCGACGTGTACTGCGCTTCGCACTGTTTCTTGAGTTCGGCTTCCGAGGGCGCTTTCTGGCCCTTGGCGGGTTTGGCCGTCGTTTCTTTCAGGTGGGCGATGCAGTTCGTGTAGTGCGGCGGGTCGGGCACGACCGATTTTTCGCCCGAGGCGCCCCCGGCCGCGGCCGCGACGCCGAGCCAGTGGGCGTATGCCGCCTTCGTGATCGGCTGCGCGCCGTCGATGCCGACGACGGCGTTGCCGGGCACGCCGCCGCCGCACGCGGCGAGGCCGATGGCTGCAAACAAAACGGCGCCGAGCGCCGCAAACAAACGAGTCGCCTTCAACACGAGTCGGGCACTCTAGCGGATCAAACCTGCGGTTTGCGTAAGCGGTGTCTCAAGCTCACCTAATACTTCACGGATCGCGCGGCGGGCGCCGCGCCATCGGCCTCAGGCCGCTTCGCGCACCACTGAAAGCAGCGTATCGGCCGCCCGCACGACGCTCGGGAAGCGCTCCTCGCCCTCCTTCGGCACCCGCACGGAGACCTGCGAGCGGCCGGACTCGTACAGCGCCTCGGGCAGCTCCTCCCGCAGCCGCCGCGCCCGCGCGGAGTCGAGCTCGATCGGCACGACCGCCAGCCGGTCGCCGCGGAAGCTGACGGTGCGCGCGCCGGCCTGGCCGAACTTGATCCGGGCCCGCTGCAGGGAGAGGAGGTTCTCCAGCGGCTCCGGAACGGGACCGAACCGGTCCTCCAGATCGTCGCGCAGGCGTTCCACGTCGGCGACCTCCACGGCGGTCGCGACGCGGCGGTGGACGTCGATCTTGGCCTGCTCGTAGGGGACGTAGTCGGCGGGTACGTAAGCGTCCACGTTCACGTCGAGGCGCACCGGCTCGGGCGGTTCGACTCCGGGGTGGGCGGGATCCGATTCCGCGGCGCGTACGGCCTCGTCCAGCATCTGCATGTAGAGCTCGAAGCCGAGGGCGGCGACGTGGCCGGACTGCTCGTCGCCGAGCAGGTTGCCGGCGCCGCGGATCTCCAGGTCGCGCATCGCGATCTTGAAGCCCGCGCCGAGCTCCGTGTAGTCCGATAGCGCCGACAGCCGCTGGGCCGCCTCGGGGGTCAGCGCAGCGGCGGAGTCGTAGAGCAGGTAGGCGTATGCGCGCTCGCGGCTGCGCCCGACCCGTCCACGGATCTGGTAGAGCTGCGCGAGCCCGAACGCGTCGGCGTGTTCGACGATCAGCGTGTTGGCCTGGGGGATGTCGATGCCCGACTCGATGATCGAGGTGCAGACGAGCACGTCGGCGCCGCCGCGCAGGTAGTCCATCATCACCGCCTCGAGCTGGCCCTCGGCCATCTGCCCGTGGGCGACCGCGAAGCGCACGCCCGGGCTCAGCGCCCGCAGCCGTTCGGCCGTCTCATCGATCGTCTCGACGCGGTTGTGCAGGAAGAAGGCCTGGCCGCCGCGCGCGTGCTCGCGCTCGATCGCCCGCCGGACCAGCTCCTCCTCGTACTCGCCCACATACGTCTTGACGGGACGCCGGCCTTCCGGGGGCGTCTCGATCACAGAGATGTCGCGCAGTCCGGCGAGCGAGATCTGCAGCGTGCGCGGGATCGGCGTCGCCGACATCGAGATCACGTCGACCCGCAGCTTGAGCTGGCGCAGCAGCTCCTTCTGCTTGACACCGAAACGCTGCTCCTCGTCGACGATCAGCAGGCCGAGGTCCTTGGCGCGCACGTCGCGCGAGAGCACGCGGTGCGTGCCGATGAGGATGTCGACGGCGCCGTCCGAGAACCCCTTGATGGCCGCTCTCTGCTCCGCCGCCGTGCGGAAGCGCGAGACGTGCTCGATCGTGAACGGGTAATCGGCCAGTCGCTCGGCGAACGTGCCGTAGTGCTGCTGGGCGAGGATCGTCGTGGGCACGAGCATCAGCACCTGCTTGCCCTCGGCGGCAGCCTTGAAAGCGGCCCGCAGCGCGACCTCGGTCTTGCCATAGCCGACATCGCCGCAGATCAGGCGATCCATCGGCCGCGGCGCCTCCATGTCGGCCTTGACGAGTTCGATCGCCTCGCGCTGATCGGGCGTCTCGGTGAACGGGAAGCGCTCCTCGAACTCGCGCTGCCAGTCGCCATCGGGCGCGAAGGCATGCCCGGTCCGCCGGCGGCGCTCGGCGTAGAGCCCCAGGAGCTCCCCTGCGAGCTCCTGCGCGGCGCGACGCGCGCGCGCCTTCATCGTCTCCCAGCGGCTGCCGCCGAGCTTCGACAGTGGCGGCCCGCCGTCGCGGGTGTCGGCGCCATAGCCGACGTAGCGCGAGATCTTCGCGAGCTGGTCGGTGGGCACGTAGACGCGATCGTCGCCCTGGTATTCGAGGTACAGGTAGTCGCGTGTGACGCCGGCGATGGTCCGCGTCTCGAAGCCGGCGAACCGGGCCACGCCGTGGTCCTCGTGCACGACGATGTCGCCCGTGCGCAAGTCGGTGAACGAGCGCAGGGCGCCCCGCCGCCGCGGGCCGGCCCCGTCCGTGGCACCGTCAGCCGCGGGACGGCGGCGGCGCAGCAGGCGGTGCTCCGGGTAGACAGCGAGCTTCAGCTGCGGCGCGACGAAGCCCTCCCGCAGCGAGGCGACGGCGAAGCGCAGCGCGGGCTCGAGCGGCGGCGCCGCCGCTGCGTCGGCCGCCGCCCCCTCGGCCAGCCAGCTCGCTTTCAGCCTTCCGAGGTTGTAGGCCGCCCGCTCCCCCTCGCCCCGGCGCGGGAACGCAACCACCGTCCGGTAGCCCGAGCGGACGAGCCTCTCGAGCTCGGGCTCGGCTTCGGCGAGAGAGCGGGCGGCGGTGTCAGCGGACTGCGCGCGCAGCTCGATCTCCTGACCGGCCGCGTGCGCGGAGAGCCAGGCCCGCGAGCGCTCGGCGAGCGTCGCCGAGATCTGCTCGGGGCTGACGTACAGGTGATGAGCGTCGGAGTCGCCGAAGGCGGCGCAGACGTCGTCCCACAGATCCTTGAGCGCGGGCTCGATCTCCTCCTCGGCCGCGACGAGCAGCTCCGTCCCGCCGCCGCCCCCGTCCTGCGGGCGCTCGATCAGATCGAGAAGCGCCCCGAAGCGCTCGACCGGCAGCAGCTCGGCGATGTCCGGCCGCTGCTCCTGCTCGGAGAACGCGCCGGTGGACGCCGCGATCTCAGCGAGCTCGCGGTGCTCGACGGCGAGCTCCGCGGCCGGCGCGATCTCAACTGCCTCGACGTCCCCGAGCGAGCGCTGGGTGAACGTCGAGAACCACCGCAGCGATTCGATCTCGACGTCGAACATGTCGACCCGCACCGCGCGGTCCTCGGTGGCGGGGAACACGTCGAGCAGGCCACCGCGCATCGCGAACTGGCCCCGCTCCTCGACCTGGTCGACGCGCTCGTAGCCGGCCGCGACGAGCTCGGCCGCGCACTCGTCGAGGTCGAGCAGCTCGCCGACCCGCAACGTGAAGGAGCGCGGCCGCAGCGCCGGATCGGGCACCTTCTCGGACAGCGCCGCGGCGCTGACGACGACCACCGGCCCCTCGCCCGTGCCCGCGCCGGCGTCGCCGGAGATGCCCTGGCGGGCGCCGCCGAGGAGCGCGTCCAGCGCTGCGACGCGGAGCCCGACGAGGTGGGGCGGCGGCGCCAGGTGCGACTCGTAAGCCACGCCGCGGGAGGGGTAGTAGCGGACCGGCCGGGGGGCCAGCCACGCCCGTAGGTCTCCGGCGAGATCGCGCGCGGCTCGGTCGTCGCCGACGACGACCAGCGTCGGCCGCGCGCGAGCCTCCGGGTCGCGGTCCGCGAGCGCGGCGATCACGTAGGGCCGAAGCGAGGAGGAGACGAACGCCCTGCCGCCCTCGGCGGCGAGCTTTCGGGCGCCGTCGTCCTGCTCGATCAGCCCGAGCAGCGCGCGCAGCGAGCCGCCGTCGGCCATCAGCCCTGCTCCGTGGTGATCGCCTGCTCGACGTGCTCGGCGGCCTCCTGCACGAGGGCGCGCACCTCCTCCGCGCTCTGGGAGAAGCGGGCGAGGACATATGCGGCCACGATCTCGGGATCCGTCGAGTCGGGCCGGCCGACGCCGACGCGCACGCGCGTGAAGCCATCGCCTCCGAGCTCGCGCTTGATCGACTTCAGCCCGTTGTTGCCGGCGAGCCCGCCGCCGACCCGCGCGCGAACCTCACCGAAGGGCAGATCGATCTCGTCGTGCACGACGAGCACCCGCTTGAGCGGCAGCTTGAACGAGCCGCGGGCGGGCCCGACCGAGCGGCCCGCGTCGTTGTAGAAGGTCTGCGGGCACAGGAGCGCGACCGCCGGCCGCTCGACGCCGGCCAGCGCCCAGGCGGGCGGCCGTCCCTGCGCGAGCTTCGCCTTGAAGCGGTCCTTGCCCCATTTGAGCTCCCAGCGCTCGGCGAGCAGGGCGACGACCATGAAGCCGACGTTGTGGCGACTGGCTGCGTACTCCGGACCCGGGTTACCCAATCCGACGATCAGCCAGTCGACCGGAGCGCCACCGCCGCCGCCGAAGAGGCGTTTCAGGGCCGGCTACTCCTCGCTGTCTGCGGAGGAGTCCTCGGAGTCGTCCTCCTCGTCTGCCGGCGCCTCGCCCTCCTCGGCGCCCTCGCCGACGATCTCCGTCTCGGCTTCGATTTCCTCCTCGACTTCGGCCTGCAGTTTGGGCGGCGAGAGCGTCGCGATCACCGTCTCCTCGAGGTCATCGAGCAGCGTCACCCCGGCGGGAGCGGCGATCGCGGACAGCATGATCGTCTCGCCGATCTGCATCTCCCCGACCTCATGGCTGATCGCCTCGGGGATCGCCGTGGGCAGCGCCTGCACGTTCAGCTCGCGCGTGATCTGCTCGAGGACCCCGCCTTCCTTGACACCCGGCGCGTCGTCGGCGCCCAGCAGCTCGAGCGGCACGACGGCGCTGATCTCCTCGTCGAGGCGCACGCGCAGCAGATCAACGTGGATCGTCTCGCCGCGCACCGGGTCGCGCTGGGCCTCCTTGAGCACGACCGGCGCCGCTTTGGCGCCGTCCACGCTCAGGTCCATGACCGCGCCGGACCCCGCCAGCGCAATGCGCAGGTCGCGAGCGTCCGCGTCGAAGCCGACCGGCTCCTGGCCACCGCCGTAGACGACGCCGAGCACGCGGCCCTGCCGGCGCAGGCGCCTGGCGGCGCGCGAGCCAGCCGCGGCGCGGCTGGTGACACTCAGTTTCGTGGTCGTGGTGGCCATGGGGCGAAGGGAGACTCTAGCAATCGGCTTCGTTCGGAATCGGGGCACTGAGGGCGAGCAACGAGACCTTGATCCCGCTGATCGGATTGCCGCTGCGGCGCACCCGCACGCACTGCACGACCGGCAGCTGGCCGATCACGGTCCATGCCACGCGCGAGCTCCCGGTCTCCCCCGACAGCGCGTAGGCCGTGGCCGAATCGAGCTGCAGGATCTTGACCTGGCCATGCCTGAGCAGGCGCGGGTTGCGCGCGTTGGCACGGACCTGCGCGACGCAGGCCGGCGAGGCGGCGCAGCCGCTCAGCTTCGCGAGCATCCCCTGCACGTCGCCGCGCGTCTCGGCTTCGATCAGGGCAAGGTCGGCGTCGCGCTCGACGTTCTCGGTCTGCAGGAAGCGCGCGAGCAGCACGCTGACGACGATCACGAACGCGAGCGACAGCGCCCCGGCGATCTTGAGGCGGCGCTTCGCGCGGGGCTCCAGGCCGCGCCACCACGCGCGCGGGCCGGGCGCGCCCGTGGGCGCCGCCTGATCGACGCCGAGCGCCGAGGCGAGGCGGTCCTCGACGGCCTGCGCCCCGGGGGGGGTCTCTGGATCCTCGTCGGTCACCGCGACAGCATTGCGGAGCGCCCGCGAGCGCGCGCCGCCCGGCCTAGAAGAGCTGGTTCTCGCCGCCGAAGACCTCGCTCACGGAGTCGTCGACGAAGATGCGCCGGATCGAATCGGTGAGCAGCTCGGCGCACGGCAGCACCCGGACGTTGTCCGGGACGCCGGGCCGAACGGGGATCGTGTCGGTGACGACGATCTGCTCGAACTCGGCCTCGCGCAGGTTCTCGAAGGCGTTGCCCGAGAAGACGGCATGGGTCGCGGCCGCGTACACCTTCGCGGCGCCGGCTTCCTTGACGGTCATCGCCGCGGCCTTCAGCGTGCCGGCGGTGTCGATCAGATCGTCGACGATCAGCGCCGTCTTGCCGCTCACGTCGCCGATCACGTAGCCGATCTCGGCGACCTGCTGGGCGGGACGCTCCTTGTCCAGGATCGCGAGCTCCGCGCCGACCTTGGAGGCGAATTTCTTGTTCAGCTTGACGCGCCCGGCGTCCGGCGCCACGACGACGAGATCGTCGAGGCCCAGGTCGGTGAAGTACTGCGTCAGCATGAACAGCGCCGTCATGTGGTCGACCGGCTTCTGGAAGAAACCCTGGATCTGGCCGGCGTGCAGGTCCATCGTCAGGACGCGGTCGACACCCGCGGCCTCGAGCATGCGGGCCACCATGCGAGCGGAGATCGGCTCACGGGGCGCCGACTTCTTGTCCTGGCGCGAGTAGCCGAACCACGGGGTCACGGCGATCACGCGGTGCGCCGAGGCGCCCACGGCGGCGTCGATCATCAGCAGCAGCTCCATCAGCGCGTCGTTGGCGCTGAGCTCTTCACGCGGGTTCCCGCACATCGGCTGCACGATGAAGATGTCCGCGCCGCGGATCGATTCCTCGTAACGGCAGTAGACCTCCCCGTTGGAGAAGGTCTTGAGGGTCACGGGCCCGACCTCGACGCCGAGCTTCTCGGCGATGTCGACCGCCAGCTGCGGGTTGGCCCGCCCGCTGACGACCATGAGCCGCTTGTTGTACTCGATCGGCAGGCTCGCGCGCGAGGGCTGCGTGGACGTGTCCATCGCGCTCATCTCGCCTCGCAGTGTAAAGGTCTGCGTGGTGGTCATCCCTGGATCGCTCATTGCTCCGCACCTTCCCAGGCCGCCTGCTCGTCACCCTCGGCCGAGCCCCCCTCGCCCGGGTCCGGCAGCGCCTCTCCTCCAGGTCCCGCGTAGTCCTCCTTGTTCACCTGCCTCGCCCGGGCGATGCCGAGCGCGCCCGGGGGCACGTCCTCGTTGATCACCGAGCCCGCCCCCGTGTAGGCGCCGTCGCCGATCGTGACGGGCGCGACGAGCGTCGTGTCGACACCGGTCTTCACGCCGGCGCCGACGGTCGTGCGGTGCTTGGCCCGGCCGTCGTAGTTGGCCGTGATCGTGGCGGCGCCGAGGTTGGTGTCCGGGCCGACGTCGGCGTCGCCGATGTAGGACAGGTGGGGGATTTTCGTCCCCGCGCCGATGTCCGAGCCCTTGATCTCGACGAAGGTCCCCGCCTTCGCGCCCTCGCGAAGGAGCGTGCCGGGCCGCAGGTAGGCGAACGGCCCGACGGAAGCACCGTCCTGCACCCGGCAGTCCTGAACGTAGGAGTGCCTGATCCGGCACTCACGCCCGATCTCCGTGGCGCCGCGGATCGAGCTGAACGGCTCGATCACCGTGTCCTGGCCGATCTGGACGTCGACGTCGATCACCGTCGCCGCAGGATCGACGATCGTCACGCCCGCGAGCATGTGCCGGCGGTGGATCGCCTCCTGGGCGACGGCCCGGACTTCCGCGAGCGCGGCACGGTCGTTGACGCCGAGGACGAGCCGGGGGTCGTCGATGCGGTGGCCGAGAACCTTCTCGCCCTCGGCGTGCAGGACGTCGAGCACCTGTGGCAGGTACAGCTCGCCCTGGGCGTTCTCGGCGTCCAGGCGGGGCAGCGCCGCGCGGAGCGGGCCGGCCGCGAACACGAAGATCCCGGTGTTGACCTCGCGGATCTCGCGCTCGGCCTGCGTGGAGTCGCCCTGGCGCTTGGTCTCGACCACGCGCTCGACCTCGCCCTCGGCGTCGCGCACGACCCGCCCGTAGCCGCTCGGGTCCGCCAGCACGGTCGTGGCCATCGTGGCCGCGGCGCCGGCGTCGTCGTGGGCGCCCAGCAGCTCCTCGATCGCCTCGGGGCTGACGAGCGGCACGTCGCCGCTCAGCACGAGCAGCGGCGTCGCGGCATCGATCTCGCCCAAGGCGCCCAGCGCCGCGGCGACCGCGCCGCCCGTGCCGTCGGGACGGTCCTGGACGGCCAGCTCGACTCCGTCGGGCACCACGCCCGCGAGCGCGCGCGCCGGGGAGTCGACGACGACGATCCGCCCGGCGCCCGCGGCCTGCGCGGCGCGCAGCGGCCACAGCAGCATCGGCAGGCCGCAGATCTCGTGCAGCACCTTCGGCGTGCCCGAGCGCATGCGCGTGCCCTGGCCCGCGGCCAGGATCAGGACGGTGGGGACGCTCACGGAGTTGATGCTAAACGCTCGCGGACGCCCGGCAGTCGCCGTTGCGCCATCCCCGGGCGAGTTGGGGGGCAGGGACTCGAACCCCGATTCTCAGGACCAAAACCTGATGTCCTGCCATTGGACGACCCCCCAAGGGCAGACGCCGCAAGGATAGTCGCCGCGACCCGCGCTGCAGTGGACGTGACCCCGCGCTGGTGATCACGCCGCGCGGCACGTCTGGGGCGTCCCGTCAAGCTCTGCAACCGTCATGTCAGTTTGCTAGCCTGCCGCCCCACGAAACGCCGAGTCCCTGGCCCGACGCCAGGGAGCGGGGGACCCAAGTTGTTGGGGCGAATCCGCGGCAGAGATCGCGGAAGCGCAGGCTCTTTCAGCGCTAGCCCGTCAGCTAACCCCGCAGGCTCACGAGAGAGGTCTTCGTTTTGCGATTGCGTTGCAGCGATGCGTACGCGTGCGGGAGAAGGGGTAACCGGTTCAGCTACGTGCGAGTCGGACGTGCGAGAAGCGCCAGAGGGCTGTACGCCGCGCTCGCGGCGGTCGTCGTGCTGTGCGCCTACGCCCCTGCCGGCGCGTCCGCGGCGGGCGCGGCCTGCCCGGGGGCGAACCTGCGCCCCGCGCCCGGTGACGCCTCGGCCGTCGACCGCGCGACGCTGTGCCTCGTCAACGCGATCCGCCGCTCACAGGGACTGCGCGCCCTGAGGGCAAACCGTTTCCTCGGAAAGGTCGCGGGCAGCCAGGTCGCAACGATGGTCCGCTGGGACTACTTCGCCGACGTGCGCCCGAGCGGGCAGACCCCGCTGTCGCTCGTCAGCGTGACGCACTACCCGGCCCACACGGCCGGCTACGCGGTCGGGCAGAACATCGCCTGGGGCACCGGCTCCTTCGCCAGCCCTGAACACATCGTGGCGGAATGGATGGCCTCCCCCCCGCACCGCGCGATCATCCTCACCGGCTACTACCGCGACGCCGGCGTGGCCGTCGAACCCGCGCTCCCCGGCATCCTGCGCGCGGGCGACAGCGGCGGGACGTACGCGATGGAGTTCGGCGTCCGCTTCTGAGCCGCCGCCCGCGCCCGCCGCGGCGAGGCGGCCCGCGCGGGTGCGACTATGAGCCGCTCGCCCCGCCGTCCGTCGCGGCGCCGCGCCCACCCGCTAGCTGCGCCGGCCGCCGCCGCGGCGCGGCACGCGCCCGCCCGCTGCTCCGGCCTCCGAAGCGGGACCGCCCGGCGAGGCGATTCCGAGCACGCGCATCGACTTCAGGCCCAGGCTGAGCTTCTCGCGGCCGTCGCTCGAGCTGACGTCGAGGCCCGACAGCTCGCGGACGCGCTCGAGGCGGTAGTAGATCGTGTGGCGGTGTGTGAACAGGCGCTGCGCGGTGCCGGCGACGTTCCCGTCCGCCTCCAGGAACGTCTCGAGCGTGCGCACCAGGTCGGTCTCGTACTGCTCGTCGTAGGCGACCAGCGGCTCCACGGTCTCGGAGTAGAAGCGCTCGAGCTCGGCGGGGTTCTCGCTCATCGCCGAGAGCAGCAGGCGGTACGCCCCCGTCTCCTCGAACGCCAGCCCAACCCCGCCGTCGGGCGAGCCCTGCGCGACGTTCGCCGCGAGCAGGGCCTCGCTGGCGGCGCGGGGCAACTCGACCGGGTCCGCCGTGACGCGGCTTCGGCCGAGCGTGAAGGTATATCCGGACAGCGCCGCTTCCATCTCGCGCAGCACGGTGTCCGCCGCGCGCGCCGCGGCCGCCTCGTCCCCGCCCGGCACGAGCACGAGCACCTCAGCCGCCGGCGTGCCCTCCCGTTCGGAAAGCGCCGCGATCGAGCGGCTGGCGACGGCCCGCGCGCCGCGCTCGGCGACGGCCCGCACCCGGCCGCGCCAGCCCTCGTCGGTGGGTACCTGCGGGTGTGCGCGCGCGACGATCATCGACGCGCCGTCCTCGATCTCGAGCGAGAGCTCGCGGGCGCGGGCGAGCAGCTCATCGCGCGCGGTCAGCTCCCGCGCGAGGACAGCGCGCAGGAAACCGGCCGCGGCCGATTCCGAGACGCGCTCGGGCGCACGCACGCGCTCCACCTCCGACGCGATCATCGTCAGCAGCAGGCGCTGCATCGAGGCTGACGGTGCGGTCTTCGTGCGCATGTGCAGCGTCCCCACGATCGTGTCGGCGACGCGCAGCGGCGAGCTCGAGACGCCGTTGCCGCGGCCGAGCAGCGTGCGCTCCTCGTCGGGCGAGCGGGCCGCGACCGCCAGCGTCGCCCCCCACGGATCGGTCACGGCCAGGCTGGCGTCCAGCGTGCGCGCGGCGGCGCGCACGACCTCCGGGAGTCCCGCGCCCGACTCGACCGCCTCCGTGATCGCGTCGAGCGCGTCCAGGTCGGACATGTGGGGTCAGCCCCAGAAATAGACGGCGGCGAGCGCACCGGCGACGCCGGCGCCGACGAACACGGCGAGCACGTACAGCGAGAGGACCGTCGCGGCCAGCCGCTCCCACAAACGCGAGTAGGCCGTCCACGCGGGACGCAGGATCAGGCCGGCGTACACGGCCAGGCCGATTATCGCGCCGCCGCCGGCTACGAGCTCGTTTATCTGCGATCTGCTCATCCGTCTAGGCCAGGATTGTGACGCAAGCCGCAGTCGGCGGCCACGCCGGCGCCGCGATCAGAGCGCTCCGGCAGCGTCGCGTGCGACCGGCTGGGCCTCCCCGAACTCCGCATCGACCGGCACGGCGACGACGGCGGCCGGCTCGCGCGCGCCCAAAGCCTCGGCGGCCAGCCGCGCCAGGCCCACGCCCTCCTCGCGGGGCCGCGCGAACAGCCCCACCGCCGTCGGACCCGAGCCGCTGATCAGCGCGGGCGCGGCGCCCGCGCGGCCGAGCGCCCGCAGCGGCTCCGCGGTCTCGCCGCGCAGCGACACGGCCGCCCGCTGCAGGTCGTTGTGAAGCAGCTCGGTTGCCGCCGGCAGCGGCGCCCCTCGCCCGAGTGCCGAGGCGAGCTCCTCGTGGCGGCGGTGCAGGTCCGCGCGCTCGCGCGCCAGCCCGAGGCGGTCTGCCTCGGCGTAGACCTCGGCCGTCGAGAGCTCGAAGCGCGCCGGCAGGACCAGCACGCCGAACGGGACCGCCGGCGCCGGCAGCCGCTCCAGGTGCTCGCCCGCGCCGGAGGCGAGCCAGCGGCCCGGCGAGACCTGCGCCGGCACGTCGGCGCCGAGCGACGCCGCGATCTCGAGCAGCAGCTGCTCGTCGCCGAGGCGGGACGCGGCCCGCGCCAGCCGCAGCGCCGCCGCGGCGTCCGCCGAGCCGCCCGCCAGGCCCGCCGCCACCGGGATGCGCTTCTCGACCGTCAGCCGCAGCGGCGGCGCCTGCCAGCCGGTGCGCGCGCGAAACTCGCGCAGGGCGCGCGCGGCGAGGTTGCGCTCCGGCGGCCCCGGGAGATCCGGGCAGACGAGCTCGTCGCCGACGCGGCCCGCCGGAGCCGGACCGAGCGTCAGCTCATCCGCGAGCGAGATCGACTGCATGACCGTCACGAGCTCGTGGCGCCCGTCCGACTCGCGCACCGGGCCCAGGAACAGGCCGAGGTTGATCTTCGCGGGCGCGAGTGCGCGGAGCGTGGCCGGCTCGACGCTCACAGCCCCAGGATTCCCGCCAGCTCGCGGAAGTCCTGCGGCGACAGGCGCTCCGCGCGGACCTCGGACGGGTGGCCGAGCTGCGCGACGGCGTCGCGCACCCGCTCGCGCGAGGCTTCGGATGCGCCGCCGGCGATCGCGAGCGAGCCGGCGAGCGTCTTTCGCCGGTGCGCGAACGCCCCCGCGACGAGCGCGCGCAACGCGGGCGAAGCCGGCGGTGCGTCCGGACGGCGGCGCATCTCGAGGAGCACCGAGTCGACGTTCGGGACCGGATAGAAGACCGTTCGTGGGATCGCACGCAGCACGCGCACCTCGCAGTCGAGCTGGGCGAGGACCGAGGGCGCGCCATAGACCCGCGAGCCCGGCGGCGAGGCGAGCCGTGCGCCGACCTCCTTCTGCGCCATCGCAACCCACAGCTCCACGCTCGGAAGCTCCTCGATCGTGCGCAGCAGCACCGGCGCCGCGATGCCGTAGGGCAGGTTCGCGACGACCTTGCCGGGGGCGGGGCGCAGCGCGGAGCCCTCGAGCGCCATCGCATCGCCCCAGTGGACGGTGACGTTCTCGCGGCCCGCAACCGCGTCGAGCAGCGGCTCGCGCAGGCGCTCGTCGATCTCGACCACGTGGACGTGACCTGCGCGCGCGGCGAGGTGCTCGCTGAGCACGCCCAGACCGCCCCCGATCTCGAGCACGGCGTCGCCGGAGGACAGCTCGGCCGCTCGGTCGATCACCCCGAGGATGTTCGAGTCGATCAGGAAGTTCTGGCCGAGCTCACGGTCGGGACGCACCGAGAAGCGGCGCATCCGCCGCAGGCTCGGCTGTGCGGGCTCCCGCGTGGAGGCGGTCACTCGCTCCCCCAGCCGAACACGCGCGCGCCGTTCTCCTCGACGACCGCGCCGAGCTGCTGGGGCTCGACGCCCCGCAGCGCCGCGACGAACGCGAGCGTGTGCGCGACGAACGCGGGCTGGTTGGGCTCCTTGCGCACCGCCTGCGGGGTCAGGAATGGGGCGTCGGTCTCGAGCAGCAGCCGCTCCTCCGGGACGGCGCAGGCGGCCTCGGCCAGATCCTCCGCGCTCCTGTAGGTGACGTTGCCCGCAAAGGAGATCATGTAGCCCCGCTCGAGGCACTCTGCGAGGCGCTCGGGCATCGAGAAGCAGTGCATGAGGACGCTCACGCCATCGGCTTCGGCCGCGAGCTGTGCGAGCGTCTGCTCCTGCGCGGCCCGGGTGTGGATGACGAGCGGCTTCCCGGTGCGGCGCGCGAGCTCGATTTGAGCGGAGAACGCGCGCTCCTGGTCTGACGCGGGCGGCGCACTGTCGCGGTAGAAGTCGAGGCCGGTCTCGCCGATCGCGACACAGCGCTCGTGCGCGGCGAGCGCTTCGAGCTCGGCGAGGTCGGCGTCGTCGAAGCCGCGCGCCGAGCCGGGGTGGCGCCCGATCGCGGCGAACACCTGCGGGAAGTCCTCCGCGGCGGCCAGCGCCGCGCGGCACGAGGCGCCATCGATGCCGACGGTGAGGATCCTCCGGACGCCCGCCGCTTCGGCGGCGGCGAGGAGCTCGACGTCCGGCGGTTCGCAGAGGTCCAGGTGCGTGTGGGAGTCGATCACGGCGAGGCGGCCGCGGGGGCATCCTTCGGGAACAGCGCCTCGACGGCTTCCACGCGCGCGATCTCGCCTCGCCCGAGCTGCGCGCCCTCCAGGGAGCGATCGGGTGCGCCGAGGGCATTCAGCAGCCGTTCGGTGCTCGCCGGCAGATACGGCCACAGCAGGACCGCGACGACGCGCAGCCCCTCGAGGAGCGTCGCGAGCACGACATCGAGCTCCGCCGCGGCGCTCTCGTCTCTCGCGAGCTGCCACGGCGCGCGCTCCTCCACGTAGCGGTTCAGGCGCCGCACGCGCTGCCAGATCTCGTCGAGTGCGTTCGTCAGCTCCGCCCTGTCGATCAGCTCGGCGACGCGGCCGGGCAGCCCCTCGAAGTCACCGCGCAGCGCCGGGTCGGGCGCGACCCGCGCGACCTCGCCGTCGCGGTAGCGCAGCAGCATCGAGATCGAGCGGCTTGCGAGGTTGCCGAGCTCGTTGGCGAGCTCGGTCTCGTAGCGCAGCTCGAACGACGCCGTCGAGACCGAGCCGTCCTGGCCGAACGGGACGTCGCGCAGCAAATAGAAGCGCAGCGCATCGGAGCCGAAGCGGTCGATCACCTCGAAAGGGTCGAGCACGTTGCCCAGCGACTTGCTCATCTTCTCGCCTTCGAGCAGCAGGTAGCCGTGGACGAAGATCCGCTCGGGCAGCTCGATCTCGGCGGCCATCAGCAGCGCCGGCCAGTAGACGGTGTGGAAGCGCAGGATGTCCTTCGCGATCAGGTGGTAGCTCGCCGGCCAGAACTCGCCGAGCAGGTCCTCGCCGGGGCGCGCGTACCTCAGCGCGCTGTAGTAGTTGAGCAGCGCGTCGAACCACACGTAGAAGACGTGCTCGGGGTCCCACGGCACCTTCACGCCCCACGTCAGCTTGTGCCGCGTCAGCGGCACGTCGCGCAGTCCCGAGCGGATGAACGAGAGCGCCTCGTTGAAGCGCGTCCGCGGCGCGACGAAATCGGGGCGCTGCTCATACAGCCGTTCCAGCGGCTCCTGGAACGCCGACAGCTTGAAGAAGTAGTTGTCCTCCTGTTCCCTGGTCAGCTCGATGTGGTGGATGTGACAGCGGTTGCCCTCGTCGATCTCGTTCTCGGCCTTGAAATCGGCACAGCGCGGGCAGTACCAGCCTTCGTAGGTGCCCTCGTAGACGTAGCCGTTGTCGCGCACCTGCGAGAGCACGCGCTGGACCACCGCTTCGTGCTGCGGGTCGGTCGTGCGGATGAAGAAGTCGTTGCTCGCGCCGAGCTGCGGTGCGAGCGCGCGGAAGCGCTCGGCGTTGCGGTCGGCGAGCTCCTGCGGCTCGAGCCCGAGCGCGTGCGCGGCGTCCGCGACGGGCTCGCCGTGCTCATCGGTGCCGGTCAAAAAGAAGACCGGCTCGCCGCGCTGGCGGTGGTGGCGGGCCATCACGTCGGCCGCGATCGTCGTGTACGCGTGCCCCAGGTGGGGCGCGGCGTTGACGTAGTAGATCGGCGTCGTGACGTAGAAGGACATCGGCTGCGCCCAGGCTACTCGGCGGGCGAAGTCAGCCCGCGGTAGAGCTCGTTGGCGCCAACGCCGGTGAGCCGCGCGACCGCGGCGGCCGCCGGCCTCGCCCTGGCGCCGGCCGCGACAAGCTCGCGCACGACCGCGAGCGCCTGCTCGCGCGCCGCCCCTCCCGGCGCGCTCGCGGCGCCGACCACGAGCGTGACCTCGCCGCGAACCTCGCCCTGCCGGTAGCGCGCGGCGAGCTCCGTCGCGCTCCCGCGCGCGACTTCCTCGTGCAGCTTCGTCAGCTCCCGGCAGACCGCGGCGGGACGTTGCGGGTCGAGCTCTGCCAGCAGCTCGAGCGTGGCCGGCAGGCGCCGCGGGGACTCGTAGGCGACGAGCGTCTCCTCCACGCCCGCGAGCAGCTCGCGCAGCTCCGCGCGCCGGCGCGGCAGAAACCCCTCGAAGCGCCAGCGCGAAGGCGGCAGCCCGGAGGCGACGAGCGCGGTCACGGCGGCGCTCGGCCCCGGCAGCACCTCCACCTCGAGCCCCGCGTCGATGCACGCCCGCAGCAGCCCGTAGCCCGGGTCCGAGAGCAGCGGCGTGCCTGCGTCGGAGACGAGCGCGACCCGCGCGCCGGCGCGGATCCGCCCGGAGAGCTCGCGAGCGCGGGCGGTTTCGTTGTGCTCGTGCAGGCTCACGAGCTTTCCGGTGGCGTCGATATCGTGACGGTCGAGCAGCAGCCGCGTGCGGCGCGTGTCCTCGCAGGCGATCACCTCTGCGGCGCGAAGTTCCTGCAGCACCCGCAGTGTGACGTCGGCGAGGTTCCCGATCGGCGTCGGACAGACGACCAGGCGCCCTACCTGCGCCTCCGTGGCTGGCATGCGGCAAATATAGGTCTCCCCCGATGGGCACCCACGACGACGAGCCACCCCAGTACACGCGCTATCGCGCGCGGCGACGCCTGCTCGGCGGCGAGCGCAGCGCGTCCGCGCCGCCGCGCGAAGGGCCGGGTGCAGGCCGGGTCGCGGAGGCGCCGCCGCCGCCGGAGCCCGGCTACGAGCGCGGTCGGGCGCCCGACGCGGGCGAAATCCGCGGAGGCGGGCCGCCCGGCGGCCGCACGGGGCGGGCGCGGCCGGGGATGCGACCGGGCGGCTGGCGGCGCTGGGCGACCCGCAAACGGATCGTGCTCGGCGTGCTCGGGCTGCTCGTGGGGTGGGTGCTGCTGTCGGTGCTGCTGTTCCTGATCAGCTCGCACCTGGAGCGGACCGCCCCGAAGGGCGATGTCGCGGCCGTGCTGGACCCGGCCGGCAGCCCGCTGACATCCGCGAACAACATCCTCGTGCTCGGGTCCGACACGCGCCAGAAGAACAGCAAGGAACCCGGCGCGGAAAAGAACGGCCCGGGCCGTTCGGACACGATCATGCTGATCCGCACCGGTGGCGGGCACGCCGCGCGGCTGTCGATCCCGCGTGACACGGTCGTCGAGATCCCCGGGCACGGCCTGCAGAAGATCAACGCGGCGCACGCCTTCGGCGGGCCGCGGGAGTCGATCGAAGTGATCAAACACTGGCTCGGGATCCCGATCAACCACGTCGTCGAAGTCAACTTCGAAAACTTCCCCGCGCTGATCGACGCGATGGGCGGTGTCAACTACACGGGGGGCTGCATCGTCTCCCGCCTCGACGGCGGCTTCTCCCAGGGGGGGTACACGCTGCGGCTGCCCGCGGGCACGCACCACATCGACGGCAAGCAGGCGCTCGCGATCGCCCGCACGCGGGAGAACCTGTGTCAGCCGAACGCCAACGACATCCAGCGCGAGGAAGACCAGCAGGCGCTGTTCAACGCGATGAAATCGAGACTGCTCTCGCCGTCGAGCTTCTTCCGGCTGCCGTGGATCGCCTGGAACGCGCCGCCCGCGATCATCTCGGACATGAGCGGGCCGACGCTGCTCGCGCTGTTCGCCGGGATGGGAGTGTCGGGAACGCCCCCCACGCGGGTGTTGAAGCCCACCGGCGCGGTCACGCTTCCGGGCGGCGGCGACGGTCTGACGGTCTCCGAAGCCGCGCGCCGCAGCGACGTCGAACAGTTCATGAAAGGCTGAGCTGAGGCCGGCATGGAGCGCCGGCCCGACCCTCACATCCTCCTCAGCTCTTCTGGGAGGCGACCGGCTTGGAGTCCTTCTTGGCCGCCGGCTCGCTCTTCTTGCTCTCCGAGGAGCCGGAGGTGCTCTCCTTCTTGGACGAGTCGCCCGAGGACTTGTCCGCCGCCGCGGCGTTCTCGCGCTGGCGGTTGCGCGTTCCGTAGTCGGTGTTGTAGAAGCCTTTGCCCTTGAAGTGGACCGCAGGCGCGTGGAGCACCCGCTCGACGGGCACGCCGGTCTCCGGGTCCTTCTTCAGCGGCTCGTCGCTGAACGACTGCACGATCTCGAAGGTGGTGCCATCCGGGCGCCTGTACTCGTAAATCGGCATCGGGCGCCGATTATAGGTGTGTGAACGGCCCCGCTTGAGCGGGCGGGTGAGTCAGTCGGTGAGAAGCGCGCGCACCGCAGTGATGCCCGCTTCGATCGTGGCGCTGAAGTCGCGGTCGGGCTCGGTGAGCATCCGCAGCGCGAAACCGTCGCCGAGTGAGAACAGGATCTCGGCGATCGCCTCGGGGTCAGCGTGCAGGTGAAGGACGCCCTCGCGCTGCGCGGAGTCGAGCATCTCGCCGACCTGCTGGCGGGTCCGGCGGATCAGCGCGGCGTACTCCGCGGCGATGTCCTCGTTGCGCCGCGAGAGCGTGAACAGCTCGAAGACAAGCGTCAGGAAATCGGGTTCGTCGCGAATCGTCTCCTGCAGGTTCTGCGCCATCAGGTCGATGAAGTCGTCGGCCGTCGTGGCGGTCGCGAGCTGGGTCTGCAGGCGCTCGATGCGCAGCTCGCCGTCGCGGCGCACCGCCTCGACGAGCAGCTGCTCCTTGGTGCCGAAGTAGTAATGGAGCAGCCCGCGCGAAACGCCGGCCTCGCGGGAGACGTGGTCGAACGTCGAGCCGGTCGTCCCCCGCTTGGCGACGCTGTGGCGCATCGCGTCGATGATCCGCTGCGCCTTCTCCCCCGACAGCGGCCGGTTGGTCGCGGCGCCGTCTCCGTCCCCGCCTGCGGACGGCTTCGGGCGTGCCGGTGCTGCGGTCGCGTCAGTGGTGCTCAAGGGCTGCTCCCCGGGTGCGATTCGGTCAGGCCCCGACGCCCGCGGGCTCCGGCGTCGCCGGTGCAGTCGTCGAGCTGTAGTCGAACTCCTCCTCGGCACCGAACAGCAGGTCGAGCACCTTCGAGCGCAGACCCTCGTTCAGCGCGACGGCGAGCACGGCGCCGAAGGTGATCAGCAGCAGCGTGCGGCCCAGGCCGCGCCGCCGGCGCCGGCGCGAAGGACCTTCGCGGAGCGCGTCTCCGGCCTCGCGCAGCGACTCGACCGCGCTGCGCAGCTCGGACTGGAGCTTGCGGTCCTCGAGCAGCGCCTTGCCGGCTGGCTTGCCGTTGCTCATCCGCCCGTAGGCGCTGCGGGCAGCGCCGTACGCGGCGAGCAGGTTCCCGCGCAGCTCCTCGTCTTCGATCAGACGCTGCACGTACCGGTTGCTCTGCGCGGCCTTGGCCGCTTGGGAGGCCTTTCCAAGTCTGTCCTTCGATGCCATCTCGCCACCGCCTTGCCGAAAGCTTGCAGGTCCAGCGACCAATATACCCGGGAGGGCACGTCGGGATCACGCGGCTCGGACGCCCGTCCGGTCCGCCGGCTCAAGCGTGCAGCGCGGCCTGCTCCTGCGCGGACGGGAACGACCATGCAGCGCGGGTGCGCCGCTCCTGGCGGAAGACCAACCGCAGCTGCGGGGGCGGGCGCAGCTGCGCCTCGGCCGGGCGGAAGGTCGAACAGGGCTCCTCGAGCTGCAGGGCGCACAGCAGGTTGACGCGGAAGTAGCAGCCCTCGCAGCTCGCCTTCGGCGCCGTCCGGCGCGCGCCGGCGGCGGGCACGGTCCTGCTTCGGCTGTTGCGCGTCGCTCCCAATTCCTCCCCCGGATTTCGTGGCGTTCGATGGGACGCGACGATCAAATCACAGCGCGTCGGGGGGCCGCGGGGCACTTCGCGCAAATGCCAGAGAAAACGAAATCAGAGCCGCAACGACCCGCCGTCGCGTCACTTTCCTGTGACGAGCGCGGCGCCGAGTGCGCTGTTTGCGGGCAGCTCGCAGGCATCGATCATCATTGTGGCGTGGAGATCCTGCTCACCGGCGCCAGCGGGTTCGTCGGCTCGCGGCTGCTGCCGGAGCTGCTCCGCGACGGGCATGCTGTACGGGCGATGACGCGCGACCCCGCGCGGCTTCGCGCCGAGGCTCCTCAAAACGCCCGGGGTCTGCAGGTCGTCCGCGGCGACGCGGTGAGCGGCGAGGGTCTCGCTGAGGCGCTCGCCGGCGTCGAGCTCGCCTATTACCTGATCCATTCGATGGAGCCCGGATCGGGTGGCGGCGGTTACGGGTTCGTCGAGCGCGAGCTCCTCGCCGCGGAGAACTTCGCGCAGGCGGCTCGCGCCGCCGGCGTGCGCCGGATCGTCTACCTCGGCGGGCTCGTGCCGCGCTGGAGCTCGCGCTCGGCGCGCTCGCGGCACCTCGCCAGCCGCGAGGCCGTCGAGAGCGTGCTGCTCTCGGCCGTTCCCGACTCGCTGGCGCTGCGCGCCTCGATCGTGATCGGGGCGCGGTCGCGGTCGTTCCGGCTGCTCGTGCGCCTCGTCGAGCGTATGCCGGTGCTCGCGCTGCCGTCCTGGGAGCGCTTCCGCACCCAGCCGATCGACGAACGCGATGTGACCGCGATGCTGCGGGAAGCGGCGCAGAGCCCGGTGTCCGGCGAGGTCCTGGAGGTCGGGGGACCTGACGTGCTGAGCTACGGGGAGATGCTCGAGCGGATCGCCGACGCGATGCTGATCGGCCGTCCCGCACTGCGCATGCGCGTCAGCATGACGCCGCTGGCGGGCAGGCTCGCGGCTGCGATCGCGGCCGAGCACCCCGAGCTCGTGCTGCCCCTGATGGAGGGCCTGCAGGGCGATCTGATCGCTCGCGAGGATCACGCGGCGGAGCGTCTCGGCGTGCGCCTGCACAGCTTCGACTCGGCGGTGGCGCACGCGCTGGCAGAATGGGAGCGCGCCGAGCCGTTGGCCGCACGCTGATGAGCACAGTCACAGCCTCGATCGACATCGCCGCGCCTCCCGAGCGCGTCTGGGAGACGGTGATGGACCCTCAATGCCTCGAGCGCTGGGTCACGATCCACCGGCGCCTCCTCCACGCGGACGCCGGCCGCCCGAAGGTGGGTTTCGAGATGGAGCAGGCGATACACCTGCGCGGCGTCACACTCGACGTGCACTGGGAACTCGTCGAGTGCGATCCCCCGCGGCGCGCGGTGTGGGAGGGACGGGGGCCGGCGCGCTCTCGCGCCCACACCGAATATCTCTTGAGCGCCAACGGCGAGGGCACGCGATTCGACTATCACAACGAGTTCCGCGCCCCACTCGGCGCGGTCGGCGCGATCGTCAGCCGCGCCCTCGTCGGCGGCATTCCCCAGCGCGAGGCCAATCGCACACTTCAGGCGCTCAAGAAGAACCTCGAGCAGGGCAGCTGAACTGCTGTAGTGTCCAGCTTGCCCGCGATGTGTCACCCCCACATCGAAACGAGTGAATAGGGAACTGACTGTGACTGACTTCCTCGACGAGAAGCGCAAGGAGATCACCGACAGGCTCAGCGAGCTCAAACCGCTCGTGGACGAGTATCACCGCCTCGAGAAGGCGGCCGGCGCACTGGCCGGAGTCGGCGGCTCGTCATCCACGACGTCACGTACGAGCGCCCGCAAACGCGGTCCTGGGCGCCCGCGCGGCGCCGCTTCCAAAGTCGCGACGAAAACGACTCGCAAAGCCGGCCGTCCGGCGAAACGGCGCGCGGGCCGGCGCAAAGGCAGCGGCACGCGCGCGGCCGAGGCGCTCGGGCTGGTCAAAGGCCAGCCCGGCATCACGATCCCCGAGCTGGCGGCCAAGATGGGGATCAAGCAGAACTACCTGTACCGCGTCCTGCCCGGCCTCGAGCAGGAAAAAAAGGTTACGAAGCAGGGCCGCGGCTGGCACCCGCGGTGAGACGACGAGTCACAACTGTCGCAGCTCTCGGTTCGAGTTGAGAGTTCCGACATCCAGAAGTTAACGACAAAGGGCGCGGTCGAAGACACCGCGCCCTTTGTCGTCTAGATCATCCCCTGCTCTGCGACGGTGTCGCGCTCGCCCACGAGCTCGGCGACGGATGCGTCGATCTTGGCGCGGGAGAACTCGTCGAGGTCGAGCCCCTGCACGACCGTCCACTCGCCGCCCTCGCAGGTGCACGGGAAGCCGCAGATCAGGCCCTCCTCGATCCCATACGACCCGTCCGAGACGACGCCCATCGAGACCCATTCGCCGCCCGTGCCTTTGACCCAGTCGCTGACGTGGTCGATGGCGGCGCTCGCCGCCGAGGCGGCCGAGGAGGCACCACGAGCCTCGATGATCGCCGCGCCACGTTTGCCGACGCCCGGGAGAAACTCGTCTTCGATCCATTCCTGGTCGTCGACGGCCACCGCCGCGATGTGCCCCCCCACCTTGGCGTGGAACAGGTCCGGGTACATCGTCGGCGAGTGATTGCCCCACACGCCCATCTGGGTGACATCGTCGACGGGCTTTTCGAGCTTGTTGGCGAGCTGCGCGACCGCGCGGTTGTGGTCGAGCCGCATCATCGAGGTGAAGCGCTCGCGCGGGATGTCGGGGGCGTTGTTCATTGCGATCAGGCAGTTGGTGTTCGCCGGGTTGCCGACGACCAGAACCTTCACGTCGCCGGCGGCCTTCGCGTTGAGCGCCTTGCCCTGTCCGGTGAAGATCTTGCCGTTCTCCGCGAGCAGCTCCGCGCGCTCCATCCCTTTGGTGCGCGGCCTCGAGCCGACCAGCAGCGCGACGTTCACACCGTCGAACGCTTCCTCGGGGCTGTCGTGGAGGTCGAGGTTCGCGAGCAGCGGGAAGGCGCCGTCGACGAGCTCCATCGCCACGCCTTCCAGCGCGCCCATCGCCGGTGGAATCTCGAGCAGACGCAAGTCCACCGGGGCTCCGGGGCCGAGCAGCTGTCCGCTGGCGATGCGGAACACGAGGCTGTAGCCGATCTGGCCGGCTGCGCCGGTCACGGTCACGCGTACGGGGTTGCTCACAGGCTCATCTCCTGGGGGTGGGGCGGTTGGCGGGTTGTTCTCAGGCGGGGACGGCCTCGCGCAGGCGCTCGTCGATCGAGCCCAGGAACTCCTGGGTCGTCTGCCACGGCTGTTCAGGGCCGACGAGCAGCGCGAGGTCCTTGGTCATCTTTCCAGCTTCGACCGTCTCGATGCAGACGCGCTCGAGCGTCTCGGCGAAGGCGATCACCTCGGGGGTGTCGTCCATCCGCCCGCGCGCAGCGAGCCCTCGCGTCCAGGCGAAGATCGAGGCGATCGGGTTCGTCGAGGTCGGCTTGCCCTGCTGGTGCAGGCGGTAGTGGCGGGTGACCGTGCCGTGCGCGGCCTCGGCCTCCACGGTCTTGCCGTCGGCGGTCGCGAGCACGCTGGTCATCAGCCCGAGCGAGCCGAACCCCTGCGCGACGGTGTCGGACTGGACGTCGCCGTCGTAGTTCTTGCACGCCCACACGTAGCCGCCCTCCCACTTCAGCGCAGCCGCCACCATGTCGTCGATCAGGCGGTGTTCGTAGGTGAGCCCGGCGGCTTCGAACCCCGCCTTGAACTCGTTCTCGTAGACCTCGGCGAAGATGTCCTTGAAGCGCCCGTCGTAGCTTTTGAGGATCGTGTTCTTCGTGGACAGGTAGACCGGGTAGCCGCGTTCGAGCCCGTACCGCAGCGAGGCGCGGGCGAAGTCGCGGATCGAGTCGTCGAGGTTGTACATCGACAGCGCGACGCCCCCGCCCGGGAAGTCGTAGACGTCGAGTTCGATCGGCTCCGACCCGTCGGCGGGTGTGAACGTCAACATCAGCTTCCCCTCGCCCGGCACGACGAGGTCGGTTGCGCGGTACTGGTCGCCGAACGCGTGGCGGCCGATCACGATCGGCTTGGTCCAGCTCGGGACCAGCCGCGGGATGTTGGAGATCACGATCGGCTCGCGGAAGATCACGCCGCCGAGGATGTTCCTGATGGTGCCGTTCGGCGAGCGGTACATCCGCCCCAGGCCGAACTCCTCGACCCGCGCCTCGTCGGGCGTGATCGTCGCGCACTTCACACCGACGCCGTACTGCTTGATCGCTTCCGCGGCTTCGACCGTGATCCGGTCGTCGGTGGCGTCGCGGCTCTCGATCCCGAGGTCGTAGTACTTCAGGTCGATGTTGAGATAGGGCAGGATCAGCTGCTGCTTGATGAACTCCCAGATGATCCTCGTCATCTCGTCGCCGTTGAGCTCGACGACCGGGTTCTTCACCGTGATCTTCGCCATGTTGGTCCTTCGCGTGAGTGCTTTCGAGGGGATTGCCGGAGCGCGCGATGGCGCGCGTGGCGGGCGGCGCCGATGCTATCGACCGGGGAGAGGGTCCCGCCCACCCCGCCCACCCCGCCCGGCGCGCGGGCCGCTATTCGTTCCAGCTCGGCTGCGCGGCGTGCGCGACAAGCAGCGTGGGCGCGCCGCCGGAGAACGGCACGGTGATCACGTTGTCGCCTTCGGCCGGCCCCTCGAGGCCGCCTTCTGCGACGAGCAGGCGCGAGCCGTCAGTGGAGATCGCCGCGCCGACGACCGGCTTGCCCTTCACGCGCACCGGGCGGGCGCGGCGCGAGCGGACGCTGACCGTCCACGCTTCGCTCGTGTCCTGCCCGACGGACTCCGCCAGCAGGCGTGAGCCGTCACGGGAGAAGCCGAGCGGGATCAGGCCCGAGACCAGCGAGCGCACGCGGATCGAGGTGAGAGGCCGGGGCGCTCCGCCGCTGAGCCGGCGCAGCCAGATCTGGTACGCCGGCGCGTCGTTGCGACGCAGGCGCTCGCGGTCGTAGGCGATGAAGTTGGGCTTGGAGGGATCCCAGATCGGGTTGAGGCTCCGCCCGTCGCCGGTCACGCGCCGCAGCCCTGCGCTGCCCGGCCCGGCGACGTACACGTTCACCTTCGCGCTCAGCGTCTGCGCGGAGGCCCGCCCGAACGCGATCCGGTCACTGCCGTCGGGCGCGAAGCTCGCGCCGTAGATGATGCCGCTGGCGATCGTCCGCAGCGAGCCGGTCTGCGTGTCGAGGATCGCGAGGCCGGACTTCTTGGCGAAGCCCTTGATCGCGGTCGAGGTCAGCATCACGGCGAGGTAGCGGGAGTCCTGAGACCAGGCGAGCGGGGTTGCGTTCGCAAGCGTGAGGTTCCCGAAGGTCGCGGGGGGCGCGCCCCAGGTCGGGTACAGCGCGAGCGAGGGGCCCTTTTCCCTTCCCGTGCCGAACAGGCCCGCTGCCACGGTCACGCCGTCCGGCGCGATCAGCGGCTGATCGCCGGGCCCGAGCCGTTTCGCCTCGGCCCCCTTCGCGTCGGCCGACCAGATCTGCGGTTCGGGCTGGGCTTCGCTGGAGGTGACGTAGGCCATGGCGCCCAGTTTGATCTCCGGCGGCGGCGCGGCCTCGCCCGTTCCCGCTGTGCCCAGGGCGAGCGCCAGCAAGGCGAGCACCCCGCCTGCACGCACGCCCCATGTGCCCCCCGGCATCGCCATGCCGGCGAGCATAGTCAGGCGGTGGGGCCGGCGCGGCCCCATCTGCGAAACTGCGCCCATGGCCACCATCTCGCAGGCCACGGGGGCCTCGGCCTACAAGACGCACGACGTCTTCAACCAGGTCCCGCCGCTCGAGGGCCTCGACGTCTTCTCGAGCAACCGCCCGCTCGTCGAGGCCACGCAGCGTGAGGGCGCCGGATGGGTGCTCGAGCGCGCCGCCGAGCTGGGCCGCTTCGTCGGCGGCGCCCCGCAGCAGGAATGGGGCCGGCTGGCCAACGAGAACCCGCCTGTCCTGCGCACGTTCGACCGCTACGGGCACCGCATCGACGAGGTCGAGTTCCACCCGGCCTGGCACAAACTGATGCAGATGGGGGTCGAGAACGAACTGCACTCGCTGCCGTGGACCAGCAGCGAGCCGTTCCCCCACACGGCACGCGCCGCGCTCTACATGACCGCGATGCAGGCCGAGGCCGGTTACGCGTGCCCGATCACGATGACGTTCGCGGTCGTGCCGGCGCTGCGCGCCCAGCCCGAGCTCGCCGCCGAATGGGAGCCGCTGCTGATGTCGAGGAGCTACGACGGGCACCTCATCCCGGCTCACGAGAAGGGCAGCGCGATCTCGGGCATGGCGATGACCGAGAAGCAGGGCGGCTCGGACGTGCGCGCGAACACGACCGTCGCGCGGCCGTTGAACGGCGGCGGCGCCGGGGCCGAGTACGAGCTCGTCGGCCACAAGTGGTTCTGCTCGGCGCCGATGTCCGACGTGTTCCTGGTCCTCGCCCAGACCGACGAGGGCGTGTCCTGCTTTTTGATGCCGCGGATCCTCCCCGACGGCTCCCGCAACGCCTTCCACATCCAGCGCCTGAAGGACAAGCTCGGCAACCGCTCGAACGCCTCCTCGGAGGTCGAATTCCACGGCGCCTGGTCGCGAATGGTCGGCGAGCCCGGCCGCGGCGTGCCGACGATCATCGAGATGGTCGGTCACACGCGCCTGGATTGCGTGATCGGCTCGGCGGCCGGGATGCGCACCGGCGTCGTGAACGCCACCTGGCACACGGCGCACCGCAGCGCGTTCGGCAAGCTGCTGGCCGACCAGCCGCTGATGCGCAACGTGCTGGCGGACCTGTGCGTCGAGTCCGAGGCGACGACGGCGCTCGCGATGCGCCTCGCCCGCGCCTACGACGAAGCCCAGGACGACGCGGACGCTCACGACAACGAGACCGACGCGCAGCTCTTCAAGCGCCTCGCGACGGCCGTCGGGAAGTACTGGACCTGCAAGCGCAGCCCGAACCACGCCTTCGAGTCGCTCGAGTGCCTCGGCGGCGCCGGCTACGTCGAGGAGTCGGGCATGCCGCGGCTGTACCGAGAGGCGCCGCTCGCCTCGATCTGGGAGGGCTCCGGCAACGTGATGAGCCTTGACGTGCTGCGCGCGCTGACCCGCTCGCCGCGGTCGCTGGAGGTGTACCTCGCCGAGGTCGAACTGGCCGCGGGTGCCGACGCGCGCCTCGACGCCAGCGTCGAGACGCTCAAGGACCAATTCGCCGCGCCGGAGACGCTCGAGGTGCGCGCCCGGAGGGTGGTCGAGTCGATGGCGCTGTGCCTGCAGGGTTCGCTGCTTCTCCGCCACGGCGAGCCCGCCGTCGCGGATGCCTTCTGCGCCTCGCGCCTGGGCGGCGAAGCCGGCCTCGAGTACGGCACGCTGCCGGCGGGGACCGACTTCGAGGCGATCGTCGCCCGCTCGCGCCCCGAGCTCTGAGCGCGGCGCTGGCCTGGGCCGAGGCGCCCGCGGACGGTTGCAGACGCTCCGGGTGCCTACCATCTAGCCATGCCTGTGCGTCGGCGTCAGAACTTCCAGCTGGCGCGCCTGTTCGGGATCAGGGTCGGCGTCAGCGCAAGCTGGTTCCTCGTCCTCTTCATCCTGATCTGGTGGCTGGGGGCCGAATACTTCCCGGCGATCCTCGAAGGCTCGCAGACGACCGCCTACCTGATCGCCGTCGCGGCGGCGCTCGGCTACTTCCTCTCGTTGATCCTCCACGAGCTCGGCCACGCCCTGGTGGCGCGGCGGCTCGGCATCGAGATCGCGGGCATCGACCTGTGGTTCTTCGGCGGTCTCTCGCAGATGCGTCGCGAGCCGGCGACGCCCGGGGAGGAGTTCAAGATCGCCGCGGCCGGCCCCGCGGTGACGTTCCTGCTGCTGCTGATCTTCCTCGGCGTCGGCGAAGCGCTCTCGACCGGGCACCCGCTCACCGACACGCTCACCAAGAACGGCGTCACGACCTCGCCGGCGCTCGCCCTGGTCGGCTGGCTGGCGTTCGTCAACGCGGCGCTGTTCCTGTTCAACATCGTCCCGGCCTTCCCGCTGGACGGAGGGCGTGTCGCGCGCGCCGTGATCTGGCGCGTCACCGGCGACCGCAACCGCGCCACGCAGGCGACCGGCCGCGCCGGTCAGGCGCTCGCGCTGGCGCTCGGGGCGCTCGGCCTGGTCAGCTTCTCCAAAGGCAGCTCCAGCTTCGACCTGCTGACGATCCTGCTGGCGTTCTTCCTCTACCAGGCCGCCAGCGCGGCGGTCGTGCAGGGGACGATGGGCCGGCGCATCCAGCACATCAAGGTGGCCGACATCATGGACCGCGAGCCGGTGACGATCCCGGCCGACGTCACGCTGCTGGACGCGCAGGAACAGTGGTTCCTGACCTACCACTGGCCGTGGTTCGCGG
Source organism: Solirubrobacteraceae bacterium (assembly GCA_035569835.1). GTDB lineage: Bacteria > Actinomycetota > Thermoleophilia > Solirubrobacterales > Solirubrobacteraceae > Palsa-744. The sequence goes on from DATMMF010000019.1 coordinate 390,905, forward strand.
TCGTCGATCCGGCCCGCCACTTCCTCGGCGTCGTCCGCCAGCAGCGCGTGGAGGCCGAGATCGAGGCCGGGCGTCCTGCGCTGCAGGTCGTCGACGTCCTCGAGCCGGATCTGCCGGTCCGGATCGGCGAACAGGCGCCGCTCGAGTCGCTGCTGGGATCGGAGGGGCTCGGCCGCCTCGGCGCGATGGTCGCGGTCGACGCCGACGGGGTCCTCAAGGGCGTCGTGACGCTCGCCCAGGTGCGCCAGGCGCTGGCCCCGACCGGCTGAGGAGCGGCGCTCCGGCCTCAGGGCCCCCCGGCGGCTCGTTATAGAGTGCCGGTCCGAGCACCTCCCCCACCCCCTCAGAAGGAGCCATGCCAGCACACGACGTCTTGATCATCGGCGCCGGCCTAGCCGGCCAGCGTGCCGCCCTCGCGGCGGCCGAGCGCGGGGCGAGCGTCGCGGTCATGAGCAAGGTGCACCCGGTGCGCTCGCACTCGGTGGCGGCCGCCGGCGGCATCAACGCGGCGATCAGCGTCGACGATGACTGGCGATCGCATGCCTACGACACGGTCAAGGGCTCCGACTACCTGGGCGACCAGGACGCGATCGAAATCATGTGCTCGGAGGCGCCCGCCGAGGTGATGCACCTCGAGCACATCGGCGTGACCTTCCACCGCAATGAGAAGGGCGAAATGGACCTGCGCGCGTTCGGCGGCGCCTCGATGAAGCGCACCGCCTACGTCGCCGACATCACCGGCCAGGCGCTGCTGCACGTCCTCTACGAGCAGCTGATGAAGAACCACGAGACCGTGGAGCGCTTCGAGGAGTGGTTCACGACGTCGCTGCTGCTCGACGAGGCCGGAGTCTGCTGCGGCGTGATCGCGCGCGACGTCCGCAGCGGACGCGTAGAGGCGTTCCGCGCCAAGAACGTGATCCTCGCGTGCGGCGGCGCAGGGCAGGTCTACAAGCCCACCACCAACGGTCTGATCGTGACGGGCGACGGCATCGCGCTCGCCTACCGGGCCGGCGCGCCGCTGATGGACATGGAGATGGTCCAGTACCACCCGACGACGCTCGTCGACACGGGGATCCTGATCACGGAGGGCGCCCGCGGCGAGGGGGCCCACCTGCTCAACGCCGAAGGCGACCGCTTCATGGAGAAATCGGCGCCGAACAAGATGGAGCTGGCCTCGCGCGACGTCGTCTCACGCGCCGAGCAGATCGAGATCAACGAGGGCCGGGGCGTGGGGCCCGAGAAGGCGGGGATCATGCTCGACGTGACGGTCGTGCCCCGCAAGCGCACGCACGAGGCGCTGCGCGAGATCGTCAACCTCGGACGGGACTTCGCCGGCGTGGACATCACCCGCGAACCGATCATGATCCGCCCGGGCCAGCACTACATCATGGGCGGGGTGAAGACGGACACCGACGGCCGCACGCCGATCGCGGGCCTCTACGCGGCGGGAGAGGTGGCATGCGTCTCGGTCCACGGCGGCAATCGCCTCGGCGCCAACTCCCTGCTCGACACGCTGATCTTCGGACGCCGCTCGGGCGAACACGCCGCCGCTCGGGCGGCGGCGATGGCGCCGCCGAAGCTCGACGTCAACTCGCAGCTGCGCCGTGACGAAGCCGAGCTCGAGGCGATCATCTCCCGCCCGCGCGAGGGCCGCCGCGTGTCGGAGATCAAGAACGAGCTCGGCGAGACGATGAACCGCCACGCGGCGGTGTTCCGCGACGAGGAGGGGCTCGACAGCGCGCTGGAGACGGTGCGACGTCTCAAAGAGGAGGCGAAGGGCGCCTGGATCGACGACCGCGGCACGGTCTTCAACCAAGACGTGCTCGGGGCGCTGGAGCTCGGCTTCATGATCGACTGCGCGGAGGCCACCGTGCTCGGCGCGATCGAGCGCAAGGAGTCGCGCGGCGCGCAGTTCCGCACGGACTACCCCGAGCGCAAAGATAAGGAGTGGCTCAAGCACATCGACATCACGCTGCAGGACGGCGAGCCGGCGATCACCTACTCGCCGGTGACGATCACGCAGTGGCAGCCAGAGGAGCGCAAATACTGACCATGAGGACCGCCGATGCCTGAAGCCCACGACCGCCCGCCGCAGCAGTTCAGCCTGAGGCTCCGGCGATACGACCCCGAGTCCGGCCAGGCGCCGTACTGGGACGAGCACACCGTCGAGCTCGAGCCGCACCGCTCGGTGCTCGAGGCGGTGCTCCAGGCGCGTGACCGCTTCGACGGCTCGATCGGCATCCGCTGCTCGTGCCGCCAGGCGATCTGCGGCTCCTGCGGAGTGCGCATCAACGGCGAACCGGCGCTCGCCTGCCACACCCACCTCGACGCCGCGCTGAGCAGCGCCCCGCAGGGCGTGATCGAGATCGAGCCGATGGGCAACATGCCCGTGATCAAGGACCTGATCGTCGATATGGACGAGGTCCATTGGAAGAAGATCAGGCGGGTCACGCCCTGGCTGCTCGCAAAGCAGCCCGTGCCCGAGCGCGAGTACATCGTCGGAAAAGACGCGATGGTCGACGTCACCCAGACGATGGCCTGCATCCAATGCGGCGCGTGCGTGTCGGACTGCCTGGCGATGGAGGTGGACCCGGGCTTCATCGGGCCGGCGGCGCTCGCGAAGTCCTACCGGTTCGTCGGCGACCCGCGCGACGCCGAGCAGCGCGAGCGGCTCGTGGACCTCGCGCAGGACCCCCAGGGGATCTACGACTGCACGCACTGCTTCAAGTGCGTCGAGGCGTGCCCGAAGGACGTCAACCCGATGGGTCAGATCATGCGCTTGCGGCGGATCGCCACGTCCGACCAGAAAATCGTCGACCAGAACAACGGCGAGCGCCACGAGGCCGCGTTCACGGGCCTGATCAAGAACAACGGGCTGTTGTGGGAGGCGGAGCTGCTGCCGCGCTCCTATGGCGGCAACTCGTTCTTCGGCAAATTCCACCCGGCGGCCGGCAAAGAGCTGCTGAACTCGCTGCCGTCGATCGTCAGGGCGCTGATTCGCGGCAAGGTGACGCCGATGGGCGCCCTGAAACCGCACCGGATCCCGAGCGCCGACCTCAAGCGCGTGCAGGCGATCTACGACCACGTCGAAGCCCATGGCGAGCGCTTCGAACTGAACCTCTACATCGTCGGGGAGGACGAGGCGCCGGAGACGCCCGTCGAAGAAGTGCCCGTCGTCGCGGGCCTCGTCGGCGAGGAGGCCGCCGAGCCGGAGAGCGACGAAGGCGCCGCCAGCTCGGCGCCTGCCGGCGAGACGCCCGCCGCGAGCGCGCCGCCGGCTTCCGGGACAGGCCAGGACCCGGCGATCGAGACGACGACCGCCGACGCCGAGGCCGCGGGGCCGGGCGGGGACGGCGACGACGCCGAGACAGGAGACGAGGACTGATGAAGGTCGCTTACTGGCCCGGCTGTGTGAGCCGCGGCTTCACCCCCGAGCTGCACGGCTCGATGGCGAAGATCGCGCCGCTGCTCGACATCGAGCTGGTACAGCTCGACCGCGCGAGCTGCTGCGGCGCCGGGGTGATCGCCGAGCACAGCCAGGAGCTCGCCGACACACTCAACGCGCGCACGTTCGCGCTCGCGCAGCAGGTCGACGGCGCTGAGCTGATGATGAACATCTGCTCGACGTGCCAGGGGGCGCAGAGCGAGTGCCAGGAACGCCTCGACGCGAGCGCGGAGTACCGCGAGCACGTCAACTCCTCGCTCGCCCCCGAGGGCCTCAGCTATGACGGCGGCCTCACCAACAAGAACTTCCTTTGGCTGCTGGTCGAGGAGATCGGCCTCGACGCGCTCGCCGCAAAAGTGAAGCGTCCGCTGACCAATCTGCGCGTCGGGCCGTTCTACGGCTGTTACATCGTGCGGCCCCGGACGCGCCTGGGGATCGACGCCGACCACCGCCGCGACAACTACCTGCACGAGCTGATCGCCGCACTCGGCGGCACCGTGATCGACTACGCGGGGATGCGCAAGTGCTGCGGGTTCCCGATCATCACGATGAACAAGGAGGCCTCGCTCAAGCAGGCGGGCCGCCACCTGGGCGACGCGGTCGACGCGGATGCGGACTGCCTCGTCACGCCCTGCCCGCTGTGCCATCTGAACCTCGACCTCCAGCAGCCGCTCGCGGAGCGGACGGTGGGCCGCGAGCTGAACATGCCGGTGCTGCACCTTCCGCAGCTGGTGGGCCTCGCGCTCGGCCTCGACCCCAAGGAGCTCGGCCTCAGCCGCCACGTGGTGCGGCCGACATCGGTGATCGACTGGTCGACGAGCGTGGTGGGCGCAGCCGCCTGAGCGCCGGGCGATGCCGAACGCCTCGCTCGAGCAGCCGGCCGCGACGCTGCGGCTGCTCGAAGCGTTCCTCGCCTAGACACGTTGCCGGCATCTGCGCCTTGCTCGGCGCGGCTGCCATCTAGGCTTACGCGCGTGCGGATCCTGACCGTCGTTGGCAACCGGCCACAGTTCATCAAGGCCGCGGCGGTGTCCGGTCCGCTGCGCGAACGCCACGAGGAGGTGCTCCTCCACACGGGCCAGCACCACGACGACTCGCTCTCGCGCGTGTTCTTCGCCGAGCTCGGCCTCGCCCGGCCCGACTGCCAGCTGGGGATCTCGGGCGCCAGCAACAGCTCGCAGACCGCGCGCATGCTGACGGCGCTCGAGCCGCTGCTCGAGGAGCTGGCGCCCGATGCCGTGCTCGTCTACGGCGACACGAACTCGACGCTGGCGGGTGCGCTCGCCGCGGCGCAGGCGCGGGTCCCGGTCGTTCACGTAGAGGCCGGGATGCGCTCGTTCGACCGGTCGATGCCCGAGGAGCTCAATCGCGTTCTGACCGACCACATGGCCGACCTGCTGCTCTGCTCCTCGCAGACGGCCGCCGCCAACCTGCGCGCCGAGTCGGCGCCCGGCGAAGCCGTCGTGGTGGGCGACGTGATGGTCGACGTCGCGCTGCGCCGCCAGCCGGCGGCACGCGCCGAAGCGGAGGTCCCGCGCCGGCACGGGCTCGAGCCGGGCGCGTACCTGCTCGCGACCGCGCACCGGGCGGGCAACGTGGACGATCCCGAGCGGCTCGCGGCGCTCGTCGAGTTGCTGGGCGCGCTGCCGGCGCCGGTGCTGCTCTCGGTCCACCCGCGGACGGCGGCTCGTCTCGAGCAGTTCGGGCTGTGGGGGGAGCTGCGGGCGATCCCCGGCGTCGTCCTGACCGAACCGCTGGGCTACCTCGAGTTCAGCGCGCTGCTCTGCCAGGCGCGGGCCGTGGTCACCGACTCGGGCGGCGTCCAGAAGGAGGCGTACCTTGCCGGGGTGCCATGTGTGACGCTGAGGCCGAGCACCGAGTGGGTCGAGACCGTCGAGGCCGGCTGGAACACGCTCGTCGACCTTGACGCCACGGCCGCCCTGGAGGCGCTCGGGCGCCGTCCCCCTGAGGAGCGCCCGCCGCTCTACGGCGACGGGAGAGCGGCCGAGCGCTGCGTCGCGGCGATCGACGCGCTCGCCGCGAAGCTCGAAGCGGACGCCGGCGTGCCCACCGAGGGCGGCCGATGAGCGACCCCGGCGCGCCCGTGCGCGTCGCGGTGGTGGGCCTCGGCTACTGGGGCCCCAACCTCGCGCGCAACCTCGCGGCGATCCCGGGCTGTGAACTGGTCTGGCTCTGCGACGCCTCCGAGCAGGCCCGCGAGCGCGTGGCGCCGGCATTCCCGGATGCGCGCTTGACGGCAGATCTGGAGGGCGTGCTCGCCGACGAGACGCTCGACGCGGTCGTGCTGGCGACGCCGGTACCCAGCCACGCGGAGCTCGCGGTCGCCGTGCTCGAAGCCGGCAAGCACTGCTTCGTCGAGAAGCCGCTGGCGACGAGCGCCGCCGACGCCGAACGCGCCGTGCGCGCCGGGCTCCAGGCGGGCCGGGTGCTGATGGTCGGTCACCTGCTCGAGTACCACCCGGCCGTGGTGCGGCTGAAGGAGCTGATCGACGCTCAGGAGCTCGGCTCGCTCTTCTATGTCTACGGCAATCGCCTCAACCTCGGCAAGCTGCGGGCCGACGAGAACGCGCTGTGGAGCCTCGGCGCGCACGACGTCTCCGTCGCCCTGCACCTGATCGGCGAGGAGCCGGTGGAGTGCGTGGCGGAGGGCGCCTCGTACGTGCGCGAGCCGGTGCAGGACGTCGTGTTCTGCTTCCTGCGCTTCCCCTCCGGCGCCGTCGCTCACCTGCATCTCTCCTGGCTCGACCCGCACAAGGAGCGGCGCATCACGGTCGTCGGCTCGCGCCGCATGGCGACATTCGACGACATGCTGATCGAGGGCAAGCTGGCGCTCTACGACAAGGGCTTCGACCAGGACACGAGCTCGTGGGGCGAGTACATCGCGCGCTCCGGCGACATCTACTCGCCGCAGATCTCCAACCGCGAGCCGCTGCGGCTGGAGTGCGAGCACTTCATCGAGTGCGTCCGGACCGGCTCGACGCCGCGCTCGGACGGCGCGAGCGGGCTGCGCGTCGTGCGCGTGCTCGAGGCGCTGCAGCGCTCGCTCGACGCGCGCTGAGCGGGGCTCAGGCTACGCGCGCGTGGGATTTGCGGCGCTCGGTGGCGCCGTCGAAGTGGTTCGTTTCCCGCCGGTCAGGACGCAGCACCGGACCCCATTTGCGTCCCACCACGCGCAGCACGTACGCGTCGCGGGGCTGGCTATAGCGCAGCATGGGCCTGCTGATCGTGATCCAGCGCCGTGCGATGTAGCGTCGTGGCCTCTTGACCGTCCGCATGTCCCTTTCGTCCTTGAAAAAGCTCGCGTACTGCGGGAAGCGTTGCGCAGGGATTGTGACAGATGGATGACGGCGGGCGCGTTGCTCGCGCGATGGGTAGGGCTGAGCGCTAAGAGGCGGGCCGGAACGGCTCCTCGACCGCGATCGTGTCCTCGCCCTGGAGCTCGAACGCGCTGTGCAAACAGCGGACCGCCTGCGCGACGCGCTCGCGGTCGATGACGCAGGAGATCTTGATCGGCGAGGTCGAGATCATCTCGATGTTGATGCCCTCGCCGGCCAGCACGCTGAAGACCTTCGCGGCGACGCCCGGGTGCGAGCGCATCCCGGCGCCCACGATCGAGACCTTGCCCGTGTCCTCATGGGCCGTGATCTCGTCGAACGCCTCACCCGCGAGCGGGGCGAGCGCGGAGCCCGCCGTCAGCAGGTCATCGCGCGGGACCGTGAACGAGATCTCGGCGCGGCCGCCCGCGCTCACGGGCTCGTTCTGGACGATCATGTCGACGTTGACGTTGGCACCCGCGAGCGCCTCGAAGATGCGGGCGGCGGCGCCTGGCGCGTCGGGGACGCCGGTCAGGCTGATGCGGGCCTCCTGGACGGAGTGCGTCACGGCTGTGATGAGGGGCTGCTCCACGGTTTCCTCCTCGGCGACGACAAAGGTACCTGGCTCCGAGCCGAACGAGGAACGGCAGTGGATCCGGACGCCGTGGTTGCGCGCGTACTCGACCGAGCGCAGCTGCAGCACGCCGGCGCCGGACGCGGCCATCTCGAGCATCTCCTCGAAGGAGACCGTGTCGAGCTTGCGGGCGTCCGGCACGATCCGCGGGTCTGCGGAGTAGACCCCCGAGACGTCCGTGTAGATCTCGCACACCTCGGCCCCCAGCGCGGCCGCCACCGCGACGGCGCTCGTGTCCGAGCCGCCGCGGCCGAGCGTGGTCACGTTCTTGGCGGTCTGTGAGACGCCCTGAAATCCGGCAACGAGGACGATCTGGTCCTCGGCCAGCGCCGCCCTGATGCGATCGGCGCGGACGTCGATGATCAGCGCCTTGGTGTGGGACTCGTCGGTGACGATCCCGGCCTGCGAGCCGGTCAGCGAGATCGCGCGGTGGCCCAGGTCGTTGATCGCCATCGCGCACAGCGCGCAGGAGATGCGCTCGCCCGAGCTCAGGAGCATGTCCATCTCGCGCGGATCGGGCCGCGGCGAGACCTCCTCGGCCATCCCGATCAGCTCGTCGGTCGTCTTGCCGCGCGCGGACAGCACGGCGACGACGCCGTATCCCTGTTCGCGCTTCTCGACGATCCGCCGCGCGGCGCGCTTGATGCGCTCCGCGTCGGCCACCGAGGTGCCGCCGAACTTCATGCAGATCACAGGAGGCATGGAGCGAGGATTACAGCAGCGCGGCGCTAGACGTCGCGGCGCCCGGCCAGGGCCTTGCCGAGCGTGACCTCGTCGGCGTACTCGAGATCGGAACCCACCGGCAGGCCGCTCGCCAGGCGCGTCACTTTCACGTCGGGGGCGATGCGGCGAAGCTCCTCGGCGATGTAGAGCGCGGTGGCCTCGCCGGTCGTCGTCGGGTTCGTCGCCAGCACGACCTCGCGCAGCCGTGCGTCCCCGTTCGCGGCGCCCGTGGCGCCCGGCTCGGCCCTGGCCAGCAGCTCGGCGATCTTCAGATCCTCCGGGTCGATCCCGTCGATCGGCGAGAGGGCGCCGCCGAGCACGTGGTAGACGCCGTGGTACTCGTGGGTGCGCTCCATCGGGATCACGTCGCTCGGCTCCTCGACGACGCAGACGAGGTCGTGGTCACGCCGCGGGTCCTCGCAGATCCGGCAGCGCGGCTCGTCGGTGAGGTTGAAGCACACCTCGCAGAGCCGGATCTTCTCCTTCACCTCGACGATCGCCTCGGCGAGCGCGCCCGCGTCCTCGGCGGAGGCCCGCAGCAGGTGGAATGCCAGCCGCTGAGCGGTGCGGTTTCCGACCCCGGGGAGCTTCGAGAGCTCTGTGACCAGCCGCTGGACGGGCGGCGCGTAGGAGGTGCTCACAGGCCCGGCAGGCCGAGCCCGCCCAGCTGCCCGCCGAGCGCGCCGAGGTCGAGCCCGGCGGTCGCGCCGCCCATCTTGCGCTCCGCGAGCTCCTGCGCCATGCGCAGCGCCTCGTTGACGGCGGCAAGGACCATGTCCGAGAGGATCTCGAGGTCCTCGGGGTCCACCGCCGCGGGGTCGATCTTGACCTCGCGGACCTGCAGGTCGCCGCTGATCTTCACGGTCACCATGCCGCCTCCCGTCGAGGCCTCGACGACTTCGTTCTTGAGCTCCTCCTGCGCAGCGGCCATGTCCTGCTGCATCTTCTGGACCTGCTGCATCATCTGCTGGACGTTGGGCATGCCGGGCTGGCGGGGGCCGCGGGGCTGCTTGGGCATCAGGCGCCTTTCTCGTTGCTGGTGACTGCCGCCTCGTCCCCCCCGGCGCCTGCCTCGCCCGGGATCTCCTCGGCGTCGAACTCCTCCATGAAGCGCGCGAGCCAGCGCTCCTCCGAGCCGTCCTCGATGTCCGCGCCCGCGCCCTCCGCCTCGAGGTCCTCGCGCAGCTCGTAAGCCAGGCGCCAGCGGACCTTGGTGAGCGCGGTCAGGCACTCGCCGACGGTCATGCGGTCGGCGGGCCCCTCGGCCTGCTTCTTCAGGAACGAGGAGCCGAACGCGATCGTCAGCTCGTCGCCCGCGAGCTCGACCGGCCGCGCGCGCTCGATCGCGGCGCCGAGGCGGGCGTTCTCGCCGCGCACGAGATCGACGACGGCCGGCCACAGCGCGCACATCGCCTCGAGCGTCGTGGCGCCCGCCGAGACGTCCGCGGCCGCCTCGGTCTCGCCGGCTGGCACGGCCCCGGCCCTCGCCAGCGCGGCGCCGGCAACCGTCGCGGGCTGACCCGCAGCCGGCCCGGCGGCCTGAGCCGGCGGGCTCGCCCCGGCCGCCGAGCCTGACGGCTCGGCCCCCGGCGTGGAGCGAGCGCCCGCGTCCACGTCCTCCCCGGCGGGGCGCTGCGGCGGCGGCGGAACGGCCACTTCGCGCTGGGCCGCGACGGCGGAGGTGATGCCCGCAGGCGACTGTTCGAGCCGCTCGATGCGGTCGAGCAGCGCGCGCATCGAGCTGTCGAGAGCCGGACGGGCGCCCTTGACCAGCGCGAGCTCGAGCCGCGTGCGGGCGTCGGCGCCCGCACGTATCGCCTCGAGCGCCTCCCCGAGCAGCTCGAGCAGCCGCACCACCACGGCGTGCGGCACGCGCCCGGCCTGCTCGGCGAGCGCCGCGTCGGCCTCGGGCGTCAGCGAGAGCTCGGCGGGCACCCCGCCGATCGTCTGCACGATCATCAGATCGCGCAGCCGCGCCTCGAGATCGGTCGCGAAGGCGGCGGGGTCGCGCCCCTGGGCCGCGCACCGTTCGAGCGCGGCCAGCGCAGCGCGCGCGTCTCCCGCGGCGACGGCGTCGATCGCCTCCCCCAGCAGGCGCGCGTCGGCGACGCCGAGCACGGCGAGCACGTCCTCGAGCGAGATCGCGCTGCCAGAGTACGTCACGAGCTGCTCGAGCGTGCCGAGCGCGTCGCGAAAGCTGCCCGTGGCCGAGCGGGCGATCGCGGCGAGCGCCGGCGGCGGGATCTCGATCGACTCGGCTTCAGCGGCGCGGCGCAGCACGCCGGCGATCTGCTCGACGGTCGGACGGTGGAAGTCGAAGCGGTGGCAGCGGTCGATCACGGTCGCAGGCACCTTCGCCGCCTCGGTCGTCGCGAGCACGAACACGGTGTTGGGCGGCGGCTCCTCGAGCGTCTTGAGGAACGCGTTCCAGGCCGCGGTCGAGAGCATGTGGGCCTCGTCGAGGATGTAGACCTTGCGGCGGCCGCTGACCGGGGCGTAGGCGACGCTCTCGCGCAGCTCGCGGATGTCGTCGACGGAGTTGTTCGAGGCGGCGTCCATCTCGATCACGTCGAGCGAGGTCGCGGCGGCGATCGACCGGCAGGACTCGCAGCGCCCGCACGGCTCGATCGTGGGGCCGTCCTCGCAGTTCAGGCAGGCGGCGAGGATCTTCGCCATCGAGGTCTTGCCGGTGCCGCGAGAGCCGACGAACAGGTAGGCATGGTGGACCTTGCCGCGCTCGACGGCGTTGCGCAGCGTCCTCACGACCGGCTCCTGGCCGACGACGTCGGCGAAGCTGCGCGGGCGGTGGCGGCGGTAAAGCGACCCCACGCGTCCCTCGTGCTCGGAATGCTGCTCGGATGCGGCCACCTTCGCTGAGTCTAGCCTCCGGGTCCCGAGTGCCCCATGCGGGGGGACGGCCGGATACCGTCCGCGCGGTGACGGGCATCGGCAAGCGTGCGGCCGGCTGGCTTCCGGGTTTCGTGGCGGTGGCCGGCGGCGCCGTCGTGCTCCGCCTGATCGCCGGTGTCGGCTTCGCCAACTACGACACGCTCTACGCGCTCGCCTGGGGAGGGCAGCTCGCGCAGGGCGAAACGCCGGCCTACGGCGTGCCGATCTCACCCACTCCGCACCCACTGATCGAGCTGCTCGGAATCGTGCTGCACCCGCTCTCGCCGCATGCCGAGATCGAGGTGGTCGTGTGGATCGGGTTCCTCGCGCTGGCGGGCTGCGGCTGGGTGATCTTCCGCCTCGGCCAGCGGTGGTTCGGCGCCGCCGCGGGCGCGCTCGCCGCGCTGCTGTTCGTGACGAGGGTGCCCGTGATCTCCTACGGCGTGCGCGCCTACCTCGACGTGTCCTACGTCCTGCTCGTGCTCTGTGCGCTGCTCGTCGAGGTGCGCCGCCCGCGAGCCGGCGCGCCCGTGCTCGCCCTGCTCGCCATAGCCGGCCTGCTGCGGCCCGAAGCCTGGGTTTTCTCGGGCCTTTACTGGCTGTACCTGGTCGGGGTCGTGCCTGCGCGGCTGCGGGCGCACCTGCCGGCGGGGGAGCCGGTGCGAGATCGCGGCCGGCTGGCGGCGCTGACGGCGCTCGCGGCCGCCGGGCCGCTGATCTGGCTGCTCAGCGACCTCGCGGTCACCGGCAATCCGCTGTGGTCGCTGACCCACACCCGCCACACGGCCTCGACGCTCGACCGCAAGACCGGGATCCGCAACGTCCCGCAGTACGTACCGCGGCGCATCGGCGAGGTGCTGCAGGCCGCGGCGCTGGCCGGAGCGTTCGTCGGCGCGGCGCTCTCGCTGCTCTGGCGGCGAGCGCAAGCGCTCGTCCCGGCGATCGGGGCGGCGCTCGCGGTCGCCGTGTTCGTCGTGTTCGCGGCGATCGGCCTGCCGATCAACACGCGCTACGCGTTTCTCGCGGCCGCCTTCGGCTGCCTTTTCTGCGGCGCGGCGGTGTTCGGCTGGATGCCGCTGCGGCGAGGCGACGCGGGGCGCGCGCCCTGGATGGCGGCGGGCGGGCTCGTCGCGGTGGCGCTGCTCGCGACGGCGCCCTCGCAGTACCGGACGGCACACAAGGAACTGCGCAAACTGGCCGCGCAGGAACGGATCGAAGGCGATCTCGAGGCGCTGGTGCGCTCGGGCGCCGTGAACCTTCGCTGCGGCCCCGTCGGCGTCCCGAACCACGCGCCGATACCCCTGCTCGCGCTGTACCTGCGGAGCAGCCCGGCGAACGTCCAGAGCGCGCAGGTGGGCCACATCGATTCGGGCGTCTATGTCGACCCCGCCAGCCAGGCCGTCGAACAGGAATACATCCTCGACAACCACGACCCGCACGAGGCGGTGTCGGTGCCGCCGGGGTTCTCGGCCTCGGCCAGCAACCGCTCCTGGCTGATCTTCCGTCGCTGCCCGTGAGGCTCCGAGGCCGGCACGGAGCGCCGGCCGACCCGCCAAATCATGGACCGTGCACCCCTCGTCGAGAGCCCACCACCAGCCGCCTGATCGCGGTCCTGAGCTCCGGTCCGGGAGCGCCCGCTGCGCCTGCCGGAGATCGCTTAAGGCTGCTTCCTTCCGGATCTGACCTGGTTCGCGAGCCGGCACCGCGCGGGACCCGGACCATCGACGCCCCTGGACTGCGGAGCGACCGGAGCGGAATCCCTCGGAGGGGGATTCAGCCCCGCTAGAGCGGATTGCGGGTGCAGGGCACCGCTACCTCCCCGCCTAGCACGGTCCGCAGCCGATCCTAGCGGCGTGCCGGTACCGATACCCGCCGGTGGGCGTTCCTGTAGGCTGCGCGACCGTGAAAACGAACTGCGAAGCCACGTCCTACCGTCCTTCCCGGCGCGGGCGCATGCCTGCCGCACTGCTGAGCGCGTTGGCGCTGCTCGTCGCGGCCGTCCTCATCGCCGGCTGCGGCAGCTCGAGCGAATCGAGCACGATCACGGTCGGGGCCGAGAACAAGGCCGACAACAAGCTGATCACCGAGGGCGACCCGCAGGTCCCCAAGACGCCCACGAGCGGCCCGCTGGCGACCAAGCCCACGATCGAAGCCGGCAAAGGCCCCAAGCCGACGAAACTCGAAACGAAGGAAATCATCACCGGCACGGGCGGCGAAGCCAAGAGCGGCGCCACCGTCTACGTGAACTACGTCGGCGCGCTGTGGTCGAACGGCAAGGAATTCGACTCGTCCTGGAAGCGCAATGAACCGTTCACGTTCGTCCTCGGTGCCAACCAGGTCATCAAAGGCTGGGAACAGGGCGTGGTCGGCATGAAAGTCGGCGGCCGCCGCGAACTGAAGATCCCGTCGGAACTCGCCTACGGCAAGGAAGGCAACGCCTCGATCCCCAAGAACGAAGCGCTGATCTTCGTCGTCGACCTGCTGAGCCTGACCAAGAAAGGCGAAGGCTGAGCGACTCGCGTGCTCGCCCGCGGCTCGGGCAATGTCGCGACGCTGCTGGCGATCGGCGCCGCGCTGCTCCTCGGCTGGGGCTGTGGCTCGACGAGCCCTGCGACGCAAGCCGACCTGCGCCTGCAGCGTGAAGACCTGATCGCGACGGCGCGAGGGCTGGCCGCCTTGGCCGCGCCCACCGCCGCCGAGGTCACGGCCGCCAGGTCGGCGTGGCCCCAGATCGCGAACGGCCTGCCTGCCAGCGCGAGCACGCGCCAGCGCGGCGCGATCGCCGCGGCAGTGAAAAGCGCAGCCGCGGTCAGGCTTCCGGCCCTGTTCGGTGAACAGCACGCCGCCGGGCTGACGGGGCCTGCGGCCGGGCTCGTGGGCACGATGCGGGAATCCATCGACCTGGCAGCGAACGGGTGGCGGATGGTCCAGTACGCGCTGCAGGCAGAGGGGAAGGGCGGCTCCGCGGCGAGCTTCGCGCGCGCCAACTCGCCGCTCTACATCGAGTCCGTCTACGACGCGCACTTCGGCCTCTCGCAGCTCGGCAAGAAGCTGATCGCCGGCTACGCGAAGCTCGGCGGATCGGAAGCCTTCGGCAAAGCGCTGACGCACGCTGAAGTGCAGCGGCTCGCGGACGCCTACTCCGAACCGGCCGTGCGCCTGCACCCGCACGCCGGCGTCAAGCTGGGATCGTGAGGCGGCGCTGAAGGCGTTCGTGGCCGCGGGGGCCGGCTTCCTGCTGGCCGTGCTCTGGTTCGACCTGATGTTCGACGTCCAGGCAGCCGGCCGGCAGGGCGAGGAGCTGCCCGAGCCGGTGCTCGCCTCGATCGCCGCCTATTACGCGCGCGTGACGACCGCCGCGCGGCCGATGAACCGGCTGATCGCGGCGGTGATGGCCGCGACCCTGGCGGCGATCGTCGTGCAGATCGCGAACGGGTCCGGGCCGGCGTGGCTCGGGTGGGTCTCGCTCACGCTCGCCCTCGCGGCGATCGGGCTGGCGGGCGCGAGGACCGTGCCCGCGGCGGTCCGGCTGGGCACGCGGGCCGATCCACCCGCGCTCCAGAGCCGTCTCGCGCGTGCCGTGCTCGCCCAGCACGTGTTCTGCTTCTCGGCGATCGCCGCGGTGATCGTTCTACAGCTCGTCGCCGGGTGAGGGCTTCGGTCACACTGCGGAGGCGATGAGAGGCTGCACGACGATCGTGCTGGGAGCGCTCCTGGCCGGTGCCGCCTTGATCGTGGGCGCCGCGCCCGCCTCCGCGGGACAGGAAGCGTTCGTCCGCGTGAACCAGGTCGGCTACGGCGCCCTCGCGCCCAAGCGCGCGTATCTGATGTCGAACTTCGACGAGACGGGCGCGCCGTTCGCCGTGAAGGATGAAGGCGGCTCCACCGTCCTGACCGGCACGGTCGGCCAGCCAGCCGGCTCGTGGAGCAAAGCCTTCCCGGACGTCTATCCGCTCGACTTCGACGGCGTGCAGGTGCCGGGGCGCTACACGCTCACCGTCGCAGGAGTGTCCTCGCCCCCGTTTCAGATCGCTGAACCGAACGCGCTCTACAGCCCTGCGATCGCGAATGCCCTCTCCTTCTATGAGACGGAGCGCGACGGTCCGCAGTACGTGCCCTCGGCGCTGCGCAGCGCACCGGCCCACCTGAACGACGCGAACGCGACCGTCTACAGCACGCCGAAGGTCAACAGCCGCGGCGTGTTCAAGGGCGACCTGCACAGCCTCGGCACGAGCATCGACGCGTCGGGAGGCTGGTGGGACGCCGGCGACTACCTCAAGTTCGTCGAGACGACGAGCTACACGGTCGAGGAGATGCTCGCCGGGGTTCGGGACTTCCCGGCGCTGATGGGCGCGGCCTCGCCGCCCTCACAGGACTTCACAGGCGAGGCCCGGTTCGGGCTCGAATGGCTGTTGCGGATGTTCGACGAGCAAACGGGGACGCTCTACTACCAGGTGGGCATCGGCGAGGGCAATCCCGCGACGGCCGGCGACCACGACATCTGGCGCCTTCCGCAGGCCGATGACGGCTACGGGGGTGAAGACCCCAGGTATCGCTACATCCGGCGCCGGCCCGTCTTCCGGGCGGGGCCCCCCGGGGCGCCGGTGAGCCCGAACCTCGCCGGCCGCGACGCCGCGGCGTTCGGCCTCTGCTTCCAGGTCTTCCACGAAAGCGAACCGGCCCTGGCCGAACGGTGCCTGCGCGCCGGCGAGCGCATCTTCGAACTCGCTGACACGAAGCCCCACGGGCGCCTGCTGACCGCGATCCCCTTCGGCTTCTACCCGGAGCGCGAATGGCGCGACGACCTCGAGCTCGGGGCCACCGAGCTGGCGCTCGCGCTGTCCTCTTCACCGGCGCTGCCGTCCGGGCTCCCTCACACCGACCCCGGCTTCTACCTCGAGTCGGCAGCGGGCTGGGCGAAGGAATACATCAAGCACGCGAGGGGCCGCTCGGAAACGCTGAACCTGTATGACGTGAGCGGCCTCGCCCACTACGAGCTCGTGCGCGCGCTGCGAGCCGACGGCAGCCCGGCCGGCCTCGCGGTCGGCGAAGCCGGCCTGCTCGCGAACCTGCGCGCGCAGCTTCAGTCGGCCCAGTCGCAGGCCGCCGGCGACCCGTTCGGTTTCGGCTTCCCGTGGGCGGCCGCGGACACGGCTTCGCACGGCGACGGCCTCGCCGTGATGGCCGCGGAGTACGACGAGCTGACCGGCGAAACGACGTTCGCCGCCGAAGGCGCGCGCTGGCTGGCCAACGTGCTCGGCGCCAACGCGTGGGGGGTCTCGATGGCGATCGGCGACGGCAGCGTGTTCCCCGACTGCCCCTCGCATCAGGTGGCCAACCTGGCCGGGTCGCTGGACGGCTCGCCGCCGGTGCTCGCGGGCGGCGTCGTCGAGGGCCCCAGCAACGCGGCCAGCTCGGGCGAAGTCGAAGGGATGCGTCCGTGCCCGGCGGGCGGCGGCGATCAGTACGCGCGCTTCGACGGCAGCGGCGCCGTGTTCGAGGACAACGTCCAGTCGTTCACGACCGCCGAGCCGGCGATCGACCTGACCGCCAGCTCGATGCTGGCGTTCTCGTGGCAGGCCGGGGCGCCCGTGGCGCTTCCGTAGAATCGGGCGTTCAGGGCGCGTAGCTCAGTGGGAGAGCGCTCGCTTCACACGCGAGAGGTCGCAGGTTCGAAACCCGCCGCGCCCATGACGGTTTCCGGCGATTCGGAGTCGGCCAGGCCGGGCCGTCTGCCGCGATCTGCCAGAAAGCCCGGCTCTCAGGCAGGTTCGTGGTCCGGTCGCCCGACGAGCGCCCCGCCACGACGGGACTCCACGTCGACGCCGTCGATGCGCGCAGGAGCCATCGTGCGGACTCAAGGTGTCGCCCGCCACGTCGATCACCGAACTACGATGCCACCGGAGCTCTTCGAGAGGCGCAGCGCATCCCTGCTGGTCTGAGCTGTTCGCAGATCGTGGCGCGGACCGCAGCGGCGTCGAAGGCGAGTCGCACCGAATGGGTGGCGATGGGCCGCGCGCCGGAGGCACCGCGACCTTCGCGTGCGCGCGGGTGTTCTACAAGCGTGCGGATGCGGGGGGTGACGCAGAGGCCAGGACGGCCGGCCGCGAGAGCGGGAGCAGCAGCGGTGTTGTGCTTCGCCCTCTCGACGGTCATGCCCGCTCGCGCTGGGGCCACCGCCCGCCAGAGCCTGCAAGCGGCGATCACACGGTTTGCGGCGTTCGACAAAGCGCTCTTCGCGTCGGACCAGCCGGCTCGCGCCGCGGGCCGACCCCTTCGCCCGACGCTGCGCACTCCTCACTTCGGGCGCGCTGAAGGCGTGGCGTCCCTGTCCACAGCGCTCGTGGGTGGGCGCTCGCGGCTCGACATCGATCTTTTCAGCGAGTCCCGTGGGCTGCTCATCTCGGCACCTGCGTGGGAAACCGGCTTCAGTCTCGAATCCGCGCTGGCGGCGCGCTCCCAGGGCCTGCGAGCTGTGGCAGGCGCCGTCGGCGGCGCCCTCGTAGTCGCCGAAGCGCAGCGGAAAACCGATTACCTCCTGCGCGCACTGCCCTACGGCGTGAGCGTCTACGTGTTGTTCCAGTCCGCGCGCGCGCTGGAACGGATCAGCTTCGAAACGGGGCTCGAGTGCGCGCCCGAGGGCTTCGAACTCTTCCGCCGGCTCGGGCCGGGCACCTTCTCGTGGGAGACGGAGCTGACGAACAACAACGAAGAAGCCGAATGTGAACCGTACTCTCACAGTCTCGTCGCCCCCGGGGCGCCTCCGCGACCGACGGACATCGCCGGCGCGTACCGGGGGGAGCGGGCGCTGCTCGCATCGGCCAAGCTCCGGGCGCGGCGAGACCGCGCGAGGCCCGAGATCGTGTTCAGGGCCTACACGGCCCATGACGCGACCGGCCGCCCCGTTCTGACAGAGATGGCCTGGCGCGAAGAGGGCAGCCCGGTGATCCGAGTTCACCTGGTCTCCGGCCGCTTCCGGTTCCCCGTTGTCCTGCGCTTCGACGTGATCGCGGCGCCATGAGACCGCGGCCCGGCTTGCCACTCCCCCGCCGCTCCGCGGCGCTCGCGCTCCTCGCGGCGTTTGGCTGCGGGGCGATCCTCGGGCCGTCGCGCGCCGGTGCGGAACCGCTTCCGTTGGTAGCGGGTACGCCGTTCGGTCAGCACGATGGACTGCAGGCGGGTCGCGGCTCGAACGGCGTGACTGCCCTTGTCTGGCGGGGGACCAGCGGCGAAGGTAGAACGCTCGCCTTCGCCGCGATCCCGCCTGGAGCGGTCGAAGCGCTGCCTTCAGTAACCGTCGCGAGCGTGCGTGACCGACAGCTCTCGGCACCGGTGCTCGCGCTCTCGCCCGGGGGCCGGATCGCCGTCGCGTGGTTCGAAGAGCGGGAAACGCAGCAGGTGTGGAGCGAGCAGCTGATCGCGGTGAAGGTGCGAGAACGCGCGACCGACGGCAGCTGGGGCCCGGTCGAAACCGTCTGGAGGATGCCCGCGAGACCGAGGTACACGCCGTACCATCTCGCCCTTTCGGTAGACGACGCTGGTGACGCCGCCGTGCTGTGGAGCATGACCCACGAGTGGGCGGCAAACCCCCGGCCGCTCAAGCTGCTCGTCGCGACCCGTCGCGCGGGCGCGGACTTCGGCGAGCCTGCCACTGTCGACGGGAACGCCTCGGAAACACCTCCGGCCGTAGCCGTGGACCCGGGTGGGAACGTGACCGCCATCTGGGCGGGACCGTGGCGTGCCGAATCACAGACCCTCTACGCGCGCTACTGGTCCGCCGGATCGGCGCCCGCCGCCCCCGCGACACCGCTTGACGCGACCCCCCAAACGCACGCCTCCGGGATCGAGCCGTTCAGGGACATCATCTTGCAGACGGCGCCGTCGGGATCGCAACTCGCCGTGTGGCTGCGGGGCACCGCAGGGAACACAGGCCGTCCGAAACTGGTCCCGCTGCGCGCATCCTGGCGCAACGCCGGGGCGAGTTTCCAAAGTGCGCAGACGGTGACGGCGCCGGGCGTAGAAGCGCGCGCGCCGGCACTCGCACTGTCCGCCGACGGCCAAGCCCTGATCGGCTGGAGCGAAGTCACGGCCGAAGGTGGGCCGCCCGTTCTGAACCGAGCCGTCGCGGCTCCCGGCAATGCGTTCGTGGCACCGGCGCCGCTGAACGCCACACTCGACCCGGTGGAAGGGTTGTCTGACGCCTCGAGCGTGGCTGCCGCCTGGCTCCCGGGCGGGAGGCAGCTGCTTGCTTGGGAATCCGCCCACCGAGAGCTCGCCGGCGAAATCGAGACCGGGGCGACAGCGATCGGCGCCGTCCCGGTGCGCAAGGTCCACGCCGAAGCGCTCGAAAGCGAAGAACGTGACGTCTTCGTCGGCGGGGAATCCGGGCCACCGGTGCTCGCCTGGATCGGACACTCGCCCGGAGACTTCAGCGTCGCCGCCGTCCGCTACGTGATCGGCGCGGGCCTGCCGGGCTTCGCCACGCCCCCCGCCCCATCGGCCACGATCCTCGGAAACCGCGAGGTGACCTCGGGTGGACTATCCGTCGGTCTGAGCTGCCCGATGGCGTGCAGCGCGGCGGCTACCGGCACCGCCTACGCGCTGCGCGGGGAAGATCGCGAAAACGCAGCCGCCTCCGCCTACGGCCCGCTCGGACCGCTGAAGGCGGCTAAGGTCTCCCTGCCCGCAGCCGGAAGTGATGTGCTGCGACTGAAGCTGGCCCACGCTACGCGCGTGCGTATTTGCCGCACGGCCCGGCGCGGCGACGCAGAGGCGGTGGCGGTAGCGGTCGCGGTCGACGCTGCTGGCCAGGAATGGCACCTCACTCTCGGAACCGAACCGAGCAAGGTGTGCCCTGGATGAGAGCGAGGAGCGCATCGGCAGTCCTCGTCGCCGTGACGGCTCTCGCTTTGAGCGCAGTCGCTGCGCCGCCGACGACCGCCGCGCCGGTTCTTGTCACCAGCAGCTACGTGCTCGCGAGCGCCGAACCGCTCGGGATAGCCGGCGAAGCGACCGTCATCGCCGCCGCGGGCGAGAACACAAACACGGTCGTCTCGCTCGCACCGGGTCGCGGTCCGCTGGTGCTGGCACGACCGCACACGCCGGGCTCGGGAGGTGGCACCACGCGGATTGCGGCGTCAGCAACGAGCCTCGCGGTCTTCCAGGAAGGCTACGAACCCGGTTACAAGGGCTCGTACGGAACCCCGAGCTGGGGGGTGTTCGCGGCGTCGCTCGGAGCCCCGCTGCAGAAACAGACCGTGGGGTGCAACCCGGTGCCGGGACTCGACGAAGGAGCGACGGGCGGCGAACCCCCGCTTCACGAGCACTACACGGTCGCGCTCGACGGCGACGTGCTCGCCTACGACAGCTACGGCTGCGTGATCGTCCGCGATCTGGCCTCCGGGCTCCAGCGCGTGATCCGCCTGCAGGCGACCCTCGACCCTGTGCTCGAACATCGCATCGTTGGCGAACCGACCGTGCTGGCCGTGTCAGGCCGGCTCGTCGCCTACCGTGCCAACGCCGTGGGCGGCGAAGGTCCGGCCGCGATCGCCGTATACGACATCGACACCGGCCAAGAGCTGTACCGGGTGCCGATTCCCGGGCCCGAAGGTCCGGGCGGTACGAGCTTTGCCTTCCAGCCGGACGGCACGCTGGTGATAGCGCGCGCGGGCGCGTGCACAGCCACCGTTAGCGCCCCCGGCGTGCCGACCCACGCGCTCGGCGTCCCCGCCTGCTCGGTAGAAGGTCTCGCCGACGGCCGCGCACTCCTCGTCGCGCCCGGCGCCGGGCACCACCAGACGCTCGCATGGACCGCACTGGCCGAACCGGTGCTGCACCCGATCGCCGATCTGGGCTACGAAGGCGCCCTGATGGCCGGCGCCTCCCGACTGAACGACTCGAACGTCGTGTTCGGGCTCCAAGACTGCGAGACGCCCCACATCTACCGCGCGACACTCACGGAACCAGGTCGCGCTCCAGTACCACCAGCGAGCTGCCCGCTCAGCGGCGGCACGCACGCGACCCTCACCCGCCGAGCGATGACCCTGCCGGTGCGCTGCCCGCTCGGTTGCGAAGCGTGGGTGACGGGGATTCACATCGGCAGTCGCGCAGCGCTGTCTCGCGGGAAAGGAGCCAACCTCGAAGAGTTCGGCGAGCCGCTCCTCTCGCTGGCAGCCGGACGCACCGCGACTTTGCGGCTGAGCCCTGAAGACGAAGACCCCGAACCGGGCGAAGCAAGGCTGCGCCGCCTCGCCGCGCACGTCCGGCACGGACAGCGACTGTTCCTCAGAGTCGACCTCCTCGTTGCCACCCCGAGCACAAAGGACCTCTGGCGGTATATGGGCGAGCAGGAAAGCCCGCACGGACCCGCGCCTTCCCGGGTTCATCTCGTGATGCCGCTGCACCTTTCGCCCGCCGCCCACCACTGACCGGGCGAGAGTGAGGCAGCGCGGCCTGCGAGCCGTCGAGAGACGCCGATCGAACTGCGACCACTGCACCGCACCGTTTGAAGTCGCCGACTGCCAGTTACTGCCCGAACGGGGGCGCCACGAGTCCCATCGGGGTGCACGGATCGCCTGGATAGAGCCGGCATCTGCCGACTCACGTCGTCGATGTGGGCCACATGCGATCCAGGCCAGCAGGATTCACACGCGAGAGGTCGCAGGTTCGAAACCCGCCGCGCCCATGATCGACACGCCCGCGCTGCAGGGCCGCGACGGAGTAGCCCACGTGCGGCTCGGCCGGCATGCGATGATCCGCCGGAATGCCGCCCCGTCCGAATGTGTTCGCGGAGACGTTCAGCGTGGAACGCGGAGACCTGCGCCTGGAGCGCGTCGCGAGCAAGGCGGGTGCCGAACGGCTGGGCGGGACCCTCTACGAGCTCGCTGCCGGCGCCGAGGGGGTCCCCCTTCACCTGCACCACGGGATGGAGGAGCTTGTCGTGGTGATCGCGGGCACGCCGACGCTGCGCACGCTCGAGGGCGAGGTCGAGCTGGCGACGGGTGACGTCGTCGCGTTCCCCCGCGGGCGAGGCGGTGCGCACACGCTCGCCAACCGCTCCGGCGCTCCGGCGCGGTATCTGATGCTCTCGACAAAGGTGATGCCGGAGATCGTCGAGTATCCCGAGCAGGGGACCGTTCGCGTTCTCGCGCGGTCGCCGACAGAACCGCTGGATCCGAACGAGGATCCCGCCGATCGCCCGGTCCTGTTGTTCGATCGCTCGGACGCGAAAGAGGAGCGTCCGGCGCGCTGAGGATTCGACCCGGAGGTGGAACATGCCCGATTCCGTTGACCCGCGTCATCTGCTGCTGATCGGGGCCGGACCGGGAGTCGGCGCCGCTGTCGTTCGGCGCTTCGGTCGCGAGGGCTTCCGCAGCACGCTCATCTCCCGAAACGCAACGGTCGACAAGTTGGCCCCTGAACTTCGCGATGGCGGCCTCGAGATCGAGGCGGTCGGCGCGGACATCGAGGATCTGGACAGCTACCGCAAGACGCTGGAAGGAATCTTCAGCGCCCCGGGGGCCCCCGGCGTCGTCGTGTACAACGCTGCCCTCCCGGATCCAGGTGAGATCCTCGACACCACCGTCGAGAGGCTCCGAACCGCTCACGACGTCGATGTCCTCGGCGCTGTCGTCGCCGCGCAGGTGGCCGCACCGGTCCTGCGGGCTGCCGGCGGCGGCACCCTGCTGGTCACCAGCGGCGGCTTCGCCGACAATCCAGTGCCCGCGCTGGCAAGCCTCTCGATGGGAAAGGCCGGCCTGCGCTCGGCGCAGACGCTGATCGCGGCGGGGGTCGGGGAGGACGGCATCCACGCCGCGACCGTCACGATCGCCGGTCAAGTCAAGCCGGGGACGGACTTCGATCCGGACAAGATCGCCGAGCTCTTCTGGACAGCTCACACCGACCCGAAGGATGCCTGGCAGACCGAGTACCGGTTCACGGGCTCCTAGCCACCGCAGCGCTACGGCCGAGGCTTCGCCTCCCGCCGCACGCCGGCCGCGCCGGCTTCGGCTACTCTCCGATGAAGCGCGAGCTTCGGAGGAGGGGACCACGATGGCATCGACAAGCCAAGAGCGCAGATCGCTCGAGGGTGTGCGCGTCGCAGACCGCGAGCAGTTCGCCGACGGGCCGCCGCACGAGCTGTTCAAGGAGATGAGGGGGCGGTGCCCGGTGCACTGGACCGACGGCATCTCGGAGTTCCCGGACGAGGAAGGCTTCTGGTCGGTCACGACGGCCGACGATGTGCACGAGGTCAGCCGCGACTGGCAGACCTTCTCCTCGGAGGTGGGAGGCTTCACCGCGATCAAGAACGGGATCCTGCCGCTCGAGCTTCAGCAGGCGATGTTCATCGGCATGGACCCGCCCAAGCACGACCGCCTGAAGGCGCTGTTCCAGCGCGGCTTCACGCCGAAGCGGACCGCCGAGCACGAGCCGGCGATCAGGCAGATCGCGACCGAGGTGCTCGACGGCCTGGACGGCCGCGAGCATTGCGATCTCGTCACGGACGTCGCGCAGCCGTTCGTCGCGCGGGTGATCGGCAGCTTCATGGGCGTCCCGCCCGAGGACGACGCGATCTGGGCGACGATCATGAACAACACGCTCGGCGCCGGCGATCCGGACAGGACGCCCGAGGGCGCGCAGACGGTGATGGAAAACGAGGTCCCGTTGGCGTTCGAGCGCTGCGCGAAGCTGATCGCGGAGCGCCGCGAGTCGCCAACCGACGACCTGACGAGCGTGCTGGTGCACGCAGACGTGGACGGCGAGAAACTCGAGGACCACGAGATCGTGATGGGCTTCTTCCTGCTGATGGCGGCTGGCAACGACTCGACCAAGGCCACCTACTGCAGCGGCATGCGCGCGCTGATGGAAAACCCGGACCAGCGCGAGAAGGTGCTGGCCGACCCCTCGCTCGTGCCCGCCGTCGTCGAGGAGTCCTTGAGGATGTTCCCGGCGTTCGCGCACTTCGCGCGGACGGCGACCGAGGACACCGAGCTGCACGGGCAGAGGATCCGCAAGGGCGAGAAGGTCGTGATGTGGTACCCGTCCTCGAACCGGGACGAGAGCCGCTACGAGGACCCGGACCGTTTCGAGGTCGGCCGCGAGACCGAGCACCAGGCGTTCGGAGCGGGCGGACGCCACTTCTGCCTCGGCACGGCGCTCGCGCGGCTGGAGCTGCGGGTGCTGATCGAGGAGACGCTGAACCGCTACCCGCGCATGGAGCTCGCGGGTGAGCCGAAGTTCGTCGAGTCGCCTTTCGCCAACCAGCTGAAGACGCTCCCGGTCAAGCTGAGCGCCTGAGCCGCACCCCCCGCGGGGGCCGTCCAGCCGCAGCTTCCGCCGCTAACGGTGAGAACGATTGCGCCGATGTAGAGGCGTGATCTGCTCGCCCTCGCGCGCCCGATCGACCTGCAAGCGCCAGGTGCGCCCGGCGGGGCGCCGGCACCTGCGTGTCCTCGCCCGGGTCGCGGCGCCCATGGCCTGCCTGGCGCTCGTCGGACCCGCGAGCGCCGTGGCGAAGAAGTACACGGCTGCGAACTGGGACGTCTCCGCGCAGCGGCTGGTCGTGGGCGCCGGGCTGATGAGCGAAGCGCCCGGCAGCGGCTTCGCCGGGGCCTCGCCCCTCACGGCGCAGGCGGCCGCCCTGGCGATGGCCGCGCTCTCTGCCCGCAGTCAGACCTCGACCGTCGCGGTCCAGGCGAACGCCCGCATCACCGTCACGCGCTTCGACGCGCTGATGGTCTCGCAGCTCGGGCTGGGCGCCGTGGCCGCCCACGTCGAGCGCACCGCGAAGGCGGCGGGACTGGAGCCGCCCGGCTACTTCGGAACGGAGGTGATCGCGCGCTACCTGGGCCTGCGCTACAACCACCCCGCCGGCGAAGACTCGCTCGAGCTCTACCCCGCCGATGAGATCACGCGCGCCGAAGCCGCGCACTCGCTCGCCGTCGCGCTCGAAGCCGGCGAATGGTCGGTGCAGGGCGCCCGCGCAGCCTTCGAAACCTTCGCGCTGCCGCGCTACACCGCCTCGCAGCTCGAGGTGCTTCGGATCGCCGTCTCGAAGATCGGCATGCCCTATGTGTGGGGCGGGACGACCGACGGCACCGAAGACGGGCTCGAACACGGCGGCTACGACTGCTCGGGCTTCGCCTGGCGCGTCTACAAGGTGTCGGGACTGCCGTGGGGCAACTCGATCCTCGGCCGGACCGCCGCCGAACAGGCCGGCGAAATCCCGAAGCCGGCCCGCGTGCCCCTGAACGCCGTGCAGCCCGCCGATCTCCTGTTCTTCGGCACGGCCCACCTCAACTCGAAGGCGACGGAGGCGAACGTGAGCCACGAGGGCATCGCGCTGAGCAGCGAATGGGCGATCCACTCCTCGAGCCAGGGCGTGTACGTGCTGCCGCTGGACTCCGGCTGGCTCGCGAGCAGCTTCGCGTGGGCGCGGCGGGTCATCTAGGCACGGCGCCGGCGAACAGCGGATATGGTCCGCTCGTGCGCGTCTACCACCGCGACCACGCCGGCCGGCCGATCCGCGCGGCCTGGACCCTGGAGGAGGCCGGCGTCCCCTACGAGGTCGTGAAGATGAACTACGAGGAGGGGAAGGGCCCGGAGCACTTCGCGCGTCACCCGCTCGGCCGCGTACCGGTGCTCGAAGACGACAGCGGGCGGCTGCTGTTCGAGTCGGCGGCGATCTGCCTGCAGATCGCGGACACGAACCCGCAGGCGGGCCTGATCCCTGCACCTGGGACCTACGAGCGCGGGCTCGTCTACCAGTGGGCCGTCTTCGGCCCGGCCGAGCTCGAGCCGCCGGTGATCGAGACCGCGATGTACGCGGAGAGCGACCCGGAGCGCTCCGCGAAGGGACAAGCGCGCTTCGAGAAAGGCGTCGCCGCCGTGTCCGATGCCCTCGGCGACAACGAGTTCCTCGTGGCGGGGACGTTCAGCGTCGCCGACGTCATGGTCGGTTCGGCCCTACGGTTCACGACGCGCATCGGCCGCCCAGAGCTGCTCACCGAGAACCTCAGCGCCTACGTCGCGCGGCTGGCGGACCGTCCAGCCCTCCAGCGCGCGGTGCAGCGCACCGAGAACGGCACGAGCTGAGGCGCCGGACCGGCCGTACCCGGCCGGTCCGTTCGCGCGCTCGCCGGCGCTATTCGGCTTCGCCGATTTCGACGGCGGTGCCGGAGAAGGTCCCGTTCTTGACGGCTTTCGCTTTCCCCTTGCCCTGAGGCACGCCGCATGCCGAGCCGCCCGTGAAGCTCTCGAAGATCTCGCCGGTGATCGCCTCGGGCGCCGAGAACGGGCCGCCTTCGAGCGTCCCGGCGAGCGCCGGCGTCGCCGCTTCGGTGATCGGCACCGCGAGCGTGCCATGCGAGGTGCCGAGTTCGTGCGGGACCCACTTGAAAGACAGGGACACCGGTTCTGTCGTCGGTTCGGAGGAGAAGCTCTGGAGCACCGAGCAGGTGACTTCTTCCGTCGTCTTGAGGTGGTCGACGTACGTCGCCGATTCGGCACCTGCGCTGCCGTCGCATTCGCCGAGCTCGCCCTTGATCGTGATGTTCTGGACGTGCGGCGTTTCGGTCAGCCCGGGCGAGAGCTTGATCGTGCCCTGGTTGGTTTCGCAGCTGACGAGCGGAACCGGCGGCGGCGGAGGGGGAGGACCGCCGCCGGTCTCGCTGTTGGCTTCATAGGGCTGACTCGGTTCGCTCGTCCCTTCTTCATCGGTGCTCGTGACCGTGATCACGTAGGTCGTGCGCCGTTTCGAGCGGCTGCAGGATTGCGCTCGTGCCCGATCCGGTGACGGTCGTCGTCACCACGGGGGCGCTCGAGCCGCCCGTCGGCGTGGCGGTTACGGTCGAGGAGCTGATCGCGCCCGCGTTGACGGGGTCGGCCGTCCAGCTGACCCTGAAGCGGTGCGTCGGCGGCTTCTCTTCTTCCGTTTCGATCGATTCGAGGCCGACCTGGATCTCCGTCGGGGCGGCCGGGGGCTGCACCGGCGGTTCGCCCGTTTCGAGATAGGCGCTCGAACCGGCGTTGTAGAGGCGGTCGCCGTGCGAGTCTTCGGCCGAGAATTCGGGACCGCCGCCACCGGGGCCTTCCAGCCGCGCGTAGGAACGCCGCTGCCCGAACCAGTTCCAGACGACGCTCGCGGCGCCTTTGTATTCGGTGACTTTGTAGCCGCCGCCGCGGCCGCTTCCGCCGCATCGCGTCGAGAGGTAGACGTCGCCTTCGGGGTAGCCGCCCGGAGCAGGGCCGAAGCCGGTCGCGTAGACCTGCTCCTGGATGCCGCCGCATGAGTGGCCGACCAGCGAGAACGCCGCGCCCTGGTCGAGGAGGAGCCTGATCGGGGATGAGGCGCCCGCGGACGGCGCGCCCAGCATGCAGGTCAGCGCGACGGCCATCGCTCCCGTGGCGCTGCGGACAGTCCTCACAGCCGCTCCCCTTTCGTCGCTGTATCTCACCCAGGCCGGCATGGCAGAGCCAGGGTCTGACCCAAGTAGACAGCAACGGGAGCGTGAAGTCACGCGAGCAACAGCGAATTCTCATCTCCGAAGAACGGAAGCTCCTGGCCCACGCCCGCGGCCTCGAACGCCCCCATCAGCTGAGGCTTCGGCGCGATCAGCTCGACGATCACGCCGCGCCGACGGCACAGGCGGCAGCGCATGGCGATCACATCGACGCCCGTGCGGTCGATGGCGGTGAGGGCCCTCAGGTCGATCACGAGCCGATCGATCCCGCCGGCGCAGATGTCGTCGATCGCGGCTTCAAGCGACGCCGCGCTGTTGTGGCCGAGCTGACCGGTCAGCTCGAGCGTGTGCACACGCAAGGGTGTCCCGGGCGACGGGGGACGCCCGCGCTCGCGGTGGCCGCGGGCGCGCCGAGCTGCCTCTAGCTGGTTGGGAGAGCCCTGTGCCGGGCCCTGGTGGTCGATTGCACGGAACGCTTCCGCCGGACGGTGCGACGGATGACGCCGCGCAGTGAAGCGCGTCATCGCTTGCTCCTCTCGGTTGCTGGATCCCTGCGCACGCCGGCGATGCGCCGGCGCCGCGGCGAGCGACGGGCTCGGAGCTAGCCCGGTCTGTCGAGGATCAGCGGGTGCCGCAGATCGGCGGCGATATCGCTGTACGCGCGCAGGCGGCGTGCCGCAGAGGGGACGAACGCGACCAGCAGCAGGCAGGCAAGGACCAGGGCGAGCGACCCGGCGCCACCGAGCGGTGCGAAGGCGGGCGCGGGCAGGCCGCCCGGCCCGGGCAGGTGCGCGGGGAGCCGTGTGCCCTCACCGCCCACGTCGTGGGAACCGGTCAGCGTCGCGGCCGCTGTCGCGCTCGGGGCCGCTGCGCCCGCGCGCACGTCATACGCGGCGCGCGCCGTGGAGCGTCGTGTGCGCTCGCCCGACCCAATCGCGCAGGTCGAGCAAGGGGCACGTCCGCTGACGGCCGGGGCAGACCGCGGAAGCTGCGCCGCGGCGCCGGGGTTCGTCGCTGAAAGCGAGATGCCCGCGGCCGGCGGCTGCGGTTCGACGCGCCCAGAGCCGCCCGCGGCTGCAATGGCCGTCGCCGGCGCGCCGCCTTCCCCGCCCTGCGCGGCGGGCGCGCTCGGCCGGGAAACCACTTTCGAGACGACGGCTTCCGCGACGCCCTTCGGCCCCGTCGTCGGCTGACCGCCGGGAGCTGTGACCGTGCGCGCTGCGCCGACCGCGGCTTCGACGGCCCTCCCGGTCGAGGAGACGAGCTGCGAGGCGGCGCCGGCAGCGGGAGCGATGGCCTGGCTCGCGCCGGACACGACGCCGGCGACGCGGGAGCTCGTCTGCTGCACGGTTTCGCTTACGTGCTGCACGGTTTCGCTCACGTGCTGGGAGGCGCCGCCCGCGGCGGCCGCCTGGACGGCCGTCCCCGCAGTCTGCTGGGCCTTCCCCGCTCCCGCAGCGAGCTGAGTGTCGCCGTGCTCGACGGCCTGAGTGGCCGTGCCGAGCAGGCCGCCCAGCACGCCGCTGCCCTGGCTCGCGCCCGCGGCGGCGGGAGCAAGCAGGACCGCGAGACAGGCAAGAAGCGCGATCGCGAGCGGACGGCTGGCGGCGCACCTCAGCGCCACGGAAGCCTCCAACGAACCGTGCGGCGCCGAACGTAGGTGTGCCGCGGGCCGGCGCCGACCGCGTCGAAGCACATCAGCGCGATCAGCAGCGCGCCGCCCGCGATCAGCAGGATCGTCGCGAGCATGCCTGCGCTCGCGGCCGTGAGCCGGCCGAGTCCGAACGGATGGACGCCAAAGACGTTGCCTTCACCCTGCGATTCCTCGCCGAGCGAGGAGTCGACGAGCGAGAAGGCCGAGGGCGCCGTCGCGACCGGTGTGCCCGGCGCGGGCGAGACCCGGCGCGGAGCGCCCGCGTGCGGCGGCGGCGTGACGCCGCCTGCGCCGCCCTGCGAAGCCGCCCGGGCGAGAGATCCGCCGGTTCCGGGCGCGGCCGTGTCCGCGGTGCGCCGGTGACGAACGCTCGCCGGGGTCGCGGCCGGGGCCGCCTCGCTGACGGTGCGCGGTGCCACGGTAGGTGCGGGATCGGCCGGCGCGGCGGGCGCGGGATCGGCGCTCTGCGGCTGCGCCGGTTCCGTGGTCTGCGGCGCGAGCTTTCCGACGTGCGGCACGGGCACGACCTTCGAAGGCACGGGAGGTGCAGGAACGGCCGGGACCGGAGGCGCTTCCACCGTCGGGGCCCGGACAGCGGGCGCGTCCGGCGCAGCCGGGGGGGCGCTCGCGGCGCTCGGCACCACGACGCGCTTGGTCGGCGTGGTCAAAGCGGCCGAGGCCGCCGGCAGGGCGGCGGTCTTCGGTTCGGAGGACGATGCCTTCGGGACGGTCGGCGCGGGCACCGTGGCCGGCACTGATCCTGCCGCGGACGTCGCGTTCGCGACCGCTTCCCGGGCCGCCCGCTTGGCGCCGGCGACGACCGCCGGCTGGGCCGCCGATGCGGCGCTCGTGACGGCGCCGACGGCGGTGCTCGGGACGGCGCCGACGGTCGAGGCGTGGGCCGTGGCGGGGAGCGTCAAGAGGGAAACGAGCAGCGCCCCACCGCCCCGGACCACGACACGAGAGCTGCGGCCGACGCGGCCGCACCGCGAACTGGTTTGAGCAGCGTTGACCATGCTTGGGTAGCCCTTACCCGATTTCGGCTCTGCGATCACGAATTCCGGCGCTCACCGAAGGTCAGCACACGGACCCGGCGGGAGGCTAAGGTTCGAGGCGAGCCTGATGGGTCAGCTGCGGATCGCCACCTGGAACGTCAACTCGCTGGTGGCGCGGTTGCCGCGGGTGCTCGAGTGGCTCGAAGCGGTCCGTCCCGACGTCGTCTGCCTGCAGGAGACCAAGACCAGCGAGCAGTCGTTCCCGGCAGCCGAGGTCGAGGGCGCCGGGTACGAGGCGGCCGCCGACGGCGACGGCGCCTACAACGGCGTCGCGATCCTCTCCAAGGTCGGCCTCCAGCAGGTGACGCGCGGCTTCGACGGCGAGCCCGGATTTCCCGACCTCGAGCGCCGCGCGATCGCGGCGAGTTGCCGGGGGGTGCGCGTGTGGTCGGTCTACGTCCCCAACGGCCGCACCGTCGACAGCCCGCACTACGCCTACAAGCTCGCCTGGCTGCGGGCGCTCGCGCAGGCCGTCGGCGCGGAGCTCGACGGCGCGCCGCTGGCGGTGTGCGGCGATTTCAACGTCGCCCCCACCGACGCCGACGTGTGGGACCCCGCGGCGTTCGCCGGCTCGACCCACGTCACGCCTGCGGAGCGCGAAGCGCTCGCCGGCCTGCTCTCGCTCGGTCTCACCGACGTGATGCCCCGGGCGCTCAAGGGCGAGCCGTTCACCTACTGGGACTATCGCGCCGGCATGTTCCACAAAGGGGAAGGCATGCGCATCGACCTGGTGCTGCTCGACAAGCACCTCGCGGGGAGCGTGCAGGACGCGTACATCGACCGCGACGCTCGCAAGGGCAGCAAGCCCTCCGACCACGCTCCGGTCGTCGTGGACCTCCAGGTCCCCTGATCGTCCGGCACGACGGTGCGACCGCGAGGCCGGCGGGCGCGCCGGCGATGGGCTACGCCCGGCCCTGAGCCGTCCTCGGGAGCGGACCGCCCGCTGGCGAGCCGGCGTGGCGGCGCACGCGGGCGGTGCCCCGGCGCCGGGCGCGCGAGAGCTCGGCGAGCGGCGCGGGACGGCCGAGGTAGAACCCCTGGGCATGACGCACGCCGAGCGCCTCGAGCACGCCCAGTTCGGCGCCGGTCTCGACGCCCTCGGCGATGATCGTCGCTCCGGATTCCTCGCCGAAACGCATCAGCGACGCGGCCAGCGAGCGCCGCGCCGGATCGTTGTCGATGCCGCTGATCAGCTTGCGGTCGAGCTTGATGAAGTCCGGCGCGAGGCTCAGGATGTGCATCAGGCTCGCGAATCCCGAGCCGGCATCGTCGATCGCGAGACGCACTCCCGCCGCGCGCAGCCCCGCCAGCGCATCCGTCAGCGCGGGGTAGTCCTCGACGGCCACGTGCTCGGTCAGCTCGACGACCACCCGCTCGGCATCGATCGACTCGAGCAGCTCCACGGCCGCCGGGCTCGCGAGCACACCGGGACCGGCGTTCAGTGTCAGGACCGCGCCCCGCGGCAGCCGCGGCAGATGCTCGGTCGCGGCGCGAAGGAGCGCCAGCTCGAGCTCGACGCCCAGCCCGGCCTCGTGCGCCTCGGCGAGCCACACATCAGGTGCCCGGTAGGGCTTGCCGGCGAAGCGGGCGAGCGCCTCGAGGCCGAATACCCCGCCGCCCTGGAGGTCGAAGATCGGTTGGAACACGACCTCGAAGCGGCGCCGCGTGAGGGCATGCTCGATCCGCTCGCGCGTGGCGACGCGCTCGAGACCGGTCGGGTCGAGCACGCTCGCCACGAAGCGGTTGGCCCGGTCGGCCTCCCCGCCGGCCGTCTCCTGGGCGCGGTGCCCGCAAATACGCGCCGTGATCTCCATCAGCTCGGTTGCCGCCCCGACGGCGGTGCTGATGAAGTCGGCGAGGCCCGAGAGCAACTCGAGGTCCTGAGGGCCGAACGCGCCCGGACGGCGCGAGCACACGGCCAGCATCCCGAACGCGCGCACGCGCCCGAGCGGCACACAGACGGCGGACCCGACGCCGTACGCGCGGGTGGTCTGTTTGTGCACGCGATCGTCGGCCTCGGTGTCTTCGGTGAGCTGCGTGCGCCCGCTGCGGATCGCCTCTCCTGAGAGGCTGCCCACCATCGGCATCGTGTTGCCCACCTGCGCCGCGAGGTGCCCCGAGCCGCTGACGAAGCGCATCTGTGTGTCGTCGATCTGGAGCCCGACGAGCGCGCCCTCGGCCTTCTCGACCGTCGCGACGATCTGGTCGCTCACCCGCTGCATCAGCTGCAGCGGATCGATCGTCTGCCGGATCAGCTCCTCGAGGTGTTCTGGGGCGCCTCCCATCCCGCCTTCATCGACCGATGAGTCGGATTTCTTAGCCCTCCGGCGGCCCTTCTGGAACGACCGTCGAAGCCTTGTCAGCTGATCCCTCCCCCTTCCGGGTGAGAGCGGACGACGGGCGAAACGCCTAACTCGCCGGGTGGAGCCGCACCGGCAGCGTCTTGAGCTGGTTCACGAACAGAGATTCGGCGGCGCGCGGCCGGCCCGCCGACTCGATCCGCGGGTAGCGCTTCAGCGTCTCCTCGATCAGGATCCGCAGCTCCAGGCGCGCCAGCGCGGTACCGAGGCAGAAGTGCCGCCCGCCCGCCCCGAAGGCCTGGTGCTCGGGTTTGCGGGTGATGTCGAACGTGTCGGCGTCCGCATATCTGCTCTCGTCCCGGTTGGAGGACACGTACCACATCACGACCTTCTCGCCGGCTTTGATCTTCTGGCCGTGAAGCTCTGTGTCGCGCGTCGCGGTGCGGCGGAAGTGCGCGAACGCGGGGAACATCCGGAGCGCCTCCTCGACCGCGTCGGGGATCAGCGCGGGGTCCTCGAGCAGCATCTGCTTCTGAGCCGGGTTCTCCATCAGCGCGCGCATCGCGCTGCAGAACGTCGCCTTCGTCGAGTCGTTGCCCGCCGCCACCAGCAGGAAGAAGCCCATCACGATCTCGTGCTCCTCGAGCTTCTCGCCGTCGACCTCGGCGTTGACGAGCACGCTTGTCAGGTCGTCGGTCGGAGACTCGCGTCTCTGGGCGATCAGCTCGCGGCAGCGCTCGAAGATCTCGGGTATGTCTTTCTGGACGGCGCCTTCGACGCCGTCCGGGTTGATGTCGGGGTCGCCAGCGGCGAGCACCGAGTTCATCAGCCGCGCCCAGATCGCGTCGTCCTGCTCGGGGACACCCATGAAGCTGTGGATCACGCGGGAGACGACCGGCTGCGCGACGTCCTCGACCAGGTCGGCGGTCTCCCGGCCGTCGAGCCTGTCGAGCACGCGGGCCGTGATCGCACGGATCGCCTGCTCGTGGTCGGCGATCCGCTTCGGGGTGAAGCCGCGCTGGAAAAGCGCCTTCAGGCGGTCGTGCTTCGGCGGGTCCATGCCGATGAACATCGCGCGCGCCAGCTCCAGCGGGAAGTCGCCCCGCGCCGCGAGCACCCCACCGAGTTCGGAGGAGTAGGTCTCCCAGTCGCGGCTGACCGTGTGGATGTCATCGGCCGTCGTGACCGACCAGAAGCCGTCCTCCTCCGGGAATTCTTCGAACTTCTCGGTCCAGTGGATCGGGCACTTGGCCCGCATCTCCTTGAACGCCTCATAGGGCGGGCCCTCGACCCAGAGCTCCGCCTCGGTCAGTTCGACGCTCGCGATGTCACGGTCGACAGTTGCCATCTGGACCTCCCCTATCTCCAAGGCTCGCCGGGTCGCCGGAATGATACTGGCTGGCTGGCCAGTTTTGTGTGAGCACGGTCGCCAGCGCGCAACGAGCCCGTCCCTGCGCACCGTCAGACTGCGCGGCGGTGAGCCCGGCGCATCCCTCAACGCAGCCGAACGTGCCGGGCCGCGGCATCACGGCCTCCTACAGCCGCCGCTTCTGGGCCGCGGTCGTCGTGATCGGCGTCGGGGCCGGGCTCGGGGCGGCCGCGTTGATCCTGCTGCTGCGTGCGGTCCAACACCTCGCGTGGGACTACAGCTCCGGCCCGTTCCTGAACGCCGTCGAAAACACCTCCTCGGGGCGTCGCGTGATCGTGCTGACGATCGGCGGGGTCGTAGCCGGGGCGGGCGTCGTCGCGCTGTCGCGCTACGCCACCTCCGACGTGTCGGAGGCACTGTGGCTGCGCCGCGCGCGGCTGCCGCTGCTCCCCAGCCTCGCGCGCGCCGCCCACTCGATCGTGATCGTCGCGCTCGGCGCCTCGCTCGGGCGCGAGGCAGCGCCGCAGCAGGCAGGCGCGGCTCTCGCCAGCACGCTCGGGGAGCGCGCCGGCCTGCCCGAATGGCAGCGCCGCCTGCTTGTCGCGTGCGGCGCCGGCGCCGGCATGGCGGCGGTCTACAACATCCCGCTCGGGGGCGCCCTGTTCGCGCTGGAGGTGCTGCTCGGCACGCTTGCGCTCCCTTTCGTGCTGCCCGCGCTCGCCACCGCCCTGATCGCCACCGCGGTCGCGTGGGTCTACATCCCCAAAGCGCCGACGTATCTGATCGCCGAACACATCACGCATCCCACGCAGATCGTGTGGGCGGCGATCGCCGGGCCGGTCGCAGGCGTCGTCTCGGTGCTCTACGTGCGACTGATCATCGGCGCCAACCGCATCCGCCCCCGCACCCGCAGCACCAGGCTGCTCGCGCCGATCGTGGTGTTCGCGGCGCTCGGCGTGCTGGCGATCGCCTACCCGCAGGTGCTCGGCAACGGCCGCAGCGTCGTCCAGCTCACGCTGGTCGCGCAGCTCGCCGCGGGGCTCACCGCCGTGCTGCTGATCCTCAAGCCTTTGGCCACCGCGGGCTGCCTCGGCTCCGGCGCGCCCGGCGGCCTGTTCACTCCGACGCTCGCGGTGGGTGTCCTGCTCGGCAGTCTCGGCGGAAGGGCCTGGGAGCTGCTGTGGCCGGGCGCCCCGCTCGGCACGTACGCCGTGATCGGCGGCGCCGCGGTGCTCGCCGCCTCGATGCAGGCGCCGCTCGCCGGCATCGTGTTGATGCTCGAGCTCACCCACAGGGCCGAGGGCCTGCTCGTGCCGATCCTGCTGGCCGTCGTCGGCGCGACCGTCGTGTCGAGGCGCATGGGCGCGCACTCGATCTACTCGGCCCGCCTGACGATCGGGCGCCAGGAGGAGGCCGCCGCCCGCGCCGCCGAACGGGAAGGCATGCCCGCTTAGGCCTGCGCCCGGGCGCGTGGGGAGCGTCTAGAACCGCTCGAGCAGCCGCTCGATCGCGCCCGTGCCGAACTCGACCGCCGCCGTGGGCAGCCGCTCGTCCTCGGCGTGGATCAGCTCGAGGAAGCGCAGGTCGGGCGGCAGCTGCATCGGCAGGAAGCCGTAGGTCTGGATTCCGAGCTTCGAGAAGAAGCGCCCGTCCGTGACGCCGGGTAGGAGCAGGGGCACCGGTTTCGCCTGCGCGTCGAGCTCCCTCAGCAACTCGGAGAGCGTGCCGAACATCGCCATGTCGGGCTCCGCCGGCGCCGGGTCGTGGCTCAGGAGCTCCAGCTCGAGGTCGAGACCGCTGAGCGCGCGCAACTCGGCGAACGCCTGCTCAGGGCTCGACCCCGGGAGCAGGCGGATGTCGAGCTCGACGCTGACCTCACCGGGGATCACGTTGATCTTGTCGCCGCCCCTGACGATCGTCGCGGCGACGGTGTTGTGCAGCAGCGGGTCGAACAGGCGCCCGCGGTCGCCGAGCGCGTCCAGCAGCCTGTCGGTCAGCCGCGGCCGCAGCAGGCCGCGCAGCGGCGCGGACAGGGACGTGGGCAGCTCGGCTGCGATGTCCTGCACCATCATCCGCGTCACGGCCGGGACGTGCACGGGCATCCGCCGCGAGTCGACTCGGGACAGCAGCTGCCCGAGCGCGGCCATCGCGCCCCCGTGCAGCGGCATCGAGCCGTGGCCGGCGCGGCCGCGCAGCGTGGCGAGCGTCCAGCAGATCTGCTTCTCGGCGACCATCACGGGATAGAACGAGCGCCCGGCGACCTCCATCCGAAACCCGCCGAGCTCGCCGATCGCGTAGGAGACTCCCTCGAACAGCTCGGGGTGCTCGCGGACGAGGAAGTCGGCGCCCAGCTTGCTGCCGGCCTCCTCATCGGCCATCAGACAGAGGATCACGTCGCCCGGCGGGTGCCTGCCGGCGGCCTTGGCGCGCATGAACGCGGCCAGCATCATCGCCACCCCGCCCTTCATGTCGAGCGCGCCGCGCCCCCAGATGTAGCCGTCGTGCTGCTCGCCGGCGAAAGGAGGGTGACTCCAGCTCCCGCGCGCCGCGACCACGTCGACATGGCCCTGCAGCAACAGCGGCGGGGAAGAGCCCTCGCCCGGCAGCCGCGCGATCAGGTTCGGCCGCTCCGGCTCGGCCGCCAGCACCTTTACCTCACAACCCAGCTCGTCCAGCAGCCCCCTCACCCAATCGATGCACGCGCGCTCGTTGCCCGGCGGGTTGCTCGTGTCGAAGCGGAGCAGGTGGGCGAGCAGCTCGGTCGGGTTGTCCTGCAGCGCGTGCGCGGGCGATGTCGTCGTGCTCATCCGCGGCAGTCTCGCTGATCGGGCCCGCACTTGCAGCGCTGTTTGCGCACGCAAAGAGCTGGTAACACTACGGACGATGCCCCGCTCGATTTGGACCGGCGCGATCAGCTTTGGCCTGGTCACCGTGCCGGTCAAGCTGTACAGCGCGATCAACCGCAAGAACGTTCGCTTCCACCAGCTCAGCGGCAAGAGCGGTGTGCGGATCGCGCAGAAGCGGGTCGACCCGCACAACGGCGAAGAGGTCCCCTACGAGGACATCGTCAAGGGCTACGAGATCGGCCCCGAGCGCTACGTCGTGATCGAGCCCGGCGAGCTCGAGGCGCTGGCGCCGAAGAAAACGAAGACGATCGAGATCGAGGATTTCGTCGAGCTGAGCGAAATCGACCCGATCTTCTACGACCACCCCTACTACCTTGCCCCCGGGCCTGGCGGGGTGAAACCGTACCGGCTGCTGCTGGACGCGATGGCCAAGACCGGCAAAGTCGCGATCGCCCGGGTCGTGATCCGCTCGAAGGAGCAGCTCGTCGCGCTGCGGCCGATGGGCGACGCGCTCGGGATGGCGACGATGATCTTCGCCGACGAAGTGCTGGCGCCCGAGGGCATCGACGAGATCGCCGAGGTCAAGGACGTCAAAACGACGAAGCGCGAGCTCGAGATCGCCGAGCAGCTCGTCGAATCGCTCGCTGGGTCCTTCGAACCCGAGAAGTACACGGACACCTATCGCGAGCAGGTCCTGGACATGATCGAGCGCAAGGCGCAGGGCGAGCACATCGCGGTGCAGCCCGAGCCCGAGGACCTCACTGCTCCGGCGCCGGACCTGATGGGCGCGCTCAAGGCGAGCCTCGAGGCGGTCCGCTCCCGCGAGGGCGAGGGCAAGGGCGCCGCGAAGCCGAAAGCCGCGAAACGCAAAGCCGCGGCGAAAGCCCCCGCGAAAGCCGCCGCACCGAAATCGGCAGGCAAGAAAGGCTCGGGCTCCGGCTCCAAACGGGGCTCCTCGCGAACCCGCGCTAAGAGCTAGGTGCCCGCGCGCCGGCAGGCAACCGGCAAGCAGAAGCCCGCCGCCAGCGGCAAGCAGACGCGCGGCGCCGACAGCAAGAAATCGCAGGGCGCCGGCGACAGGAAACCTCCTGCCGCGGCCGGCAGGAAACCGGGCGAGAGCGCCGGGAAGAAGACCGCACCGGCCGCCAAGAGGAAAGCGCGCGCAGCGGCCGGCAGGAAACCGGGCGAGAGCGCCGGGAAGCAGACCGCGCCGGCCGCCAAGAGGAAAGCGCGCGCAGCGGCCGGTAGGAAACCGGGCGACGCCGGCCGCAAGACCGCGCGCCGGGCCACCAAGGACAAACCGACTGCCGTTAGGAAACCTCGGAGCACCAAAGCCAAACCGACTGCCGGTAGGAAACCTCGCACCCCCCAGACGGCCTCCGCGCTCGCGGGCTACGAGCGTAAACGCGACTTCGCCGGCACGCCCGAGCCGTCGGGCGGCGCCGGCCGCGGCCCCGCGGCGGGTTCCGGCGGCCTGCCCCGTTTCGTGATCCACCAGCACAGCGCCCGTCGCCTGCATTGGGACCTGCGCCTCGAGCACGACGGCGTGCTCGTCTCGTGGGCCGTCCCGAAGGGGATGCCCGAGGAGCCCGGCGAGAACCGCTTCGCGGCGCACACCGAGGATCACCCGATCGACTACCTCTCCTTCCACGGCGAGATCCCGCAGGGCAACTACGGCGCGGGCGAGATGACGATCTGGGATCACGGCACGTACGAGTGCCTGAAGTGGGAGCCGCGCAAGGTCGAGGTCTCGCTCCACGGCGAGCGGCTGCACGCGCGCTATGCGCTGTTCGCGATCGACAAGGTCGAGCCGCCGAAGGACTGGATGATCCACCGCATGGATCCGCCGCAGGACACCGAGCGCGAACCGATGCCGGAGCGGATCGTGCCGATGCTGGCCCGCACCGGCAAGCTTCCTGCAGACGATGCCGGGTGGGGTTTCGAGATCAAGTGGGACGGGGTGCGCGCGATCGCCTACTGCGCCCCCGGGGAGGTGCGCCTGGAGAGCCGCAATCTCAAAGACATCACCGACAGCTATCCCGAGCTGGGTCGCCTCGACCGGGCGCTCGGCTCGCGCCATGCGGTGCTCGACGGCGAGATCGTGGCGTTCGGCGAGGACGGGCGGCCCAGCTTCGGCGCTCTGCAGCAGCGGATGCACGTCGCCGCGCGTGAGCGAGCGCGGCGACTGGCCAAGCAGACCCCCGTGACCTACATGATCTTCGATCTGCTCTGGCTCGACGGCCACTCGCTGATGGACGAGCCCTACGCCGAGCGCCGCGAGCGGCTGGCCGGACTCGAGCTGTCAGCCGAGGCGTGGCAGACGCCCGAGCACGTCGTCGGGCACGGCAAGCAGTTTCTCGAGGCGACCAAGGAGCAGCACCTCGAGGGGCTCGTCGCAAAGCGCCTGGACTCGCGCTACGAGCCAGGCCGGCGCACCGGTGCGTGGGTGAAGATCAAGACCTTCTCCCGCCAGGAGTTCGTCATCGGCGGGTGGCTGCCCGGCAAGGGAAGGCGCACCACGACGATCGGCGCGCTGCTGCTGGGCGTTTACGTCCCCGATGGGACGCTGCGCCACGTCGGCCGTGTCGGCAGTGGCTTCACCGAGAAGGAGCTCGCCCGCCTGCAACGCCTGCTGGCGCCGCTGCGGCGCGAGAGCTCGCCGTTCGGCGCCGGCGAACGACCGCCGCGCGAGGCCGTGTTCGTCGAGCCACAGCTGGTCGCCGAAGTCGACTTCGCGCACTGGACGAGCGCCGGGAACATCCGCCATCCGTCATACAAGGGCCTGCGCGAGGACAAGCCGGCCGAGCTCGTCACGCGCGAGGACACGAACGGCGCCGGGGCGGACCAGGCCCCTGCCGAGCTCCGCGACTCCGGCGCCGGAACGGTCGCGCTGCTGGAGCACCGCGGCGAATCGGCCACGGCGCTCGTCGGCGGCCACGAGCTGAAGCTCTCGAACCTCGGCAAGGTGCTCTACCCGCAGGAGAAGGTGACCAAGGGCGACGTGATCTCCTACTACGCCGCCGTGGCGCCGGTGCTCCTGCCCCACCTGCAGGGCCGCGCGCTGACGGTCACGCGCTGGCCCGACGGCGTGGAGGCCAAGTCGTTCTTCCAGAAGCAGTCCCCGGCCCACCGTCCCGAGTGGGTGCAAACCGTGACGCTGCCGGCTGCCGGCAAGAAGATCGACTACACGCTCGCCGACGATCTGGCGACGCTCGTCTGGCTCGCGAACCTCGCGGCGATCGAGCTCCACACGCCGCTCGCGCTGGCCGAGCATCCCGACCGGCCCACCTCGATGGTCTTCGACCTCGACCCCGGCGAGGGGACGGACGTGCTCGACTGCGCCCGCCTGGCGCTGGATCTGCACGGGCTGTTCGAGAACATCGGGCTTGCGAGCTGCGTGAAGACATCGGGCTCGAAGGGGCTGCAGGTCTATGTCCCGCTGAACGTCGAGGATGTCGATTTCACAGCCACCAAGACGTTCGCGAAGGCCGTTGCGGAGCTGTTCGAGCAGAGCGAAAAGGACAAAGTCGTCTCGCGTATGACCAAGACGCGCCGCGAGGGCAAGGTCCTGATCGACTGGAGCCAGAACGACCGCAACAAGACAACCGTGTGCGTCTACTCGATGCGCGCCCGCTCGCGCGCGACGATCGCGACGCCGCTCGAATGGGACGAGCTGCGCAGCGCCCTCGACGGCGGCGACCCGGCGGCGCTCGCCTTCGAGAGCGCGCAGGTGCTCGAGCGCGTGGCCAAGCACGGCGACCTGTTCGCGCCCGTGCTCTCGCTGCGCCAGCGGTTGCCGGCGTTCGAGCCGCCGGCCTGAGCGGGACGGGCGCTACTCGAACTCGGGCGCGACCCAGCCGGGCATCACGTCCGGCAGCCCCGCGCTGACCCGGTCCGTGAAGACGGCCGGGCGCTTCTCGAGGAACGACGTGACACCCTCGGCCGCGTCCGCCGACTGGCCGCGGGCGACCATCCCCCGCGAGTCCGCGCGGTGGGCGATCATCGGATGCTCGGCGCCGAGCATCCGCCACATCAGCTGGCGCGCGAGCGCGACCGACACCGGCGCGGTGTTCTCGGCGATCTCCCGCCCGAGCGCCCGCGCCGCCCCGAGCAGCTCGTCTTTCGGGTGAAGGCTT
Source organism: Solirubrobacteraceae bacterium (assembly GCA_035569835.1). GTDB lineage: Bacteria > Actinomycetota > Thermoleophilia > Solirubrobacterales > Solirubrobacteraceae > Palsa-744. The sequence goes on from DATMMF010000019.1 coordinate 431,751, forward strand.
CGCAGCAGCCCGCCTTCGAGGCCCTCCGCGGCGTCGAACACGCGCCCGGTCGCAACCCACTCCATCGCCCGGCTGATGCCGACGACGCGCGGCAGGAACCAGCTCGAACAGGCCTCGGGGATGATCCCGCGGCGCGCGAACACGAAGCCGATGCGCGCGTCGTCGGCGGCGAGCCGTATGTCCATCGGCAAGGTCATCGTCGCGCCGACGCCGACGGCCGGGCCGTTGATCGCGGCGATCACGGGCTTCTTCGAGTCGAACACGCGCAGCGTGAACTCGCCGCCGTTGTCACGTCCGGCCGCGCCCGCCGTGTCGCGCTTGCTGTAGTCGAAAGTGTCGCCGCCGCCCTCAAGGTCGGCGCCCGCACAGAACGCCCGGCCGGCGCCCGTGACGATGATCGCGCGCACGTCGTCGTCGGCGTCGGCCTCGTCGAAGGCCGAGCGTAGCTCGTGACCCATCTGCCCGGTCCACGCGTTCAGGCGCTCGGGCCTGTTGAGCGTGATCGTGAGGATGCCCTCGGAGGTGTCGGTGAGGATCTGCTCGTAGTCCATCGCGCACGGCATCCTCTCATTTCACCGGCTGCTCGCGCAGCTCGCGCGCGGTGAGCTGGCGCTGGTAGGGGCCGGCGCCGGTCAGGCAGACGGCGCCGCAGCGCGCCGCGAGGTGCAGCGCGGACTCCAGCGGCATGCCGGCGCCGAGGCCGAAGGTGAGGCCCGCGGCGAACGAGTCGCCGCAGCCGTAGGCGTCGATGACCGGGCCGGGGACAGGCGCAGCCGGGTAGCGCCCCTGCTCGCCCGAACGCCGCCGCCAGCGCCCCCCGCGCGCACCCTCGGTGTGAATGACGAGCTCCGCTTCTCCTTCCACCGGCTCGGCAGCCGCGACCTCGATCTCGTCGTGTGCGCTCAGCACGAGCGCGTCGAGCGCGACGCCGTGGCCGAGCGCGTGGCGGGCGCGAGGGCTCGCGACCAGCACGCGCGCGGCCTCCCGCGCGCGCCTCAACGCCGGGACGTCGCCGGCCGTGAAGTAGGCCGAGTCCAGCTCGCGGAGCTCCTCCCAGTGCGCCGACCCGGAGTCACCCGCGGGGTCGAGGCGATCTCCGAACGTGGTGATCGTGCGCTCGCCCGCGTCGTCCACCACGGTCACGGCCCTGCGCGTGGCGACTCCCTTCGTGAGCACGACTCCCTGCCGATCCTGCCCTGCGCCTGGCGCATCCGGCGCCCCGCCCGTCCGTTCGACGACCGGCTCGAGCGTGCGCTTCGCGGCGGGCTCGTCGAGCACCTCGACGCCGAGGTCGCGCAGGCGCGCGCGCGAGGCGCGGCCGGGCTCGTCCTCGCCGAGAACGGTGAACAGGCGACAGGTGCCCGCCAGGCGTGCGAGCTGCACGGCTGCGACGGCGCCGCCCCCCGCGGGCTCCTCGAATGCCCCGGTCGCGTGTGCCACCTCGCCGGCCGACGGGAGCCTCCGCACGCGCCCGAACAGCACCCACTCGACGTGGCCCACGACGGCGACGGAGGGCGCAGGAGACACGGCGGAAGTGTCACAGAATCCGTCCGGGCGTCGGTTTGGGCGAAGATGACGGAGATGGCCACACCGGAGCAGATCCGCGATCTGATGCCCTTCGCCGCCCTGATCGGGGCCGAGCTCGTCGAGGCGACGCAAGAGGTGGTCCGCGGTCGCATGGAGTGGGCGCCCGAGCGCTGCACGGCCGGAGGACTCCTGCACGGGGGCGCGCTGATGGCGATGGCCGACGGCGGCGGCGGCGCGCTCGCGTTCCTGAACCTGCCGGAGGGCTCGGTCGGCACCGCGACGATCGAGTCGAAGACGAACTTCCTGCGCGGCGTCCGCGACGGCGCCGTGACCGCGACCAGCCGCGTGCTCCACAAGGGGCGCGCGACGATCGTCATCGAGACCGAGCTGGCGCGCGAGAGCGACGGCGCGCTGGTCGCGAAGGTCACGCAGACCCAGGCGTTCAACTACCCGCGCGAGTAGGCCAGCCGGGCGGCCCGCGACGGCCGTCCGCGAATAGGATGCCGCCGATGGCGGATGAGCTGCTGATCTCCGACGAGCCCGCCCCGCACGTGCGGCGCCTGGAGATGAACCGGCCGGAGAAGCTCAACGCGATGACAGCCGAGCTGTGCGAGGCGCTGCACGCCGCGCTGGCCGACATCGAGCGCGACCGCAGCGTCCGAGCGGTGATCCTGACCGGCGCCGGGCGGGGCTTCTGCGCCGGGCTGGACCTTCAGGGCTACGGCGCCGCGCCCGGCAACGATGGCACCGACCTCTCGCGCGACCGGCTCACCAACCAGCAGCACATGTCGCGCCTCGTGCTCGCGCTGCGCGCGCTGCCGCAGCCGGTCATCGCCGCCGTCAACGGGCCGGCCGCGGGGTTCGGGCTGGCGCTCGCTCTCGGCTGCGACATCCGTTTCGGCGCGCCCGAGGCCGTCTTCCGCGTCGCCTTCGTGAACATTGGCGTGTCGAACTGCGACATGGCGACGAGCTGGCTGTTGCCGCGCCTGATCGGCGCCTCGCGCGCGCACGAGCTGATGCTGACCGGCAGGCGCTTCGACGCCGAGGAGGCGCTGCGCATCGGGCTCCTCGCCGACGTCGTGGAGCAGGACGCGCTGGCCGGGCGTGCGCTCGCGGCGGCCGAGCAGATCTCCTCGCTCGCGCCCTGGGGCGTGCGCCTGACCAAGCAGGGCGCTTGGACGGCGCTCGAGATCCCCTCCGAGCAGGCGGCGGTCGAGTACGAGGACCGCCAGCAGATCATGGCGACGTTCGGCGTCGCACCGCCCGAGGCGATCGCCGCGTTCCTCGAGAAGCGATCGGCTGAGTTCGCCGACTAGCGCGATGAGCGAGCTCTTCGACGTCTCGGGGAAGACGGCGCTCGTCACCGGCGGCTCGCGCGGGATCGGCTTCATGATCGCCCGCGGGCTCGTGCAGGCCGGCGCGCGCGTGATCATCTCCTCGCGCAAGGAGGGGCCAGTCGCCGACGCGGCGCGCGAGCTGGCCGAGCTCGGAGACTGCGAGGGCATCCCCGGCGATGTCTCCACCGCTGAGGGCGCGGCGGCGCTCGCCGAGGCCACGACGGCCCGCTTCGCAAAGCTGAACATCCTCGTGAACAACGCCGGCACGGTCTGGGGCGCTCCGCTCGAAGAGTTCCCGGCCTCGGGCTGGGATCGCGTCACGCACACGAACGTCGAGGGCACCTTCAACCTCACGGTCGCTTTGCTCGGCGCGCTGAGAGCCGCGGCCAGCCGCGAGGACCCCGCGCGCGTCGTCAACATCGGCTCGATCGACGGCATTCGCACGCCGTCGGTCGAGAACTACAGCTACAGCGCGAGCAAGGCCGCGGTGCACATGCTCACGCGCCACCTCGCCAAGCGCCTGGCCGGCGACAGCATCACGGTCAACGCGATCGCGCCGGGGCCGTTCCAGAGCAAGATGATGGCGTTCCTGCTCGACGACCCGGAGTCGCGCGAGGCGGTCGAAGGCAACGTGCCGCTCAAACGGATCGGGCACCCGGACGACATCGCGGGCCTGGTCCTGTTCCTCTGCTCGCGGGCCGGCTCCTACATGACCGCGACGGTGATCCCGCTAGACGGCGGCATCACCGGCTGCGACTAGCCGTCCCGTCCATCGGCCAGGGGTTCTCGACGGTCCGCCAGAGCTCGCGCGGCCAGTCCGCATACGCCTCCGCCGGCTCGTCGGTCGGCGTCGCGACCGACGCCCCGTAGCGCGCGGCGGTGGCATCGACCGGGTAGTGCGCCTCGTCCGTGCGCCGCGACCCGATCATCAGCACCGCGCACGGCCCCTCCCCCGCGCCGACGAACACGTGCGCGACGCCGGCGGGGCAGTGGAAGAAGTCCCACTGGCGGAGCCGGTGCTCCTCGCCTTCGACGATCGCGATGCACTCGCCGTGCAGCACCAGGAAGTCCTCTTGCACCGGCTCGGAGTGGTAGCGGCAGTTCGGCTGCCCCGGCTGCATGATCTGCACGTTGACGCCGGTGTCGGGCCAGGGCGCTCCGTCGTCCTCGAGGTCGAGCACGCTCGCGCGGTCCGGGTGCGCCCGCGCGGGCCAGTCGGCGAGGTTGACGATCAGCGGCCGGTCCACCGTCCCGGTTAAATAGCAGTCGTGGACTTCTTGATCGCGCGCGGCGAGTTGCATGAGACGCGCTTCGACGACACCCCGGCGCAGGCTCCCGAACCGGGCCAGGCGCTGCTGGCGGTCGATCGCTTCGGGCTGACCTCGAACAACATCACCTACGCGGCGTTCGGAGATGCGATGTCCTACTGGGACTTCTTCCCGGGCCCCGACGGATGGGGGCGGATGCCGGTGTGGGGGTTCGCGACGGTCGCCGAGAGCGCCGTCGAAGGGCTCGAGGAGGGAACGCGCGTCTACGGCTACCTGCCGCCGTCGAGCGATTTCATCGTGCAGGCGGAGCCCAACGGCTCGCAGGGCTTCGTCGACGCTTCGCCACACCGCGCCGCGCTGCCCGCCGCCTACAACAGCTACCTCCGCACCGACGCCGACCCGTCGTACGAGCCCGAGCGCGAGGACCAGACGATGCTGCTGCGCCCGCTGTTCTTCACCTCCTGGCTGATCGACGACTTCCTGCGCGAACGCGAGATGTTCGGCGCCGGGACGGTCGTGCTCTCGAGCGCGTCGAGCAAGACCGCGAGCGGCCTCGCGTTCCTGCTCTCGCGCGAAGGCCAGGCCGAGGTGCTCGGGCTCACCTCGCCGCGGAGTGCCGCCTACGCGCGTTCGATCGGCGTCTACGACGAGGTGCTCACCTACGAGGAACTCGGCGAGCTTCCCTCGGGTCGCGCCGTGTACGTGGACATGGCCGGGGATGCCGAGCTCCGTTCCGCCCTCCATGAGCACTTCGGCGCCGAGCTCGCGCACTCGGCGGTGGTCGGGGCCACGCATCTCGACCACCTCGGAGCGGTCCCGGACGCCCTGCCCGGGCCGCGCCCGACGTTCTTCTTCGCGCCCGACCGCGTCGCCAAGCGCCGTGGCGAGTGGGGCGGCGATGAGCTGCAACGCCGTCTCGCCGAGGCCTGGGGCCCCTACGTGGAGTGGACCGACGGGTGGCTGCAGATCTCGCACGGCGACGGCGCCGACGCGGTGCGCGCGGCCTACCTCGACGTGCTCGATGGGCGCGTCGAGCCCTCGCGCGCGCACGTCCTTTCGCTGACGCGGTAGCGGCGCCCGCCCGGTTTGAGCTCCGGCCACCGCGGGGTACACGTGCTGTCAGGAGTCGGGGGGAGGGGGCGAGACAGGAGACAGGAATGTTGAGGATTCTTCGCGCCTGCGGGTCCGCCGTGGCGACCCCCGCCGCGGCGCTCGCACTCGCACTCGTACTCGCCCCGAGCGCCACCGCCGCCAAGCCGAAAGGCGAACCGTCACCGTTCGGTCACGCCTGCACCGCGCAGGACGGCGTGCGCTTCTGCCCGACGGTGAGCCTCGAAGAACGCGTCCCGAGCTTCGACGGGGTGCCGCTCGACGCCGACGTGACGCTCCCCCCGAGCGGCCGCGGGCCGTTCCCGACGATCGTGATGATGCACGGCTGGGGCGGGAGCAAGACCGCCTTCGAGTCGAGCAGCCCGGCCGGCGACGGCAACGAGACGTTCGACTACAACAACGTCTACTACGCGCAGCATGGCTTCGCCGTGCTCAACTACTCGGCGCGCGGCTGGGGCCGCTCCTGCGGGAGCCAGGAATCGCGCACGGAACCGGGCTGCAAAGAAGGCTGGATCAGGCTCGCCGACGAGCGCTACGAGGCGCGCGACACGCAGTACCTGCTCGGGCTGCTCGCGGACGAGAAGATCGTCAAGCCAAAGGCGATCGGGGTCACCGGGATCTCCTATGGGGGTGGCCAGTCGATCGAGCTCGCCTACCTCAAGAACCGGATCAGGCTGCCGGACGGCGAATTCGAACCGTGGAAGAGCCCCGCCGGCAAGAGCATGGAGATAAGGGCGGCGTTCCCGCGCTGGCCATGGTCGGACCTCGTCGATGCGCTCGAGCCCAACGGCCATTTCCTCGACAGCGAAGTGGCGCCACCCGGGCAGAGCTATGAACCGATCGGGGTCGCGATCCAGAGCTACGTCAGCGGCCTGTTCGCCGAGGGTCAGGCGAGCGGCTTCATCGCCCCGCCCGGCGAGGATCCCGAAGCCGACCTCACGAAATGGTTCGCCCGCGTCAACGCGGGGGAGCCCGTGACGGCGGAAGCCGAAGAAATCGCGCATCAGATCTACGACTTCCATCAGGGCTACGGGACCCCCGGCTCAGGCCCGCCGGCGCCGATGCTGCTGGAGAGCGGCTGGACCGACGACCTGTTCCCGCCCGAGCAGTCGCTACGGGTGTACAACGCCTCGCGCGCCGAGAAGGGTTACGCGGCTCTCCTGTTCGGCGACCTCGGCCACAGCCGCGGCACCAACAAGCAGAACACCGACCTCGACTTCAACGAAAAAGGCGCCGCGTTCTTCGCCGCGCGGCTCGAGCACCGCGGCAAGGCGCCCCGCAACGGCAGCGTCACGGCCTACACGCAGACCTGCCCGAGCGCCGAACCGGCTGAAGGGCCGTTCACGGCCAAGAGCTGGGCGAAGCTCCAGACCGGCGCGGTGACATTCGGCTCCGCCGCGCCGCAGACGTTCACCTCGGCGGGCGGCAACGCGACGATCGCGGCCGAGTTCGACCCGATCGCGGGCACGAGCGAAGCGTGCAAGACCGTCACGGCCGAAGAAGAGCCGAACACGGCCAACTACACGACGACGAGCGCCGGGTTCACGATGCTGGGGCTGCCGACGGTGCACGCCACGGTCGCGACCACGGGGCCGTTCGGCGAGATCGCCGCACGGCTGTGGGACGTGCTGCCCGGCGGCGAACAGCGGCTCGTGAGCCGCGGCATCTACCGGCTCGGCGAAGGCCAGAGCGGGCCGATCGTCTTCCAGCTCCACGGCAACGGCTACCGCTTCGCGGCGGGCGACACCGTGAAGCTGCAACTGCTCGGACGCGACGCGCCGTACTACCGGGCGAGCAACGGCACGTTCGCGGTCGAAGCGAGCAATGTGACCGTCACCCTGCCGACTGGCTGACGGTCGCACGAGCGCATGCGCGGGCCGCAACGCGGCTCCGCGCATGCGCTCGACACCGCGGGCCGCCGCGCGGGCAAACGATTCCCCGCGCGGTGGCCCGGTGGTGCCTACCTCTTGACGACCCGCAGTTCGACGCCCGGTGTCCCGGCGCCGGCCACCGGCCCCTCGCCGCTCCACTGGGCGACGAACACCGTCGTCGCCGAGATCGCCGAGACCGTCAGCGTGAAGGCCCCGCTGGAGGCGACCGTCACGGTGCGGTGGCGCCACACGGCGCGCCCCGGCGTCCGATAGGAGACGGTCAGCTGCTCACCGCCCTGCGCCGGCGACAGGAGCCCCTTCAGCTTCACGCGCCCGTGCGCGCGCTGGAGCTTCTTGCGCGTGAGCGTGCGTGGTCCGATGATCGACAACGCGATCTTCGAGCTGGTCGGGTTAAGGCCGCCGGTGGTCGTCTCGAACAGCGCCGAGCCGCCGACCACATAGTCGACCGCGCCTCCGGCCGCGACCGCTTCGAGCTTCCGCGGCAGCGCCTCGGGGGTCCACGTGCGCCCGCCGTCGGAGGTGCGCAGCAGTTCGTTCACGCCCCCGGCGAACAGCGCGTAGCCGTCCGCGGCGGAGCTGAACGAGATCGTGCCCTGTCCGCCGAGCGCTTCGCGGCCCATCGAGGAGATCTCCTTCCAGCTGCGCCCGGCGTTGCGGGTGAAGAACAGGCGCTGCAGCGAGACCACGTAGCCCGTGCTCGGCGACACGAACGACAGCGATTCGATGTTGCCGTTCTTCAGCGGGCGCGGGATCAGCGTCCAGTGCGCGCCGCCGTCCAGCGATCTGATCGCTTCATCGCCCCAGGCGAACATCGCGCTGCCCACCGACTGGGCTCCCGAGAACAGCGGGAAGGCGCTCAGCCGGCGGCGCCGGAAGTGGCCCTTCTTCTTGCCCAGGACGACGCTGCCGGACACCGACGCGAAGCTCGCGCCGGAGTTCGTGCTGCGGCGCAGCCCGGTCGGCCCGACCAGCACGACCGTCCCTTCGGAGGGGGCGAGCAGCGCGGACGGAGCGCCGCCGCCACCCGAGTTCAGGATCGACCAGCCGATCCCGCCGTTGGCCGTCCGGTAGACGGTGCCGGCTTCGTTGACCGCGTAGCCGACGGCGGTCGAGGGGAACGCGGCGTCGAGGATGTTCGAGGAGGTGGGCACGCGCAGCAGCGCCCAGCTCGCTCCGCCGTTCGTGGTCGCCGCGATCTGGCCGGCGTGACCGGGAACGTAGGCGTCCTGCGCGGAGGCGCCGAGCCGGATCACGGGCGCGAGCGTCGCCCCGAGGCGGTGCGCGATCGAGGTCGGGAACGTCGCGCCGCCGTCCGCCGAGAGCACCGTCGCGCCTGCGTCGCCGACGGCCACCGCGTTGCTCGCCGTCGAGAACGCGACCGAGTGCAGGTTCTGGCTCGAAGGCGAGACCAGGGTCGCGGTCACGCCGCCGTCGGTCGTCCGGACGAGCATGTTCGTTCCAGGGCTCGCTGCCGGCGCCGTCGCGATCAGGCAGTGTTCGGGATCGCTGCAGGAGATCTGGGTGAGGGTGGGCGCGGCGACGCCCGCCGGCAATTTCAGCGGGAGCGGCGACCATGTCGCCCCGCCGTCGGTGCTGTGGAGCAACGTGCCCGCTCCCCCGACCGCGTACGCGAGGGTGGAGCTCACGAACGTCAAGTCGTACAGCGGCTGGGCGGACGCGGCGACCTGGGTCCAGGAGCCGGCTCCATCGGTCGTGCGGAAGATCCTGCCGACCGCGCCGGCGCTGACGACCGCAAATCCGACCGTCGGCGAGACGAACGTGATCTGCGCCGGTTGCGTCCCGTTGAGGGGTACGGACGTCTTCGGTTCGAGCGTCTGGCCGCCGTCTTTGGTGAACAGGACCGAGCCGTCGCTCTGCTCGACGTAGCCGGTGGTGGGGTTCAAGAAGGACACCGCGGCGATCTTCGTCGCGCAGTTCAGTTCGGTTTCGTTGACCGGCAGGCGGTGGAACGTCGCGCCGCCGTCGGTCGACTCGCGCACCGTGCACTCGCCCCCGACGACGACGGTGTTGGGTTCGACCTCCTGCAGCAGCGTGAGGTTCGTGATCGAGCCGCTCGACAGCCCGGTCCAGCTCGCACCGCCGTCGTCGCTGCGCAGGACGGTGCCGTCTTCTCCGACGGCGTAGCCGCGCGCGCCCTGGAAGGCGACCCGGTTGAGCATTTCGCCCTGCGGGACGGGATCGCCCCACAACCAGCCCGACTGGCCCACCGAAACCTGCGCCGCCGAAGCGGGCGCGGCCGCGGCGGCGGCGAGACCCATCGATGCGATCGCGGCAGCCGCGACCCTCGCAACCCGTCCCATGCGCTACCCCCTTCGTTCGGTTCCCAGTGGCCCGTTCCTCGGCAGAGTTCCGGCAGCCTAGATCGAGCACCCGCTAGAACAACGCGGGTAGACGAAGGTTTTGGTGAGGGTGATTCAGATGGTGTGGGTCGCTCCCGGCTCGAGCACGACGACCTCGGCGTGCCCGGCACCCTCGACGTCCGCCTTGAACGCCTCGGCGTCGGTCTCGATCGCCGGGAACGTGTTGTAGTGGCAGGGGATCACCTGTCGCGCGCCGATCAGCCGCGCGGCCTCGACCCCGTCGAAGCGGTCCATCGTGTAGTGGCCTCCGATGCACATCAGCGCGACGTCGATCCCGCCGTCGCCCTCGCCGGTCTGGCTCGCGGCCGTGGCCGCCATGCCGCGCATCAGCGAGAGGTCGGAGAACAGCGACGTGTCGCCGAGGTGGTAGATCGTCTTGCCGCCGAGGTTGATGATCAGCCCGGCGGGGGTGTTCACGGTTCCCTTCGGGGTCGTCGAGGTGTGCCACGCGGGCACGAGCTTGACCCACCCCCAGTCGAAGCGGACCGTGCCGCCGAGGTTCGGGTCGCGCACGTTCTGCACGCCCTCCTCGCCCAGCTCGTTGGCGATCTCGACGATCGCCACGACATCAGGCTCGGCGCGCTTGGCGATCGAGACGGTGTCGCCGAAGTGGTCGGCGTGCCCGTGCGTCAGCAGCAGCGCGTCCGGGCTGAGCTCATCGGCCGCCACGGCACCCTTGGGGTTTCCCGTGAGAAAGGGGTCGATCAGCACACGGGTCGATCCGTCGTTCAGCTCGAAGGCCGCATGGCCAAGGAAGCGAATCTCCATCGTCACCCTCGTTCGGTCGATTTGCAGTCCGCGCCCGGCGGGGCCGGGCGCCGTCACGATATATGCCCGCCGCTCGCGCGGAGCATGCAGCGCCGAGGAGGCGATCGGTCACTCGATCGATCCGGGCCCGCGGAGCTGAGCGCAGACCGGGCAGCAGACGCGGAGCGGCGCCTTTAGGAGAGGATGGTCCGCTCATGGATCGCGACTACGAGCAGCAGACGTTCCAGGCCGAGGACCGCCACTGGTGGTACCGGGGCCGGCGGACCGTCCTCGAGCGCGTGATCGACGGGCTCGGTCTGCCCGGGGGCAACCCCGGCTCGGGGCCGCGCATCCTCGATGCGGGCTGCGGGAGCGGGCGCAACATGGTCGACCTGGCGCGGCGCGGCACCGTCACCGGCGTGGAGCTCTCGCGCCCGAGCGTGGAGAAGGCGCGCGAACGTGGCTGCGGCGAAGTCGTCGAAGGCTCGGTGCTCGAGATGCCGTTTCCAGACGCGAGCTTCGACCTCGCCGTCTCGCTCGACGTGATCGAGCACCTCGACGACGACCTCGGCGCGCTCCGGGAGCTGCGCCGCACGGTCGCCCCCGGCGGTGCGCTGCTCGTCACGGTGCCCGCATACGGCTGGCTCTGGAGCGGGCATGACGAGATCAACCACCACCAACGCCGCTACACGCGGCGCTCGCTGCAGGCCGTCGCCGAACAGGCCGGCTGGCGCCAGGAGCGCACGACCTACTTCAACTCGCTGCTGTTGCCGGTCGCGATCCTGCTGCGGGTGCTCGACCGCTTCAACCGCAAGACGACCGAGTCGAGCCTCGATCTGTGGGTCCCGCCCGAGTTGGTGAACCGGGCCCTCGAGGTGCCGCTCTCGCTCGAGGCCGCCCTGATCGCGCGCGGTGGGCGCATCCCCGCCGGGCTCTCGCTGCTGAGCGTGTTCCGCTAGGTCGTGCGCGTGGCCGGCTCGTGCCGGAAGGTCCAGGCGCGGTTCACGATGAAGGTGCTGATCGTGACGACGATCGTCGCGATCGCCTGGGCCACGAGTTCGTCGAGGCCGGCGTCGTGCACGAGCAGGTAGAGCAGCCCGAGGTTCAGCCCGAGGCCCGCGGTCTGGACGACCCCCCAACGGACGGGCGTCAGCGCGTCGCCGACGTGGCCGGCGAAGGTCCAGCGCCGGTTCAGCAAGAAGCCGTTGATCGCCCCGACCACGAAGCCGATCGCCGAAGCCGCGATGTACCAGACGCCGAACACCTTCAGCAGCACCGTGTAGACGGCGAAGGTGATCAGCGTGTTCGAGACGCCGACGATCCCGAACTTCACGAACTGGACGAGCACGGCGGGCACCCGCAAGCGGCCGCCCGGCCCGAGCGCGATGGCCTCCCCTGGCGGTACCCTTGAGGCGCGTTCGCGCGGAACGTCCGGTCCATTCTGTGCCGTGCTCATCCCCAGGAAGGATGAACGATAAATTGAGCGCGGGCTTAGGGATTTGGTCGAGGATCGAGCGTGAAGCGAATGCCCGCGGCTCGCAGCGGGCAAAATCACAGCCATGCAGGACACACCTCCCCGCACCCCCAAGCTGCTGAGCCTCGTCGCGCCGGTCTACAACGAGGAGCTCCTGATCGAGGAGTTCGTGGCGCGCGCGAGCGCGGCGCTCGCCGACTACGAGTACGAGCTCGTGCTCGTCGACGACGGCAGCGCCGACGCGACCCCGGAGCTGCTCGACGGCATCGCGCGCTCGGATCCGCGCGTGCGCGTGATCCACCTGTCGCGGAACTTCGGCCACCAGGCAGCGCTCACCGCGGGGCTCGAGCACGCGATCGGCGACGTCGTGGCGATGATCGACGCCGACCTGCAGGATCCGCCTGAGCTGATCCCCGACATGATCGCCCAGTGGAGCCAGGGCGCGGACGTCGTCTACGCGGTGCGCCGCCAGCGCGAGGGCGAGACGGCGTTCAAGCTCGCGACCGCGTCGTGGTTCTACAAGCTGTTCGACAAGCTCGCCCAGGTCGACCTCGAGCCGAACTCGGGCGACTTCCGGCTGCTCGACCGCAGCGCCCTGAACGCGCTGCTCGCGATGACCGAGCGCTCGCGCTTCCTGCGCGGGATGACCGTCTGGATCGGCTTCAACCAGACGGCGATCTCCTACGAGCGCGACGCCCGCCACGCCGGCGAAACGAAGTACACCCTGCGCAAGATGCTGCGCTTCTCGCTCGATGCGATCACATCGTTCTCGCACCTGCCGCTGCAACTCGCGACCTACGCCGGGATCTTCTCCGCGGGCATCGCGTTCATCGCGATCCCGGTCGTGATCGCGCTGCGCATCGCCGACTCGTACCTTCCCGGCTTCAGCTCGATCACGATCGCGATCCTGCTGCTCGGCGGTATCCAGCTGATCGCGATCGGGGTGATCGGCGAGTACGTCGGGCGCATCTACGACGAGGTCAAGCACCGGCCGCTCTACATCGTCAGCGAGGAGCTCAACCACCCCGCCGCATCGGGGCGGGCCGCGCAGCTCCCCGCCGCGCGCTCGGGGCTGCCGGCGCGCGCCGCCGAGCCCGAGCGCGTCCCCTAGGCGCGACCGGCCGGGCATCGCCCGCCGCGGAGGACCGCGACACGGCGGGCGGAAGCGTGTTGTCATGAGTCGATGCGCCTCCGCTCGCCCTCGCCGGCCACGCCCGGGATCGCCCTGGGCACCGGGATCTCAGCTACGCGCGAGTTCGCAGGGCTCGTCCTGCTCTCGCTCGTGTGCCTGCTCACGACGAGCTGGCTCGTGCCGACCGACGCCCGCGCCGAAGCATGTCCCGGCGCGTCCTTTTGCCCGTACTCGTCGGTCCGCCAGATCGGCCAGCGCGGGGAAGGAGTGCTGCGCTTCCCCGAGGCGGTCGCGATCGGGCCGGCCGGCGACATCTACGTTGCCGACCAGCTCGGCTACACCGTGCAGGAGTTCAGCCCCGCAGGCGCGTTCGAGAACCAGTGGGGGTCGTTCGGCGGCGGTCACGGGCAGTTCGGCCCGGTCGGCGGCCTCGCCGTCGACCCTGCCGGCAACGTCTACCTGGTCGACTCAGCCCACAACCGGATCGAGAAGTTCACGGCAACGGGCACGTTCATCAAGGCTTGGGGGCGTCATGGCGGCGAAATCGGGCAGTTCAGCTTCGGCTCCTCCCAGGACCCGACACAGCCGCCGGGCGGAGGGATCGCGGTCACGGCGAGCTACGTGTACGTCGCGGACAGCGGCAACGACCGGATCGAGCGCTTCAACCTCGAAGGCGGCGAAGCAATGGCGTGGGGCACCAAGGGCAGCGAACCCGGGCAGTTCCTCTACCCGCGCGGCATCGCGGCGAACGGCGCGGAGGTGCTCGTGGCCGACGACGACAACCACCGCGTCGAGATGTTCAACCCGGAAGGCGCCTACGTCGCCAGCGCGGGATCGCAGGGCAAGGGCCCCGGCCAGTTCGGCTTTCCGTACGGGCTGGCGCTCGACGCGGCCGGCAACGCCTACGTGGCCGACGACATCAACCACCGCGTCGTCAAGCTGAGCGCACAGCTCGGCTTCCTCGGCGCTTGGGGAGGGTTCGGCTCCGGACCCGGGCAGCTGGCCTACCCACGCGCCATCGCCAGCAACGGGGCGGGCGAAAACTACGTCGCCGACACCGCCAACGGGCGGATCGAGGTCTTCGACGCGAACGGCGACTTCGAGCGCACGATCGGGACCGACGCTCGCGGCCCGTGGGGGCAGATGACGGCGCCGAAAGGGCTGGCGGTCGATCCGACGGGGCGGCTGATCGTCTCCGACACCGACGCTTCGCGCGTCGAGCTGTTCGCGCCGGCGAGCGACGCGTTCAGCGGGCAGTGGACGGCGATGCCGGGCCGCGAGCCGCTCCTGAACCGTCCCTCGGGCGTCGGCGTGGACCCGGCCGGCTCGGTGTACATCGGCGACGCCCAGGGCAACGAACGGGCCGTGCGCATGTGGGGAGACGGCACGCCGCTGAGCGAACTCGGCGGCCCGGCGCAGGTCGGCGGCGCGACGCTCGCTGGCACCACGTCCTTTGCCGTCTCGGCCCAGAGCCACGACCTCTACGTGGCCGACGCCGGCCACAACCGCGTCCTCGTCTACGGCCGCGAAGGCAAGCTGCTCGCGCGCTGGGGCGCGGAAAGCGGCAACGTGAGCTTCGGGCATCCCCAGGCGCTCGCCGTGGACCGTGCCGGGGACGTGGACGTCGCCGACACCGGCCATGACCGCGTCGTGAGGCTGAACCCCTCCGGCAACGTGATCGGCGAATGGGGGAGTGCCGGCAGCGCCGCAGGGCGATTTGACGCGCCGAACGGCATCGGCGTCGACGCCGCCGGCACGGTCTTCGTGCTCGACGGCGAAAACAACCGCGTGCAGGCGTTCACCGAAACCGGCGGCTACCTGTATCGCTGGGGCAACCGCGGCACCGGTCCCGGCCAGCTCTCGCAACCCGGCGCGCTCGCCGTCGGGTGCGAAGGAAACGTCTATGTCGCCGACACGAACAACAACCGCGTCGAGCGCTTCGAAATGGGCAACCGGGCCGGCGTCGGCTGCGTGCCCGCGAGCGCGTGGCCGCCGCCGCTCGACGTGCCTCCAGTCCTGAGCGTCAAGCTGCTTCGCTCCAGCGGCGTGCTCGCCCAGCGAGCCCTGACGGTGGCGCTCTCCTGCCAGCGAGGCTGCAAGGTCCTCGTCACGGCAACGCTCGCACCGTCGAGCCGGAGGGCGCGAGCGGTCCGGCTCGTGGGTGTCGCCCGCGGGCTGCCCGCGGCGCGGACCGGGCACCTGCGCCTGCGTGTCTCCCGCGCCGGTCTCGCGCGCCTGCGCGCTGCGCTCGGGCGCCGGCGCGGACTGCGGGCGAGCATCAGGATCCTCGCCGTGGGCCCGACCGGACGGCGCACGACGGTGCAACGTAGCTACCTCGTGACCCGCTGAGCGGCGAACGCCGATAATGGCCGGCATGCAAGACGAGAGCGCATCCGGCGCCGAGAACGTCGACCAGCGGCGCGAGCGCGTCCGGATCGAGACCGAGCGCCATCGCATCGAGGGCGTGCTGACGCTGGCCCGCGACGGGTATCGCAGCCGCGTCTCGGACGTGCTGAACGCCTCCGAGCGCGAGTTCATCACGCTCACCGAGGTCACGGTCGCGCCGCTGGAGGGCGGCCCGGTCGAGCTCCATCCGTACATGTCGCTGGCGCGGCGGCACATCGTCTTCGCAGTCGCAGCGCCCGAGCTGCCCTGAGGCCGGCACGGAGCGCCGGCCGACTCTCGCCTTCTGAAAGGATTACGCGCGCCATGGCGACGGTGCGCGAGGCCGCCCTTGATCTGTTCAGGGCGCACGACATGACGACGATCTTCGGCAACCCGGGCTCGACCGAGTTGCCGATGCTCGCTGAGCTGCCCTCCGACTTCCGCTACGTGCTGGGCCTTCAGGAGCTGGTCGTCGTCGGCATGGCCGACGGATATGCCCAGGCAACCGGCCGGGTCACGCACGTGAACCTGCACACCGCTCCGGGCGTCGGCAACGCGGTTGGGGGCATCTACAACGCGCAGTCGAACAAGTCGCCGCTGCTCGTGACAGCGGGCCAGCAGGTCCGTGCCCAGATCACGATGGAGGCCAACCTCACGAACCGCGAACCGACCTACGGGCCGCAGCCATACGTGAAGTGGGCCCACGAGCCGCCCCGGGCACAGGACGTGCCGGCGGCGCTCGCGCGTGCGATCCACCACGCCTCGCTGCCGCCCAGGGGCCCCGCGTTCGTGTCGATCCCGATGGACGACTGGGCCGCCGAGGCCGACCCGGAGACCCTCCCGCACACGCTCGCCCGCAGGGTCGACGGCCGCGCGGCGCCCGACCCCGCGGCGATCGCGGCCCTGGCGGGGCGCCTGGCCGCCGCGCGGCGGCCCGTGATGGTCGCCGGTCCGGAGATCGAAGCCGCCGGGGGCTGGAAGGACGCCGTGCGGCTCGCCGAGCGCCAGCGCATGGCAGTGCTGGCGACGCCCGCCACGGGCGGCGGCAAACTCGGCTTCCCCGAGAACCACCCGAACTTCCAGGGCCTGCTCGCCCCGGCGATCGGCCCCGCCGGGATGCAGCTCGCCGAGTACGACCTGGTGCTCGTGGTCGGCTCGTCGGTGTTCCCCTACTACCCCTACATCCCCGGGCCGCTGCTCGCGGATGGCACGAGCCTGGTGCAGATCACGCCCGATCCGTCCGAGGCGGCGCGCGCCCCGATCGGCGAGGCCATCCTCGGCGACGTCGCGCTCGCCCTGCGCGCGCTGAACGAAGACCTCGGCGAATCCGACCGCGAGCCGCCGCCCGCGCGCCCGGAGCCCGGCCCTCCCGCCGAGGCGCAGCCGATGAGCGGCTCGCAGGCCGTGCAGGCGCTGGCCGTCGCCTGGCCGGAGGACGGCATCGCGGTCGTCGAGACCCCGTCGAGCACGGCGGCGCTACGCAACCGCCTGCGGCTGTCGCGCCCCGGCAGCTACTACTTCAGCTCGAGTGGCGGCCTCGGCTTCGGGATCTCCGCGGCCGTGGGCGTCCAGCTCGCAGAGCCTTCGCGGCCGGTGGTGTGCGTGCTCGGAGAGGGCTCGGCGCAGTACGGCATCACGGCGCTGTGGACCGCGGTCGCCTACAAGCTCCCCGTCACCTTCCTGGTGCTGCGCAACGAGGAGTACATGATCCTCAAGTGGTTCGCCGAATTCGAGCAGGAGAGCGGGCTGCCCGGGCTCGATCTCCCCGGCCTCGACGTGGCAGCTGTCGCGACCGGCTACGGCGTGCCCTCGCGCGAGGTCCAGGGAGCCGACGAGCTGACCGATGCTCTGAGCGAGGCGATCGCGGCGCAGGACGGGCCTCGCCTGGTGCAGGTGCCGTGCGCCAGCGGCATGTGGCTGGAGTGAGCACGGCGAGCGTGCAGGCCGGCATCGAGCGGATCGCGCCCGAGCCGCCCGGGGACTGGCCGGTGCCGCGGCCCGCGCCCGACGCCGCGCCGGACTGGGTCGCTGAGGGCACGCCGCCCGAGCTCGCGGCCGCGCTGCAGGCGGCGATCGGCGAGCAGGGGCTCGCCGGCCGCGCCTCGGACCTGATCCGCTACGCCTCGGACGCGAGCTGCTATCGCTCGATCCCGCGTGCCGTCGCGGTGCCACGCGACATCGGGGAGGTGGCCGCCGTGATGGCCGTCGCGCGGCGCACCGGCACACCGCTCGTGTTCCGCGCCGGCGGGACAAGCCTCAACGGTCAGTCGCAGACCGACGGCATATTGCTCGACTGCCGCCGCCATTTCAAAGCGGTCGAGATCGAAGACGCTGGGGCGCGGGCGCGCGTGCAGCCCGGGGCCGTGCTGGGGCGCGTGAACCGCCGCCTGGCCCGCCTGGGGCGCCGCCTCGGGCCCGACCCGGCAAGCACGGAGATCGCCTGCGTGGGCGGCGTGCTCGCCAACAACTCCGGCGGCATGCGCTGCGGAGTGCACGCCGACTCCTACCGGACCGTGCGCTCGCTGACGTTCGCGCTCGCCGACGGCACCGTGATCGACACCGCGGCGCCCGGCGCCGCCGAGCGCTTCGCCGCCGCCGAGCCCGAGCTCGCCGCCGGTCTCGCCGCGATCCGCGACGAGCTGCGCGCGGACCGGCAGCTGGCCGAGCGTGTGGCGCGCAAGTTCGAGATCAAGAACACGACCGGCTACCGCCTGTGCGCGTTCCTGGACGCGGACGAGCCGCTCGAGATCTTCCGGCGCCTGCTGATCGGCTCCGAGGGCACGCTGGCGTTCATCGGCGAGGCGGTGCTCGACACGGTCGCGCTCGGGCGCAACACAACGCTGTCGCTGTCCTTCTTCGAGGACATCGACGCGGCCGTCGACGCCGTGCCCGAGCTGGTCGCGAGCGGAGCGAGCGCGACCGAGCTGATGGTCGCGCCGACGCTGATCGCCGCGGCGTGGAACATGCCGGGCACGCCCGAGCGCTGGAAGGAGCTGCCGCCGACCTCGGCCGCGCTGCTCGTGGAGTTCCGAACCGAAGACGCCGGCGAGCTCGACGAGCTCGAGCGTGGCGCGGTCGAGATCCTCGCGGCGCGGCAGCCGATCGATCCGCCGCGCTTCAGCCGCGAGGACGCCGAGGTCGAGATGCTGTGGCGGGTCCGCGAGGGCATGCAGGGCCTGCTCGCCGCCGTGCGGGGCCCGGGCGTCACAATGATCATCGAGGACGTGTGCGTTCCGCCCGCGCGCGTCGCCGAGGCCGCCAGGGACCTGCAGGCGCTGCTCACCGCGCACGGCTTCCTGCCGGGCGTCGCCGGCCACGCCTCGGCCGGGAACCTGCACTTCCTGCTGACCCCGAACTTCGGCGAGCAGGCCGACCTCGACCGCTACGAGGCGTTCATGGGCGAGCTCGTCGAGCTGATCGTCGAGCGCTACGACGGATCGCTGAAGGCCGAGCACGGCACGGGCGTGAACATGGCCCACTACGTCGAGCGTGAGTGGGGCGCCAAGGCGACCGAGCTGATGTGGCGCGTCAAGCGCCTCGCCGACCCGGACGGCGTGCTCGGGCCGGGGATCGTGCTGAGCGAGGACGCGGGAGCCCACCTTCGGAACCTCAAGTCGGCCCCGCGGATCGAGCAGGTCGCGAACCAGTGCATCGAGTGCGGCTTCTGCGAGCCGGTCTGCCCGAGCCGCGAGTTGACCACGACGCCGCGCCAGCGGATCGTGCTGCGGCGCGAGATGGCGCGCCAGGCCGAGGGCTCGCCCGTGCTGGAGGCGCTGATGCGCGAGTACGTCTACGACGGGATCGAGACCTGCGCCGCCGACGGGCTATGCAGCCTGCAATGCCCCGTCGGGATCGACACCGGCAAGCTCGTCAAGGGGCTCCGCGCGCGCCGTCACGCACCGGGCGCGGAACGCGCCGCGCGCGTCGCCGCGCGGCGCTGGTCGAGCGTCGAACGCACCGCGCGAGTCGCGCTCCGCAGCGGCCGCGCGCTCGGCGACGGACCGGCGGCGGCGCTCACCGGGATCGCCCGCAGCGCCGCCTCGCAGGAGCTGATCCCGGCCTGGGGCGAGCAGATGCCGGATGCGGCCGCGCCGGTGCCGTGGACGGCGCGCGAGGGGGCGGCGGCCGTCTACTTCCCTGCCTGCGTGAACCGCATCTTCGGCAACCCGCGGGGCTACGCCGCGCGGCCGTCGCTGCCCGAGGCGATGGTGACCGTCTCGGCACGGGCCGGGCGCCCGCTGTGGATACCGCCGGACCTCGCCGGGCGCTGCTGCGCGACGCCGTGGAGCTCGAAGGGCTTCCTGGAGGGACATGCCGAGATGGCGCGCGCGAGCGCCGCGGCGATCCTCGACTGGACCGAGCAGGGGCGCCTGCCGCTCGTGGTCGACGCCAGCTCCTGCACGCTCGGCCTGCTCGCGGAAGTTCCCGAGCGCCTCGATGACTCCACGCGCGAGGCGTACGAGGATGTGCGAATCCTCGACTCGATCTCGTGGGTGCGAGGTGAGCTGCTCGGCGCGCTGGGCCTGCACGGGAAGCTCGAGGCGATCTCGGTGCATCCGCCGTGCGCGGCGAGTCATCTCGGACTCGCGGGAGAGCTCCTCGAGATAGCCGGCGAGCTCGCCGAGCGCGTGCTCGCGCCGGCCGGCCCGAGCTGCTGCGGCACCGCCGGCGACCGCGGGCTGCTGCACCCGGAGCTCCCGGCGGCGGCGGCGGAATCCGAGCGCGCCGAGCGCGGCGAGGTGCAGGCGCAGGCCCACGTGTGCGCGAACCGGACGTGCGAGATCGGCCTCACGGGCGCGACTGGCCAGGAGCACGGCTCGTTCGTGCTGGTGCTCGAGGAGCTCTCGCGGCCCGGAGCAGGCCGCGGGCACTAGGATCGGGCTCCAACGCGCTAACGCCCCAGAGGCGATGAGGAGGGATTGCAGATGAGTGAGCAGAACCGGCGCCTGGTCCTGGCCGAGCGTCCCTCCGGGATGGTCGACGACGGCACCCTGCGCCTGGAGCACATCGAGTTGGAGCCGCTGCAGGACGGCGAGGCGCTCGTGAAGGTGCGCTACGTCTCGATCGACCCCACGATCAGGACCTGGATGAACGACGCTCCCGGCTACCTGCCCCCGATCGGGATCGACGAGGTGATCCGCAGCGGCGGGATCGGCGAGGTCGTGGAGAGCCGCTCGGATGCCTACCCCGTCGGGCAGATGGTGTTCGGCATCACCGGCTGGCAGGAGTACGTGATCGCCGACAGCGGCGAGCGGGCGATGCAGCCGATCCCCGACGGCGTCCCGGCGACGATCGCGCTCGGCATCCTCGGGCTCACCGGCGTCACCGCCTACTTCGGCATGAACGACGTCGGCGGGCTGAAGGAGGGCGATGTCGTGGTTGTCTCGGGGGCGGCCGGCGCGACCGGTTCGACCGCGGGGCAGATCGCGAAGATCAAGGGCGCGAAGAAGGTCGTCGGGATCGCCGGCGGGCCGGAGAAGTGCGCCTACATCGTCGACGAGCTCGGCTTCGACGAGGCGATCGACTACAAGAACGAGAACGTCGCGGCGCGCGTGCACGAAGCGTGCCCGGAGGGCATCGACCTGTACTTCGACAACGTCGGCGGCTCGATCCTCAACGACTGTCTCGGCAACCTCGCGATGCGCGGCCGCGTGGTGCTCTGCGGCGCGATCTCGGGCTACAACGAGGACGGTCCGCCGGTGGGGCCGGCCAACTACATCAACCTCCTGATCAGGCGCGGGCGCATGGAAGGCTTCATCGTGCTCGATTTCTTCGGGCGCCTGCCGGAGGCCCAGGGCGCGCTGGCGGGCTGGCTCGGGGAAGGGAAGCTGAAGTCCTCCGAGCACGTCGTCGAGGGCCTCGAGAGCTGCCCCGACGCGCTGAACCTGCTCTTCACCGGCGGCAACACCGGCAAGGTGATGGTCAAGCTCTGAGGTCTGGCTAGAGCAGTGGGGTTGGAGCCCCGGCCAGCAGGAAGAACCACAGCAGCAAGCAGATCACGGCGAGATAGACGCTGATCATCACGACCCGCTCGAGCGGCGTGATACCGGCGCCGTAGCCGGGCTGCTCGATGCCCTCCTCGCCACGCATGCTGCGCATCCACGGCAGTCGCCGTTCGCCCTGTTCGCGCCCGGACAGGCGGTCGTATTCGCTGCTGAGCCAGGCGAGCGCCATCGACATCGAGAACACGAGCACGGCCAGCACGACCACGACCACGATCACGGCCGCCATGCTGAGCGTCGTCTGGCCCACCACCTGCGAGCCGACCCACAGCGCGAGCAGCGGCGCGCCCGTCCACAGGTTGATCGCCAGGAACGCAGTCGCAGCGACCATCGCTGTGCGCTTGGCCAGCACGTGTCGTGTCTGCGGCGGGGGCGTGCTCATCGCGGCCGCACCAGCTCCATCGAGCGATACACCGGCTTGAAGCCGAGCCGCTCGTAAAGCCGCTTCGGGCGGTCCTCGTCGTCGGCGGCGATCCACAGATCGCGGACGCCGGCGGCCGAGCGGATCGCCGCGCGCGTCATGGCGGTGCCGCGCCCGCCGCCGCGGTGGTCGGGATGCACGTAGACCTTGGTGATCTCGGCGCCTTCGCCGGAGCGCTCGACCTGCGCGAACGCGACCACCTCCTCACCCTCGCGGACCACCAGCACGCGCGCGTCGCGCGTCATCGCCACCTCGCGGGCGCCCGTGCGGAACGACTCGTCGTAGGCCGAGTCCGGGAAGTCCTCCTGCTGCCAGCGGTGCCGCAGCTCGTCCGCGGCCTCGTACGGCGCCTGCTCGACGTCGAAGCCCTCGTTCGCCGCCACGGCGGTGGGATCGGTGTGGCGCATCCACAGCAGCGCCGTGGCTTTGTAGCCCATCGTTTCGAGCTCGGCCCGGCGCTCCCGCGCGGGCTCGATCGGCTCGAAGTCGATGCGACGGTGCTCGAGCCCCGCGAGCGCGCGGTCCGCGAACGCGGCCAGCTCCGTGGCATCCATCGCCGGGTCGTCCTCCACGCGGACCAGGTTGAAGCTGTAGTAGGTCGGGTAGCGCGCGGCGCGCAACACGGTGCCGTGCGCCCACGGCTCGCTCACGTCGCAGACCGCGGCCTGGTGGGCGCGCCACCAGTCGCGCGCCCGCTGTGACTCCTGCTGCTCCCCTGCCGTTGCCGACATGACACGAAGGTTACGGAGCGTCGCGCGCGGGGCAACACCACGTGTGTTGCAATCCTCACTTAATAAATAGTCTTCTCTCGCGTAGGGAGATGAACGACTCGCCGCCCAACATCCTCTACCTGCACTCGCACGACACCGGACGCTACGTCCAGCCCTATGGGCAACCGGTGCCGACGCCCAACATCCAGCACCTCGCCGACCAGGGCGTTCTCTTCAGGCGCGCTTTCTGCGGCACCCCGACCTGCTCGACCTCGCGCGCCTGCCTGCTCACCGGGCAGTACGGACACGAAAACGGGATGCTCGGCCTCGCCCACCGCGGCTGGTCGCTGTACGACTACCACCACCACATCGTCCATACGCTGCGGAAAGCCGGCTACTACTCGGTCCTGATCGGCGAGCAGCACATCGCCAAGCGCCCGGAGATCATCGGCTTCGACCGCGTCGAGAAGATCGCGACGACGAACGTGGAGAGCGTCGCGCCGGTGGCGCGAGAGATCGTCGGCGCTCTGCCCGAGCCGTTCTTCCTCTCGGTTGGGTTCTTCGAGACCCACCGGGACTGGCTGAGCCCGCCGTCGCTTCGCGACGCGCTGTACTCGCTGCCGCCGGCCAACCTGCCCGACGCTCCCGAGACCCGGCACGACATGGCTTCCTATCGCGCCAGCGCGCGGTCGCTCGACCAGGGCGTCGGGACCGTGCTGGAGTCGCTCGACGCCGCCGGGCTGACAGAGAACACCCTGATCTTCCTCACGACCGACCACGGCCTCGCCTTCCCCGGCGCGAAGGCGACGCTGTACGACCGCGGCCTCGGCGTGATGCTCGTGATGAGCGGGCCCGGGGGGTTCGCCGGCGGGCGCGTGAACGACGCGATGGTCTCGCACCTCGACGTCTACCCGACGCTGTGCGAGCTCGCCGGCGTCGAGACACCCGAGTTCGTGAAAGGGCTTTCCCTGCTCCCCCTCGTGCGTGGCGAGACCAGCGCGCTGCGCGAGGAGCTGTTCGCCGAGATGACCTGGCATGCGGCGTACGAGCCTCAGCGCGCGGTCCGCACGGACCGCTGGAAGTACATCCGCCGCTTCGGCGAGCGCGAGCTGCCGGTCCTCGCCAACTGCGACGACTCGCCCAGCAAGGAGCTGCTGCTGCGCTACGGCTGGGCCGAGCGCAAGGTGCCCTTCGAGCAGCTCTACGACCTCGTCTTCGACCCCAACGAGGCGAACAACCTCGCCGCGGACCCCGACCGCCGCGACGTGCTCGATGGCCTGAGCGCGCGGCTGGAGCGCTGGATGCGCGACACGGCCGACCCCCTCCTGGACGGCGATCCCGAGCCCCCGCCCGGCGCGGAGATCAACCTCCCCGACCAGCTCTCGGCCTCCGAACCCGTGACCGTGATCGGGTGAGCGAGCCCGGCGAGCGCCCGCAGCCCACGCGCAGCTATCTCGTCTGCGCGACGCCGCGAAGCGGCAGCACGCTGCTGTGCGAGACGCTGCTCGCGACCGGAGTCGCCGGACACCCGCGCGAGTACTTCGAGGCGCTCAAGGAGACCGGACTGCCGCGCCGCCCGCGCGAGTACTTCTGGGGGCTGCGCAGCCCCGAAGTGATCCGCCTCCTGCCCCACGACGCGAACATCGACACGACCGCCGAACGGCTCCCGACGTGGGAGCGCGAGGACTACCGCCGGCACCTCGACTGGGCGATCGCCGAAGGCACGACCCCCAACGGCGTGTTCGGCGCGAAGATGATGTGGGGCTACTTCAACGACTTCCTCGAGCTCGCGCGCGGGATCCCGCGGTTCGGTGGCATGGGCGACGGCTCGCTCCTGAGCGCCGCCTTCCCGGACCTGCATTACGTCTTCATCTCGCGCAACGACAAGGTCCGCCAGGCGGTCTCGTTGTGGCGGGCGCTGCAGACCTGGGTGTGGCGCAAGGAGGCAGGCGCCCCCGCCGAGGAGCCGGCGCCCGCGCAGCGCTCCGTCTACTCGTTCGACGCCATCGACCACCTGCTCGACCAGCTGCGCCGTCACGAGGACGGCTGGCGCGGCTTCTTCTTCCGTATCGGCCGCCGGCCGCTGTCGATCGTCTACGAGGAGGTCGTCGGCGACCTCGCGGGCTCGGTGCGACGCGTGCTCACCGAGATGGACGTCGAGCTTCCCGACAGCTGGTCGCCGCCGGGGCGCAGCCCGAGCAGGCAGTCGGACGAGCTCTCCGAGAGCTGGGTCCAGAACTACCTCGAAGACGTTTCGCGGCGCTGAAACCGAGCGGTTAGGATCAGGGCCTTCCAGATGCCCTTCGACGCAAGGCTCGCGCCCTCCAGGTACACCCCCGCAGACGGCCGCTACGAGTCGATGCCCTACCGGCGCTGCGGGCGCAGCGGGCTGCGGCTGCCGGCGATCTCGCTCGGGCTGTGGCAGAACTTCGGCGACGACCGTCCGCTCGAGCGCAGCCGCGCGATCCTGCGACGGGCCTTCGACCTCGGCATCACGCACTTCGACCTCGCGAACAACTACGGGCCCCCGTACGGCAGCGCCGAGAGGAACTTCGGGCGCATCCTCGCCGAGGACTTCGCGGGCCTGCGCGAGGAGCTCGTGATCTCCACGAAGGCGGGCTATGACATGTGGCCCGGTCCGTATGGCGAGTGGGGCTCGCGCAAGTACCTGCTCGGCTCCCTGGAACAGAGCCTCGGCCGCATGGGCCTCGACCACGTCGACATCTTCTACTCGCACCGCTTCGACCCCGACACGCCCCTGCGCGAGACGATGGGCGCGCTGGATGAGGCGCGCCGTCGCGGCCTCACGCGCTACGTCGGCATCTCCTCCTACGGGCCCGAGCGCACGCGCGAGGCGGCGGAGATCCTGCGTGAGCTCGGCACGCCGCTGCTGATCCACCAGCCGTCCTACTCGATGCTGAACCGCTGGATCGAGCAGGAGCTGCTCGACGTGCTGGGGCGCGAAGGGATCGGCGCGATCGTCTTCTCGCCGCTCGCGCAGGGCCTCCTGACCGACCGCTACCTGCACGGCATCCCCGAGGACTCGCGGCTGCGCGCGGGCAACTACATGTCCGATCAGATGATCAGCGAGGAGAACCTCGAGCGGGTTCGCGCGCTGAACGAGATCGCGCAGCGGCGGGGCCAGTCGCTGGCCCAGCTCGCGATCGCCTGGTCGCTGCGCGACGAGCGCGTGACCTCGGCGCTGCTCGGGGCGAGCAGCGTCGAGCAGCTCGAGGACAACGTCGCCGCGCTGCAGCGCCTCGACTTCACGTCCGAGGAACTGAACGAGATCGACCGCTGGGCGACCGACGGCGACGTCAACCTGTGGGCCGCGTCCAGCGAAGGCTGAGCGGCCTCCTGCACGGGCCGTCGCGACCCGAACGCCCGCGACTCCGGACCCGACTGCGACGGAGAGGGCGGGATTCGAACCCGCGATGGAGTTTGATCCCCATACTCGCTTAGCAGGCGAGTGCCTTCAGCCACTCGGCCACCTCTCCCGGAGGTGAGCCTGGCATTTTAGAGGCTGAGCCAGCGCCCGGTGACGAGGCCCTCGCCCGGCCCGCCGGAGCCCGCGGCGCCACCCCGTAGCATGGGCGCCGGAAGGGTGGCAGAGCGGTTGAATGCGGCGGTCTTGAAAACCGTTAGGCGGGGAAACTCGTCTCGGGGGTTCGAATCCCCCCCCTTCCGCTGGCACGGATGACCCCGGGCGCCGCCGTGTAGACTCGCCGCCAAGCCGGGCTAGGGGGAATCGCCGGGGGGCGGCCCGGGGGGCATACAGAAAGGAAGTCTGATGCGCAAAGCACCAGCAATGCTCGGCGTTCTCGCCGCTGCTCTCGTCCTGGGCTTCACACTGCCCGGCGCGGCGATCGCGAAAGGGCCGAAACCGCCCGTGATCAAATCGGTGAAGTTCAGAGGCACGTCCGCTGAACCTTTCGTCGTCGTCAAAGGCCGAGGGCTTGGGTCGATACCGGCGGCCGAACCGGACCCGAACTGCTTCAGCGAAGAACCTGGCGGTCTCGGCAACGACTTCGGGAGCGCCTTCGCCTTCGCGGACAACACCAAGGGGTGGCAGGCCGGCGCCGGTCCCGGCGACTGCATCGGCGTGATCTTCCATACATACACCGAAACAGAAGTCACGTTCACTTTCGGCTCGACCTATCACGACACCGCCGAATACGGGCCGCTCGAAAAGGGCGACGAATACGGGATCCAGGTCGGGTCCCTCTCGAAGACCGGCATCATCAAAATCAAATAGCGACGGGCACGGCGGCGGTGCGGGCCGAGCTCGGGACCGGACCGAGCTCGGGACCGGACCGCCGCGCCCGCCGGCCGCGCGGCGGCGTGGGAGAATCCCCCCATGCCCGCCGCCGAGAGCAGCGAGTGGCAGAGGATCCTCACCGAAGGTCACCGGCCGATGAAGATGGCCCGGCGGGTCTGGCGCGCGGTCCCCTCGGCCCCGCGCTGCAAGGTCTGCTCGAGCCCCTTCGGCGGCGTCGGCGGCGCGGTCGTGAAGCGGGTCGGCTGGGCGCGCTCGCGCAAGAACCCGAACCTCTGCGTGCGCTGCTGCGACCAGATGCCGCCGGGAGGCGCCGAGGTCGACGTGGCGGTCCTGTTCGCCGACGTGCGGGGCTCGACCGCGCTCGGCGAGAAGATCGGGGCCGGTGAGTTCGCCGAGCTGCTGAATCGCTTCTACACGACGGCCACCGACGTGATCCTTCGCCACGACGGCCTGATCGACAAGCTGATCGGCGACGAGGCGATGGCGCTGTTCATCCCCGGCGTGGCCGGCCCGGATTACAGGCGCCGCGCGCTGGACGCGGCGCGCGAGCTGCTCGAGGAGGTCGGCTACGGCAGCCCGGGGGGACCCTGGCTGGCGGTGGGGGTGGGCCTGAACGCGGGCGAAGCGTTCGTCGGCAATGTCGGCGGCGCGGTCGTCGACTTCACGGCGCTCGGCGACGCCGTCAATGTCGCGGCGCGCCTGCAGGGCGACGCCGGCCCCGGCGAGCTGATCGTCAACGCGGGCCTGCTCGAGGATCTGGACGCCGAGCTGCCGCAGGCGCGCCACCGCGAGCTCGACGCGCGCGGCCGCGGCGAGGCGGTGCCGGTGCTCGTCGCCGACTTCGCCTGAGCCGCGGCCGGCGCATCCCTCTCTGCTCGACCCGCCCGGGACAGGCACCGGGCGGCTCCCTCGTCGAGCCGCGGAGATCGTCAGATCGCGAACCAGCAGCTTCCCGTCGCGCAAGGCGCCGGTCAATCGCACGAACGCGGTATCGGCGGGCGGGCTGCCGCGGGGCGCCGGGTCCTACCTGTTCTCAAGCCGCGGCGCAGCAATCTCGTCGTGAAGGAGCTTCAGCGCCGCCGCCACCGGGATCGCGACCAGCGCTCCGACGATGCCGAGCAGCGCCGCCCCGAGCACCGTCGCGAGCACGGTGATGATGCCCGGCACAGCGACCGTCCGCAGCATCACGCGCGGCGTCAGCAGGTAGTCCTCGAGCAGCCTGTAGACGACGTAGAAGATCAGCGTGGCGACCGCCACGCTCACCGAGACCGTGAGCGCGACGAGCGAGACGATGATCCCGCCGATCGTCGACCCCACGATCGGGATCAGGTCGAGCAGCGCGACGAGCAGACCGAGCAGCAGCGCGTAGGGGATCCCGAAGGCGAGTGCCCACAGCGCGGTGCCGACACCCGCGATCAGCGACAGCAACAGGTTGCCCAGCACGTAGCCGCCGACCCGGTCCATCATCTCGTCGGTCAGCAGCACCATCCGCGGGCGACGGCTGCGCGGCGCCAGCAGGTAGATGCCGCGCCGGACCCGTGGCATGTCCGCGAGCAGATAGATCGTCACCACGACGACGAGCACGACCGAGCTGATGAAGCTCAGCAGCGCCTTGCCGAGCCCGACCGCGTCGAAGCCGCCATGGCCGCGGAGCAGCTTCTGCAGGCCCTCGACGAAGTGGTATTTCGCGTTCAGCTTCGCGATCTCGGAATGGCTGTGCTTGAGCGAGTGCAGGTAGCCGGGCAGCTCTTCGGCGAGTTTGCTCGCCTGCGAGGTCACGACCGGGGCCGCCAGCAGCACGAAGCCGACGACGACGGCGAGCGACACCGCCACGACGACGACCACGCTCGCCCAGCGCGGCACCCCGCGGCGGTACATCCACACGACCACCGGGTCGAGGCCGACGGCAAGGAAGAAAGCGAGCCCGAGCAGCACGAGGACCTGCCCGGCCGCCACGACCGCCCACGCGAGCGCCAGCGCACACGCGACGCCGAGCGCGGCCGTGAAGCCCACGAAGAACGGCGCCCTGCGGTCGAACGGGCGACCGACCCCGCCGAACGCCGTCTCCTCGGAGACGCCGGCCTCGGCTTCGGCGTCGGTGTGGATCTCGTCGAGCAGCTCCTGGCTCGCCTCATCCGCTTCCAGATTGTCGGCCATCCTGGCCTCAGCCTGCGAGCTCATCCCCTACAGGTACCCGTGCCGGGCGCCTCTCAGCCCGCAGCGCCGTCAGCCAAGCCCTGCGTCCTCACCCGCCGAGGTGGCGAGCGCACGTCCCGACGCGTCGAGGGCCTGCACCGCCAGGTACGGCCCCACGGTCCCGGCGGGCACCCCCAGCGCGGTCTCGAACCCGGCGCGCGGCACGGTCAGGATCGGCTTCAGCGCCGACCCCGACGCCGAGGCCCCGGCCAGCAGCCGCCAGGCCGCCACTCCGGTCGCACCGTTCCAGCTCGCGTAGGCGGTGCCGGCGCCGGCCCCGCCCGGGACGAACGCGAGCGCAGGGGCATGGGCGGGCGTGCCGTTCCACGGCAGCTTGAAGCTGCGGTAGGACTGCGTGCGCGGCGGGAGGTGGGCGTCGAACAGCTGCTGCCCGCCTGCGCCGAACTCCGAGAAGTACGGTTCCTGACCCCAGCCGACGAACCAGTCCCCGTTCGGCAGCGCCTGCGCGTTGCCCTGGCTTTCGGAGGTCAGCTCGGGGGTGTGGACGAGCTGGCTCACGAGAGCCACGGAGGCGCCCTGTGGGTTCAGCGAGACCACGATCGCGCGCGACTGAGGGTGCTCGCGCGGCGAGGAGCCGTTGTCGAAGATGCTGATCGCCCCGTCGGTGAGTTCGCGGGGGTCGTGCTGCCACGCGGTACGCGTCGATGCCGCCTCTTTGAACGTGCTGTGCTTGCCGCCGAGGCGCCACTGGATCTGGCCGGTCGCGGGCTGGATGTCGTAGATCGTCCAGGTGTTGCGCGCGGAGATCAGCAGGCTGCCGTCGCGGTCGAGATTGATCGAGTTGATGTGGAAGAAGTCGTAGGGATAGGCGGTCGTTTCGCGGTGGGGCATGACGCTGTAGGAGTCGCCGATGGCGACATGGTCGAGGCTCGTCCATTCGAACATCACGAGCCCGGTTCGCACGTCGATCTCCTGCATCACCCCGTCCGTGAGGCCCGCGTAGGAGGGCCCGCCGTAGGCCGCGAGGTTGCAGAGCACGGGGAAGTAGGAGGTCACGAGCGCCGTGCCCTGCGGCGTGAGCTGGAAGTCGTGGAGGTCCGGCCGGTGGCCGTTGCCGCCGCGCACGTGCGCGAGCTCGGTGTAGTCGCTGCCGAAGATCACGTCTTCCCCGATGCCGAAGCCGTGGATCGATATATCGCCCTGCCACCAGCTCAGCACGGGCTGCCCGGCGTATTCCTGCACGCGCAGGTCGGCGGCGAACACGTCCCGCGGAAGCGGCTTGAACCACAGCAGGCCGCCGCCCGGTTCGAGGATCATCGGCCCGGCCTGGCCCGGCCCGCTGTAGGGCGCGAGGAAGATGTCGCCGGGCGCCGTCGCGGGCGAGCTCTGGCTCACCGTCACGGCCGGCGGGTCCAGGTCCGGGCGCGAGTGGAAGCGCTGTTCTTCGGCCGCGCCGCCGGGGTGGATCGTCTCGGGCGTCGAGCTGATCGCATCCGGCCGTGCGATCACGAACACGTCCTCGATCGGATGCCAGGCGCCCGCGATCCTGGCGCGCGCGCGGACCGTGACCCGCTCGCCTTCCTGGAAGGGCTTCGCCGGCAGGAAGCTCGCGCCGTCGCCCTCGGAGTACGCCGCCAGGCTCCCCCCGTGCGGGCCGGTGTGCGAGCCGGTGACGCTCTGGACGGTCAGATCCCGAACCGGAACGCCGAGGAAGCTGATCTGCGTCTGCGGCGAAGCGTCCCTGCTGCCCGGCAGCGGCGATACTGTTACACCGCCGGCTTGAAGAGCAGAGTTGTCGATGCTCGTGGGGACGCACGTTGGCGCAGTCTGGGCCACGGCGGTGGCGGTCAGGCCGGCAAACCCCAGACCAAGGGCCAGCAACGGCCCCAGGAGTAGAGCACGCATCGACATGGACGAGCAGCAGGATATGAGAGTGGATCGGCGCACGTTCCTGAAGCGAGGAGCGGTCGCCGGCGGCGCCCTGGTGGGCGCCGGCCTCGGCATCAAGGCGCTCTCAGAGGCCAGCGGCGATCCGCCGCGCCCGGCCCCCGTCGAGCGCACCGCGCACCAGCCTGTGCCGCAGCGGCCCAACATCCTCGTGATCGTCGTCGACCAGCTGCGCTTCCCGCAGTGGTTCTCGACGCCGCGGATCGGCATGGCGCTTCCGCCGAACCTGCAGCGGCTTCGCCAGGGTGGCGTCTCGTTCGCCCGCCACTACACGGCCTCCAACGACTGCAGCCCGTCGCGCTCGGCGATGCTGACCGGGCTCTACACGCACCAGACCGGGTGCATGATCACCGGCGGCAGCACGCTCGACCCGGGCTTCCCGACCTGGGGCACGATGCTGCGCGAGCACGGCTACCACACCCGCTGGCTCGGCAAGTGGCACGTCACCCACCACGACAACAAGTGGACGCCGCCCGAGGGCGAACAGGCCCTCGAGCAGTACGGCTTCGCAGGCGGCGTCTACCCCTCGCCGGACGGCGGCCCGGGCCAGGGCTGGCACAAAGACCCGGCGATCGCGAGCCACTTCAAGCGCTGGCTGGCCGAGGAAGGCGGAGCCCAGCCGTGGTGCACGACGGTCTCGTTCGTCAACCCCCACGACATCGCTTGGTGGTACGTCTGGAGCGACCGTGTGCCGGCCGAGATGCTCGCGCCGCGCACGGTCGCTCGGCTGCCGCCGAACTTCGAGACGCCCGAACAGCTCGAAGCGGGCCGAAAGCCGCGCCTGCAGCGCTCGCTGCAGGACACGGCGGCGGCGTCGTTCGGGCCGGTCCCCTTCACCGGGCCCGAAGCGGAACCGATCTGGCTCAGCTTCCTCGACCTCTACACGAAGCTGCAGCGCGAGGTGGACCGCCACGTCGGCGCGGTCCTCGACGCGCTCTACGCGCACCCGGAGGTCGCCGCCAACACCGTGATCGTGTTCACCTCCGACCATGGCGAGTACGGGGCCTCACACGGCTTGCGCGGCAAGGGCGCGAGCGCCTACGAGGAGGCGACTCGGGTGCCGCTGATCGTCAAGGACCCGCGCGGCAAGCTGACCGCCGCACCGCAAACGCTGCGCAACCAGCTCAGCTCGAGCGTCGACCTCGCGCCGCTGTTGCTGACGATCGGTGCAGGCGGCGACCACTGGCGCACGGATTCTCACTACTCCCACATCGCCGGCCGGCTCGACCTCGCCGCGATCCTGGCCGAACCGTCGGCGCCCGGGCGCGAATTCGTGCTGCACGCCACCGACGAGACCGTGACCGAGTTCGCGGTCGAGGAGTACGCGGCGAACGCGCCGCTGCACGTCGTCGCGATGCGAACGCAGGCCGCGAAGTACGCGACCTACTCGCACTGGCCGGAAGAAGGGATCGTGCCGTTGACCGAAGGCGAGGAAGCGGAGCTCTACGACTACAGCACCCCGCAGGGGCGCCTGGAGACGCAGAACAGCGCCGGCCGCAGCGCGCTCGAGCCGGGGCTTCGCGAACAGCTCCGCAGCGCCTTCCACGACGAGCTGCGCGGACCGCTGCCGGGCCGGCTGGAGGCCGCGCACGGCCGCGGCTTCGCCGACTACTTCTCGACCGCGCGCGTCGCCGCCGCCAACGCCGCCACGCGCCGGCGCGAAAAGGTCGAAAACTCGGTCGGCAACCTCGCGACAGGGCAGGGCCCGCCCGCGCCCCGCGAGTCCCCTCCGCTCACACCCGGCGCGCCGCGGAGACGCCGAGCACAGCGCCGCTAGCGTCGAGCGCCTGCACCGCGAGCCAGCTGCCGGCAGCCGGCGGCGAGACGAGCCCGATCACCGTCTCGAAGCCGGTTCGCGGCGCGCTCACGAGCGGGGTGAGCGATCCCCGGGAGCCGCCGGCGAGCACGCGCCAGCTCGCGACGGCGGTCGCGCCGTTCCAGCTCGCATAGACGCTCGTCCGCTTGCCGGTGCGCGCCAGCGCGAACGCCGGTGGTGTGGCGGGCGTCGCGCTCCACGGTTGCCTGAAGACGCGGTAGGACTCGTAGCTCGGCGGCAGGTGCGCGTCGAACAGCACCTGTCCCGTCGGCCCGTATTCCGTGAACCACGGCGCCTGGCCCCAGCCGACCATCCAGTTCCCGTCCGCGAGCGCCTGGGTGTTGCCCTGACTGCCCGCCAGCAGCGCAGGGGCGTGCTCGTCGCGTCGCACCAGCGTCGCGCTCATGGTCTGCGTGTTCAGAGCAAGTTCGATCGCCCGCGACTGCGAGTGGGCCTTCGGCGTGGCGCCGTTGTCGAAGAAGGTGATGTTGCCGTTCGGCTGTTCGACCGCGTCGTGCTGGTAGGCGGTGCCGGCACCCGCACCGAGCTTGAAGCTGCTGCGCTTCCCGCCGAGGCGCCAGCGCACCTGGCCGGTCTGCCGGTTGACGTCGTAGGCGGCCCAGGTGTTGCGGGCGTCGATCAACAAGTCGCCGCTGAGCGTCACGTCGACCGAGTTGATGTGGAAGAAGTCGAACGGTTCCTTGAGGCTGCCCGGCCGCGGCGAGGCGTAGGAGTCGGTCAACGGCACGTGGTCGAGGCTGTGCCACTCGTTCCTGACCAGGCCGGTCGCGAGGTCGATTTCCTGTACCAGCGTGTCGGCGACCGCGCCGTGCGCGGGGCCGCCGAGCCCCGAGAGGTTGCAGAGGATGCCGTCATAGACCGTGATCAGAGCCGTGCCCTGCGGCGTGATCTGGAATTCGTGCAGGTCGGGCTGGTAGCCGTTGCCTGCGCGCACCACCGCGATCTGGCGGTATGAGCTGTCGTCGATCACGATCCCCGCCCGGCTGTCGCCAGGGGTGATCAGCGGGTCCTGCCACCAGGTCAGCACTTCTTTGCCGAGGTAGCTCTGCACGCGCACATCCGCGGCGCGCGCGCCCGCCGGCGAGAGCGGCTTGAACCACAGCAGGCGGCCCTGTTCGTCGAGGATCATCGGGCCGTACTGGCCCGGCCCCGAGTACGGGGCGAGCAGCACGTCCCCGGGAGCCGTGCCGGCGGCATTCGTCGTCACGCTGACGGTCGGCGGGCGCAGGTCCGGGCGGGAATGGAAGTGCTGGTATTCGCTCGCGCGCGGCGCCGGCGGCGTGCTGCCGCCCGCTTCCCCGAACGCGTCGGGCACCGCGATCTGGAAGCTGAAGGCCAGCGGCGTCGCATGGCCGCCGGCCGTCAGCGTCGCGCGCACGGTCACGTTGTCCCCCGGAACGAACGGCCGCGAGGGCAGGAAGCTCGCCCCGTCGCCCTGCGAGTAGGCCGCGAGGCGCCCAGTGTGCGCACCGCTGCGAGAGCCTGTAACAGCGATGCCGGAGAGCTCGGACGCGGGGACGCCGAGGAAGCTGATCTGGGTCTCCGCGGACGCGTCCCGGCTGCCCGGGAGCGGCGAGACGGTGACTGCGCCGTCGAGCAGCGCCGATCGTTCGAGCGAGCCCGGTTCGCAGGATGCCCGCGCCGCGCGCGCCGGGGCCGCTCCGAGCGCGCCGCAGCACAGCGCGCAGGCCAGTGCGGCGACGGTCCTCGCGCTCGGTGCCCCCACGCCGCGAGTCAGGTCTTGACCGTCGCCGAGGCGCCGATCGCGTTGCCTTGGGGATCGAGCGCTTCCACCTTCACCCAGGGCCCCTTCCCGGGTACCGCGATCGTGGTCTCGAACCCCCTCTTGGCCGCGCTCGCGGCCGGGCTCAGCGCGCTCGCCGAGGATCCGGCGAGCACGCGCCAGCTCGCCACTTCCGTCGCGCCGTTCCAGCTCACGGCGACCGACAGGCCGCCGCCGCTCGCCTTGGCGGCGAGGGCCGGCGCGCCCGAGGGGTGGCCGCTCCACGGCTCAATGAACGTCTTGAAGTCCTGCACGTTCTTGCCGAGCGTGCCGTCCAGCAGCACGTGGCCGGCGGAGTCGTACTCGGTGAAGTTCGGGAGCCCGCCGTAGCCCATCAGCCAGTCCCCGCCCGGCAGTTCGAGCGTGTTCCCCTGGCTCGAGGCGAGCAGCCGGCGCGACGGGTTGGTGAAGGCCCGGCGCAGGGTCACGGCGTGGGTCGCTTCGTTCGGTTCGAGCAGCAGGCCGCGGGACTGCTTCTCCTTCGGCGGCGTGGAGCCGTTGTCGAACAGCGAGATCAGCCCGCCCGGCCGCCATTCGGCGTCGTGCTGCCAGTAGAAGTGCGCGCCCGAGCCGATCTTGAAGGTGCTGTGCCTGCCGCCGATCCGCCAGCGGACCGCCCCGGTGCGGATGTCCACGTCGTACAGCGTCCACGTATTGCGCGCCGAGAGAAGCACGTCGCCGTTCGCGCCCGGGTCCACCGAGTTGACGTGGATGTAGTCCCACGGGTTGTTCGACTTCGGCACTTCGCTGTAGGAGTCGCCGAGGGGGACGTGGCCGAGGGCGTGCCACTCCCACATCACGAGCCCGGTCTTGACGTCGATGTGCTGGACGACGGCATCGGTCAGCACGCCGTCGGTGCGCCCGTGCAGGGAGGACAGGTTCATGCGGATCGGGTCGAAGGCGTCGATCCACGCGGTTCCGTCGGGCTCGAGGCGGATTTCGTGCAGGTCGGCGTGGTAGCCGTTGCCGGCGCGCACGCGGCCGATCTGGCGGTAGGAGCTGTCGAAGATCACGTCTTCGCCCTGGCCGAAGCCGACTTCGAGGATCCGCCCCTGCCACCAGGTCAGCACGGGCTGGCCGCCGAACTGCTGCACCTGGAAGTTCGTCGCCGCCTCGCTCGACGGCAGCGGGTGGAACCAGATCAGGTTGCCGTCCTGGTCGCTGATCATCGGCCCCGCCGTGCCCTTGCCCTGATAGGGAGCGAGGAACAAGTCGCCCTGCGTCGCACCCGCCTTGGCGTGGGTGAGGATCCGCACGGAGGAAGGCGCCAGCGACGGCGCGCTCGCGTAGTGCTGGACTTCGCTCGCGCGGCCGGGGTTGTTCGGGAACTGTTTCTGGCTCGGCGCGTATTGCTGGGCGATCGTGAAGCTCGTCGTGACGGTGCCGGTCGCGGGTCCGCCGGTGATCTGGGCGCGCACGCTCACCGTCTCCCCCGGCGTGAACGGCTTGCTTGCAAGGAAGCTCTCGCCGGTGCCCGTCGAGTAGGCGCGCAGCACGCCGCTGTGCGAGCCGCTGCGCGAGCCCTTGACGGTGACCCCTGACACGATCGTGCCGGGGCCGCCGAGGAAGCTGATCTGCGTGCTCGGCGAAGCATCCGGCGTGCCCGGCTGCGGCGAGACGGCAAGGGGGTTGGCGCTCGTCACACGGGCGAGCGGGGGCGGGGCGGGCGCGCTCGACTGATCGGCCGATGAGGAGCTGCCGCCGCACGCGATCAGGACGACGGCGCACGCGAGCGCGCCGAGGGCCGGGGTCGAGATCCTCATCATCGCGTTTGAGAACACAGGCAGGGGCAAGAAGGAGCGTCTGCGGCCGCCCGCGCTCTCCGGCGCGTACGCGCCCGAGCACGCCGCCGGGAGGGCGGGCGAGCAGGAGCACAATACCCGCCGCCCCGGTCACCGGCGGGGAGAGCCGGCGTGTGCTCAACGGCGATCGCGTAGGCTCTGCCCATGTTCCGGAGGAGGGTGATTCTCGCGGCGCTGCTCGGCGTGCTCGGGGGCTCAGCGGTGATCGCGCCGGGCGCCGCGCAGGCCAGTGACACGTCGGCGACGTCCGCCTACGTGCGCGCCAACTACGCGCTCGTCGCGGCGGGGCACGCGCATCTCGGCACGTCGGTCGCCGCGTACAAGGCGGTGCTCTCGAAAGTCCGCCGCGAATGCCCGCGCGCGGCCGCCGGCTCGCCGCAGGATCCCGAATCGACGAAATTGAGCAATGAGGTGATCGGCACGATGGTGCTGAGCGCCGGCAAACCGGACCGGCCGGCGGTCGCCTCCTACCTGCGCGCGGTCAGGGGGCTGCACTGGAGCAACGGCGCGATCAGCCGCGCGGTCAACGGCTACGCCTCGAACCTCGGGAAGCTGTACGGCCTGTCGGTGCCCGACCTCTGCGGCGACGTTCGCGCGTGGGCCGCGAGCGGCTTCAAGACACTGCCGTCGAGCAGCGTCTCGTTCGTCGAAGTCTTCTATCCCAACTGGGTCGCGCTCGGCCTGCAACCGCCGGGGCTGTCGCGCTTCGAGGGCGGCTCGCAGCGCAGCCTCGCGCGGACGGCCGGCCGCTTCGAATACCAGCTCACGAACGCCGAAGCCGAAGCCGTCGAAACGTGGGGCGAAATCATGAACGCCCTCGAACTCTGGCCCTAGACCGCCGGGCGCTCGCTCACGCGACCGCGCGCAGCCGGCGGTAGGGCTCGCCGCGCAGCTCGCGCACCAGCGCGTCCACGACGCCCTCGCCGTCCTCGTCCCGGCCGTCGGTGACCGCTCCGATCACCGCCCGCTTGCGCTCGAGCAGGCGCGCGATCGTCTCGTCGACGCTCTCGGCGGCAAGCAGGTAGTAGGCGTTGACCGCGTCCTGCTGGCCGATCCGGTGGCAGCGGTCCTCGGCCTGGTCGTGGCGGGCCGGCGTCCAGTCGAGCTCGAGGAAGGCGACGCTCGAGGCGCGCGTTAGCGTGAGCCCCTGCCCGGCGACCTCGAGCGAGCAGACGATCAGGCCGTTGCCCTCGTCGTCGGGCGCCTGGAAGGACTGCAGCGCCGCGTCGCGGGCGGCCACGCTGTCCTCGCCGAGGATGTGCAGCGCCTGCGGGAAGCGCTCCAGCACCGCCCGCTGGATCTCGCGGTGGCGCGCGAAGACGACGAGCCGCTCCCCGGAGCAGCGGAAGTCGTGGATCCAGCTCAGCGCGGCGGCCAGCTTGCCGCGCGCCGCCAGCAGCTTGAGCGCGTTCAACCGCACCAGCCGCTCGGCGCGGAGCGCCGCCGCGACCTTCGCGTCCAGCTCGCGCAGGTCGAGCGGCTGGCTGCGAAGCCACGCGACCACGTCGTGCTCGGCGAGCCGGTACTCGGCCTCGTTGTCCAGCTCGATCGGCACGACCGAGCGCGTCTTCGGCGGCAGTTGGGGTAGGACCTCGCTCTTGCACCGGCGCGCGAAGCAGCGCGCGCGCAGGTGCCAGTGAAGGCGCTGGTGAGCGTCGGGGCCCTTGAAGCGGGCGCCGAACTGGGCCCCCGAGCCGAACTCCTCCAGGCGCCCGAGAATCCGCAGCTGCGCGATCAGCTCCGAGGGCCGGTTCAGCACCGGGGTCCCACTCAGCGCCAGCACCAGACCGTCGCGCGGGACCGCGGCCGCGAGCCGATGCACGGCCTGCGTGCGCTTGGCCGCCGCGTTCTTGCACAAATGGGCCTCGTCGATCACCGCCGCTCGCGGCGCCGTCGCGAGCAGCTCCTCGAGGCGCGCGCCGAGGATCTCGTAGTTGACGATCGTGACGTCGGCCTCGCCGGCAGCGCCGGCCCCCTCGCCGCGCCCGGCGAGCAGCCGGACGCTGCGCCCAGGCAGCCACGTGCGCGTCTCGCGCAGCCAGTTCAGCTTCAGGTTGGCCGGGCACACGACGACGGCCGGGAACGCGCCGCCGGCCTGCAGCGCCGCCAGCGCCTCGATCGTCTTGCCGAGACCCTGCTCGTCGGCCAGGAAAGCGCGGCGGCGCTCGAGCAGATAGGCGACGCCGGCGCGCTGGAACGGCTTGAGCTCGCCCCCGAGGCCCGGAACGTCGAGGTCCGCCTCACGCGCCTGGGAGAGCGCCACGAGTCCGGCGGCGCGCGCGTGCTCCTCGCGGATCTTCTGGAGCGCTTCCAGCGCGGCATCCTCGACCCACACCCCGCGCCCGGCGAGGAATGCGTCGAGGGCGGGAACGCAGAACGGGTCCGCGGCGATCGCCGGCAGCGAGCCGTGGTCGGGGTGGGCCCCGAGACCCCGTCGCACCGCGGCAGACGGACGCGGCGCGCTCGCGCCGTCGATCGCCGCGAACGCCTGCGCAAGCGAGGCATCGTGCCCGGGCGCGAGCACGAACGTCGGGCGTTCGTGGACGGCCGAGAGCTCCAGCACCGCGGGCGGAGCCGGGCGACCTTCCTCGAGCGCCCGGCCGCAGCGCCGCGCCGCCGGGCTCAGCCAGCCGTCGAGCTGCCGGCGGGCGAGCCGCCAGCTCTCGAGCGTCAGCGGCAGCGCCACGCCCCCGGGGACAGAGCTCGCCCGCTCGCGCACCGCGCGCGGCAACCGCTGCTCCTCGCCGAGCAGGACCAGCGCGGGCCCGTCGGGCATCCCCTGGACCTCGATGTTGCCGCGCCAGCTCCTGGCGCGCGCGAGCCACGCCCCCACCCGCTCCTCGACGAGCGCATCCTCGAGGTGGCCGAGCAGCTCGGCGAGCGCCTCCGCGTCGCGCTCGTTCGCTGCCAGGCCTACGCTGCCCGCCGGGCCATCAGCCGCGCGCAGCCCGGCGCGGCTCGCGATCACGCGGGCGAGCGCCGCCCAGCGCCCGGTGACGAGGATCCAGTGATCGCCGCGGCGGTCACGGCGGAACGCGACGTCCTCGCGCGGCGTGCGCTCCGCTGGAGCCGGCCCCGCCCGCCCGTCGCAGTCCCGCACCTGCCGAGCGGCTGCGTCCTCGAGGCGCTGTCGCAGGGCCTGGGCGGCGGCGGAGCTCAGCCGCACGCCGGCGTCGCGCAGCGAGCCGACCGTCGCCGCCGAGCGCTCGTCGAGCGGCACCTGCGCGCGCCCGATCGGCTCGAGCCGCTCCGCGCCGGGGTGGTCGAGCAGCCTCGCCAGCAGCTCGGGCGGCCCGTCGGTGGCGAAGCTGAGCCACCAGCGCTCGTCGGGGCGGGCAAGGTCGACCAGGAGGTCCCTGCGCCCGCGCCGGCGCCGGCGCCGCTCGATCGTCCGCGCGAGGCGCTCCTCGACCTCGGGCCGGGCCGGCAGGCCCTCGAGCAGGCGGGCCAGCGCGTCGGCCTGCTCGGCTTCGAGCGGCACCCGCCACACCCGCTCCTCGGGGTCCCATCGCCGTCCCGGGATGGCGCGCAGCAGCCGGCGCAGGCGCTCGTCGTAAGGGAAGCGCAGCACGGCCTCCTCTCGCTGCAGCGTCGCGGTGAAGCTCAGAGCGGGCACGGCCCATGCACGATAGGGCCCGGCGGTGATGGCGCGGGGGGCTAGGCGTTGCGCTCGACGCTGTCCAGGCCCTTGTTGACCGACCTGGTGAGCGAGGCGTGCACGAGCTTCGCGAGCCCGGGCACCGGCGAGGCGAGGCGGATGTCGTAGTGGAAGCGCGTTCCGCCCCGGCCGTCCGGCTCGAAGCTCATCACGCCGACGTGACCGCGCAGCGGGCTGCCTTTTGTGATCCGGTAGACGATCCGCCGCGGGCGCTCGAACTCCGTGACCGTCTCCTCGAACGCGGGCCCGGGGCCGACCTTCAGGCTGCGTACCGACCCGACGCCGTTGCGCTCGCCGTCGCGCCCATCGTGCAGGCGCGTGACCTTGGACCCGAAGAGCTCGCCGAGGTTGTCGTGCTCGCTGAGGTACTCGAACACGCGCTCGGGGGGCTGCGGGAAGTCGCGGTCGACGATCACATGGTGGGCGCGCACACCGACAGCCTATGTCCCGCGCCGCGATAATGCGCGCGTGGGCGACCTGGGGGCCTGGTGGGCTGAGGGCGAGCGGCTGAGCCTCGACGTCGGCGGCAGCCGGCGCGCCGTCTTCCGCGCCCGCCTCGGCGCCGGTCCGGCGATGACGCTGCTGCACGGGTTCCCGAGCTCCTCCCACGACTGGGCCAAGGCTGTGCCCGCGCTTGCGACCGGGCACGACGTGCTCGCGCCGGACTTCCTCGGCTTCGGCGCCTCCGCGAAGCCGGTGGAGCACCGCTACTCGCTGACCGAGCAGGCCGATCTCGTGCAAGCGCTGTGGGCCCACGAGGGGGTCGAGAGGACCTCGCTCGTGGCGCACGACTACGGGGTCTCGGTCGCGCAGGAGCTGCTCGCCCGGGCAGGCGAGGGCGAGCTGCCCGTCGAGCTGCGCTCCGTGCAGTTCCTCAACGGCGGCGTCTACCCGGACCTGCACCGCCCGCAGCCGGTGCAGACTGCGCTGCTCGACCCGGAGCAGGGACCGCGCATCTCAGAGCTCGTCACCGAGGAGCTGTTCGTCGCGGGACTCGAGCCGACGTTCGCGCCCGGCTACGACGCGGCCGCCGACAGCGCCGAGATCTGGGCGTCGATGAGCCGTGACGGCGGCGAGCGCCTCGGCCATCTCCTGATCCGCTACATCTCCGATCGCGAAGAGCACGGGACGCGGTGGACCGGCGCGCTCGAGAGCACGTCCGTGCCGCTCGGGTTCGTGTGGGGCATGCTCGACCCCGTATCAGGTGCGCACATGGCCGAGCGGATCCGCGAGCGCCTGCCCGGCGCGCCGTTCACGGCGCTCGACGACGTCGCTCACTGGCCGCCACTCGAAGCGCCCGCGCGCGTCGCCGCCGCGATCCTCGAAGCGGGTTGAGGAACGGCGCGCCCGCGCCGCGCTAGAGCAGGATCGCCAGTTCGAGCGCTTCTTTTTCGCCTTTGCCTGCAGCGTTCGTGGCGATCACGTTGACGCGAAGTTTCTTGCCGGTCGTGCCCGAGGGCACTTTGAATTCGTGGCTCGTCCCTTTCAGTTCGACTTTGCAGCTCGTCGCAGACGTGCAGATCTTCCATTCCCACACGTAGCTGATCGGCTGGGTGCCGGTCCAGGTGCCTTCGGTCGCCGTGACCGTCGAGCCTTCGAGCGCCGTGACCGTCGGCACCGTCACCGGCAGCACGGTGTTTGTCGGCACGACGCCTTTGACGGTTTCGGTCTTTTCTGATTCGGCGTTCGCGGAGCCGGCGATGTTTTTCGCGATCACCTTCGCCCGCAGTGTTTTGCCGACGTCTTCCGCGCCGAGGAGGTAGGTCGCGAGGAGCGACGCGCCCGAGGCGGTTTTGCATTCGCCCCCCGACGTGTTGCACCGCAGCCATTCGTATTCGTAGACGATCGGTTCGGTGCCGCTCCATTTGCCGCTCGAAGCCGTCAGGAGCTGCCCTTCTTTGGCTTCCCCGGAGATGCCCGGCAGTTCCGTGTCTTTCGGGCCGACGCCGAGCACTTCGCCTGTCACCGATGATTCCTTTTCGGTCGTGCCCGCGACGTTTTTGGCAGTCACGATGACACGCAGGGTGTGCGCCGCGTCGCCGTTTTTGATCACGTACGTCGATTTCGTTTCGCCGGAGACGTTGTTGCATTCCGTGCCGGCTTTGCTGCACTGCTGCCACTGGAAGGAGTAGGAGATCGGTTCGGTCCCGGTCCAGGTCCCTTCGCTCGCGCTCAGCGTCTGCCCCGTGATGTCGAGGCCCAGCACGGTCGGGGCGATCGAGTTGGACGGTTTCACGCCGCCGGCCGTCGCCGTGTGTTCGGATTCGGCTTCGCCTTTGCCGGCGATGTTTTTCGCGATCACCTTCACGCGCAGCGTGTGGCCCACGTCGGCCGCCGCCACGGAGTAGGTCGGGAGCAGAGAGGCGCCCGCGGCGGTCGTGCATTCGCCGCCGGACGTGTTGCAGCGCAGCCATTCGTATTCGTAGACGATCGGTTCGGTGCCGCTCCATTTGCCGCTCGAGGCAGTCAGCACCTGGCCGGCGGTCGCGGTCCCGGAGATGCCCGGGAGTTCGGTGTTTTTCGGTCCGACGCCGAGCACTTCGAGCGTCGTGGACGATTCCTTTTCGGCCGTCCCGGCCACGTTTTTCGCGGTCACGATGACGCGCAGCGTATGGGCCGC
The DNA here is from genome assembly GCA_035569835.1 of Solirubrobacteraceae bacterium. Lineage (GTDB taxonomy): Bacteria > Actinomycetota > Thermoleophilia > Solirubrobacterales > Solirubrobacteraceae > Palsa-744. The sequence goes on from DATMMF010000019.1 coordinate 474,220, forward strand.
GTCCCCGTCCCTGATCACGTAGGTCGGTTTGGTTTCGCCGCCGATGTTGTTGCATTCCGTGCCGGCTTTGCTGCATTGCTGCCACTGGAAGGAGTAGGCGATCGGTTCGGTGCCGGTCCAGGTTCCTTCCGTCGCGGTCAGCGTTTGGCCGGTGATGTCGAGCCCGACCACGATTGGCGCGACTTTGTTTTCCGGGCCGACACCCGCGACCGTCGCCGTGTGTTCGGATTCGGCTTCGCCTTTGCCGGCGATGTTCTTCGCGACCACCTTCACGCGCAGCGTGTGGCCCACGTCCGCCGCCGCGACCGAGTAGGTCGGCAGCAGTGAGGGCGAAGCCGCCTGCGCGCATTCACCGCCGCCCGCGTTGCACCGCAGCCATTCGTATTCGTAGACGATCGGTTCGGTGCCGCTCCATTTGCCGCTCGACGCCGTCAGCAGCTGGCCCGCGGTCGTGGTTCCGGAGATGCCTGGCGATTCGGTGTCTTTCGGCGCCACGCCGAGCACTTCGCCCGTCACCGCCGATTCCTTTTCGGCGGTCCCCGCGACGTTTTTGGCGGTCACGAGCACGCGCAGCTTGTGCGCGGCATCGCCGTCCCTGATCACATACGTCGATTTGGTTTCGCCCGCGATGTTTTCGCATTCCGTGCCGGCTTTGCTGCACTGCTGCCACTGGTATGAGTAGGAGATCGGTTCGGTCCCGGTCCAGGTCCCTTCGCTCGCGTTCAGCGTCTGCCCCGTGATGTCGAGGCCCAGCACGATCGGGGCGATCTGGTTCGACGGTTTCACGCCGCTGACCGTGCCCGTCGGTTCGGATTCCGCGCTCCCGCTGCCGGCGATGTTTTTCGCGATCACCTTCACGCGCAGCGTGTGGCCCACGTCCGCCGCGGCGACCGAGTAGGTGGGGAGCAGCGAAGCGCCGGCCGCGGTCGCACATTCGCCGCCGCCTGCGTTGCAGCGCAGCCATTCGTATTCGTAGACGATCGGTTCCGTGCCGCTCCATTTGCCGCTCGACGCCGTCAAGAGCTGCCCGGCGGTGGCGGTGCCGGAGACTTTCGGCGCTTCCGTGTTTTCCGGCCCGACGCCGAGCACTTCGCCGGTGACGGCAGATTCCTTTTCGGTCGCGCCGGCGACGTTGCTCGCCTTCACGATCACGCGCAGCGTGTGCGTCGCGTCGCCGTTCGTGATCACGTAGGTGGATTTCGTCTGGCCGGCGATGTCTTCGCATTCGCTGCCGGCTTTGCTGCACTGCTGCCACTGGAAGGCGTAGCCGATCGGTTCCGTCCCCGTCCAGAGGCCTTCGCTCGCCGTCAGGGTCTGGCCGCTGATGTCGAGGCCGAGGACCGTCGGCGCGATCAGGTTTTCGGGCGCGGTGCCTCCCACCTCGGTTGTCGGTTCGGAGTCCGCTTCGCCTTTGCCGGCGATGTTCGTGGCGATCACCTTCACGCGCAGCTTGCGCCCCACGTCGGCCCCCGCCACCAAGTAGGTCGGCAGCGGAGAGGCCGACGCCGCCTGCGCGCATTCGGCGCCGGATTCGTTGCAGCGCAGCCATTCGTATTCGTAGCTGATCGGTTCGGTGCCGCTCCATTTGCCACTGGAGGCGGTGAGCAGCCGGCCCTGCTTGGCTTCGCCTGAGATCGCCGGCGCTTCGGTCTCGGAGGGCGCGTCACCGCCCGCCACGTTCGTCTTTTCGGAGGCGACGCTGAGCGAGCCGTAGGCGTTGCTCGCCGTCACTTCGACCCTGAAGCTGTCGCCGAACTCGCCGATTTCGACCTGGTGCGTTTGGCCCGTCGCGCCTGGGATCGCTTCGCAGGTCGCGAGCGGCGGGCACGCGTACCAGAGGTAGGAGTATTCGATCGGCACCGTGCCGACCCAAGTGCCTTTTTCGGCGGTGAGCGTCTGTCCGACGAGGGGCGTACCCGACACTTTCGGTTCCACCAGGTTCAGCGGCGAGCCGGGGAGGACCTTCGCCGTCGAGATCGAGCGCGTCGTTGCCGAGCCGGCCGCGTTCTTCGCCGTGATCAGCGCTTTGAGCTTCTTGCCGATGTCTTCGGTGCGCGCGCGGTAGCTCGACTGCGTCGCGCCGGGGATCTGCGCGCAGCCGCGACCGCAGCGGACCCACTGGAACGTGTAGGTGAAAGGCGGCGTGCCCTTCCAGGTGCCGTTCCCGACGCTCAGCACGCGCCCGTCGACGGCTTGACCGGTCGTCGGCACGCGGCCGTGGTGTTTGGGCCGGCCGCTGCGCGCGGCAGACGCGGGCGCGACGGCGAAAGTCGCGATGCAGGCGCAGAGCAGCGCCACCGTTGCCGAGAGCCGGACCGGAACCCGGACGATCCCCCCCACGAGGACGAACATCCCGCGGGCGCGGGCGGTGATCGGTGCCACAGCTATCCCTCCGTGTCGTGGCACGGCCCCTCCACCCGTGCTCGCGGCATCCTGTCAGAGCGGTGGCTTACTGTCAACCCCACAGACAGCGTGGGCCCCAGCCGTTCGGATACCGAGCAGCGGCGCGCGGAGCTCCTCGAGCGAGCCGACGACGATCGCGCCGGCCTCGCGCAGCGCGTCCGGATCGCTGTCGGCAGCGAGCCCGTAGACGGACATGCCGGCCGCGCGCGCGGCGGTGACGCCGGAGGGCGTGTCCTCGACGACCGCGCAGTCGGCGGGCGCGAAGCCCATGCGCTCCGCGGCGAGGAGGAACAGGTCGGGATGGGGCTTTCCGTTCGGGACCTGCTCGGCGGAGAAGCGGGCGCCGCGGGCGAACAGCTCCTGGAGACCGGTGAGCGCGAGCGAGCGGGCCGTCTTGCGCAGGCTGCCCTGGGAGGCGACGCAGACGGCGAGGCCGGCGCCGGCCGCGTCGCGCACGAGCTCGGCGGCGCCCGGCACCGGGCGCAGCTCGGCGGCGAACGCGGCGGCGCGCCGTTCGACGTACTCATCGAGCCAACCCGGCGGCAGCGGATGACCGAGCATCCGCTCGGCGCGCCCGTGCACCTGCGAGAGCAGCAGCCCCTGGAAACGCGCGCGGGCCTCGGCGAGGCTCATCGGCAGCCCCTGCTCGGCGAGCATCTCCGCGAGCACGCGGTTGGAGATCGGCTCGGAGTCCACCAGCACGCCGTCGCAGTCGAAGATGATGAGATGCGGCGACGCGCCCGTGGCCGCACCGGGCTCTGCGGCGCTCACGCGGACCCGGCCAGCGGCCGCCCCATCCACACGTGCGGGATCCCGGCCTCCTCGAAGACGTCCGATTCGACGACGAACCCGACGCCTTCATAGACCGCGACGGCGTCGGTCTGCGCGGCCAGCCGCGCGCTGGCGCTGCCGTGGCGGCGCGCCTCCGCGACCGCCTCCTCGAGCATCCGGGTGGCCACGCCGCGCCGGCGCCAGCCGGCCGCTACCGCGACGCGGCCGACTTTGGCGACCTCGCCGTCGAACAGCAGCCGCAGCGTCCCGATCACCGGCTCGCCCGCCGCCGGCTCGAGCGCGACCAGGTGGAGCGCCTCATCGTCGCGCCCGTCGACCTCTTCCTCGACGGGCACGCCCTGCTCGCGGACGAAGACCTGCTCGCGCAGGGCGATGGCACCGCTCACGTCGCCGGGCCCCCGCGCCCATCGGATCGCCGGCGAAGCGGCCATCCGCTCAGCGCTTGCGGGCGCGCCCGGCGGTCTTGAAGGAGAAGTCCTCCGAGACATTCCAGTTGCTCGCCAGGCCGCAGATCGCGAGCTGGGTGGCGACGTCGGCGAAGCAGGCTGTGCTGGGCGGCTGCCCGCAGGCGACCCCCCCACCGGCTTCCTCCTGGCAGGCGCCGAGCGCCTGTTCGATGTTGGTGCCGGGCACGACGCCCGTGACCGTACCGCGGACCGACACCCGGTAGCTCGTGCCGGGCTTCAGCGGGGTGACGGGCACGAGGATCGCTCCCGTGGGCGGGAGCAGGTTCGAGGTCGAGTTGTCGATCCAGCGCAGCGGCACCGAGCCGTGCGCAGAACGCAGCGTCGCCGATGTGAGCTGCGCGCGCGAGCCGTTCGTCCACGGCCCGTCGAAGTAGACGAACAGGTTCGGCCCGGTCGTCTTGCTGCCGAGCCCAACCGTCTGCGCAGGCGATTCCGGCTGCTCTTCGGCGTGCTGGGAGAGCGGCACACCGCGGCGATGGTTGCCGGGGAAGCTGTAGGCCTTCACCGCGCTCGGCGCCGCGCGCAGCGTGCCGAGCTCGACCTCGACGCAGCCAAAGCCTTCGGAGTCGGCCGCGCCGATGCTCGAGATGCGCGGGTTGAGCAGGTCGAAGAGGTGGTAGGGCGCGTTGTCGTACGGATCGGATGGGCCCCAGTAGATCCCCTCGGCGAGCACCGAGGTCTGCGCGATCAGGTTGCCGGCGCTCGAGTACCCCGCGTGGCCTTCGGTCTCGGCGTGGCTCAGCGCGTTGTATCGGTGCTCGTAGGCGTTGTGCAGCCGGCAGGCGACGCTCCAGACGGGGTTTTCGGAGATGCCCGCGGGGAGCCCGTTGGCGGCGCGCTCGGCGTTCAGCAGTTTGACGATCTGCGACGTGCTCGCCGCGCGGGCGGCGGGCACGAGCGCGAGCGCGACGGCCGCCGCGCAGATGCACGCAGCCATCACGACTCCTCGGCGCAGCGATGTGTTCGAGGTGCTCACTCTGGATACAACCTGCCAGGGCGCCCGGCAGAGCGGTCGAATGAGCCTAGCGGCGCCGTCCTACGCAGTCGTCGGTTGGTCCTCGCCCGCGCGTGCGTCGATGTCCCGCAGCAGCTGCTGGGCCTCGGCGTCCCGTTGCATCCGGGCGTCGCCGAGCGGTCCCAGGATGCCGCGTAGGACGGAGAGCACCGCCCACCGCCGCGGGCGGATCAGGCGCGCGCTGCGGCGTTCGATCGCCTGCGCGATCGCCGCGCCCGCGACCTCGGGCTTCAGGCGCTTGTGCAGCACGCCGGGGAGCATGCCGATCATACGCGCGGCGAGCGGGTCCTCGTCGAGGGCCTGGTGCACCATCTCGGTGTCGATGAAGCCGAAGTAGGCGACGGTCGCGCTCGCGCCGTGCGGCGAGAGCTCGGAGCGAAGGCCACGGCCCAGCTGCTCGACGGCCGCCTTGCTCATCGCATAGGGGATCTCGCCGGCGCCGTTCGTGAACGCGTAGATCGAAGAGATCACGACGACGTGGCCACGGCGGGGGACGATCTCCGGCAGCGCGGCCTCGACGGTCAGGTACACGCCCATCAGGTTCACGCCGAGCGTCCGCTCGATCGCCTCGCTGGGCATCGCCCGGAAGCTGGCGACGCGGTTCGCAACGCCCGCGTTGGCCACGAGAACATCCAGCGCGCCGAAGCGCTCGACCGTCGCTGCCACCGCGCGCTGCACGGCGCCGCGGTCGGTCACATCGGCGGCGAGCCCGAGCGCGCGCGTGTCGTGCAGCTGGGCCGCCGCCGCCCGCGCCGCGTCCTCGTCGAGGTCGACGACTGTCACTGAGGCGCCGCGTGCGATCAGCGCCCGTGCGGTCGCGAACCCGATCCCGCGCGCGGCGCCGGTGACGAGCGCGACCTTGCCGGCGATCTCGTAAGCGGGCACGGCTGGAGTGTGCCACGTAGCCCGTCTGGCGGTCAGCGGCGCTTGAAGCGCGCGTGGCGCAGGCGCCGCTCGGGCTCGTGCTCAGGGCCCGACGGCGACGGCTCGGCCGGCTCGTCGCGCCGGCGCCCGTACGCCGCACGCACCAGGAAGCCGGCTACCAGCAGCGCGTACACCGCCGCGACCCACCAGTGGCCTTTCAGCGCGGCGCCGACGACGATCACGAGCGAGAGGACGGCGGCGCTCAGCGCGAAGGCGATGTTCGCCGTCATCTCCGCCGAGGATAGGGGTGGAGGGTCCGCCGGCGCTCGTTGCAGGGCGGGGCTCAGCCCGTCGGCACCTCGAACACGCGCGTGCCCCAGTCGTGTTCGCCGTCCGCGGTCCGGCTCGGCTTCGGCGGCACGTACTCGGTCGCCAGCCACACCGCTTTCTGGTTCGGCGCCATGATCGCCCACGAGTAGTCGCCCCAGCGTTCGCCGTTGGGGTCGTAGTTCGTGCTGCCTTCGGCCGCCACCTGGACGGGTCCCCATTGGATCCCGCCCACGCCGGGCGAGAGCAGCGAGTACGCGGCGCTCGGGAAGCGCTTGGCGGCGCTCAGCGTGCCGACCATCGCGCCGTGGCCGGAGGGCGTCACCTGCAGCGCGGGATAGATGAAGTCTTCCCCGGGCGCGGTCACGTAGCCCTGTGCCGCGATCTTGGTCGCGGGTGCGATCACGCCTTTGCGCACCGACGGTTCGACCTCGAACCAGCCGGCGCCGTCGTGGAGCTTCTTTTCGCCCGGCGGCACCACGCTCGTGCTGAGCTCGCCCCACAGCTTCCCGCCGATGAACTGCGTCTGCTGCATGCGGTCGTCGCCGGATTCGAGCGCCGTGTGCGTCCCCTTCTGCGCCGCCGGCAGCGGTATCACGAAGCGCTCCGAGGAGAGGATCAGATTCGACAGCGTCGGCGTGCCGCCTTTGGCGATTGTCTTGCCACCGGTCAGCGCCCACACGCCGATGGTGTCGCCTTCGGTTTCGGTCGGGTCGATCGAGTCCATGAAGTACTCGGCCGGCGCTTCGCCCGTGGTGATCGCCGGCTGGATCGAGCTCGCCGGTTCGCGGGCGATCTTGAGCTTGGAGAAGTGGGCGAAATGCACCGTGGGGGCGCCGCTCACCAGGTCCTTCAGCGCGAACGCGTACAGCTGATCGCCGTTGAACTGCGGCCCGAGGATCGAGAACTCGTCGGCCGTCACGTAGAGGTTGTCGGCGTCGATGCCGAGCTTCGGCTGGTCGCCGAAGCACGGGCATTCCTTGCCGCGCTTGTCGGTCGTGTCGAGCTTGTAGGCGGTCCATGGCGTGCGCGGGTCGCCCGAGCTGTTGACCGCGATGTCGAGGCTCGAGGATTCTTCCGTCGGGCCGAGCGCGAGGATCGTCGCGAACCACGTGTGGTCGGCGGCGTCGTAGTAGCACCGGGGGTCGCTGGTGAATTCGCGCAGCCCTTCGTTGAACGGCCCGTTGACGTTGAAGGGGCCGGCGAGCACCTGACCCGATTCGTCGTAGACGGTGTAGGCCGAGTTGACCGGCTCGAGCACGAACCCGTTGCCGACGCAGAGCCCCTGATCCGGCGGCTCGAACTCCTGGCCGAAGTTGGTTTCGGCGCTGTCGCGGCTGCTGACGCCGTTGAAGTTGACGAGCGGCGCGGCGGCCGGGACCGCGGCGGGCAAGGAGCTTGTGGGAGCCCCGGTTTCGCCGCTCCGGGGAGTCGTGCGCCCGTGTGCGCGGCGCGCTCCTCGCGGGCGCGCCTTCAGCCCGAGCGCGGCGAGCGGTGTGGCGGCGGGCGGGCCGTCCTGGACGCGGGGCGCGACCCCCGTTTCGACGCTCGGCTGTTCGCTCGCGGCGGCTGCGACGGCGGGAAGCGCGCCGATCGCGGCGAGCGCGAGGCTAAGGGCAACAACCGTTCGTGAGCTACGAATCATCGTGGGCTCCTTCCCCTCGTTTGCACCCCTTGCGGCACGGCGAGCATACGCCTCAGGCGCCAGAATCGGCGCAGCTTCGCTCAGCGCGCCCGCGAGCGCTGACGCGGAAGCGGACCGTCTTCTCGGGGTCGCGCTCGAGCGCGACGAGGTGCACGTGAAGGTGCGCGACGCTGCCGCCGTTGAGGTGCATGTCGCCGCTGCGCTCGACGGTCGCGTAGGCCGGCGCGCCCAGCCGCCGGACGAGCTCGCGGCGGATCTGCCACAGCTCCGCCCCAGCCTCCTCGGAGCACTCCTCGAACCGCTCGACGTGCTCGCGGGCGACGATCAGGTAGTGCGCGGAGGTGCCCTCGTAGGGGAAGTCGTTGCGCGTCACGTACCAGTGCGCGCCCTCGTGCTCGACGTTCTGGTCCTGCTTGCGGCAGAAGATGCACACGCCTTCGGCTTCCAGCGCGCGCATCCGCTCGAGCTGCTCGCCGCCGCGAGCGGCGTCGAGGTTATAGAGCTCGCTCATAGGTCCTGAAGGCGAAGCCGAGCTCGTTCTCGAGGAGCGGCCCGGCGTCCTCGACGAGCCGCCACTGCGCCGGGTCGAGCTCCGGGAAGAACGCATCGCCCTCGAGCTCGGCCTCGATCTCGGTCGCGTACAGCCGCTCGCAGAGCGGCAGCGCGTCGCGGTAGGTGACCTCTCCGCCGATCACGAAGCAGTCCCCGTCGCAGGCGGCGAGCGCGGCCGTGAGGTTGGAGAACACCTCCGCGCCCTCGGGCCGGTATGACGGGTCGCTCGAGAGGACGAGGTTGCGCCGTTCCGGCAGCGGGCGGAAGGAGTCCGGCAGCGATTCGTAGGTGCGCCTGCCCATCAGCACCGTGTGGCCCCGTGTCAGCTCGCGAAAGCGGCGCAGGTCGGAGGGCAGCCGCCACGGCAGCGCACCTTCCCGCCCGATCACGCGGTTCGTCGAATGGGCGACGACGATCGCGACCATGTCAGGTCGACACCGGGATCCCGGCGATCGCGGGGTGCGGGTCGTAGTCGCAGAGCTCGAAGTGCTCGGCGCGGAAGTCGTGGATGTCGCTGATGCGCCGTCCCGCCTCGGTCAGCTGGAGCGTCGGCAGCGGCCGCGGCTCGCGCGCGAGCATCTCGTCCACGGCCGGGAGCTGGTTGACGTAGATGTGCGCGTACTGGATCCAGTGCACGTACTCGGCGAAGCGGTACCCGGTGAGCTGCTCGATCATCAGCCCGAGGGCCGTGTACTGCGCCATGTTCGAGGGCACGCCGATCGGCGTGTCGCCCGAGCGCTGGTTGTGGATCAGGTGCAGCTCCTCGCCGAACACGAGCGCGTGGATCCAGCCGTGGCACGGCGCGATCGTGTTGCGCGCGCGCACGTCCGCCTCGCGGTGGTTGGCGTTCGGGATCCAGGGGCTGATCAGCGCCGTGCGGTCGAGCGGCAGCTCGCGCAGCTTGCGGATCATGTGCGGGAGCTGGTCGAAGCCGGGATCGTCGCCGTCCAGGTCGGTCGTGAAGTTCCTGAACGCATGGCCATAGGAGCCGGGCCCGAGGTCGCCGGGCTCGAGGCCGCGCGCGCGGCACTTCTCCGGCGTCGCCCACGCATCCCACCAGTCGCACCCGAACTCGCGCAGCTCATCCAGCGTGCGCGCGCCGTTGATGAACGCGCACAGCTCGCCGATCGCCTTGCCGGCGAAGCCCTTGATCGAGCGCTCGGTGATCACGGCCGCGCCCTGTGCCATCTGGAAGCGCATGCAGTGCCCGGCGAGCGCGAGCGCGTCCTCCCCCTGCTTGGTCTGAAGCCGCGCGCCGCCGTCGCGGATCGCGGCGAGCATGTCGCGGTAGGCGGTGCTCGGCGCACGCTGGTCGTAGGGGAGGTAGTCGGGCATCGGGCGAGGGAGTGTGAACCCTGGCGAAGATGGCACGCCGATAAGGTGCGAGATCCCCCTTCGAGCGAGATTTTCGTGGCAGCCAGCACCGGCATCCTCAGCCCCAACGTCAACTTCTCCGAGCGGCTGATCCCCTCGCTGGAGGAGATGACACGCACCGTCACGCATCTGAAGGGGCTCGGCTACGCGGTCGTGCTGACCTCCGGCTCGTTCGACCTGATCCACCTCGGCCACGTCAAGTACCTCGAACGCGCCAAGCAGCAGGGCGACGTGCTCGTCGTCGGCGTCGACAGCGACGCGAAGATCCGCCGCCGCAAGGGCGAGGACCGGCCGATGGTGCCCGAGATGGAGCGCCTCGAGCTGCTCGCCTTCCAGCGCCCCGTCGATCTGATCTTCAGGAAGGAGGACGGCGAAGCGCGCTGGGCGCTGATCGAAGCGGTGCGCCCCGACGTGCTCGTGCTGACCGAGGACCACTCCTACAGCGACGAGGACCTGGCGGAGCTGGAGGAGATCGTCGGGCGGATCGAGGTGCTCCCGCGGCAGGCGTCGGTGACCACCTCGGAGCGGATTCGCCAGATGTACATGAACCTCGGCGAGCGGCTCGGGCCGAAGCTGGCCGAAGTTCTGCCGGGGCTGATCGACAGCATCCTGCGACGCGGATGAGCGAGGCGCTCCTCGCCTACGTGCCGGTGCTCCACGAGGGCTACCGGCGCTTCCTCTCCGCTCACGGGGCCGGCCGCCCGCTGTACCTGATCGGCCCGGAGCTGCACGCCGAGCAGCGCCCGCTCGCGAAGGACATCCGGGCTCTCGATGCGCAGCACGCGGCGCCGGCGATCGCCGCGTGGGAGATCTGCGCGTCGGTGGAGGTGCTCGATGCCGCCGGCGCGGCTGCGCTCGCCGAGCAGCGCCCGGCGCTGATCGCTCCGGCCGAGGACGTGAGCTACACGGTGGTCGAGCGCTTCTTCGCGCGCTGCGATGTGCGCTACGACACGGTCTTCCTGCGTTGGGACAAGACGCGGACCGCCGCGCTACTGGCACCCGAGGCTCCGCCCGCTCCCGACGGCGATCCCGCGCTCGCCGAGCTGGCCGGCGCGGCGGCGCAGGCCGCCGGTCACAGCGTCGACTGGTGGCGGCGCGTCGGCGCCGCGATCCGGTTCGCCGACGGACGCGTCGAGACGGCGTTCAACGAGCACCTCCCCCACCCGCTCGCGGCCTACGCCGCGGGCGACCCGCGCGCGAACTTCTACAAAGGGGTGGCGCTGGAGCTGTCCACGGCGCAGCACGCCGAGGCGCGCCTGATCGCAGACGCGGCGCGGCGCGGGCGCAGCACCGAGGGCGCCGTCATGTACGTGACCGACTTCCCATGCCCCCCGTGCTCGAAGTTGATCGCCGCCGCGGGCGTCGCGCGGCTGTACTTCCGCACCGGCTACGCGGTGCTCGACGGCGAGGACGTGCTCCGGGCAGCCGGCGTGGAGCTGTTGCAGCTGGCATGAGCGCGCCCGCGCGCAGCGAGGCACAGCAGCTCGTGCGCGAGACGATGCTTGCGGCCGGCGGCTACTGGCAGCCGCTCGCGGCTGTGGCGCGGCTGCTGGAGGAGCTCGGCGAGCTCGCCGAGCTGGTGCAGACGGGAGACGACGGCGGCCAGATCGCCTCTGAGCTCGCCGACCTCTGGATCATCACGACGGCGCTCGCCGACCAGTTCCTGATCGTGCTCGGAGAGCCGCCCACCGGCGGCGAGGCGCAGGCCGACCTCGCGACGCTGCTCGGCGCGGCCGGCCCGATCGCGCGCGTCGTCAACCACTACGACGGCCCGAAGGTCCCGCGCGCGGAGGAGCCGCTGCCCACGCTCCACGGCGCGATCGCGGGCTTCCACGATGCGCTCGGCGCGTTCGCCTCGGCGCGCGGCATCGACCTCGCCGCGGCCGTGCGCGAGAAGATCGCGCAAATCCACGCGCGCGGTGACATCGAGCGCTTCGAGCCCAGCGGCTTCGACCCGAGCACCGCGGCGGTGCTCGCCACTGCGAGCACCGCCGGAGAGGCGCGGAGGCTGTGGGGCGCGCCCGAGCCCGGGCCCGGCCCGGCCACGACCGCTCGCCGCGCGGCGCTCGCGCGCCCGGCCCTGGAGATCTTCGCCAAGGCGGCGCGCGCCGAGCAGCTCGAGGGCTTCGTGATCGCCGGGCCGCCGCTGAGCGCCGCGGCGGACCGCGGAGCCTGGCTTCGCGCGCTCGTCGCCGAGCTCGACCCGCGTGGCACGCCCGAGCGCTTCGAGCTCGCGGGCGCCGCCCTGCGCGCGAGCCTCGCCGGAGCGCCGGGACGCACGCTGGCGCTGATCCGTCCGGCGGCCTAGGCGCCTCTCAGACCGCGGTCGAGCAGCGCGACGAGCGTGGCGAAGCTGTCGTCGAGCGACAGCGGCAGGCCGAAGCCGCCCTGCGCTTCGAGCACGACGAACCCGTGCAGCGCCGAGCGGACCGCGCGCGTCGCGTGCAGCGCCTCATCGCCTGCCAGCCCGTACCCGGCAAGCACCGCGAGCACCGTCGCGACGATCTCCTCGGCCGCGGGCATCGCCTGCTCGCCGGGAGCGGGCGCGCGCTGCAGCGCGGCGTACGCGCCGGGGTGCTCGCGCGCGAAGGCCCGGTACGCAACGGCTACGGCCGCCAGCGCCTCCGGGCCCGCACGGCCGGCGGCCGCCGCCTGCAGCCGGGCCGCGAGCTGCGCGGCGCCGCGCGCGGCGAGCCGGGCCCGCAGATCCTCCACGCCGGCGACGTGGGCGTAGAGCGACGGCGGCCGGACGCCGAGCCGGGCGGCCAGCGACGCGAGCGTGAGGGCGCCGAGCCCCTCGGCGTCGGCAAGCTCGGCCGCCGCGTCGGTGACGGCCTGCGCCGAGAGCCCGGCACGCGGCATCAGGCGCTCGCGGGCTCGCCCACGGCCTTCGCCGAGCGCGCGATCGCCGCGTCCATCGCGGCGGCCGGAGCGTTCGCGGCGGGGCCGTGACCGACGAGCAGCCGCGAGGGCTGCAGTGCGCGCATCGCCCGCGCCGAGTCGAGATCCTGCGAGCGGTCCAGCGTCGCGTTGTAGGCGAGCGGGAAGCGCCAGTAGAAGTGGTTGCTGACTTCGAGGCGCCCGTAGGCCGTGAACACGTCGCCCGCGATCACCGTGCCGTCGCGGACGTCGCGGTAGGAGACGTGCCCGAGCGTGTGGCCGGGAGAGGGCACGACCTCCAGGCTGCCGATCCGCTCGCCGCCCGTGAGCAGCACGTCCGGGCGCGTCTTCACCTCGGTCCAGTAGCCGGTCGCCTTCCTGCCGTCGATCACCTTCTCGCCGGCCCACACACGGGCGTCGGGCTCGCCGACGTAGACCTGGACGCCGTCGCCGAGCTGGCGCTTGATCGCGTCGAGCCCGCCCGCGTGGTCGCCGTGGCCGTGCGTCAGCGCGATGCGGCGGATCTCGCCGTCCGCGGCCCGCGCGGCGCCGAGCAGGTCCGGGGCGGCGTGGCCGCCGAGGGTCGTGTCGATCAGCGTGAAGCCGTCGTCCTCGCGCACCAGGTACGCGTTGACGAAACCGAGGCGGGTGAGCTGGATCAACTGTTCAGAGATCTGCGTTGTCTTCATCTGCGCCATCCTCTCTGTGTCCTAATGACAATAGGAAGATACCTAATATCGTTAGGCGTGTCAACCGGGCCGCCTCCCGGCTGTGGGCGCCGTCGTGCCGGCGCGGCCCCCTGGGGCGGGGCCGCGGCGCGCCCGGCGCGCGCCGTGGCCTCTCCGGCCGGTCGTTAGCCGGGCTCGACGATCTCCCGCACCTCGACCGCCCCTCCCATCGCGGCCGCCGGGATCTTGGCGGCGAGCTCGATCGCGGCGCCGCGGTCATCGGCCTCCAGGAAGCAGTAGCCGCCGAGCGCCTCCTTGGTCTCTGTGAACGGCCCGTCGGTCGTCAGCGTCCTTCCGTCGCGGACCTGCACGGTGGTCGCGCTCTCGGGCGGGCGCATCTGCACGCCCGGAGTGATCCCGGGTGTCTCGTTGACCGCCTGATAACCGGCGTAGACAGCGCCCTGCTGGTCGGGATCCAGCTGGTCCCACTGCGGGGTTCCCGGCAGCGGCGTGCTGCCCTGGTAGATCAGCAACATGTACTTCAACGCCTGCTCCTTTCGTCGATTCTGCCCGATGGACGAACGGGCCGGACGGAAATCGACAGGGGCGCGCAGCGTTCAAGCGTGGCGCCCGCGGGCGGGGGACGCGTGCCCCGCGCCTGCGGCGCGCCGCCGCCCGCGGCGCGCGCTGAGCTCAGCGCGCGTCGCGGGCCGGCCAACGCGGCGGCGGCTGGCCGGCGGGCCCGCTCCGTGCACCGCCCGGCCGAGCCGCCATGGCACGGAACGCTGCCCGGACGCGCTCGACGGCGCGCCCGGGAGCGGGGACCGTGCCTCGCCGTGCGGGAGGCGCTCCGGCGCTCTCGCCGGGTTCGGCGGACCCGACCGCCCGCCACGGCGTGTCGGTGTCCGCGACGGCGAACAGCGTCGGCGTCGCCTCGCCACGGGGCGCGGCCTCGATCAACTGCCATCCGTGACCGATCAACCTTCTGCCCCCCTTTCTGGAATCGATTGCAAGTTGACGCCGGCCGCCGCGGCGGCCGCAACGGGCACCAGGAGTCATCGTCGCGGCGGAACACGCCCGCTGCGACGCCTGTGGCCTCGAGCCCCCCTGACGCGGCCAACCGCGGCGCCGGCATCCGAGTGCGGCGGGTGAGGGATCCGCCGTGCCCTCTCAAATGCCTAAAGCGCCCTCCTTCTTCCCGGCGGCTCGCAAGCGGATCGGTGGAACATCGCCGGCGGCCTGCGCCGAAACGGCAGATCGGCGCTAGGACTCCGGAGCGTCCGCGCTGATCGACACCGCGGCGCCCGGAGCACGCGGGCGGAACGCCTGCGAGCGCACCTCGCCGCCCGCGAGGACCGTCAGCGCGGAGGACTCCGGCAGCTCGTGCCAGGCTCCCGCGAGTTCGGCGAGCGGCTCGGAGACGACGATCCTGTCCGAGTCCCGCAGCTCCTGCACGCGCGCGTTCTCGGGATGCAGGCGCCGGATCGCGTCGGCGTCTTCGCTGCGGAAGAGGGTGCGCGAGCGGCCTTCGCTCGAGTAGCGCACCGCCCACAACGTCTCTCCGTCGCTGACGCCGATGCTCGCCTGCAGCGCCGGGATGATCCCGCGCCGGCGCTGCACGTCCTCGACGAGCCCGAGGGTGCGCTCCAGCGCCTCGATCGGGCCGTCTTCGAGACCCAGGCTGAGAGCGAGGTGGAACAGCACCTCGGAGTCGGTCGAGCCCGCGATCGCCGCGAACGACTGCGGGTCGAGCACGAGCATCAGGTCGCGCCGCACCTCGTGGAACTCGTTGACCAGCCCGTTGTGCACGAACAGCCACCGCCCGAGCAGGAAGGGGTGGCAGTTCGATTGCTGCACGGCCGTGCCTGTCGTCGCCCGCACGTGGGCGAGGAACAGCGGCGAGGAGATGTGAGCCGCCAGGTGGCGCAGGTTGGCATCGCTCCAGGCCGGCTCGACGCTGTGATAGACGCCTGGCCCGTCGCCGGTTCCGTACCAGCCCAGCCCGAAGCCGTCGCCGTTGGTCGTCTCGGCGCCCATACGGGCGTGAAGGCTCTGGTCGACGAGGCTGTGCTGGGTCTTGAACAGCAGCTCGTCCATCAGCACGGGCTGCCCGTGCCAGGCCATCCATCGGCACATGCCGGCAGTCTCGCCACGCCTCGCCCGGCCGGTCATCACCCCATTCCGACTACGGCGGCGACGGGGGGAGCTTCTCGACGTTCTTCCCGCGACGGCAGACGCCCGCGGTGAGCTTGGCCGCGAGCACCCCGAGCGCGGCGCCGCCGAGCACGTCGCCGGGGTAGTGCACGCCGGTGTGCACGCGCGAGTAGCCGACGGCGCCGGCGAGCGCGTAGAGCGGGATCCGGACCGGCGGCAGCACGCGACCGGCGCCCGCGGCGAACGCGACGGCGGCCGCCGTGTGGCCCGAGGGGAACGACGTCGAGGCGGGCATGCGAACGTGACGGGCGAACGGCACGCGCGCGCCTGCCCGGTCGGGGCGGGGCCTGCGCCCGAGCGGTTTCAGCGCGACGTTCACGAGCGTTGCGGCAAGCGCGAGAGCGGAGAGCCCGCCGCACGCGGCCCGTCGGCCCCGCGGTCCGGAGAGGGCGAGCAGCCCGGCGGCAGCAAGCGAGAGGCGCGAGTAGTTCGCCGCGTACGAGAGGCGCCGCATCGCCACGTCCAGGCGCGGCGTGCGCGCCCGAGCCACCGCTCTGTACAGCCCGCGGTCAACGCGGTCGAGCTCGGCGAGCCAGGAGCTCATGGGCCTGCCCCCGCTTCGGCTCGCTCCGGGCGCGCTCTGCCGAACGCGTAGCGTGCCAGCGCCGCGATCGTGTCGCCCAGTGTGTCCGGTATCAGCGCCGACGGCGAGGCGCCCGGATGTGCCTTCGCGATGCGCACGCGCAGCGCGCCCGGCATCGTCTGGAAGCGAAGCGGCGGCTCGAGCATCGCCGCCTCGCCGTCGATCCCAGCGGGCACGGGGCTCGACGCCTGCACCTCGAATCGCTTCGCCGTCCAGTGGTCGGTCGCACCGCCGCTGGGCCGCGGGCCCTCATCGCCGGAGCTTCCGATCACCGCCACGCCGAGCGTTCCGGAGTCCAGCCGTGGCCGGGTCCCCGACGCGAGCGCGCGGCCGAGCCGGTAGCTGTTGTTGGACACGAGCACGATCGCCCCGGACCGCGTCTGCCCCCCGCGCTGCCAGCGAAGCTCGACGGGCGCGCGCTCGTCGCCCGCGGCCGTGGCGGCGAGCGTTCGCAGCTTCGCGCCGCGGTAATCCTCGCGCTGAACCGCTTCGGCGTACACGCCGAGCGAGACGTTGTTGACGAACACGCCGCCGTTGACCTCGGCCAGATCGACGCGGCGCTCGCCCCCTTCGCTGAACGCGTCCAGCGCCCCGATGACATCCTCACGGTCGACGCCGAGATCGAGCGCGAAGTGGTTGCGGGTCCCGGCGGGTATGCAGGCGTACGGCAGGTCGTTCTCGGCGGCGATCGCGGCGACGATCGCCTGCGACCCGTCGCCGCCGGCCATCGCGAGCGCGTCGGCCCCGTCCCGCACGGCGGCGCGGACGAGCTCGCCCAGGTCGGCCCCCTTCCGCAGTTCGATCGCCTGGATGCCACGCGCGGCCGCCTCGTCGGCCAAGCGGAAACGCTCGGCCTTCCCACCACCGGACTTGGGGTTGAAGAACAGGACGGGCCGTTGCGGCGCCTCGGCCGGCGGAAGCTGCACGTGAACGCGGAACGCGAGCCGCGCGCAGAGCAGCGACGCGGCGAACAGGACGACGACCGCGGCGTCGGCTCCCGGCCGGCCCTCGAGCACCGCGAGCGCAACCGCTCCGGCAAGGGCCAGCACGGCGATGAGCACCGCGGCCCGCCACGCCAGGCCGCGAGCGTAGAGCGCATGGCGCGCTGCCAGGGCGCTCACCAGCAGGCATGCGAGCACCGAGATCCCGCGCGGGAACTGCTCGACCGCCGTCCAGACCGCCAGCCCCAGGGCTGCGAGCAGGCAGAGGAGCGCGCCGAGGGCCAGAAGTCGCCGCTGCCAGCCGGCGGCCGCCGATCCCTCGGCCGCGGCTGGCGGACGGCCGCCGGCCTTCTGCGTGGGCGCTTGCGTCCTCGGAATCGCGTGCCTCCCTCTGGGTCGCCGGGGTCGGTCGTCCTCGGCCGGCAGAATCAGCCTCCCGCGCGCCGTGCGCGGGCACATCACCCGCTCAGGCGTAAACGCCGCGCCGACGGCCGCTCACCCCTATCGGATGATGCCTCCAGACGCCCTCGCAAGCAGCATCCCACACGTCCGGCTCACGGCCCGCTGTGGGCAGCTGCCGGCAAGAAAGAGAGGAGCGACATGCTCGCAGCAACCCAGCAGTACCCGCTGCTCGAAGTGTTCTGGACGATGCTGATCTTCTTCGCGTTCGTCATCTGGATCTGGATGCTGTTCGTCGTGATCGGGGACATCTTCCGCCGGAAGGACATCTCAGGCTGGGGGAAGACAGCGTGGATCATCCTGATGGTGGTCCTACCGTACTTCGGGGTGTTCATCTACCTGATCGCGGAGCACAAAGGGCTGACCGAACGGACGTCCGAAAGCCAGAAACAGGCCGAAGACCAGTTCGCCGATTACGTCAAAGGCGTGGCCAAGAGCGAATCCCCGGCCGATCAGATCGCGCAGGCGAAGACGCTGCTCGACCAGGGCACGATCGACAACGCCGAGTTCGAGAAGATCAAGCAGAAGGCGCTCGCCGCCTAGCGCGGGGGGAACGGACGGCCGAGCACGACGCCACCCCCGGCCGCCGCCGCGGGCGGCGCCGGCGCTCGGCAGACGGCGGTGTCCGGGCGCGCCTGCGCGCGGGCGCGCAGGCGCTCGCGCGCGCAGTTCGCTCCGATGACGCCACGATCGCGCGCGAATTCGAGCGCTTCACGCGCTCGCACCGCATCCTGGCGCCGCTCGCCTTCGCGTGGACGGCTTTCTCGATGCTGCTCGACGGCCTGCGTCTGCTGATCGCGAACCGCCGCCTGCTGTTCGTGATGGTCGTGCCGGCCGTGTGGATCTGGCTGGCGATGTACGACCTCAAGGCCCACGTCCTGTACGGCCGTTCCTTCCGCGAGATACGAGGTGCGATCGTGGTGCCGATCGCGCTCGCGATCGTTCTGATCACCGTCGCCTGCTTCCTGCTGAACGCGGTGTTCGCGTTCACGATCGACGGGCCGCGGCCGCCGTTGCTGCGCGGGGCCTTCGGGCGGGCGCGCGGGCACCTGCGGCCGATCCTGCTCGCAGGAACGGCGGTTGGCGTGCCGCTCGCGATCGCGACCACCGTCGCGCCGCGCTGGGGACATCCGTGGTTCGCGCTGATCCTCGGAGCGGTCGTCGGCGTGATGATGATCTCCTACGTCGCCGTCCCGGCGCGCATCGTCGGCGTGCGCAGCGACGCGTCGCGTCGCGACCGCCTCACGGCGTCCGCGCTCAGCACGGCGATCGGGGCCACCGTCTGTGCGCCCCCCTACATCCTGGCGCGGGTCGGGATCCTGATGCTCGGCTCGCCGGTGCTGCTCGTCCCCGGGATCCTGGTGTTCGCGGTCGGGTTCGTCCTGCAAGCCGGAGCCACCGGGGCCGTCCGTGCGATCAAGCTGAACGCCGCGTTGCGGCCGACGTCGCAACCGGCGCAGGAGGCCTAGTCCCACGAATCGGATGATGCGCGATGCGCGGCGCGAGGTGAGGCTCACGCGCATGCCCGAGACCGACCACGGCGAGCCGCTCGTCACCGGCGCCGGTCGCCTTCGCGGCGGCGGCCGCGTCTGGCTCGCGACCGGGCTCGTGGCACTGAGCGCCGGCCTGGGGCTTGCCGGCTGCGGCGAATCGAAGGAGCAGAAGGCCGAAAAGAAGGTCTGCGCGGCCAAGAGCGACATCTCCTCGCGGCTCACGTCGCTGAAATCGCTCCCGCTGGCGCCATCGTCGCTCGAACAGGCCAAAACCGACGTGACGGCGATCAGCGAAGACGTGAAGAAGATCAAAGAAGCGGCCCCGGACCTCGCGCAGCAGCGCCGGCAGGAAGTCGAAAAAGCGACCGAACAGTTCGGCAAGCAAGCGAGCGAAGCGACCGAAGGGCTGAAATCCAGCGGCTCGCTGAGCGCCGCCCAGAGCCAGGTCAAGACGGCGCTGACCGAGCTCCAGGGCGCCTACAGCGCGGCGCTCGAACCGATCAAGTGCAGCTGACGGCGAGGGTCACCTCCTTGGGGTGATGCGACGGTGCGACGGCGGACCTAGCATCCCGACCGAGCCAAGTCCTACCCGACCGAAAGGAGCCCGATCGACGAACTGCACGTCCAGGGGATCGTCACGGGCGAGGAGTTCGAGCAGCAGAGGCAGCGATACCTGCAGGCGCTCTGAAAGGAGTTGGAGGGGCAGGCCGCGCGGGGCGCGGCCGGTCGCGGGATGGAGCCATGACGAGGACACGGACAGGGCGACGCGTCGGGCGGCCGCTGTTGATCCTGGGGTCCGGCAGGCCGCGCGGACGGCGCGCGAGAGCGCGGCTGATCGCCGAGGCCGAGCGACGCTCGTTGATGGTCGCCACGCTGAAAGCGAGCGAGCGGCTCGCCTCGGTGGATCTCGTCATCGAGGCGACGCAGGCGGATGGCCTGGCGGTGTGCGCGGACGCCCCGCTGCAGGCACTCGTGGCGGGGGTCGCGGCCGCACGCGATCTCCCGTTCAGCTGCGTCCCAACGGGCCCGGAGGACCTGCTCGCGCGGGACCTCGGCGTTCCCGTCGACGATCCGCTGGAGGCGCTTTCGCTGCCGCGCTCCGATGGCGAGCGCACGATCGACCTCGGCGAGGTGAACGGCGTCGTGTTCGTCAACTACGTGGCCGTCGGGTTGGGGATGCCGGGGGCGGCGGCGGCCGGCGAGGTGGGCGACGACGCGCCCGGAGCACCGGCGCTGCTCGTCTGCAACAACCGCTTCTCGCTGCAAGACGGGGCGCTCGGCCCACGCGACTGGCCGGACACCGGCCTGCTCGAAGTGGCGTCGTTCAGCGGCGGCGCCGCGGATCGCTCCCTCGCTGGACAGCTGGAGGCGGGTTGGACGGCGCACTCCTGCTCGCGCTTCGTGCTCGGAGCATCCGGTCCGCTGCACGCCGTCGTCGATGGCGAGGCGCGAGGACTCGTGGGCCCGCTTCGCTTCAGATCGCTGCCCCACGCGCTGCGGGTACGCGTGCCTCACCCGGATGGTCCGGGGGCGCCGGCTCGCGGCGGCGAGCGCGCGGCGCTCAGCATCTAATCCGATCGGGTTAACCCGAATCAGTGGTACGGGCACGAGTCCAAAGATGCCTGTGCGCTCCCTTGTGCCAGCAGCCGCCGCCGAGGAAGCTTGTCTTCCACGACCGCTCCGGGGGGTGCGGATGCCGTCGCTAGACCAGAAGAGCCAGACCAGCGTTTCGGTTCCGAATCGAAGTCGGCGCGCGGATCAGGGCGACGGGGGCGGCGCGCACAGCGGGCGCGAGGACGTGCAATGGAGCAACGGCAACACCGCCGCCGGCTTTCATGCGCTGCTGGCCGAGGAGCGGTCGACCGGAGTGCTCGCACCGCCCCCCACGCCTGCGCGCCACGTTCCGCGGCCGCGCCTGTTCAGACGGCTACAGCGGACCGAAGACGCCTCCGTGATCCTGCTCGCGGCGCCGGCCGGCTACGGCAAGTCGGCGCTCCTCTCGGAGTGGGCGCAGCGCGAATCGCGGCCCCTGGCGTGGCTCACGCTGACGGCGCTCGACAACGATCCCGACCTGCTGCTCGAGCGTCTCGCCGAGGCGCTCTCCCAGCTCGCGGCGCCGTGGCCGGCGAGCGCCGAGGAGGATGACGCCACCGATGGCGCGGCGCCCGCGGGGCCGCCGCGGATCGACCTCGCCCGGCTCCCGGCCCCCTTGCGCGCGCAGGCGGCGACGCTGAACGCGATCGGCTGCGATCGCGTGCTGGTCCTCGACGACGTGCACAACGTGCGCTCGCTCGACGCGCTGCGGATCCTCGCCGAGCTGATCGGCGCGGGCTGCGCACAGCTGAAGATCGCGCTCGCGTCGCGAGCCGAGCCCCAGCTGGAGCTCGGCCGCCTGCGAGCCTCGGGGCGGCTCGTCCAGCTCGGCCCGGATGACCTCGAGATGACGGCCGACGAGGCGCGGCGCCTGCTCAAGGCCGCCGGCCTCGTCCTGGAAGAGCCGGACCTGCTGCACCTCGTGGACTACACGGAGGGGTGGGCGGCGGCGCTGTTCCTGGCGGCGGTGTCGCTGCGCTCGCGCCCGGACGCAGGCGCCGGCGCCGTGGAGGCCGTACGCGACGCGCCCGAGCTCGACGAGTACGTTCGGGAGGAGGTCCTCGCGACGCTGACGGCGCGCCAGCGCGGCGTCCTTTCGCGGACCTCGGTGCTGCGCTCGCTCTCGCCGGGGCTCTGCGACGCGGTGCTGGACATGGACGGCTCGGGCGAGGTGCTCCAGGCGATCGCGCACCGCACGCTGATGCTCACGCCCCAGCACGGGACCCAGGGCGGCTACCTCTGCCATTCGTTGGTACGGGACGTCCTGCGCCGCATGCTCGAGCTGCACGAACCGCAGGGGGTGGCACTGCTGCACGAGCGCGCGAGCGTCTGGTTCGCCGAGCACGGGGACGCCGGCGACGCCGTCGAGCACGCTGTCGCCGCGCGCGACACGCGCCGCGCGGGGGCATTGATCTGGGACCAGGGCTCGCGGTACATCTCGAGCCTTGACCGGCGGCTCGCCGGCTGGCTCGAGGAGCTCGGTGAGGACCAGGTCGCGCAGTCGGCGCGCCTGGCGCTCGCTGCAGCGTTCCAGGAGCTAGGGCGTGGCGACGCCGAGACGTGCGAGCGCTGGGCGCGCAAGGCCTCCGCGGCGCGCTCGCTGCACGAGGGGACCGAGGACGCGGACGCTGCCTGGCTCGATGCGGGCATCGCGCTCGCTCACGCCGCAGGGTCGACCGGAAGCGTGCCGCAGATGCTCGAGCAGGCGACGCATGCATGGGAGGCGCTCGACGACTCGAGCGCGATGCGCCCGTTGGCCGCCCTGCTTCGCGGCGTGGCCCTGCAGCTGCTCGGCGAGCTCGGCGCCGGGCACGCCGCGCTCGAGGACGCCGTACGCGGATGCTCGCACCCCACCGTTCGCGTCGAAGCGCTCGGCCTGACCGAGCTCGCGCTCGCCGAAGCGGGCGCGGGTGACTGGGAGCTCGCGTCCGATCTCGTCGGGCGTGCTCAGCGCGTACTGGCCGACCACGGGCTGGACGAGGATCCGATGTTCGCGAGCACGCACGCCGGCGCGGCGCTCGTGCTGAGCGAGCGGGGACAGGCCGACGACGCCAAGCGCGAGCTCGCCGCGGCGTCGCGGATGCTCGGGGAGCTCGGCCAGTTCATGTGCTGGTACGAAGTGCGCGTGCGCACGGTGATGGCGCGTGCGTGCGTCCGCCTCGCCGACGTCTCCCGCGCGCGCACGCTGCTAGCCGAGGCGTCGCGCTGGGCGCGCCGGACGAATCGGGTCGAGAGCTTGGTGGCCGCCCTGGACGCGGCGTGGGCGGAGGTCGACGACATCTGCGCCACGGCCCTCGACGGCCCCGGCCTGCTGACGATCGCCGAGCTGCGGATCCTGCGGTTCCTGCCGACGCATCTCTCGTTCCGGGAGATCGGCGAGCGCCTGCACGTGTCCGGGAACACGGTCAAGACGCAGGCCCACGCCGTCTACACGAAGCTCGGCGCGAGCTCTCGCAGCGAGGCGGTCGCGAAGGCGTCCGCGATCGGGCTGATCGACGTCACGATCGTCTGAGCGCGCCGCGGCAGGCGCGCGCCCCCGAGCGGAGGGCTCGCCCGGGGGCGCTGATGCAGTCGGTGCACGCGGGGCGGGCGCATCGCGACGGCCGGGCAGCGCGCCGCTCGCAGGCGTGATCAGGCGGCCGTCGGCACCGGGCCGTGCAGCGCCTGTTGAAGCTGCTCTTCGTCCTCGTGGGAGAGCGATGACTTCAGGACCGTGCCGCCAAAGCGGCTGAGGGCGGCGGTCGCCTTGTCGGGGGTGGCGCGCTCGAGGATCATGAACAACGCGGAGCTGCCGGGCTGGACGAGGTCGCGCACCTGCTGCTGGAACTGCTTGTCGATGCCCGTCTTCTCGATCTTGCCCATCACCGCGCCGAGACCAGCGCCGACCGCCATACCGAACACGGGGACGAAGAACAGCAGGCCGAAGAGCAGGCCCCAGAACATCCCCCAGCTCGCGCCGACGCCGACCGCGTGGTGGCTGGTGGTGACGTGGTACTCGCCCTTGCCGTCGCGCACGATCACCGCGACGGCGTCGGGTTCGATGATCAGCTCCTGGCTCAGCCGCTTGACCTCTTCGGCGGCTTCGCCTGCGGTGCCTTCGCTGTCGTAGCCGATCGCAACCAGGGTCGCCATAGGCGCCCTCCTTCTCTCGCTTTTTGTTGTTATCAGCCCCTCGCGGCAGGCTAGGCGTCCCATCGCCGTACGTCGTCACCCATTGGGGATGATCGGCCCGCAGCATCGCTGCAGGGGGCCGTTTTAACCCAAACCGTTGTACGGGTTTGCATCGTCGAATCGGCCCGGCTATCGTGGGCGCCGAGGTGCGCCGGGACGAAGCGCTCGGCGACCTCCAAGGGGCAACATCGGGAGGCTGCGCGATCCGAATGGACGACGCTCATTAGCAGTTTGCAGCGACGTATCATCGCCAGGCCGGCGGTCCTGGCCGACGCCCAGCCGGCCGAGGGGAGCCGGCGAGGATGAACGACCGCATCACCGCGCGCGGCGGCACGCCGAGGATCAGCTCGATGCCGGGCTCCGGGACGCGGGCGTCCGGGCACATCCCCGTCGTTGGCGAGGACGCACGCTGCGCGCGCGACGGGACGCCGAGGAGTCTCACCGGTGGCCGGCGCGCCTGACCCCAGCGAGGCGCCGATCAGGGTCGCTGTCGCCGACGACTCCGCGCTGATCCGGGAGGGGCTCGCGGCGATGCTGCTCGGCGAGCCCGACGTCGAGTTCGTGGGCGCGAGCAGCGATGGCGACGCGCTCGACGAGCTCGTGCGGACGGCGCGCCCCGACGTCGTCGTGACCGAGCTGCGGATGCCGCCGTCGGGCGGGCGCGAGGGGATCCGGATCGCGAAACGGCTGCGCGAGTCGCACCCGGACATCGGCGTGGTGGTGCTCAGTCTGCATCGGGAGCCGGACCTGGCCGTCGAGTTGATGAGCGACGGCACGAGCCGGCGCGCGTATCTGCTGAGGGACCGTATCGGCGACGCCAGCGAGCTGGTGCGGGCGATCCGCACCGTCAGCGCGGGCGGGTCGATCGTCGACCCCGCCGTCGTCGCAGCCCTGATCGATGCGCAGCAGGACCGGAGCAGCTCACCGCTCTCGGAGCTGACCGCCCGCGAGCGCGAGATCCTGGCTCTGATCGCCGAAGGCGCGAGCAACGGCGCGATCGCTGAGTCCCTGTTCCTGAGTAAGCGCGGGGTCGAGAAGCACGTGAACTCCATCTTCGCAAAGCTCGGGCTGACCGAGGCCGAGAACGTCAGCCGCCGCGTGAAGGCGGCGCTGCTGTTCCTCGCCGAGGAGCGCGACGGCTAGGACCGCGCGGTTCGCGCTCAGGTCCGGGCGGCCGGATCGCGCCCCACCGCAGAGCCGTCTTTGGCGGGCGGTGCCTCGCCGGGAGATGCCGGGGTTGCGCTCGCAGGTACCACCGCCGCCGGGCCGCCCGCGGTGGGTGGCTCAGAGGAGCGCCGCCAGAACGGAAGCCCGGTGCGAAGCACCGCGAGCGCTTCGCCGCGCTGGGCGTCCGGGAACTCCTCCTCGGTGTGGTGGCGCAGCACCGTCACGCCGATCGCGAACAGCAGGGCGAAGCCCAGGACCGTCGTCCATTTGCGCGTCGCCTCGGTCGGGCCCCACAGCACGATCAGCAGCAGCAGCCCCCCGGCGACGCCGTAGGCGCCGACCGCGTGTTCGCGCAGCCACGGCGCGCCGGCATGACGCAGCGTGGTCGCGATGCGCGTGCGCCCGCCGAGCCACGCGGCGATGACGACCACGATCCCGTACAGCACAAGCGCGATCGCGATGTTGTAGAGCAGCGAGGTGCCGATCGACCACACGTCCTCGGCCGCGGGCCTGTTGGCGGGCACGACCACGAGCGAGTTGACGATCTGCTCGCCGACGACCCGCCGCGCGAGCAGCAGGAGCACGCCGACGCCGAACAGGCACCAGCCGACCGTACGCAGCTCCCGGCGCCGGCGCCCCTCCGCCAGCCAGATCGCCAGCGCGTAGGCCGCGAGCGCGAGCAGCGGCAGCAGCAGCGCGAGCCCTTTGATCGCTTTGGCGATGTTCTGCGCCGTCTTGAGCTGGCTCGCGCGCAGGATCGTGATACGCCCGGTGCTGGGCGGCAGTTTGATACCCGCCTTTTCTTCGACGCCCGCGCGGGCGGCCGCGCCGCCTGAGCCCGACAGCTTCGCGCGCGCGGCGGCGAGCTGGCTGCTGACGCCCAGCTGCGCAGCAAGCTGGGTGACAAGTTCGTGAAGGTTCAGGACCACCTCGCCGTTGCTGGTCGAGACCGTTTTGCCGCCCCCTTTGAGAATCGCGAGCAGCTGTTTATGCGCGGCACGGTTCGCGCTCCGCCACGTTTCCTGAACCTGCGGCGTCGCGAGAAGCTCCGGCACGGCCTGGCTCGCGACCTCGCGCAGCCCGGCCGACACAGGACCCGAGAGACCCTTCAGCTGGCCCGGCAGCGCCTCTTCGACGCGTTCCGAGACGTTCACGGAGGCGAACAGCTGGTTGACGAGGTAGACGCTCAGAGCCGACTGGACGGCGTGGTCGCCGAGGAGGTTGGTGCTCGTTTTCGTCCAGTTGTCGGTGTTCAGCGCCTGCCTGTTCGCCCACACGGCGAAGCACGCGAAGAACGTCAGAATCGTCGCGACAGTCACCAGCGCGCCGACGAGGTAACGGTGTGGCTTGGCGCGCCCGGGCGGAGCAGCGGCCTGAGCTTCGGCACCCATGTGCGCAGCATCCTCCGCGGGGCGGAGGACGGGATCACCCGAATGGAGTGATGTGACCCCGTTGGTCGTCCGCGACGCTCGAATCCGCTCGTGCCGCCATATGCGCCGAGCGGTCACAGAACAGGAGGAGGACCCTGATGAGCAGCCAGACAGAGCCGACGGCGGGCGGCAGTCCGAGGCGCGCCGAAACGTCCAATTACGAATACGAAGACGAACGCGGTTTCGGCTGGGTCGTCTTCGCCGGCGTGATGATCATGATCGTCGGGATCCTGAACTTCATCTACGGAATCGCCGCGATCGACGAATCGAAATTCTACATCGGCAACACCAAATTCGTGATCACCGACCTCAAGACGTGGGGCTGGATCATCACGATCATCGGCGGGATCCAGATCCTCGTCGCAGCGGGAATCTGGGCGCGCTCGCAGGCCGCAAGATGGATCGGCGTGTTCATCGCCTCGCTGAACGCGATCGCCCAGCTGCTGTTCATCGCCGGCAACCCGTGGCTGTCGGTGGCGCTGTTCGCGATCGACGTACTCGTCATCTACGGGCTGGTCTGCTACGGCGGAAATCTCGAAAGCGTCTAGGCAGGGGATGAGGGGGCGGGAGCTGAGCGGCGGGTCGCCTCCCGCCGCGCGCTCGCGGAGCGCTCTCCCGCCGGGCGGGGACGAGGGGTAGCCTCTGACCCCGCCCGGCGCGGGGGTGGTCCGGCGCCCGCCGGAGGCGCTCAGGCCGCCGGGCCGGAGTTCACGTAGAGGACGAGCGTGCGGGCGACGCGGTCGTGGAAGCAGCGCCGCCGGCTGTCCCAGAGCATCACCAGGATGCCGGCGAGCAGCGCGGCGGCCCCGATCGAGAGCGCGACGAAGCGCAGCACCGCCCGGCGCGGTTTCACCTGCGCGGCGCCGTTCGCGTCGATCACGGCGATCGACATCACCCGCGAGCCGGGGGTCTGGCCGGTAGTCGACCAGAAGAACACGAAGTAGCCGATCGACCACAGCACCCAGATCCCGGCACCGACCGCGGCGATGACGATGTTGACGTCTTCGGGGAGATGCAGCAGCGAGAGCCCGAGCCCGATGGTGACCGCGACGAACAGCGCGACCCCCTCGACGACCGCGGCGTCGAGTGCGAAGGCGAGCGTGCGGGTGGCAAGTCCCGCGTAGGGCGTGGCGAGCGCCACCGGCCGCACGACGACGGCCGTCCCAGCGGACGCGCTCCCGGCCTGCTCCACCGGGCCCGGATCGCCGCTCCCCGCCGGCGTGCCGGTGACCTCGATCCTCACGGCGCGCCCTCGGAGAGCGACGGCCGCGGGGGGATCCCGCCGCCCGGGGTGCCCCCGCGGCGGCCCACGAGCCTCCTGGCGACGCGTTCGAGCAGCGCGTCGGCATCGCGCGAGCGTTCGCGCGCCTGGCCCGCGACCTGCTCGGCGAACCCCGTGCCCTGCGAGGTGATGGCGGCCGTCACGGACGGGCTGCGCGCGATCTCGTCGACGAGCACCCACACCGCCTGGTTCTCGAGCAGCCGCGAGACCGCCTCCTCCACCAACGGGCCTTCGAGCGCGGCCGCCAGGATGCGCTCGACCTCGGGGCTCGCGAGCGCCCGGCGGGCGAGATCCTCGGCGATGCCGTCGTCCAGGAGCCGGTCGACGACGCGCTGGGCCGCGCCGCTTCTCTCGAGCTGCGTCAGCACACGGTCGACGACGTCGTCGGAGAGCAGCCGCTCCAGCGCGGCGTCGATCGACGCGACCAGCGCACGGTCGGCCGCCGCGCTGACTTCACGGCGCACTTCGCGTTCTACTGCACGCGCGGCCGCGACTGACGCGAACGTGACGCGAGCCGGGATCAGCGCGACCTGCATGGTGGTCTTGATCGTCGCGTCCAATGGATTCATCGCGGGCTCCCCGCCTCTCCGCGCCTGGGCGGCCGGCAGGCGAACGCTAGGCGCAGCCGCGCGGCGGCCCATCACCCGATGCGAGTGATGACTCGGCCGCACAGAGCGAGGATGATGCTCTGGTGGCAATGGCCGCACGCAGAGCTGCTCCGTCCCTCGGGTCGGTCGAAGAGCGTGCAGAGCGGGGCCGGCAGGCACGCACTGCCGTGCCCCGCTCAGCGCACGGCGAATGGCAGCCGGCCGGGGACCGTGCCGATCCGATCGAGATCCTCGAACGCCAGGCCGAGACGCGCGTACCGGAACTCGTCCCGATCCGATACGGGCGCATGATGGTCTCGCCGGCGACGTTCTACCGGGGTGCCGCGGCCGTGATGGCCGACGACCTCGCGGCCACGCCGATGACGGGGCTCGATACGCAGCTCTGTGGCGACGCGCACATGTTGAACTTCGGCGGGTTCGCCTCGCCGGAGCGGATCCTCGTCTTCGATCTCAACGACTTCGACGAGACGCTGCGGGGCTCCTGGGAGCTCGACCTCAAGCGCCTCGTCGCGAGCGTGGAGATCAACGCGCGAGAACGTGGGATCGAAGCGCCCGAACGCCGCAAGATGGTCAGGGGAGCCGTGCGCGAATACCGGGCGGCGATGCGGAGCTTCGCCAAGATGGGCAACCTGGCGACGTGGTACTCGCGCGTGGACGAGGAAACAATCCTTGCCGCCCTGCGCGCCCAGCAGGCCCACCAGCAGCTCCGGACGGTGCGCAAAGCCGGCACGCGTGCGCGCCGCAAGGACTCCACGCGCGCGTTCGAGAAGCTCACGCAGACGACGGATGGCGTCCCGAGGATCAAGAGCGACCCGCCGTTGATCGTGCCCGTCCACGAACTGTTCCCCGACGCCGAAGCGGACCAGTTCGAGACGCTGATGCGGGAACTGCTCGAGCAGTACACATCGTCGCTCGAGGGAGATCGCCGGCGGCTGCTCGAACGGTTCAGCTACGCCGACCTCGCGCGCAAGGTCGTCGGCGTCGGGAGCGTCGGCACGCGCTGCTGGATCCTGCTGCTGATCGGCCGCGACCACGGCGACCCGCTGTTCCTGCAGGTCAAGGAAGCACAGCCCTCGGTGCTTTCGCCGATCTCCGGCGAGAGCCCGTTCCCCAACCAGGGCCAGCGGGTGGTCGAAGGCCAGCGCATGATGCAGGCGAGCAGCGACATCTTCCTCGGGTGGATCCGGACTGCCGACACGCCCGACGAAGTCCAGCGGGACTTCTACCTGCGCCAGCTGTGGGACTGGAAGGTCTCGATCGAGCCCGGGGAAATGGAGCCCGAGGGGATGGCGATCTACGCGCGCATGTGCGCGTGGACCCTGGCACGTGCACACGCCCGCTCGGGCGATGCGATCGCGATCGCCGCTTACGCCGGAAGCGGCGAACAGCTCGACCGCGCGATGGCGAAATTCGCCGCGGCCTACGCCGACCAGAACGAAGCCGACCATCGCGAGCTCCTGAAGGCGGTCCGCAAGAAACGCCTGAAGGCGACGAAAGGCGTCTAGGCGCGTTCGGCCCGGGTCAGGAATCGCGGCGGCGCCGGCCGAGGTTGCCGACGATCAGCGATACGACGGTTACGAGGTAGATCTGGCCGAGCAGCGCCTCGGCGACCGACAGCGTGTGGCCGAGGTTGGAGGACGATGTGAGGTCCCCGTAGCCGACGGTCGCGAGCGTCGTGAAGCTGTAGTACTGGAAGCGAGAGGCCGTGGCCGTGACGCTCTGAGCGAAGAAGTGGCCGGTGCCGATCCTGTCGATCGCCCCGTACACGAATGCGAAGAACATGCCGATCAGCAGGTAGACGCAGACTACGCCGAGCACGGCCTCGACCGTGACGGCCCGCGTCGCGCTGAGGCGCCGGATCACGCCGGTCAGGATCGCGACCGGCGCGATCGCGACGAGCAGCGCGTCGGCGACGCTCACCGTCCCGCGGTCGATACCGCCCGTGAGCGACTGGACGAGCGTCGTCAGGAAGAGCGCGAGGGCGATCGCCGCGCCGACGATCAGCGCGCCACGGCGCGCATGGGCGACGCGGAGCGAGAGCACCGTCGTGACGCCGAGCACGGCCGTGAGCAGCACGAAGATCGGGTCGCTCGCGGTGACGATGCCCTCGATCGCGAACACCGTGGCGATCAACGCCAGCAGAGCCGCGTAGATCTGCACTTCCGGTTCGACGATCCGGCCACGGATCTCCGCCGCTTTCGCGCGCACGGAGGTTGAGACGGCCGGCGCCGTCGCCGGCGGATCCCCCGCGGGATGCCCCTCGCTGGTCGGGCTCGGAAGGTCGTCCGGCTGCATCAAGGTCCTCTCGCGCCCCGCCGCCTGGGCTGTCGCACGCCGAATTCGAGCGCCAGGGAGCTCGGGCGGCATCCCCCGCAGCGGATGATCGAAGCGCGACCGGTCATCCCTTCGAGGTGATGACTGATGGCGCTCCGAGCGGCAAGATTACGCTCGTGGGTGCGCACACGACGGATCACCCCGACCCCGGTGCCGAGCCTTCCGCGACGAGGGCGCTGACCGGGACGGGGTCGGTCAGCTGTGCAGTCTGCCAGTGCACGGTCGCGCTCACCGAGGACGGGACGCTGACATCCTGTCCGGGTTGCGGGGGACGGCGGTTTCTCAGCGTGTCGATGTTCGGCACAGGCGCCGAGCTGATCGCCACCGACGGGCGCGACATCGAGCTGATCGCGGGCGGTCGAGCGGAGGAAGCCGAGACGATCGCGAGCTCCGAGCAGCTGCGCGCGGTGCGCAACGCCTTGGAGGGACCGGGCGACTACCTGCTCTTCCATGAGGGCGCATGCCTGCAGTCGCTCGGGCTGACCCGCGAGATGACGCGTATCGGCCGCAGCCTCGTCGCGGACCTGCGCTTCGAGGACCCGACGGTGTCACGGCGCCACGCGCTGATCCTCCGCGAGCTCACGGGCATGCGGCTGCTGGACGACCGCAGCCTCTACGGCGTGTTCGTCAACGGGACGCGGGTGAGCTCCCGGCTGCTCTCGGACGGCGACGTCATCGGCCTCGGCCGCCACAAGCTGCTCTACCAGCGGATCCCGACCCCGATGCCGCCGCGGGGGCGCAGGCGCTTCGCACGGCCTCTGCCCCCCGTGCCCCGGCCGGCGAGGCGCTGATGCTGTTCCGCCGCAAAGCCTCACCACCTTTGCCCGAGCCCGACCGCGAGGCGGCCGCCGCGCCCACCCGGCGCGAGCCGGAGGAGCCGGGCTCGCTGACGGGCACCTACCTCACCGACGGGCGCTCCCTGTTCCTCGTGCAGCACACGATCACCGAGAGCGAGGGGCTGCACCTGCAGGAACCGCTGCTCGAGCTCGAGGACTGCAAGACGATGGAGCTGATCCTGTGCTCCGCCGGCGCGCTCGCTCGCCTCGGGCTGCGCCCGGTGAAGCCCGCCGCCGGGCGCACCGGCGCCCTGGTCGCGTGGTGAGGCTCGGGCGCGACGCCCGTCTCGTCGCGCTCTGCCTGCTTGCGATCGTCCTCGGTGCGTTCGGCTCCAGCGACGCCGCCGGCTCGACCGGCACGGCACCGACGGCCCCCGGCTCCGAGCGTGCAGCGAGCACGAACCCGGCCGGCGAAGCCCCCGCGTCCGAACCGAAAACGATCACGACGCCGCCCAAGACGATCACGGAGACGAAAACGGTGACAGCGCCGGTGCAGACGAACACCGTGATCAAGACCGAGACCGCGCCGCCTGCCACGACTTCGAGCACCTCGACGGGCAACGGCGGCGCAGCGGCGGTCGGTGCCGCGGCCGCCGCGGCCTCGAGCAGGGAAAAGCCGAAGCCCGAATCCGAAGAAGGCGGCCTGCCGGGATGGGCGTGGGGGCTGATCGGCGCCGCGGCGGTGGGCCTCGTCGCGTGGGCGATCATCGCGCACCGTGAGCGGGTGCACAGGCGCGAGATGCTGGAACGCCGCGCCCCCGTCGGCGGGCCGGACGCTCCGGGAGCCGGCGGCGGCGCAGGCGGGTGAGTAGGCCTGCGCTGGCCGGGCAGTCGCGCCGACCCGACGGTCGCGGCGCGGCGAGCGCCCCCCCTGCTAGGCGTCGCGGCCGGCCGAGGCCATCTGGCGCCCGGTGAGCTCCCCGCCGAGCTTCGCGAGCTGTTCGGCGAGCTCGCACACCCGCTCGGTCTCCGAACGGACGAGCTCGGCGGCGTCGTCGATTTTCGTGACGCCGCTGCGCTCGTGGGCGACGCGGAGATCGTTGGACGCCGTCGCCAGCGCCCGGCAGGCGAGCGTCACGCGCTCGGCCGCGCGCCTGATGTCCTGCTCAGGTGTCTGTGTCCCCATTCCCGCCGTCCCCACGCCGGGTTGCTACCCGGCTGGCGCGAGTTCTTATCGTCGCGCGGGCACCCCGACCGCTACAGTCGGGTACAACAGGCGAGTGCCGGGAGGCCCCACGGGGCCTCTCGCCGTTTCCGGACCCTTTCGCGTTGCAGTCATCGGCGCCGGACGCTGAGCGCCGTCCCGAGCCGCGTGTCGCTGCGCTGGACGCTGTTCTGCGCGAGCAGGCCCCCGCGGCGTCCGGCAGCCCAAGGGCCTGCCGGACGCCTGGGGTCAGCTGTCAGGGCGTGTACGTGAAAACCGCGCCCGGCGAGTTCTTGCTCGCCTTGCCGTTCACGACCGCCCGCACCTTGACCGTCTTCGGCCTCGGGCCCGGCGGGGCCGTCATCGTGCATTCGTTCAACGACACGCACATCACCGACGTCGCGTCCGCGTTGCCGAACACGAACGTCGTCTGGCCTGCACCCGCCAAGAAGCCGGTGCCGGTGACCGTCACCTCGGTGAACCCTGCGACGGGCCCTTTGTTCGGGGTCACGCTCGTGATCGACGCCGGGCCGTAGGTGTACCGGTCGGCGGGCGAGATTTCGCTCGCGCCGTCGGGCGAGATCACGGTCACGTCCACGACCCCCGCCCCGGGCGGAGCGATCGCCGTCACGCTGGTCGCGGTAGTTGCGACGATGCCCCCGGATTCGACGCCGCCGAACCTCACGGCCGTGGCTTCGAGCAGGTTTTTGCCCGTGACCTTCACCGTGTTGCCGCCGGTCGCCGAGCCCTTCTTCGGCGTGAGCTTCGTGATCACCGGCAACAGCCCAGGTTCGAATGTTTTCAGCGTTTCTTCACCGCTGTAGTCGGAGCCGAAGGCGTTCGCCGCCCGCACCCGGTAGACGTAGCTCGTGTCCGGCGTGAGGCCGGTCACCCGCGCCGTCGCTTTCACGAACCCTTCGCGCGCGGGCGAGGTGACGCACGGGGCTTCTTGGCCCAGCGCGGGCGTGCTCCCGTATTCGAAGACGCATTCAGTAAGCGCCGCGCCTTCGAGGTTCACGTTGCCCTTGAGGACGGCCGAGCGAGCCGCGACTTCGTCGGTGTGCTGGACGTGCGCCCGGGGCCCGGTCGGCTCCGTCGTGAATGAGCGGTTGCCGCCTGTGGTCTGGCCGAAGACGTTCTTCGCAACCAGCCGGTAGTCGTAGGTCGTGCTTTCGCTCAGGCCTTCGAGTTGCGCGGCGACCGCGACGTCTTCTTCCCCGGAGCCCGGCATCGGCGTGCACGCAACAGGGGCGTTCCCGTAGTTGGTGCTCGTGCCCCATTCGAAGAAGCATTCTTCGACCAGCGCGGCCCGCGGATCGACTCGGCCCTGGATCGTGGCCGTCGTCGTGCCGACGGGGTTCGGGAATTCGGTCTGTACATCCGGCTGGTTCGGCAGCGTGAGCACCGTCTCGCGGCTGCTCGTATCGCTTCCGAACGCGTTGTGCGAGACGAGCCGGTAGTAGTAGGTCGTCGTTTCGGAGAGCCCTTCGAGATGAGCGCTCACCGCCACGGCAGAGGCGCCCGACCCCGGCGAGGTCGCGCACGGCACCGTGTTCACGAGCGAGCCCGGTTCGGTCCCCCATTCGAAGGAGCATTCCGTTTCGGATTCGTTCGGCGTGACGAGACCCTCGAGGGTCGCGCTCGTGCGGGCGACTTCGCGCGCCGGCGAGATGTTCGAGCGCGGAGCGGTGGGCAGTGTCGTGAACTGCCGTTCTTCGCCAACGGTTTCGCCTTCGGCGTTCTTGGCGGAGAGCTTGACGTAGTAGGTCGTGCTTTCCGTGAGCCCGGAGAGAGCTGCTTCGACCGGCACGGCCGTCACGCCGTGGCCAGGCGAGTAGGAGCACGGGGCGCTTTTTTCGAGCGCGGGCGTCGTCCCGTATTTGAAGACGCATTCGGTCACCTGCGTGCCGTTCGGGTTGACGGTGCCCTGGAGCACCGCGCTCGTACGGGCGACTTCGGTCGCGGCCAGAGTCGCTGTCGTCGGCGGGCTCCCGCTCGCGAACGCCGCGGCCGCCCACGACAGCGCGGCGAGCGCGATCGCGAGGGTCCCCCCGACCAACGTCCTACGGCGGCGGGCGCGTGCCCCACGGCCGCTTCCATGCATCCAGACTCTCATCCTCATTCCCCTTCCCAGATTGAAGATCCGCGGATCTCCCTCCCAGACCCCTCCGCTCGAGCAACCGTAAACGAATCCTTAGAGAACGGTCAAGCCCGCGGACCAGGCTGGTAACAGGTGGGGGCTCGGCGAGCCGAGCACTGCGCGTGCTTGGCGCAGTCGGCAACAGGACCGAGCCAGCGGCGCGCCGTGTGGCTCGGTCCTCCGCGAGCCTAGCGCCGCGCTGCGGGCTGAAGCCCGGACGAGGGCCGCAAGTGCAACGCCCTACGCACGCCGCTGAGCGCCCCCGCGAAGCGCCTGCGAACAATGCCCGCGAGCACCGGGCCCCGGCCCTGACGCGCATCGGCCGCGAGCCGCTCTGCCGCCGCGCGTCGGTGGAGGTCCTCGATGTGCGCCCTGGTCGCGATGTATGCGAGTTCGCTTCTCATCGTGCCATCCCCCTTTTCGATCTTCGTCTCGCAGCGGACTGTCTCGCAGAGGAGCGCTCGTGTCTGTGATCCTGCGCACTGGCCGCGCTGCGTCGATCCCGGTTCCTTGCCATCGAGCTCGTGACGATCAGCGGATGGACGACGTGGGCAGTGATCGACGACCTTGCGGCCTGCACCCACGCGGCGGGCTGTCTCGAGCAACAGCTTGCCGGTGCATGCCGGTCGCGGCATCGTAGCGGCGAGCTTGCCTGTGTCGTAACGCTGACCGAGCTCGTTCTACGCGTGCGATGGACGGGTATGCTCGAGGCGGGAGGGCCAACCGCGCGCGGACGCTCGCACGCGGTCGCTCTCATGATGATTCAAGGACGGAGGGTGGATGATGGGAACTCGACGCGTTGTGGCTGCGTTGACAGCATGCGCACTTGCAGGCTTGACGCTTGGCGCCGGGTCTGCGCAAGCGGCCAAGAAAGCCCCGAAGCCGAAGGACTACACCTACTGCGTGACAAACGGGCCGGAATCGGAGTGCTTCGAAAATGAACCCTTTGAAGTATTCCGGAAGACGCACACGTGGAAATTCGGTTCAGAAGCAGCGGGCACTTACACCACGTCCGGCAAGAGCGTCGTGTTTCACGAAACGACCGGACCGGATGAACTGGTGGGTAACAAAGTCGGACACGGCGTCATAGCCGGCACGCTGAGGGAAAACGGCAAGAACACAGAATGGACGTTCACGCTCACGCCTCAGTGACGCATCGCTCGGTCGGCTGGCCTCTGCCATAGGGGCCGGCCGGGCAGCGGGGAGACTGCGCTATTCGCCGGCGAACCGGCGCTGGAGCGCGAGCACGCTGTCCACGTACGCTTCCGTTTCCGGGTACTCGCCATGCCGGCGCACCGATTCGAGGCCCTGGAAGTAGCCCGCGACGGCGCCGACGGGATCGCCTCCGGTTTCGTTCAGGAGCTGCTGCAGCAGCAGCACGCCGCCGCGGACGTTCGATGACGCCGACGCCGCCTGCAGCGGTGGCGGTCCTGCCAGATCGCGGCTGATGTAGCTCCACGTTTCCGGCTCGATCTGCATCACCCCACGCGCATCGGTGCTCGAGGTGAGGCCGTTGTTGAAGCCGCTCTCCTGTTCGGCGACGGCCTCCGCCAGCGACGGCGAGATGCCGTGTTCTTCGGCGATCGATCCGACTTCTGAGGGAGAGACGGTTTCTTCGGTGGGGTAGGGCGGCGCTTCGGCGCCGGCGGGCGTCCCGACCGCTTCCGGCGAGCCTCCCGGAAGGTCGAGAACCGTGCCGGACAGGAGCGTCCCCGCAGGGTCGAGTCCGTTTGCCGACGCGAGCGCTTCGACCGTGGTGCCGTCGCGAGCCGCGATCGAGGACAGCGTGTCGCCCGGCTCTACGAGGTAGCCGCCCCCTGCACTGGGGCTCGACTGGGCTGCTTCCGTGGGCGGTGCGTCCGAACCGGGTTCGCCCGCACCTGTCGCTTCCCCGCCGGGTTCGCCCGCGCCTGTCGCTTCCCCGCCGGGTTCGCCCGCTTCCGAGCCCTGCGCCGGGATCGTCAGGTCGCTCCCCGCGACCAGCTGGGCTTCGCCGGACAGACCGTTCGCGGCCGCGAGTTCTTCGACCGTGACCCCGTCGGTCGCGGCGACCGAGGAGAGCGACTCGCCCGGGGCGACCACGTGGTTGAACGCCGACGCCGGCGAGGGGACGGCGAGCAACGTCCCGGCGAGGACTGCGATCGCGAGGGCTACAGACGCACGAACACGCACTCAGCGAGTTGTACGCCGAGTCGCGTCGACGCCAAGGGGTGCAATCCTCCTCGCACGGCGCAAGATCTCGTGCAGGGTGACGCGGGCCGCTTCACCCCACCACGACGCGGCGCGACATCGAAGTTGGTCCGGTCCCGGCTACGGCCACGGGTAGTAGGCAACGGCGCGGTAGTAGCGCCCGTTGGCGCTGATGTGCTCCTTCGCGGTTCCAATCACTTCGATGCCCTTGACGAAAAAGAAGTAGTCAGAGCCGACGTTTTTTCTCACCGTCTGACGCGGAACCGCGTTGGTGAGCGGAGCCCCCGTCGTGCTGGTGCACCGCCACACATCGCGGCCGCCCGTCGTTTCGGTTCCCGGGAACCGGCTAGAGGTCTGATGTTCTCCCACACAGGTGACCGGGCCATACAATTCGTCGGTGTAGGTGGCCGTGTACGGAATGCTCGTCAGATCGGGCGGCGCCGCGAGGGAGTCCGCCGTGCCGATGCCCAACAGCGCGAACGCGGCGAGCAGCGCCGCGCTCATCAGTCCCCGTTTCATGTGTCCCCTCCTGTGTGTCGCTCGTGTGACCGCTCGGTCGCGAACGCGAGGCTACTCCTTGCTCTCTCGGCGCCGGTGTCGGTTCTCGGACACCTGCCTTCGGGCAGCGGGAATCGCGCTCGGGATCCCATCGGCGGTCCCGGTAGACCCCCGGTGTCTGAGAGTTCACTCAGAAATGTCCCGGGATCGACCGGCGCGGCGGCGCCCGTTGCGCCGCGAAAAGCGCCTTTTTGCAGGACTTTCCCAAAGCGAAGGGCCAATCGGGACGCGGGGTCGAGGTGCGACGGCGCGACCGGGACTGGGCTAGGTTGTCGCGCGCCGCAATCGCTGGGAGCCCCCCCTTGATGAGCCCTGCAAGCCAACCGCATCGATCTCGACTCCGTCCCGGCGCCGCCTCGGCGCGGGCACAGGACGAGGTACCTGTGCTCGGGAAGTACTTCCCGTCCCCGGTGGCTTCGAAGGTTCCCGAAGTCATCCTCCTGTTCTGGGTCGTGAAGATCCTGACCACGGCCGGCGGGGAGGCGACATCCGACTACCTGAAGACCTACGGGAACTTCGGAGCGGGCAGCGTCGAGATCGCGCTGATCCTCGTGGGCCTGGCCTGGCAGTTCTCGACGCGGCGCTACAAAGCCTTCGCCTACTGGTATCTCGCCTACGCGATCGCGACTACCGGCACGGGCGTCGCCGACTTCCTGCACCTCGACGTGCACATCCCCTACGCGGGGACGACGATTCTCTGGGCCGTCGTCCTGGCGGCCGTGTTCTGGGGGTGGCAGCGCAGCGAGGGCACGCTCTCGATCCACAGCATCACCACCCAGCGGCGCGAGGGGTTCTACTGGGCGACGGTCTTCGCGACGTTCGCACTGGGCACTGCACTCGGCGACCTGACGGCGGTGACGTTCGGGTGGGGGTATCTGGCGTCGGGCATCGTCTTCTCGGTGATCATCTTCATCCCGGCCCTGGCCTGGAGGGGGTTCGGCCTGAACAGCATCGCTGCCTTCTGGATGTCCTACGTGGTGACGCGTCCGCTCGGAGCGTCGTACGCCGACTGGTTCAGCAAGCCGGTCGCGAACACAGGCCTCGGCGTCGGCGATGGACCGACCGCGATCGCTTTCGCGGTGTCGGTCTTCCTGCTGGTCTCCTACCTGGCGCTCGCTCGCCCGGACATACAGCCTGAGGTCGGAGTCGCCCCCGACAGCACGCCGCCGCTCGGCTCGCACCCCGAGTACGTGACCGTGCCGGCCGAGATCGACGGCGACTAGCCGGTCGCTGCCTGGGACGCGCCGGCGCGTGGCGCGCCGGCGCCCCCGGATCTCAGGCGAGCAACTTGGCCTTCTGGGCTTCGAACTCCTGCTGGGTCAGGATCCCCTGGTCGCGCAGTTCGCCGAGCTCGCGCAAGCGCTGGATCGGGTCGGCTTCAGGGGCGGCCGCCTGCGCCGGCGGCGCGTTCTGTTCGGGCTGCTGCTGTGCGTATTCGGCGGCTTCCTTGCGCTGCCACTTTTCGCCCTGGCGGCGGCTGACGTTGTTCGACACGTGGGTGGCGGTACCTGCGATCACGGCCGTCCTGGCCATGCCTCTGAGCAACGGCATCTCTATCGATCTCCTCTCTGTTCAGCTTTCCAGCGCCTCGAAGGCTTCCAGCAGATCCTGGGCCCCGATGCGCTCGTACGCGATCAGCCGGCCGCCGTTGCGGTACACGGCATTTACGAACGGAGCGGCCCAGCGGTTCTCGAACACGATCATCAGCGCAGCTGTGCCGGACTCCATCTCCTCGACGACTGTACGGATGTCCTCATCGCCGATCAGGCCCGTCTCTGCGCCTTCCATCATCGCCAGATCGGGAATCCCGTCGACGTTGCTGACGTCGAAGGCGTCGAACGTCGCGTCGTCGTTCTTGCGCAGCCCTCTGACGTCGAGGACGTTGATGATGCCGCGGTCCACGAGGTCAACGAAGAGAGGCAGCGCCTCACCCGTTTTCGGCGCCTCCGGCGGATAGCCGATGACGACCATGTCAACAGGGCCGAGCAGGTCCTCCCCGGCCGAAACGTCGCTCATCAGTCCTTGCTCCTCTCCTTCTCGAGATACGGGGTGGCAAGGACGCT
This sequence comes from Solirubrobacteraceae bacterium, assembly GCA_035569835.1. GTDB lineage: Bacteria > Actinomycetota > Thermoleophilia > Solirubrobacterales > Solirubrobacteraceae > Palsa-744. The sequence goes on from DATMMF010000019.1 coordinate 513,413, forward strand.
AGGCGCTCGAACGCCGAGCGACGTGCAACGGATCGGATGATACGCCGGCGATCGAGACGCGCCGCCGCCGGAGGGCGGTGGGAGCTCAGACGGCTGCGATCGCCTCCTCGGCGCGCCGGCTCTCCTTCTCGAGCAGCGTCATGAACGCGCCGACGACGGTCTTGTCGAACTGAGTCCCCGCGGATCGCGCCAGCTCGCGGCGTGCTTCGGTGTGCTTGAGCGCAGCCCGGTAGCTGCGGTTGCTCGTCATCGCCTCGTAGGCGTCGGCGACGGCCACGATCTGCGCCTCGATCGGGATCTCCTCGCCGGAGAGGCCGCGGGGGTAGCCCTCGCCGTCCGGGCGCTCGTGGTGAGCGGCGACCCACGCGCGGACGTCGGCGAGGCTCGAGTGCTCGAGGATCTGGGCGCCGAGCGCGGGATGGGTCCGGATCACCGCAAGCTCCGCGCCCGTGAGGCTGCCCGGCTTGTTGAGGATCTCGTCCGGCACGCCCACCTTGCCGATGTCGTGCAGCATCCCGGCGAGCCTCACGCGCGCTGCGTGCCCCTCGGAAAGGCCCAGCTCGCCGGCGATCAGCTCGGCATAGCGACCGACCGTCTCCGAGTGGCGGGCGCTGCCGCTGAAACGCAGGTCGACGGCCTCGGCCAGGTCCAGCACGACGGCGAGAAAGCGTTCGGCGGCGATGTCTCGCTCCTCGGCCGGCTGCTCTTTGAGCTCGCGCAGCGCCTCGCTGTGGATCACCGTCATGTTGCGCCCGCCGCGCTTGGCGGCGTAGAGCGCCTCGTCCGCCGTCTGCAGCAGCGCGGAAGCGGTGCCGCCGTGCTCGGGGAAGGTCGCGACGCCGAAGCTGATCGTGAGCGAGACGCTGTCGGCGGCGAACTCCTCGCCGACGAGGCAGCGGACCCGCTCAGCGAGCACGAACGCCTCGTGGGCGTCGGTGTCGGGCAGGACGAGCGCGAACTCCTCCCCGCCGACGCGGGCGAGCCCGTCGATCGCGCGCTTGCCCATCTCGAGGACCTGACCGGCGCGGCGGAGCGCCACATCGCCCACCTGGTGCCCGCAACGGTCGTTGACCTCCTTGAAGTGATCGAGGTCCCCGAGCAACACAGCAAGCCTCGTCTCCCCGCGCCGGGCGCGCTCGAGCTCGAGATCGAGGCGTTCGCGGAAGCCGCGGCGGTTCGTGAGCTCGGTCAGCGGGTCGGTACGCGCCGCCTCGTACAGGCTTGCGATCAGCGCCTGCAGCCGCTCGCGCATCTGGCGCACGAGCAACGCGGCGACAGTGAGCGTGCCGACGCCGACCAGCCACCACGCGGGGGCACCGCCGGGCGGGTGCCCGGCGAGCAGGAGCGCGAGGTAGAGCACGCCGACGAACACGATCTGCAGGGTCATCTCGGCGACGGTGAAGAAGTACGCGCTGTACAGGAAGACCCACAGGTAGAAGAACACGAGCGGGCTGAGGTCCTGGCCGGAGAAGTAGGCGACCGACGTGACGAGCACGGTCCCCCACGCGAGTGCGAGCTGGAGCGCCCTCGGCCGGAGCTTCGCGGCGCGCAGGTAAAGAAGCCCGGCCACCAGGTAGGCGATGACGATCGTCGTCACCAAGCCGAGCTCGCTGGCGCCCTTCGCATGCGGCAACAGCACTGTGAGCAACGCAAGCGTCGCCCCGGAGGCGAACAGGCCGGCGAGAATCCTGCTCTTGACGGGCCCGCCGACGTCGCTGGCGAAGCTCTCGAAAGGCCTGCGTACAGCGACATCTGGCGCCGACGAGAGCTCCATGCGGCGAACATCGGCGCTGGTGCGGGCTAGCGTTACGGGGGCTGGACGCGGTGGTCAGAGTGCTGACACGCACGGGGACTTGTGTGCTGAGTGCCGCTGCCAGGCGCTGGCCGACCTCAGAGATACTCGGGCCGATGGCAGTCGAGAACCTGGAGATCGTGCGGCAGTTCCTGGCCGAGGTCAACGAGAAGAACCTCGCCGGAGCTCTCGGGCGGGTCGCGCCCGACGCGGTCCTTGACTGGTCGGACTCCCAGGCGCCGGACGGCGGCCTCTTCCACGGCCGCGACGCCTGGGGAAAATGGATGGAGGGCCGCTGGGAGAGCCTCGTCGACGCGACCTTCGACACGAGCGAGCTCGTCGATGTCCCTCCGGATGCGGTCGTTCTCGTCGCCTACATGCGCGGCCGTGGCCGCGCGAGCGGATTGCAGACGGAAGCGCTCGGGGCCGGTGTCTTCACGCTGCGCGACGGCAGCATCGCGCGACTGCGGCTCTACCAGACCCGAGCCGAAGCGTTCAAGGCGGTTGGGCTCGCGACGTAAACGCGCGATCGTCGCGCCTGGAGCCCGGCCGCGCGTCGGCGGCCGCCCGCAGCCTGCGCACCGGCGTAGGCTTCGCGGCGATGGACCTCGAACTGGACGGGAAGGTCGCGGTCGTCACCGGGGCCAGCAAGGGCATCGGCCTTGCTGCGGTCCGCTCACTCGCCGCGGAGGGCGTGCAGGTGGTGGCCGGCGCCCGGACGGTCGAGAGCCTTGCCGGACTCGAGCGAGTCGACCCGATCGCGGTCGATCTGGCGGAGCCGGACGGTCCGGAGCGGCTCATCGGCGAGGCCGTCGCGCGGCAGGGCAGGCTCGACATTCTCGTCAACAACGTCGGCGCGGTGCATCTGCGCCTGGACGGCTTCTTGAGCATCGGCGACGAGGACTTCGAGCGCTCGCTGCAGCTGAACTTCTTCTCGGCCCTGCGAGCGACGCGCGCGGCACTCACCCAGATGCTCGACCAGGGAGAAGGCGCGATCGTCGATGTCGCGTCCGTCAACGCCTTCTTCCACCCCGACGGCCTGGTGATCGACTACGGCATCGCCAAGGCGGCGCTGCTCAACCTCGCCAAGGCGCTCTCCCAAGAGCTCGGACCAAAAGGGATCCGGATCAACAGCGTCTCGCCGGGCCCGGTCGCCACCGACCTGTGGCTGGGAGAGCAAGGGGTCGCCGCAACGGTGGGCCAAGCCACCGGCTCGAGCGCAGATGCGGTTCGTCAGCAGGCGAGCGCGAGCATGGCCACCGGCCGCTTCACGACGCCGGAGGAAGTGGCGACGCTCGTCACCCTGCTCGCCTCCCCCCTGACCGCCAACGTGACGGGCGCGAACTTCGTGATCGACGGCGGCCTGATCAAGACCATGTGAACGACGCGCAAAGGAACGAGATGACCCCAGAGGACACTGTCCGGGCGTTCTTCGACGCCTACTCCACCGGCCACCCGGAGCGTTTCGAGGAGCTGGTCTCGCCCGACTACACCGACTATGGCCATACTCCGCCCGGCCGGGGACCGGAGGGCGCGCGCTCGGATTACGAACACGCGCTCGAGATGGTCGGAGGGGTGCCGACATACGACCTCGACGCGCTGATCGCCCGCGATGACACGGTCACCGTCGCCTGGACGGGCCATCTCCCCAACGGGAAGGACTTCCACGGCCTCAGCCTCTATCGGGTCATCGACGGACAGATCGCCGAGACGCGGCTCGCGACGATCGGAGCGCTGCCCGTCTGACGGCGCTGCGCGACCGCCGGCGCCGGCGCCGGCGAGCATGGGCGACGCGGTGCTCTGGTATGACGGCAGCGTGAAACGCGTCCGCATCGTGCTCGTCGTCCTGCTGGCGCTCGCATCCGTGGCGGCCTCGAGCACGGCCGCCCGGGGTCGTCCCACCGCGTTTCGCGGAGGCGCCGGAGCGCAGTCCCGGGCTGCGACGCCGGGAACGTCGAGCCTCGAAGATGCCTACCGGTTCCTGTACGCGATGATGGACCGCTACGCGACGGGCTCGCAGTTGCGTCTAGTGCAGAGCTTTCAGCGCGGCCCGCTCGAACGCCGCCACTACACCGACTCTGTCACCTACGACGACGCGCTGGTCATCGACGCGCTGCTTGGGCGTGGGGAACCGGAAGACCTGGCCCGTGCCGAAGTGCTGGGCAACTCGCTGCTCTACGTCCAGGCCGAGGACCCTCGGCGTGACGGGCGAATCCGCGCGGCCTACCCGCCGACGCCGTTGAGCAGCCCGGAAGACGCGCAGGCGACGGAAGCGACGAGCGACGTCGGGAACATGGCCTGGGTCGGCCAGGCCCTCGTGCAGCTCTACGCGCGGACGGGGAGGAGCACCTACCTATCAGGCGCGCGGGCGCTCGGCGAATGGATCGAGACCAACGCTTACGACACCCGCGGCGCCGGCGGCTACACGGGTGGGGAGAGCGCCGCGGGACGACGGATCGAGTGGAAGTCCACTGAGCACAACATCGACCTGTACGCGTTCTTCACCCTGCTCGCCCAGACGACCGGGGAAAGCGCTTGGAGCGCCGACGCACAGTGGGCACGTGGGTTCGTCGAATCGATGTGGAACCCCAGCCAGGGGATGTTCTGGGTTGGTAGCGGTGAAGACGGGGTGACGCCGAACGAGGTGGTGCTCGCTGAGGATGTCAATAGCTGGTCCTACCTCGCGCTGCACGACGCCGCCTATGCCGGCTCCGTGGACTGGGACGTGGAACATCTCTCGGTCAGCCGCCGCGGATTCAGCGGCGTCAGCTTCTGCGCCGGCAGCCGCAAGGCGGTGTGGTTCGAGGGGACGGCCCATCTGGCGGACGCCCTGGAGCTGCGCGGCAGCCCGGGCGACCCGGAACGTGCGCGGACCTACCTCGAAGACGTCGCCCATGCCCAAGAGGACGGCGCGAACGGAGATGGACTCGGCGTGATCGCCGCCTCGAAGAAGCTCAGCAACTGCGAAGGTGAACATTACTTCCCCTCACTGCACACCGGGGCGACTGCCTGGTACCTGCTCGCGCTCGAGGGTGATGACCCCTTCACCCTTCTTTAGAGCGCCCGCTACCGGCGCTCGAACAGGTAAGCCTTGAAGCCCTGACCGATGGCCTCGAATCCGAGGTCGCGATAGAACTCGTGCGCTCCGGTGCGCTCGTTGCCGGAGATCAGGTTGACCTTGTAGCAGCCGGCCTCGCGGGCGAGCTCGATCGCGCGCCGCATCAACGCGCTGCCGGCTCCACGCCGACGCGCGCGCTCGGCGACCACCACGTTCTCGACGAGCGCCCACGGCTGCGCGTGGTGGGTGAGGTTCGGGGCGATCAGAACGTCCACCGTGCCGACCACCTCTCCTTCGAGCTCGGCGACGAGAAGCCGGCGGCCCGGCTCGGCCGTGATCTGCTCGAGGACTTCGCGTGGGTCCGGCGGCGGGTCGGGCGCCGGTTCGGCGAGTTCTCCACTGAGCTGCTCGTAAAGCCCGATCAGTGCGTCAAGATCGCTCGAAACCGCGTCGCGCACACGAACCTCTCCCACGCGCAGAGCTTCGCACGTGGACGCCCCCGAGTGGGCTCACAGACCGCGATCCGGGAGGGGCCGGCGCTCTAGACCGACGCTTCTTGGACCCGGCTCGTCGTGATCGACCGCAGCACGAGAGCTTCGTACGGGGATACTGCCGAGCGTGGGCCAAGGACATCTCGAGGTGGTGCAGGAGCTGATCGAGCGTTGGAACCGCGGGGATCGCGACACCGGGGCGATCGGGGACTACCTCGACCCAGCGGTCGAGCTCGAGTCACCGTTCTCCTCGCTCGCCGGCGAGCCATACCGCGGCTACGACGGGATGGAACGCTGGATGCGCGATCTCGACGAGCAGTTTGCCGAGTGGATGATCGGTCTCGGCGATATTCGCGCAGCCGAGCAGCGGGTGATCGTGGCCGCGAGAGTGCACGCAACGGGACGAGCGAGCGAGGCGCAGCTCACGTTCCCGGCGCACGCAGCGTTCGACTTCACCGCCGGTGGCCGCATCGCACGCATCCGGATCAGCCTGGACGTCGGGGCCGACTGAGGGGCGAAGAGTGCGCCTGTCGAGGCGAGCGCGCGGCCCAGGCTGGGGCGCGTTGTGAGGCGATCGGGCCCGCGACGGGAGCGAAGGCCTCGAGTGGGTGCTCCGTGCTCGCCGGCGCCCGGCTGGGAAGATGGTGCGGATGGCAGGACTGCCCTCGCCGCGAGTCGACTACGAGGCGCATGGGGTCGGCTACGTCAAGCATCGCCGCGCTGATCCGCGGATCGCCGCTCGCATCCATGCGGCGCTCGGCGACGCGCGCACCGTCGTGAACGTCGGCGCCGGCGCCGGCTCCTACGAGCCCACCGACCGCTGGGTGCTCGCGGTCGAGCCGAGCTCGACGATGCGCCGAAACCGGCCGCCGGGCTCTGCCCCGTGCATCGCGGCGCGTGCCGAGAGCCTCCCGCTCGACACCAACTCGGTCGACGCCGCGATGGCGTCCGTGACGATCCACCACTGGGAGCCGCGTGAGCAGGGCCTCGCGGAGCTGCGTCGCGTCGCCCGCGGGCCCGTCGTCGTCTTCACGTTCGACCTGTGCCACCTGCCCGAATGGCAGCTCGAACTCTTCCACGAGGCGGTCGCGGTCGAGTCGCCGCGGTACGGCACGCCGGAGGCCGTCGCCGCGGCCTTGGGGGGCCGAACGCGAATCGAGACGATCTCCACCCCCGCCGACTGCGCCGACGGTTTCTTCGAAGCCTTCTGGAACCGGCCGGAGGCGCTGCTGGAAGACGAGATCCGGGCGAGTCAGTCGGTATGGCAGCTGCTGGCGGACGGCGTCGAGCAGCGGATCGTCGAGCGCTTGCGCCACTCACTTCGCTCAGGGGAGTGGGACGAGCGCTACGGGCACCTGCGCGAACTCGACGCGTTCCCGGGAGCGCTCCGCCTGATCGTCTCCGAACCCGATCCGCGGGCCTGACCGCAGCCGAGCGTGCGCAGTGCGCTCCGCACACCGTGGTGAGAGCGGAGCTCCGCGGACCGGTGACGGCGCTCTCCTAAGGACCTCGCTCGTGGTCGAGGGTCGATCCGCGTGCGAGCCGCGTCAGTATTTCAGCGTAGCTGTCGCTTCTGTGTAGGTGGTCCCGCTCTTGGTGCTCGCTTTGATCGTGTCAGTGCCCGAGCCGAAGCTTTGCGAGGTGAACGTGAAAGTCGCCGCCGAGGTCGCGTTTCCGGCGCTCGCGATCGCAAGTTCCGCGACGCTCAGCGTGCCAGCCGAGGCGGCGAGGGCGACGACGTGACCGGTTCCAAGCGTCGTCTCGATGTTGCCGTATTCATCCGTCACGCTGACGGCTGCTTTGAAGGTGTGCGAGTTTCCGAGCGCCGTGTCTTCGCACGCGAACAGGCACGGCGAGCTGAGCGTGCCCGCGCTCACGGCCGGCAAGGTCCAGCCGAATCTCGCCGCCGCAGCGGGCTTCACGTTCGCGGTCACGGAGCCTTCGTGGGTGGTGCCTTCTTCCTTGACCTTGACCGTCGTGCTTCCAGCCTTGTAGAGCCTGAAGCCCGCGACGGTGACTTCCCCCGAGGTGAACGTGGGTTCGGTCGTGGCCGAGTATTCCGGGCCTTTACCGCTGGCCGACGTTTCGGCGCCTTCGTAGTGGAGCTTGGCGGTGCGAGCGTAGCTGGTGATCACGTTGTGCCATTCATCCCATGCGATCAGCTTGAGCGAAGTGGAGGCACCCGCTTCGGGTTCGGCCGGCGTGGCGCTGACGGAAAACGACTTGAACGCCCCTGCAGAGACGGTGACCGGGAGGCCCGTGCCGTTGCTGAGCGTGCCTTCCTTGACCACGACTTTCGCTTCCCCTGCCCTGTAGAGCTTGAGAGCCCCGTTCTTCGCGGTCGCGACGCTCGCCCTGCCTTCGGTGAACGTGATTTCGGTGCTTTCGCCAAGCGCCTTTTCGGTCCCTTTGGCGTCGACCACGACAGGTTTCGCCCCGCTCGGCGCCGCGCTCGCGCCTTCGAAGATCAGCGTGTGGGCACCGGTGTAGCTGGTCACGGTACGGCCCATCGCGTCCTTGGCGGTGATCGTCAGGTTGTCGGTTTCGCCCGCCGCAGGGTGGGTGCTCGCCGCTTCGAGGGCCAGCTGCGTGGCGGGACCGGAGACGACAGTGACGCTTTTTGCCGCGCTCGTCGATTTCCAGTTCCGCCACACGGCGGTGACGGTGTATTCATGCGAGCCGACCGACGCGCCGGTGTCGGTGCAGCTCGTCACGCTCGTCGGTGCAATAGACCCCGGGCAGGCGGCGCTCGGCGCGCCGCCGTCGCGCGTGACGTAATAGGTCACGGTTCCTGAGCCGGGGGGAGTCACGGCCGACCAAGCCAGGGCGACCGTTTCGCCCCCCGCTGTTGCGCTCGTTATGGCAGGCGCCGACAGGGTCGCCAGCGCGACCGAGCCTGTTGCTTCCCCTTTCGCCGGCCAGTACGCGGTCGCCGGGGCCGCCCACATGGCGAGCGCGACGGCCGCCGCCAGGGCGGCGGCCGTCCGCATCGCGATGTCGTATCCGGACATGGCGTCGAGGCCGATCCGGGGGAAGGGCGCTTCTTGCGATCAGGACGCTTTGTATTTGAGCGTCACCGACGCACCCTTGCATGCGTTCTGGTTCACGGCCGCTTCTTCTTTCATTTTCAGCGTGACCGTGTATTCCTTCGTTTCGCCGTGCGCGATCGTCACTTTCGGTTCCTGCGAGGCAGGGGTCACTTCGAACCATTCTTTTTTGCATTCCGCCGCCGACGTTTTTTCGACTTCCGCTTCGAGTTTCGTCAGGTACTCGCTGGCGGTCGCTTCGAGGTTCTTGACCTTGACGGTTGCTGCGACGCTCCCGCCCGGGTAGAGGCCTTCAGCGAGCACGCTGCTCACTTCGAACGAAGCTGTCGAGCTGTTCGCTTTTACGCTGCCGGTGCCTTCACCAGAGCTCGTCCAGTAGGCGATCGCGCTCCCCGTCAGTGCGATCATCACTACCACAGCTCCGATTCCGAGTCGCTTGCGCCGGGACGAGAGTAGCCGCCGCATTTCTGCTCCTTTGCTTGCTTATCCGTATACAGAGGGGCAGCTGGGCGGTCTGCGAGAGATCCCTGGCTTTGCGAGCCCGCCTCGCGACGGGGGTGCCATTTTCCAATGCGGCTCCGAGGTCGAGCCGCCCCCATGTATCGGGCCGATGAAGACAACCTTTAGCCCGGAATGCTCTGTTTCGGGCCGGACCGATCTCGGTCGCCGGGCTAATCCTCCACTAGCAAGAAAACCGCCGTTTGCAGGACGGTTTGAGAGCCGACGGGGGGACTCGACCCCCCGACCCTTCGTTACGAGAGGCATCACCGGCGGCCGGCCTCGCCTGGGAGCGGCATCGCGTTCGAGGTTTCGGTCCCGGAAGGGATCGATCCGCACAGTCCGGGACTCGTTTCGGGACACGGATTCCGTGAATGAAGATCGTTCACGGGGATCAAACCGAGCGGGGGCGGAAGGCGAGCGCCCCTGCTCTGTAGAATCGCTCCGCAGCCGTAGGCTCGAGGAGCGCGATGGCAGGGGCTGAGCTGAATACTCACGGTGATAGGAATCGGCCCGCGCGGCCGCATTCTCGGTTGCGAGCGGGCTCGTGGCCCAGCTGACGATCGACCCCGGCTGGCCGACCGCGCCGCAGGCGTGTGCACGCCACCTGGGGGCCGGCCGAGGCCCCGCGAGCATCAGCCTCGCGCCGCTCGAACGGACGCTCGTCCGCGGTTCGATCTCGGTTCGAGTGCGCTTCGAGGAGGGGCTTCCCGACTCGCAGGCGAGGATCGTGTTCGGCTACCAGCCCGACGACGGCGGTTACCTGTGCGCGGGGCTCGGAGGCTACGGAGCCCAGTACGTCCTCGACGAATGGATACCCACGCCCGGCATCCTGCGACCCGTCTTCGTCAGCGGGAAGCGCGAGGACGCGGAGGAGGCCGCGCCGGTCGAGCTCGGGCTGCGGGTCGACATCCACGGGCGAAAGCTGAACCTGCTGGTCGACGGAGTGCCGGTCATGAGCTGCGAGCTGCCGCGCACCGTCGGAAACGCCGCTGTCGGCCTGTTCGCATGGGGCCCCGAGGCAATCACCTTCAGTGACTTCACGATCACGAGGGAGCGTCCATACGCAGTTGCCGTGATGCAGTTCAACGCCTACGAGCAGATCTACGGCGATGTCATGTACAGGCCCCTGACCAGGGCCGGTCTGTTTGTCGAGCGCCTCGATGAACGCGCAGCGCCCGAGGGGATCCTCGAGGACATAAGGCGCGTGATCAGGGACGCCGACCTGGTCGTCGCGGAGATCTCGCCACCCAACGAGAACGTGTTCTACGAGGTCGGTTACGCCCACGCCAGCCGAGCCCCGACCCTGCTCCTCGTGCACGAGGACCGCGAGCTTCCGTTCGACGTCAGACCGGAACGCTGCGTGCGCTACGGGGACTCCGAGGCGAGCCGGCAACTCGCCGGCGAGAAACTGGTCGCAGGCGCGCGAGCAATCGGGCTGATCGAGTAGTCAGGGGCGGGCGATGCACCACCTCACACCTTGACGGACCCACCGGTAGCCGTCATCGCAGGAGGGCACAGGCTCGACGCTGCGGATCGCGACCGGCCGCGGTTCCCCGCAACCGAGGTGCCGAGAGTGACGGCGGAAACTCGCGCCGCCCTCGAACGCTGGCACGTAGGGCCCCCGACGACGCTCGTCACATCGGGCGCCAGCGGAGCCGATCTGATCGCCGCGGAGGAGGCGCTCGCGCTGGGTGCGGCAGTGCATCTCGTGTTGCCGCTGCCCCCCGACCAGTTCGAGACGAGGTCGGTCGCTGCACCCGGCGCCGACTGGGTGGATCGCTTCCGGCGCGTGCGCGAGGTGGCCGAGACGGAGGTCCTGGAGGATTCCCCGGTCGGGGATCGCTTCGCACGCGCCAATGCCAGGATCGTCGAGCTCGCGCAGAGCCGCGATCCGCAGCCGCACGCGATCGTGGTGTGGAACGGGCAGCGCGGCGACGGGCAGGGCGGCACGCACGACCTCGTCGCTCGGCTCGGCTTTCGCGCCCCCGACGAGCGCATCGCCGTCATCGACCCCACCCCCCGCGCTTACGAGCGTCGCCAGCTGCCGGCAGGCCCGAAGAAGCTGCTGGCGCTCGACGGGGGAGGGATCCGCGGCGTGCTGAGCATCGAGATCCTCGCGGCGATCGAGTCGCGCCTGCGCGACCGCCACGGACCCGGTCTCGTGCTCGCTGACTACTTCGACTACATCGGGGGCACGAGCACCGGCGCGATCATCGCCGCTGCGCTGGCCTTCGGGAAGCCGGTGTCGGAGGTGAGGCGCAAGTACCAGGCGCTGGGCGCACGCATCTTCAAACGGCGTCTGCTGCCGCGGCGCCTGCGTTCGCTGTATCGCGACGGGCCGCTGACGCGGGAGCTGGTCGACTTCTTCGGCGCGGATCGCACGATGGGCGACCCCGAGCTCCGGACGCTCCTGCTGCTCGTCCTCCACAACTCGATCACCGACTCCGTCTGGCCCCTGAGCAACTGCACGCGCGCCAAGTACAACCGCGCCGACCGCTACCTCAAGGATCCCTCCGACCGCAACCTCGATCTGCCGTTGACGACCCTGATCCGCGGCAGCACCGCTGCTCCCGTTTACTTCCCGCCCCAGCCGCTGCAGGTCGGAAGCAACCCGTTCCTCTTCCAGGACGGCGGCGTGACGCCGTTCAACAACCCGGCGGCGCTGATGTTCCTGATGGCGACCCTGCCCGAGTACGGCCTGGGCTGGCCGGTCGGCGAGGACGCGCTGCTGGTCGTGTCCGTTGGCACGGGCTCCGCCGCGGCGTCACATCCGGGACTGCTCGCTCGCAACGTCAACGTCGCGTTCCAAGCCAAGAACCTGCCGTCGGTGTTCATGAACGGTGCCTCGGTCGGACAGGACCTGATCTGCCGCTCTCTCGGGCGAACACGGGCGGGCGATGCCATCGACCTCGAGTTCGGCGATCGGGTCGACCTCGGCGGGGTGGGCGGCGCGAGCGCCTTCACCTATCTCCGTTACAACGCCGATCTCTCGGCGAAGGCGCTGACGCGCGCGGGCATCACCGATCCCGCACGCCAGCGGGAGCTTCGCAAACTCGACGCGGTGGACTGCATCGGCGACCTGCAAAAGCTCGGCGCACGGGTGGGAGCGACGGTCGATCTCGAGCATCACTTCAAAGGCTTTCCATAGGCGCCCGCGGCAGTCACGAGGCGCACGGTGCGGCCCGGCTCACCGGGCCCTGGCGGCGCGCCGGCTCACCCGCCGGATGACCGGCTCGGCCGCGGTCGGTCCACGCACCTGTGTCGCCGCTGCAGGGCCAAGATCCCCGACCCCGCCGCGATCAACAGGAGCGCGAAGCCGCCCTGCAGGCGGAGGTCCCACCCCGTGAACGGGAGCTTGACCGACCGCGCCGGCGGCTTCGCGACCGGCGCCGGTTCCCGTTCTCCGACTTCGGGCCTGTGCGCTTCTTCTGCTTCGGGCCTGTGTGCTTCTTCTGGCGAGGTTGATTCCTGGTGCGGCGGTTCGTGGGGCGGCGTCGTCTTCGGAGGCGGCGTCGTCGGTGGGGGCTGCGTCGTCGGTGGGGGCGGCGTCGGCGTCGAGTAGCCCGACAGCGGTTCTTCCGCGCCAGCCGCCGCCTGCGGCGCCGCGAAAGCCAGTGCGGCGCCAACGAGAAGAGCTGGGGTCAAACGCCGTTTCATGGAGTCACGCTGCTGAGACTATCCGGCGGGGTAGGCGTTACGTTGCCGGGCGTCGAGCGTGCGTGTCATGCGCTCGTCGGCGATGCGCTCCACCGTCGGCAGGGAGCCGGCGAGCTCCGTCGACCAGACGTCTGCGCTGCCGTCCTGGTTGCTCGTGACGATCTCGCTGCCGCTGCGGTTGAAGCCGGCGCTGAAGAGGACGCCTTCGTGGCTGCTGAGGACGGCCAGCTGCTTGCCGGTCGCGGCGTCCCAGAGGCGGAGCTCACCGTCCTCGCTGGCCGTCGCGACGGTGCGGCCGTCGGGGCTGAAGGCCGCGCTGTAGATCGGTCCTCCGAGCGGACTCAGGGTCAGCTGCAGCTTCCCCGCCGGCATGCTCCAGATCCGCGCCACCCCGTCTTTGCCCGCGGTCACGACCTTCCTTCCGTTGGGGCTGAACGCAGCAGCCAGCAGCGTGACCGTGGAGGCCGCCAGCCTCGCCCGGGGTCTTCCGTCCGTGAGATCCCAGATCGTTGCGGTCCCGTCTTCGTTGGCCGTCACCACTTCGTTCCCAGTCGGGCTGAACGACGCGTCTTCAACGCTCGAGCTTCCCTTCAGCAGCTGGAGCGGCCTGCCGCCGGCGGCCGGCCAGATCGTTGTGTCGCCGCCGCGGCTCGCCGTCACCACCTCGGTTCCGGCCTCGTTGAAGGCTGCGCTGTCGACCGGTCCCCCGACCGGCAGCACGGTCGCCGACGCGCCGTTTTCCACATGCCAGATCCTGGCGCTCCCGTCGTGGCCCGCGGTCAGAGCAAGCTTGCCGTTCGGGCTGAAGGTTGCGGTGTAGACCGGTCCTTGGTGGCCGCGGAGCGTGATCGTCGCCCCGCTGCTCAAGTCCCAGATCGTCGCCGTGCTGTTCTGGTTGGCCGTGATGATCCTGGTGCCGCCGGGATCGAACGCGGCGCCCAGCATCTGGCCCTGGTGGCCGCGCAGCAGCGTGCGCTGCTCGCGCGGTGAGCTGTCCCAGATCCGGGTCGTACCGTCCTGACCCGCGGTGACGAGCTCGCGGCCGTCGGGGCTGAACGAGGCGTCCCGCACCGGCCCTTCGTTTCCTGCCAGCCGCATGATCTGCTTGCCGGTGGCGAGATCCCAGACTCTGGCCGTCCGGTCCTGGTTGGCGGTCACGACCTCGTTGCCGTCGGGACTGAACTCGGCCCCCAGAACGTCGCCTTCGGGGCCGCTCAGCGCCGCCCGCTGCGCGCCGCTCGCGGCGTCCCAGATCCGTGCCGTGCCGTCCTCGCCGGCGGTCACGATCTCCGTTCCCGCCCGGTTGAACGCGGCAGATTCGACACTTCCGGCGTGCGCGCTCAGCACGCGCAGCTGCGTGCCCGTCATCCAGTCCCACACGATCGCCGTCCCGTCTTCGTCGGCGGTCAGGACCTCGGTCCCGTCGGGGCCGAAGACGGCGCTGTTCACCGCGACGTCGCGCCTGCCCCGCAGCACCTGCAGGGGCCTCCCGGTCGCGACGTCCCAGACGACCGCGTTGCCACCTCTGCTGGCCGTCACCACCTTGCCCCCGTCGGGGCTGAACGCGGCCGTGTACACGGGCCCTTCGTGCACCGGCAGGACGTGCTCACGGCCGCTGGCGAGATCCCAGACGATCGCCGTCCCGCCTTTGTAGGCGGTCAGGACCCTGCTCCCGTCACGGCTGAACGCCGCGTCCTCGACGGCGCCCGCATGACCGTTCAGCTGCTTGAGGACCGCGCCACCCGTGGCGTTCCGGATCGTGGCCGTGCCGCCTTCGTACGCGCTCAGGACGTCGGTCCCGTCGGCGCTGAAGACGGCGCTGTTGACCGAGGAGCTCGCCCTGATGGGGGGCCTGGCTTCCTGCAGCTCGGGGAGGGCTTCGCGCAGCGCTTCCTCGCCTTCGGCGCTGTACTTCAGGTGCAGGCCGCGAAGCGCGAGAAGCGCGCTCAGCTCGGGGTCGCTCGGCAGCGCGCGCTCGGAGCTCGCCACGAGCTGGCTGGCCTGCGCCGCTTTGAGGTTCGCGACGGCGCTTTTTCGCGAGAGCCACGCGAGGACGCCGAGCAGGACGGCGACGAGCAGCAGGCCGATCGTCCCGATCGCGAGCCGCTGGAACGCGCGCCTTCGTCTCGCTTCAGCCCTCGCGCGTTCGTCCGCCTCGTGCTTCTCGCGCTCCAGACGCTCGCGTTCGCGCTTCTCCTCGGCGCGCTTTCGCTGCTCGAGCGCCCGGCGTCGCCAGTCGACGATCGCCGGGGCGAGCACGTCGTGGTAGAGCTCGTAGCGGTCGCTCGGCCTGGTCCTGCCGGCCGGCGGGGGGATGTGGCGCATGATCCGCGTGTCTTCGCCGGCGAGGTGGGCCAGCAGCTTCTCGACGCGGTCATAGGGCTTCTCGACGAGTTCGGCGAGGTCGGAGGCCGCGAATGCGATCTTGGTCCCCGACGGGGTCACCAGGTAGCGGAAGAGGTCGACCGCGGTGGCGTAGTCCTGCTGTGAGAGCGCGTCGAGCTCCCCGTCGAGATGCGTGCGCATGATCTCCCGCGCGCCGCCGAGCTCCTCGAGGGTAGCCAGGCGCAGGGCCCGCAAGCCGTGTTCGGATTCGTGGGCCCAGAGCCGCGTCATCACGAGCTGGAGGTACGGCGTCTCGATCTCCTCCCGAGCTGCTCGCGCTCCGTTGCCGGTGTCATGCCCCGCCTGTCCGGAGCCGCCCCCCGGCTGCTGCTCCGTCGTGACTTCCGTGAGCACCGTGTCCACCAGCGCCGGCTCGATCTCTATCGGCGGCTCGTCCGGGTGCAGCTCGTTGAAGTGCTCGATCGGCCCCACAATCGCCTCGCGGGCGGCATCGCGATCGAGGTTCTCGAGCTGGAGGTAGTTGCCGTAGACGTTCGGGATCTTGCCCGCGAACAGCTCGCCGAGGCTCGCGTACGCGTCGTCGCGGATCGCGATCAGGAAGTTGGCGCGCGTTTCACGATCGGTGACGCACGCGGCGAGCTCGTCCGTGAACGGGCTGTGGGCGGTATCCCGCGCGTGGTAGAGCAGGTATTCCTCGAACTGATCCAGGATGATCAGCAGCTCGGCGTCGACGGCGGACGCCGCGGCCGCTATCGCGGCTTTGAGCGTTCGCGGCAGGCGCGAGCGCGCGCCCGAAACCAGGAACGGCTCGATCGCGCGTTCGATCGCTTCGATCAGATCGTCGACAGGGTCGTCCTTCCAGGCGCTGAACACCACCGGCACGTAGCCCGGCGAGCCGCGCACGGCGAGCTGGCGCCGCGCTCGCTCGATCAGCTCGCGCGCGACACCGGCCCGCAGCAGCGAGCTCTTGCCGGCTCCGCTTCGGGCATAGAGAACCGTCAGACGGGCCGCGCGCAGGTTGCCGATGATCGTCTGCGAATCGTCCTTGCGTCCGAAGAACCACTCGGCTTTGGCCTCTGTGTAATAGCTCAGGCCGACGTATGGCGTCGTTCCCGGCGACGTCGCTGACGCGGTCGTGACGCCGTCGCCCATGCGCTAAGGCGGAGTCGGGTGCCAGTTCGCGAGCAGCACGTCGAGCGCGTTCGCGTAATCGTCGGGCGAGGCGGCCAGCACCTCGACGTTCAGTCCTTTCCAGCAGTCGCGCTCCCACGCGTCGACGCGACGCTCCACCGCCCACGAGGTGTTGGTGAGCTGCCGTCCCTGCCACGCGCGCTTCAAGAACACGCGCAGGCTCCAGTCGCGCATCTGATAGCCGAGGAACAGGCAGTGGCTGCCGGTCAGCTTGTTGAGGATCTGATACGGAACGAGCCTCGCGACCTGGTCGGAGGCCAGGTAGTCGATGTACTGATCCTCCGTGAGGACGTAGTTCCCGTCCCACCTGAGATCGCCCTCGCCGCCTTCGGCGGCGCCGTTGATCTTCACGATCAGTGTTCGCTCCAGTTCGTCGAAGCGATCGATCTTGAATTCCCGATACCGCGCGGGCTCGCTGATGACGCGCGGCTCCTCCTGCCAGGGGACGTGCAGGAACCTGCCCTTGTCGGTACCCGCAGAATCGGTTCCCGTCGCCAGGAAGACCGCGAGGTCGTATTCCTCGCCGGCGTCGTCGAACGCCTGCTCGAGCGAAGCGTCGTAGTTCGTGGTCACGATCATCTGGTAGCGCTCCTCGAGGCTCGCGTCTCGCAGGCGGCCGGGGAAGCGCGCGAGGAAGCGGTGCATGTCGTGGGGCTCGGGCCGGGGCGTCAGGGCTTCCAAGATCGCTCTGTCAAGAAAGGACCCGCCTTCGCTCACCGCGACGCGCTGAGCGACCTCGGCGAGATCCGGCGAGGTGAGCTCGAGCTGGAACTTCTCGACGAGATGAGCCGCCAGCTGATCGGCGTCGGGCAGCCCTCCGCGGACACCCGATCCCAGCACCGGCACGATCGAGCCCTCGCGGACCATCCTGCCGAGGACGCACTCGTAGTGCGCCTGGTCGGGAGCCGGGACCACCGCCGGCTCGGTGGTCGAGATCGCCTCGTGGGCGGCGGGGACGGGCGCCGCTTCGCGACGGGGCTTCTTCCCGGCGCGCGCTGCTGCAACATCCGGCGGTGGGGGCGACCCGTTGGTCGTCTCCTCCCTGGAACGGCCCGGCTCGCCCGGACTCGCGCCGATCTCGCCGACGAGCCGGTCCAGGTCCTGAGCGAAGGACATGGGACGCAGGTGCAACGCCTCGATGCCGGCCAGCGCACGGATCGGTTTCGGCAGCTTGACCGCCGCAGGCATCGTCGTGCGCCCGACGAGCACGGGGATCACCTTCCCGGTCCACCGGTGCAGCGCCAGTTCGAGCTCGAGCACGACGTAGTCCTGCGGGTCTCCGGGAGCCACCTGCTTGCGGTTCTCCAACGCGGCCAGCCATGCCTGACCGATGAGGGCGATGAACGCTCCGCCGTGCTTGCCGTGGGCTTCGATCTCCGTGAGCCACTTCGTGCCGGCCTCCAGGGTCTTCAGATCGAGGAACACGTTCTCCGCGCCGAGCTCCGGCGCAAGCCGCTCGTAAATACGCACGGCTGCTTCTTCGGTGTCCTCGTGGCGGTAGTTGATGAACACCTTCGGGGCGACGGCTTCGTGAGCGTTGGCCGAGGACGGCTCCGCACTCACGCGGCTCCTCGCAGCTGGCATCTCAGCGTCCCCCCGGGCGGGCAGGCGCACGCCGCCAGAGCCCGCGCCTACCCCGGCTCGGTGCCCGAGACGCCGAGCTGGTGAGGCAAGATCCGACGTGGCATGCGCGGTCGCGCAACTCGGCCCCCCGTTGGCCCGCGGTTCGCTGCGCGAAATCTACTCCATGTGCCTCGGCTGCGCGGGGGGAGAACCGGCTCATGCGACGCCTCCGCCGGCGGCAGCGGCAAGGTACCCGAGGCCGTTGATCCCCGGCACGAAGAAGTACTCACCCCCCCTCGTGCTCACGACCCGGGAGAGGGGGCCGAAGAAGAACGGCGGCCTGCCCGGAACGGTCATCTTCATCTCATTCGGCGCGGAGCCGGGGCGGTCCGCGAGCGTGTCCGGCGGCGAGCCGTCCTGGGGCCCGAGCATCAGATCCTGGTCGGCGCCGAGCCCGAAGGGGTTGCCGGCGTTGAACCACTGTGACTGGACGAACTCGAACTGCCGAGCGATGCTCGCCTGCAGGCACATGAATATGACGCCTCGATCGCGGCCGTCGTCCTCGGCGCCGGGCGGCAGCGGCTCGCCGTACGGGATGCCGCGACGGATCAGGCGGTGACGGTTCACGAGCTTGCCTTCGAAGGGCATGCTGTCGCGGGGGTTCGCGCGCCGCACGTGCGCGCCCAGGGGACACGCCATCCCGTCGGGATCCTCGCCGTAGCCGAACGCGTTGTTGCGCTGTTCGTCCACCGCGATCGCCTGGTCGGGACGCTCCGGCGAGAGCGCGAGCGGGGTGCCGTCGCGCCAGCGCCCGACGATCTTGGCCGCCAGCAGCTCCTCGCCGCCGGGGTACGCCTCGGCAGCCTGCGCGAGCTGCTTGCGGAACGCGGCCGTGTCCTGGTGGAGCTTGCGGTAGACCAGGTAGGAGCCGTTCGTGCTCAGCTCCGCCGGCGGCGGCGCGGGCGGCAGCGCGCCCTCCTCGTCCGGGTAGCCGAGGATGAACTCGCCCGGGCGGATCGGCCGCCAACGGCCACCCTCGACGACCGCACCCTGCCCGGGCAGGCCGGGCACGCCGCTGCCCTCGATCGAGGGCTGCGCGAACCCGTCGGCGTAGCCGAAATGCTCGACGCCTCCCGCGAGCGCCGAGCCGAGCTGGTCGTAGACGATGCTCAGGCCCTCGATCTGCTCGATCCGCGCGCGCAGCTGCCGGTCGTGGGCCTCGAGTGCCTCGAGGCTCATCGCGCTGATCATCACGAGCACGTGGATCGCCTCGGTCCCGAACGGGGCCTCCCACTGCTCGGGGGCGCTGTCCCCGTCGTCGCCGAGCAGCTTCGCCCGCCCGGCCATGCCCTTGCGGAACTCCTCCGGGAACCCTGCGAGCCCGGCGTCGGGCAGCCCCAGAGCGCACAGGCCGGCGTAGCTGAAGGCGACGTTGACGCCGGAGTCGGGCTTGCGCGACCACGGGGCCGCGGTCAGCACATCCTCGGTGATCTCGGCGATCCACGCCGCGGCGTCGGCGACGTCCTCGATGCGCAGGAACAGATAGCCGGCGAAGGGCAAACGGTAGCCGCGCACGACGAAGCCCTGGATCCTCGGGAGGTCGAGGCGGATCATCCGGCGAAGGCCTCGCGGAAGGCCGACTGCAGCTCGGCCGCTCCCATCCGTTGTGCACGCAGGGCGAAGTCGATGACGTTGCGCCGCGTGGCGAGGCTGCGCTCGACCTGCTCGACGGTGCGCCCGCCGTAGGCGGCGAAGAACAGCGAGCACTCCAGCTGGTGGGAGCACAGGTACGCGGCGAAGGCCTCCGCGTCGGCCCGGCCGGGGTAGCCGGAGCAGTGCCCCCAGATGCGGTCCGCCACCTCGCCGAGACTTGTGCGCAGCCCCTGCAGGTACGGCGCGAGCGGACCGTCGAAGTTGCTCGTGAACAGGAGCCGGCCCGCGCTCAAGTGGTCGGCGCGCCGCTGGCGCTCGCCCTCGTAGACGACGTCGCCGATCACCACCCAGCGGGCGATGTGCGTCCCGGGGACTTTCGCGAGCGGACTCCCCGGTCCCTCCTGCAGGGCGTTCAGGCAACGCACCAGGGCAGCCTCCTCGCCGTCGCGGATCGGCGTGAGCACGCTGAGCGCGTATGCCTGCCCGCAGGTGTTGCGCCGATGGTTCACAGGTCGCGCTGCACTTTCGTCAGGAACTCGCTGAAGGCCGCCTTGAAGGATTCGGGATCCATCGAAAGGGCGCCGGCCTTCAGCTCCTCGAGCGCCGGCTCGACGCGGGCGGCGGAGACGATTTCGGTCGTGGTCGCGCCGGCATACGCCGAGTAGTAGTGGTTGGCGACGAACTCGTTGTGACGAATGTAGGCCTTGAACGGCTCGACGGGCAGCGGCCCCGGGAAGCCGAAGGAGGTTCCCCAGATGGCTTTCATCCGCAGTGGGACGACCTCCGAGAAGGCGTCGATGTACTGCTCCCAGGCGCCGTTGAAGTTGCTCTCGAAGATGAGGTAGGAGTGCTTCAGGCGCTCACCGCCGTTCTCGTCGGGGAAGCGCTTGATCACCGCCCAGCGCGCGAAGTGGATGAAGGAGAGCTTCTCGAGCTTCTCGAGCGTCTGCGTGATGTTGCGGCCTGCCCAGAAGACCAGCCACAGCAGCAGCGGGCCGCCGCGTTTGACCGGCGTGAGCACCGTGATCGCCGTCGACTTGCCCTCGATGTTGGGCACGGCGCGAGTCTACGCCGACGCGGTGTTGCCCGCAGGCACCTGAACCGTCCCGCCAGTCGGACTGCCGGGCAGGAAGATTGGGCCGCTTGCGAGTCCCATCTCAGAAGCGCAGCGGCAGGCTCGTCATGGCGCGCAGGTAAGGATCGGTCTGCCACTGCGGAGCCGCCTCGAGGGTGAGCTCGGTGAACTCCGCGAGCAGCATCTCGAGCGCCACCGGCGCGACGATGCGGGCCAGCGGCGCCCCGATGCAGGTGTGAATGCCCTCGCCGAAGGCGAGGTGCGCCGTCTGCCCGCGCTCGATGTCAAAGCGGTCGGGCTCGGCGAACCCGTCGGGATCGCGGTTGGCCGAGCCGAGGTTCAAAGAGATCTTCTCGCCGGGTGCGAACGTGCGCCCGCCGAGCTCGGTCGGTCGCCCGGCACAGCGGTCGACGATGTGCACCGACCCGTCGAAGCGGAGCATCTCCTCGAATGCCGAGTCGACGAGCGAGGGGTTCGCACGGAGCTTCTCGAGCTGATCGGGGTGGAGCAGCAGGTTGCGGACACCCAGGCCGATGATGAACGTCGTCGAGAGGTACCCGGCGACGAGCAGATCGCTCGCGCACACCTGGACCTGCTGGGTGCTCAGCCCCGCCTCCAGCAGCGCCCCGGACATCTCGGTGACGAGGCCGTCGGGCACGGATGCCGAGCTCTTCGCGCGGGTCAGCAGCATGCCCTCGAAGAACCAGTCGAGGGCCATCGAGCAGGTCGCGCCCGCTGCCCGCACCGCGATCGGTTCGGCGATGTTGTGAGCGGCGGCGATGGAGGCCTGCCAGGCGATCAGCCCCTTCCAGATGTCCTGCCCGTAGGCTCCTTCGGGGATGCCGAGCAGGCTGAAGAGCACGCCCGCCGGCAAGGGCAGCGCGTAGTCGGAGACCAGCTCGAGGCTGCCCTTCTTGCGAGCCGCCTGCAGCAACGGCGCCGCGATCTGCCGGGCCCGTTCCCGGGCGCCGTCGATCGAGTGCTCGAAGACGGGCTCGAGCAGCTCCCGCAGCTGGGTGTGCAGCGGCGGGTCGGCTACGAACAGCCCCTCGGGGAAGACCGACGTCATCGCGAACGGCCCGGGGGCGGGCGGCTCGCCGCCCGGCGGGTTCTTCACCCACACGTCTGTCTCGCCCAGCACACGCACGCAGTCCTCGTAACGGAACACCCAACAGGCGTCGTAGGGCTTGACGAGATGGACGGGGGCCCGATCGCGAAACAGCGCGTAGGTCGGGTAGGGATCCGCCAGGAACGCCGGGTCGTGTGGATCGAAGGCGTCGGGATCGAACGTGTCCGAAACGGGCTGCACGCCGGCGTGCGGCTCGCTGCGCTCCGTGTCGATCCTGCGCATGTGCATCACAACCCCCGTGCGATCTCGAGCTGCCGGTTCGCGCCCAGGCGCTCGAACGTCTGCATCGCGTCCGCGAGCAACCTATCGCGATCCTCACCGCCCAGGCCGTGCCGGACGAGTTCGAGCCGGGCGCGCGCGACTTCGGAGTCCATCTCGATGGCGGCCGCGCGCTTCTCGGCGCCGCGCCACAGGCGCTCAGCCCTCCTGCGCCGGCCGCGCTCCCATTCCACCCGCCCGAGCAACATCTGGCGCCGCGCGCGGATCCCGTGGAACGTCCAGCCCATGCGCCGCAGCGCTCGGCACCCCCTGCGCGCAGCGCGAGCCATCGCCACCCGCTCGGACCGCGTCCCGGCCTGCTCGAGCAGCTCGACGTAGACCTCCACGCCGCCGGCCGCGAAGTGGGGCAGGGAGAAGAGCGTCAGCGGCCGGGCGGAGGCGAGCTCGAGCAGCTTCTCAGCGGCGGGCAGGGCGTCCTTGGGCCTGCCTTCGCTGAGCCGCGTCGCGGCGAGGCAGTACTGCATCTCCATTTCGGTGCGCGCGTCGAGCGGCGCATCCTCGATCGCGAGCGCTTCCTCCAGCGCTCTGCCGGCGTGCTCCGTGGCGCCGCGGCCGAGCGCGCTCTGGACCTCGTCGAGCAGCGACCATCCCTCGAGCTGCTGGTTGGCGTTGCGTGCGGCCAGTTCGCGAGTGCGCTTCCAGCAGAGCTCAGCCTCGCGCAGGTCGCCGCGGCAGATGCACACCGCCTCACGCGTCAGCCAGATCTCCGCCTCGTAGTTGTAGTCGCCGATCTCGCCGAACAGCTCCAGCGCACGGTCGCTGGCCGCGATCGCTTCCCGCCAGTTGCCGCGTTGGGCTTCGATCACGACCTGGCAGTTCCAGATCCAGGCCAGGGCGTCAGCGTGGCCTCCGTGCTCGCCGAGCTCGCGCGCGCGCGCAGAGTACCGGTCGGCGAGCGAGCGCAGGTTGAACAGGCTGACCGCTCCGGCGGCGCTCGCCAGGGCGCCCGCGAGCTCACGCGAGGGACCGGCTTCCTCGCCCAGGTTCAAGCCGGCGAGGAACAGGTAGACCAGCTCACCCGCCGATTCGCCGCCGACGTAGTTGACCAGGGCGAGCATGCGGTAGGCGTCGACCGCTTCGACCAGCAGATCCTTCTCGGCCGCACGCCTGCCCCGATAGCGTCCGGGGAGGACCAGGTGCATGAGCTGCGTGCCGGCGGCCCGCATCAGCCCGCGCAGCAGCGCGAGCCTGCTCCTGGGCACGGGCCGATCGAGGTGCGCGAGCGCCCGCTCCAGCAGCTCGCGGCTGGGGCCCATGTCGCCGAGGTAGTAGTAGGCCGAGGCCTCCCCCTTCTCCCACAGGGCCAAGCGCTCGGGCTCCGCGTCGGCCGTCGTGCTGAGTTGTCTGTAGAACTGCGCCGCCTCGCGGAACGCCCCCCCGCGCAGCGCTCTGTCACCGGCCCTTTCGAGATAGGGGACCGCCCTGTCCGGCTCGCCGGCGCGTTCCCAGTGGTGTGCCAGCAGCGCAGCGTGACGCTCGAGCTCGACCTCGGTCCCGGCCCGCTCGTACCATTCGGCCACGACGCGGTGCAGCGGGCCGCTCTGGGAGGGGGTGAGCAGCCCGTATACGACGTCGCGCGTGATCTGGTGGCGGAACGTGTACGCCGGCTCAGCCTCGCTGTCGTCGGGGGCGATCAGGTCCAGCGCGAGGAGCGCCTCGAGGTCCTCGTAGATCAGGGTCCCGCCCTCAGGCATCGGATGGGTCTCCGCCACCGCACGGACCAGAAAGCTGCGCCCTACGACGGCGGCCACCTTGAGCGTGAGCTGCTGGCGCATCCCGAGGCGATCGACCAGGCTCAGCACGGCGCCCTGAACCGTCGCGGGCAGGTCCAGCGACCCGAGCTCGCCGACCAAAGCGCGCCCCTCCTGGACGCGGATGATCCCCGCCTCCTGCATGGCCTTCAGGAGCGCCTCGCAGAAGTACGGGTGGCCGGCGACCCGCTCCTCGATGAAGCGGGCGAGCTCGGCCGGATCTTCGTCGAGGCCCAGACGCTGGCGCACCAGCGCTGTGGTGTCCGCCGGCGCGAGGCTGCCGAGGCGCAACGGCTCGGCCGGCGAGAGCGAGCGCAGCACGCCGTGCTCCTCCGAGCCCGTCGGCAGGGCACGGGTGGTGATGAGCGTCAACAGATGGGGGACGTCGCGGGCCACGGCGCGCAGCAGCGACCACGAGTTGCTGTCGAGCCATTGCGCGTCCTCGACGAGCAGCAGCGTCGGCCGCGGCGTGCTCTCGACGACGATGCGCGTCAGCAGGCGCACCGTCATGTCGGCGCGCAGATCGCCCGTCAGCCCTTCCGTGAAGGCGTTGTCCGGCACCGTGCCCGGCAGCACGCTCGCGAGCAGGGGAATCTGGCGGACGACGTCCTCGCTTGCGCCGAGACGCTCGATCACGCGCCGTTCGAGGTCAGCCGCCCGAGGGGCGCCGCCATCGAGCTTCAGGAGGTTGACGAACACCTGGCGCCAGGCGTAGTAACCCGTGGCGCGCTCGACCGCGTCGGCCGCGGCCAGGAGCACGTCGACGCCGGCATCCTCGGCGACTGCCGCCGCCTGGCCGACGAGGGCCGACTTGCCGATTCCGGCCTCTCCCTCGACCACGACGACACCCCCCGTGCCGCCGACGATGAGCCCGTCCAGGTGGCCCTCCAGGATCGCGAGCTCCTGTTCGCGTCCGACGAGCGGGGTCGAACGGAGCCGACCCTGCGGCCCGACGTCGGTCAGGGACCGCACGGCGACCGGACCGCTGCGGCCTTTGACCCGCACGGGCGCGCGGGACTGGAAGCGAAAGCGGTCGCCCACGGCCGAACAGGTGCTCTCGTCGCAAAGGATCCCTTCCTGGCCGACGTGCGCCAGCCGGGCGGCGAGGTTGAGGGGGGCGCCCGAGACCGAGTACTCGCGCCTCAGGTCGCTGCCGAACAAACCGCAGAAGACCGGCCCGGCGGCAACTCCCAGCGAGCATCGCACCCCTTCCGCGTGCAGCTGCTCGCGGACGGATGCCGCGGCGCGAAGGGCGCGCTCCGCGTCGTCGCTGTGCGCGCGCGGCGGCAGCCCGAAGACGGCCGAGAGCGTGATGCCCTTGTTGTCCACTCCGGGCTTGCTCGCGCCCTCGAAGCGGGCGATCGTCTGCTGGAAGGTGCGCACCGCGAACTGGGCGCGGTCGAGGTTCTCGTCGAACTCCTCGAGGTCGCCGGGGAGCTTTGCCATGACGGCTGTTACCGACCGCAGCTCCGCTAGCCATTCGGCATCGATCGGCGCGCTCCAGCCGCGCAGGGGAGCCGGCACATAGGGGAGCAGTGCCTCCTCGGCGGGTTCGATCGCGCGCCGCGGATTGGTGACGCGGCCGACCTCCGGGGGCGGCGCAGTCAGCGCAACGAGCCCGGAGTCGGCCAGCCCCACACCCTCGGCGGTGTTGCCGAGGTGACGCCAGGCTGAGGCGGCGACGGCTGTGCCGCCGGCCGGAGCGAGGCGCTCGGCGAGGGCCGCCTCGGCGATCGGGGCGCCGAGCGGGAGCAGCTCCCAGCGCCCGTTCACGCCGCCCAGCAGCGCCACGGAGAGCTCGCCCGCCGAGATCCCGATGCGAGTGCGCAGGCGCCGGCCGCTCGGGTCGACGTGGCGGCTGGCAGCGTCCTGGAACGCGCACGCCACGCGCGCCGCCTGCTCGCACGCCGCGCGCAGGCCATCGGCGTCCGGAGCCGGCCAGTAGCACAGGAAGGCATCGCCGACGGTGCCCAACACGTCGCCGCCCCGCCCGTAGACGAGCCGCGTCAGCTCGATGAAGTACGCGTTCATGGCCCGTCCCAGCTCGTCGAGCCACCCCGGACCCGTCTGCGGAAGCTGCTCCACCCGGGCCGTCCACCCCTCGATGTCGCTCAGCAGGAAGGCGCCGAAGACGACGTGCCGCTCGGGCTGCGCGAGCGGTTCGGAGCCGGCCAGACGCCCGGCGAGCAGCGAACTCACGAAGCTGCACGGCTGCAGCTTCGGTTCCCGCACCGGCCGCAATGCAAGCCCGCCGCCGCCCCCGACGTCCTGCCCCCGACCAGTGATACGTGACATGCGCCTCCGCGTGCCTCGTCGTCCGAGAACGAGCATAACACCCAGCGGGATGCCGACTCATGAGCGGAATCCGCAGCGCCAACGGGATTTGGCGCGGCGTCAGCGCTGCGCCACGCTTCTGCGACCTGTTCGGGTTCAGCTCCGAGCCGACAGCCGGCTCTCAACGAAGGTGCGCTCTGGCGAGCGGATCGCGACGAGACCTCGCGTCGTGGCGACAGTGACACCGCCTTCGACAGGCTCGATCGCGAGAATCGCGGCATCGATCGGGATCGTGGTCGGCACCGCATTGTCGAGCGGCGTGACCCTGAGGCTCCCTTCGGCCCCACCCGAAAAGAGCGCGGCGGCACCTCCCCACCGCCCCGCGGCTACGGCAGTCCTGCCGACGTGGTGGCGCTCGTGCGCGGAAGATCGCTCAACGAGTTGCGTCAAGCTGAGACGCCCGCTGTCGTTCGCGGAGAAGAGCACCGGCTCATGGTCGAGTTCGATCACCGTCATGCTCGTCAACGGCGATCCCGAGTCGCTGACGCCATACAGGTCGAACGAGTGACGGAACGTCTCAAAGTCCCAAACCGATACGAACGGCGCAGAGCCGCCGGCCAGAACGACCTTGCGCCCGGCGAGCTCGGCGAACGTGACCGCGCCGATCGGCTTGTCGCGCCAGCCGTTGAGAGTCATCTCGATGAGCCCGGGCAGCCTCGAGACCATCTCTTCGCCGCCAGGAAGGCGCCAGAGTCGCACCCCCCAACCTCGTTTGGGGCCGTTGGGGTCCCAGCTGGCGGTTGCCAGCACAGCGCCGCTCGTCGTCTCGGTTACGGCCATATCGGATAGCTCGTCGCCGACCTGTAAGTCCTCGTGCAACTGCTCTCCCGACTCCCCGTCCACTAGCCGCACCCGGCCCAACCGGGTGGCCGCGATCACGACCGCCTTCTCACCGACTCGCGAAGAGCACAACGCGACGATCGGTTCATCGGTAGAGGGGGCGCGAACCGAGATCCGCCCGTTGTCGCTGTCGCGTGCATGCAGCTCTCCCTGCTCGTTTCCGGACCACACGCGGTTGCCCACACGTGCGAGCGTTGTGAAGTAGTGCGCGCGCATGAGTTCCCAGTCCCGGTCGGCGTCGCCAGGCGCAAGGGCAAACGCCTTGCGCACGTCCTCGAGCGACCAGAGCCGCAGGTCGTCGCCGACGCTCACGAGCGCCGCGCCGGCGGATAGCGCGACCGGTCCTGCGACCTGACGGCCTCCCGAGTACTTCTTGCTCTTCGCCATCTCCGGGGTTTCGATGGCGGGCCCAGCGCGGAGCGCGCCGGCCGACCCGGAGAGCTCACACAGACCGTGGGTCGCCACGATGAGGAGTCGGGTCTCGCTGCCCTCGTCGGGGGTCGCAAGAATCTCCAGCGTCGAGCTCAGCGACTTGGGGAGCGGGATCGAGCGCACCTCTGGAGACGAGATGTTCCACAGGAGCAGCTGTTTGACGGGCGCAAGGATCAAGACATCGCCTCTCGCCGGCGACGGCAGTGCGAACACGCGTTCCGCGATCCCTCCGGAGAGCTCCGGAGCCGCGATCGGATCCAGCTCGGGGACCCGCCACGCCCTCACCGCGGGCATCATCCGTTCGCTGGCACGGACGGTGTCGCCTGCCGAGACCAGCACCGGCGCGTCGCCATTTTCGAGCACCGTAAGGGAGTAGGTCCGCTCGTGGGCCCCCGGCGCGCAGGCGAGCTCGGCGAGGTCCTCTCGCCGCCAGAGGGCGACCGGCCCGTCCGCGCAGCAGGTCGCGAGTATTCCCTCGCCTGAGGCCTCGAACGCCACGATGTCCGTCACGGCGCTCGCATGGGCGTCGTCCCGGCGCGCGAGTACCTCGAGATCGGGAACGGCGCACCGGCGGAGCTCACCTCTCACCGTTCCTATCAGGACGCCGTCCGGCGACGCTGCGAGAGAGCTCACCGGACTGTCGAGCTCAACCGCTGCTGGGTGGGGCGCTAAGGCGAGCAGGTCCCAGCACCGGACTTCGCGCCCGGACGCCACGACAGCGATCGGGGCATTCGTTCGCGCATCGCGCGTGATCGCCACGACGCCAGGCTGTTTGAGTGGGGCGAGCACCGTCGAGGGGGGGGACCCGCGCCAATCCACCCAGTGGGCGTCCCAGCCGGGTGCGAGCAGCGGCTCCAGCAGCGACGCCTGATCCGGCGCCTCCTGCAGGGCGCGCAGGTGGAGCAGCGCCATCCGCTCGACGAACCCGGCACCAGCCAACAGATCGGTGATCCTGCGGTAAACCGACCCGATTGCACGCGAGTCCGACTCCACCGCTGAGTCCAGATACGGGAGGAGGTGCTTGGGGTCGACAGACGCCAAGTAGCCGACGTCGCGCAGCAAGGGGTCGATCACAGAGCCATGCGCGGCGTGCGCCGCGATGTGGCGGCGCACGTACGGGTCGACGTCCAGCCAGGCGAGCCGCTCGACGGTCATGCTGTCTCGGCGAGCAGCGCCGCCGCTATCGTGCGCTGGATCTCGAAGGGGTTGATGGCGAGCCGGCGGTAGTGGTCCACCAGCGACTGGTGGCCGAGCCTGAAGACCTGCTGGCCCTCCTCTCCGTCTTCGAGCAGATGCGGCCCCAAGGTCGCGAGCGTCCAGACGACGTCCTCATCGTCGTACCTGTCACCTGCGCTGAGCGTCGTGGCGATTGTCGGCCATACCGCCCGGGACAGCCCGACGCCCTCGGCCCAGGCCAGCGGCGCGAGCATGGCGTGAGCACGCGGTGCCTGGTCGGGGACGCGCGCCTCGATATCGGACAGAAACGCGGTCACGAAGCCGTCAGGAAGATCCACGCTGGCCAGGTCATCGGCATCCATCAATGCCGGCGCCACGAGGCGCGCGTACAGGAAGAGACCGCCGGCGCGCTCCGCGACGCGCTCCCCGGCTTGCTTCACCTCTGCGCTCGAGGCGTTGCGATGCCTCGATTCCGGATCGTCGAGCAGCCTGCGCTCGATATAGCGCCCGATGTCCGCGCCTGCGCGCTCATCCTCTGCGAGGTCGAGCACCTCCGCATTTCCGCCGAACAGACTCAAGAGCCGCCGATGCGGGTCCGCCGCGCTGGGAGCGCCACCCTGCGGGTTGTAACGGGTCCCAACGGCAACCCTTGCTCCGGCATCGGTGAGCGTTCGCAGTAGGCCCGCGACCTCGAGCGGCTCCTGCGCCTCGTCCAAGCCGTCCACCAAGACCGTGAACTCGCCCCCGTGCCGACGTGCGTAGTCGACGAGCCGGCTCGGTGTCTGGATTGGATCGTCGAGGTGTGGCGTCTCGAGCTGCGAGCCGATCTCGTGTGCCAGGCCGAGTGCGCTCGCCCCCCGCGCTTGGACGGTCGCGTCCACACCCTCCCCGCTCTGCTCGGAGCGACTCTGGAACTCGCGAAGCACAGCCGACTTGCCGGCGCCGGGAGGGCCAGTGACAGCGATCACTCCGCCCCCGGCCGCACGCCAGCGGCGAAGGTGCTCGAGGGCTCGGTCGCGGCCGGTGAAGAACGCGACCGTCGGCGCGCGCGGCGCCGGTTCGTCGGGCAGGTCAACCTCGCTTGCCGGGAAGTCGCCTCCGTAGCGCGGGTTGGGGATGAATTCCTGCCCCGACCCCTCGACCGAAGGGCTACCGGGTTGCCAGGCGGAGCCAAGTTCGTCCTGGAGCCTCTCGGTGAGGGCGTCGTTCAGCGCCCCGGCCATGATGAGGCGGTCTCTGTCCGACCATTTCCTGCGCGGTTCGACCTCGTCGAAGAGCACCCCAGTCAGTGCGCGGCAGAAAGCGCCAGCCTGGGCCTGTTGCAAAGCATGCGCGGAGGGGTACACGCTGATGCACCTGACCTGGCCAGGTCTTTGCATCTCTTCCCCCAGGGCAGCTCGCACCTCAGCCGCCATCTGGGCGGCACCCGCTCCCGAGTAGCAGGTATCCAGGAGCACGAGAACCTTCTCGGCGGCGCACTCTGCAATCAGCGTCGCCAGGGTCCGCGCAGCGACTGCCTTTAGTTCTCGCGGCGGGCGCGGCGAGTCGTGGAGCGCGAGGTAGTGGTTCTGTTTGTTGCGCTGCCCGTGCCCGCTCCAGTAGATGACCAGGCGCGCTCCTTCTGGCAGTCCCTCGAGCCAGGCGGGGAGGTCTTTCATCACCACGCGGTAGTTCCCTCCCTCGAGCAACCGAGGGAGCGCCAACCGGTAGCCGTGCCCGTTGAGCTTCCTCGAGAGCGTTTTCACGGCTTCCGAGAGGTGGTTTAGGCGCGTCCAATGCAGGTATTCCGACTGCGCCACGATCACGAGCGCCACCGGGGTCTCTGCGGGACCCCCCGCCGCTGAGGTCATGGCCAAATGACGAAGACGTCTCTTACCGAGGTGACCGTTCCAACCGGCCCTGTCGCTTCGATCTCATAGGCACCGGGAGGCAATCCGCCGAACGTGGCCTCGTAGGAGCCTTCGCCGAGCGGGCTCATGAACGACTGCGCGAGACCCTCGCGGGTTTCGTAACCGGTCACGGTCAGCTGGACCGGGAGGTTCGAGTGTTTGCTGAAACCCTCAACGCGCAGGTCTTCGCCGGCTTGCAACGAATGCGGCAGGTCCAGGCCGAAGTCCTCCTCACCCATGAAGGCGCCGAGCCGCGCGGCGGTCAGCCGCGTGAAAAGCTGCGTGAGAACGGCAGGCGTTTCCTGGAGCGCCGCATGACGCTGCGAGTACCCAATGACTTCGCCGTCCAGCTCGCTGGCCCACTCGGGAGGGTGCGCAGAGGGTCTCGGCACGGTTCCGTCGCCACCCTTATCGGTACCTCCGTAAGAGCGCACAAGCTCGATCCTGCCCGCGCCGGCCTTCGCCGTCAGGAACGTCGGTTGCGTCACGCCCTTGATTGCCATCGTGCGGTAGCCGCGCTCTGGCCTCGCGGCGACAGCCGCCGAAAGCTCGTCGTGGAACTTAGCGCCGGCGGCGAGCATCGCTGCATCGAGTCCATGCCCCCGTGCATCGACAAGCCGCGCGAGTGACCCATTCCCGGTATCCCAGCACTTGTACGCAGGGAGGAGCTCGTACATCGAGGGAAACGAGCGAACAAGCGGAGTGAGGTTCTTGCCGAACCACTTCGGTCCCTTACGCAGCCCGTTGCCGAGCGCGTCGACAGCCATCATCGAGCCCTGATACGGCGTCCCGATTGTGATCAGCCAGCGCGTGTACTCCCATCCGCCAAGCTTCTCGAGGAACCATCTCGCGACAAGGCCGCCCATCGAATGGCAGACGAGGACCAGCTTGGCATCCGCCTTGCCGTCTTGTCTGCGCCATGTCTCGAGCTCGGGGCCGATGGCGCTCAGCAGCCGCCGAGCCGAGACCACGTTTGAAAGGCGCCAGTCGTAAGGGAACTCGAGCAGATTGCCGGGTCTGCCCTCGCCTGACCGGAACGCTACGAACTCGTCGAGGAAATAACGGACGAGCGGCTCGTAGCCCTTTACCGGGCTCCAGACGCCCGGGATGAAGTGCAGGCCGCCGATCAGCCTCGTCGCGTGGACGCCGTCCTCGGGTTCCCCCTCCTGCTCACCGATGGGCAGTGTGTTCCCAAACCCGTCCGGCAACCTGAGTTTGTCGACGCTCCTGCCAAGGGCTCGGACCCCGTTGACCACCGCGCTGCCGGAGACGTCCCAGACTGCTTTGCCCTTCACCGACAACGCCGATCCCGTGATCCCGGGCAGGATCACAACGAGGTCGTCCATGGGCTGGCGCTGCGGCATACGGCCCCCGGGCTCGTGAACGGAGCGGACTCCGAGACGGTGGGTACTCTAGTTCCGATAGCTGGATCGGTCCAGCCCTCGGTCAGGAGACCACCACCCGCGCCATCGGCGCCTCGGCAACCTCCCTGAGAGGGGGAGCTTAGGCTCGCAAGGGTTGCGCAGAGGCCCGGCGCGAGCTCAAGCACTCCTCACCAAGCGCCGAAGAAGCGGTGATGGCAGCGAATCAGCCATCCTCGCGGGTAGCCGTCCCAGCACCGGCGTTGCCGGCGCCGCCGTTGCCAATGTCCGATCTGACGGAGGACGTCCGCCCGCTGGGTGAAGCGCTGAAGGCCCGCGCCGGCGACGTGCTCGCGCTCACGGCAGCCCGAAGTCGCGGTCGCGCCGACGGTGTCGACCCGATGGTCAAGGACCGCTTTGAGCGCATCAACAGGAGCTCCACGATGGCGGTCGCCCGCTGGATCGCGGGCGAGGGTGCCGAGGTGGCGATCGAGGCCGGCACGGAAACGTGGGTCATATATGGCGAGCTCGCGGCGCATCGCGCCGCATCGCTGAACCAGCTGACCAAACGCTGTGTGTGGTGGCGTGACTCGGTGGTCCAGGTGCTGCAGGAGAGCGCCAACGAGTTGGACGCCTCACCCGAGGCCCTCTCGCAGGCGGTGACGATCGTGCAGCTGAGCCTCGAGTTCAGCCTCGTGAAGATGTCCAAGTGCTTCGACGCCGAGCGCGAGCGAACCGACGCGGAGCTCTCGCGACGGGAGGAGGAGCTCTCGTTCATGGCGACCCACGACGCGCTGACTGGACTGCCGAACCGGACGCTGATCCGCGACCGCCTGGAGCAGATGCTCGCCCGCAGCACGCGCGCCGGCGGGCAGGTCGCGGCGCTCTTCATCGACATCGACAACTTCAAGGCGGTCAACGACACTCTCGGCCATGAGACCGGCGACCAGCTCCTGCAAGCGGTCGCCGCAAGACTCGACGGCGTGCTTCGTGGCTCCGATGCACTGGGGCGCCTCGGCGGCGACGAGTTCGTTGTGATCTGTGAGGAGCTCACGCCCACGGCGGGCCCTGAGCTGATCGCCGAGCGCGTGCTCGACGCCCTCAGGCCGCCATTCGGGCTCGGTCCGGGCGAGGAGACCCGCTTCACCGTCGGGGCCAGCATTGGGATCGCGCTGGCCGGGCAAAGCACAGCACCGGAGCTACTGCGCGAGGCGGACATCGCGATGTACCGCGCCAAGTGGGACGGCAAGAACCGCTACGCAGTCTTCGAGACGAGCATGCAGGACACGATTCAACAGCGCGCCGAGCTCGAGATGGACCTCCGCGATGCCCTCGTGCGCAACCAGTTCATTCTCGCCTACCAACCGACCCTCGCGCTCACTGACATGAGCACCACGGGCGTGGAGGCCCTGATCCGATGGGAGCACCCCACCCGTGGGACCCTCTTACCCGATGACTTCATCCCCCTTGCCGAGGAGACCGGCCTCATCACGGAGATCGGGAAGTGGGTGCTGCAGAAAGCTTGCTCGCAAGGCGCGGCGTGGCGCAAGCGCGGATATGAGATCGGCATGGCGGTCAACGTCTCGGCGCGCCAGCTCGACAGCGACCAGTTGATAGCCGACATCGAAGAAGCGCTCGCAGCGAGCCGCCTGGACCCGGAGGCGCTGACAATCGAGATCACCGAGACCACGCTGATGCGTAACGTCGAGGAAACCGCCCGCCGGCTCACCGCCATCAAGCAGCTCGGCGTCCGCATCGCCATCGACGACTTCGGCACCGGCTATTCATCGCTCGCACACCTCCAGCGGTTCCCGGTCGATGCGCTGAAGATCGACCGCTCGTTCATCGCTGGCCTCAGCGAGAACAAGGAGGGAGAGACGCTGATCCACACACTTGTACAACTCGGAAAGGCCCTTTCGATCGAGACGCTGGCTGAGGGCATCGAACAAGAACAGCAGCTCTCTACGCTCCGACAAGAGGACTGCGACAGCGGCCAAGGCTTCCTGTTCGCGCGCCCCCTCGACGTGGCCGCGACCGAAGCGTTCATGGACAGCTCGCTCAAGGGCAAGACCGTCTCGCCTCGCTAGGGGCGTGCCAGCCTTACGGCGCGAAGCAGACGCCAGTCGAGACAGTCGCACTCAACACTCACACCGCGCGAACCACTGCCAGTCAGCGCGTTGGGAGCTGACCGGCTACGCCCACGGGGCGCTTCTCAGGAGCGAGCTCTGCCTCTTGCGCAGGCGCTCCCGTGGAGGCTGTAGACCGCGAACCCACCGCGGGTCCTCGGCGCGACCCCGAGCGGACGGAGGATGGCCTCCCAATCACCGCGAGTGTGCGTGCGAAGGATCACCACCGACGTGTGGGTTAGGGCGATGAACGCGCAGAGGCGCTTCTTGAGCTCACGGCGGGGAGGGCTGCCGTAGAGTTCTCGGATGATCGAGCGACCTTGGTATTCGCGGGGAAGGGCCCACCCGACGTAGCCGCCGGCGAGCCGAAAGGCGAAGTCAGCCTGCACTTGCCAGTACATCGAGTTGCCGTTGATTCCGAACGGAAGCGCCAGCACGGTGCTGCCCTTCGGGACGTAGTGGGCCAGCGCCGGACTCGAAAGCAGCGGCGGCCTGTCGACGGGCGTCGCCCACAGACCACCGCTCAGGTTTGGCAGCAGGCTCACCATGACGACCGCCGCCGCCAGCCACCGCGCGGGCCGCGACGTGGGGCGATCGAGCCACAACGCGACGCAGACCGCGGCGGCGAGGGACACATACACGACGAATCTCCCCGGCAGGGCATGTGTGATGAAAGGGAGTTCGCCGATGACCCCCCACGGCAAGCCGAGCGTGGTCGTTTCTCCCGCCAGCCTCAGGAGACCGCCGAGACTGAGAACGGCGGCCGCGAGCATGAACAGAGCGAGAAACCGGACCAGTCTGCGTTTCCTGCACTCGAAGAAAGACAAGAACAGGACGACCAGGAGCGCCGCACCCATGTAGGCAAGGTCTTCCGGCACGTTCGGCACGAAATGGGCCGGCCCGTAATGCAGCCACGTGGCCCGGGTGGGCTCCACGAAGTTCGCGAGATCCGCCCCGGCGTTCACCCCCGTTTGTTCTCCGAGGGGACTGCTGGTCGTCAGGGCGTACCACAGGTAGGGAACGCCGAGGGCGAGGGCAACCCCGACGGCGGCCGCGGCCTCCCGCCCGGTGCGAAACGCCATTCGTCGCTGCGCCCGGTCGCCTGTGATCAAGGCGACGATCACCGCGAGGGCGCCGAAGAAGACCGCCGACGCGAACGTCTCGGTCGAGATCCACAGCTGTGCCCCGAGCACCACGCCGAGGGCGAGGATGAAGCGGGTGCGGGAGATACGGCCGCGAGCCCTTCGCAGCGCGAGCAGCGCGGCGATCGGCAGCAGGCCGACCAGCGCGAGGTTCAGGTGGTTGATCGTGACGCCGGCCTCGTAGCTCCCGAACCCGAACAGGAGCCCGCCGGCTATCGCGGAGCTCGCCCGCGCGGTCAGATCTCGGCAGAGAAGGTAGGCCCCCCAGGCCGCGCCGGCGGGCGCCAGGATCGCGAGCAGGTTGTACGTCACGATCGGCCCCCACAGTTGAGTCAGGGGAGCGAGAACGACAGCCGGGCCGAGGATGCTCGCCGCCCAGGTCAGGTTGTAGCCGCCGGGCGCATAGACCTCGTGGGTCACGAACGGGTTCTGCAGGTGAAAGACGGCGTGCGCCCCCCACGCCAGAAACCACACGTAGGCGCTCTGGTCGCGCCCATAGAACGCCGGGTGGGCGCCGAACCCGACGACGCTGTGATCGATGTCCCCCAGCGCCTTGCGGCCGAAGATCAGGGCGGACAGCAGGACGTAGCCCAGGAGCGTGGCAAGGCTGACCGTCAGCGGGCGGGGCTTGGCGGCCCTGAACATCCGCGCCGAGGTGGACCGTGGCGGTGTCCCCTCGACGGCGAGAGGCGCCTCGTCGGCGGCCCGTGCGCTCATCGGAGCACGTCGGTGGCGGACGGGTCCACGTCGTCGAGGCGCGGCTGTCCCATCGAAATCATGATGCCGGTTCCCGACCGTCGTGATGCCCGCGAGGAATCGGGAGAGCCTACGGGGGGACTCGCCCCAACGCGTCGAGCGGCGGGCCGATGCGGCGCGGTTGAGCTAGCGGATTACGCACCTGCTTGGGGCGCTGGACGCGCGCCCCGACGCTGCGGCCTAACCTGTACCCGGTGCCGATCCGGTGGTTCTCAGGACGCCGCGCGACGAGGGAGCCGAGGTCCTGATCGACCACCCGCGCGTTGATCTAGTTCCACGCCCTTCGGCGGTGACTGTGTCGCCGCTGGCCGCCATGCGGTAGCGAACGCCCCCCGCTGAGAGAGCCCGCGCTAGCCTGGCGCGGTGCCCGATAAGGATCGGCGTTCAAGGGCGGATGCAGCGGAGAGCAACGGGGCTGCTACCACCGGCCACGAAGGGATCGACTGGCCGTTGGGTCAGGCGTCGGACGTCGAGTGGATCACTGCCGGAACGACGACGGGACTGGAGATCACCTCGGGGATCCCTCCCGTGTTCGACGCCTACGCGACGCTGGTGCTGCCCGAGCCTGGCGATCACGACGGGCAGCAGCGACACGATCGTGCCGTGATCGAGGTGCTTACGGCGCATTCGGGTGAGCCGCCGTGGTGGCTCGGCTACCTGGAGACCGGCCAATCCGACGTCGTGTTTCCCGACGCGCCGCGCGTGGGCGTCTATCACGCCGACTGGCGCTATGTGCTGGTGCAGGCGGGGCCCGGCCAGGCGCTCGCTTGGCGCGAGCCGGACCACTGGAAGGGCCATCTCCCCGATCTGATCTTCCCTCGCGACCGGTCGTGGCTGTTCTCCACGCTATGGGATGACGACTGGAGCTGTCTCGGAGGGCCGAAGCGGCTCATCGACGGCGTCCTCGCCAACCCAGAGCTTGGGCCCCGCGCTCGTGCAGTCGCGCTCGGCGATGACGCCACCCCGCCGGGACACATCGCGTTCTAGAAGAGCG
This sequence comes from Solirubrobacteraceae bacterium, assembly GCA_035569835.1. Classification (GTDB taxonomy): domain Bacteria; phylum Actinomycetota; class Thermoleophilia; order Solirubrobacterales; family Solirubrobacteraceae; genus Palsa-744. Next base: position 549,996 of record DATMMF010000019.1, read on the forward strand.
GCGAGGGGTGCGCGCGTGGTGGCGAGCCTCGGTACCGATCGGGGTCGCTTGTGTGGCAGTCCGCTCCGCGGAGGCGAGCGGCGCTCCCAATGCGACGCCAGCCGTGAACGGCTCGCGGCCTATGAGGCGGGCTCGATCTCGTTGGCTTCGAAGATCAGTTCGACGGCGCCTGCGCCGTCACCGAAGCGGACCGCGTAGACCGTCGCCCCCGGATCGTGCGCAGCCGCCGCGATTGCAGGGAACAGGTTGGGGCCTGGCGCATCGCCAAGCACCCTGACCTCCGTGATCGCGCCGACGCGCCCGGGCGCGCCAACTTCCTGCACCCGCTCACCCTCACTGTACGCGGCCACGTATGAGAGGGTAGCCGCACGGCATCCCGTCACATCTCCGCTTCGCGGCCGAACGCGGCGTGGTCGATGAACAGCGGGTCCTGATCTGCGCGGCGGTCGTTGACCGCCAGGCGCAGGTTGCAGACCGGTTCGCCGTCGGGCAGCTCGCGCAGCTCGGGGTCGCGCGGGAGCTGCCCGACGAGCACGACCTGGTTGACGTTCGGCGCTGCGGGCATACGTGCCTCGTCGTGGAGATTCGACGCACCGCCTCGCGGTATGTGCGAGCTTCGGTCTGGGCTCCCCTTCTTCCGACGAGGCGCTCACATGCGGCCAGCCGGCGCGTTGAATCCGGCGGGTTGCGTAGCGGCCGATCCGCACGATCTCTCGGTCCCGGCTGGTGTGCACACCGGCCCACTACGACCGGGCGCAGGACAGGCCCGCTACGGCTTTTGGTCGGCGACGCCGCATCCGGCCGGCTCAAGTAGTGCCGACGGGACACCGAAATAGTGACGAGCGCCTAGGTGGCGCCCGCAACGTACCTATGCCCAGACGGTGTCCCAGCCTGTCGCGCTACCTCGCCGCTGCGAGTGCGGGACTGCTTGCGCTGTCGGGAGTCGGGTGTGGTTCGGCAGTCGATCAGCACCCAGCCGAACTGTCTGCCCCAGCGCAACACCCACTGCCGGCCATTTCACCGAGCGTCGCGCGTCGGGCACTGGCCGAGATACGCGTTCCCAGGCCGTTCCTCGCCGTCAAAAGATGTCCCGGAGCCAGTCACAGCGCGCTATCCGTGTGCTTCAGGCGACTGCCCTCCGTCGTGCTGACCGCGAGGTTCGTGTCGGCGCTAGCTCGGCAATTGGAGCTCGTCCCGATAGCCGGCAGCCTGCAGTGCCGCTCGCTCACGCGGCCTCCGCGACAGCGGCTCCAGCTTCAGGCGTGCTCGCTCGTCGCGAAAAGGGGACAGGCGACAGTAAACCTGTCCGTCAGTTCGCTTGTACGCGCAGGCCCGAGCGGAATCGCTGGGAGCCGTGCGACGCTTCCCGACGTGCCTCAGGGGACGACGCTCGACCTCACGGCTCTTGGTGTGACGGCAAGCTAGCCCCGTCAGACACCGAATGCTTTTGCAGCCACACTAAGCAGGGTCTTTACGATCGCGGCCGGCGTTGCGTCAAAACTGAGCTGCCAAAGTGGCGCGACGCTCGAGTAGATTTTTCCGTAAATTTTCTTCTTATACTCTTCGTACGCCACATAGTCTTTAGCCTGAAGCGAGGGGTCGGCTGCCAAGTCGTAAAGCTTGACGTACTCGCGGTACTGGGCAAGATCCTCGAAGATTTCAACGGCCGGCCCACTCAGCTTGCCGAGGCGCCGGTTGACACGCGCCAACGCATGGCTGAATTCGTGTGCAAATCGCTGTTCGGCCGGTGTCGTTTCGTATTCACCCGTCGGATCGCTGCGTCCGATCGGATCATCTCCTGCGTAGCTATACCACGTTAAAGTGCTTTCGTTTTTGGGGTCGACCACTAGGAACTGTGCGGTCGCGGGATCGTAGTAGCGCGCTCTCAGGTAAATCAGTCCCGTATCTGGGTCCGTGTATTGCCCGTCATACCCGAGGGCTGAGCTTGCGGTGCCCGACGCTGCCACTCCCCGACCGTAGGCGTCGTACGTTTTGGCGCCTGCCACTTCACCTGTTGGAGATGTGATCAGACGCGTGCTGCCTTGCGCGTCGTGGTGCAGGTACCTAAGGGTCGCTCCAGCAATTTCCTCAATCGGCTCCCCTTCGACGCCGTAGACATACGTGTAAGTTCCATCGCTCAGCTGCAGCGGCACTGACGAGGTGGAGTCCCACAGGTCATACGTCCCCGCCCTGCCGTCGATGGACTGGGACATGCGCAGCCCGTCGCCGTTGTAGGCGTAGCTGTCTTCAAAGCCCCCAGACTTCGACGCGACGGTCATCACGCCAGCTTGGTTGTATTCGTAGGTCGTGCTCGAACCGGCGGTCGGGGTGAGTTTGGTTCGCTCGCCGAGTTCATTGTAAGAGTAGCCCGTGCCCGTCCCGAGTCTTTCCAGCTCGTCCGCTGCGTCGTATGTCGCGGCTTCGCCGGCGATCGTCGTCGGGTTGGTCGCTGAGTCGTATTTGTAGGCGAGCCCTATCCCTTTGGTGAGCCGGCTGTTTTCGTCGTAGCTGTAGGCGAGGCTTTCTGCGCCGGGGAGGCCTTTGTCTTTCGCTTTCGTGATCTGGTTGTTTTTGTTGCGCGTATATTCGATGCTCGCGAGCGCAGTTGCTCCTTTTGCGAAGGTGGCTTCGCTCATCGCGTCGGCTTCGTTGTAGGCGTAGGTGTCCTTGTTGCTGGTAGCTTCGGGGAAGGTGATTGTCGTGTTGTTGCTGTCGGCGTCGTAGCCGAAGGCTGTGGTGCGTGATTCCCAGTCGGTCACGGTTTTCAGGCGGCCGGCGTTGTCGTAGGTGCGGGTGACGGCTTTTTCGCCCGGGTAGATGAGCTTCGTCTGCTGGTTGGCGAGGTCGTATTCGTATCCGACGGTGTCGCCATGGCCGTCCGTGGTGCTCGCGAGCCGGTCGAGCTGGTCGTATTCGTAGGTCGTCGTGCCGGTGCCGTCGACCATCTTTGTGCGCAGGCCGTCTTTGTTGTATTCGTAGCTGACGGTTGGGGTTTTGCCGTCGGAGTAGGTCGTTTTCGTCAGGCGGCCGGCGCGGTCGTAGGTGTCGGTTGTGGTTCGTTTCGTGGCGTCCGTCAGTTCGACCAGGTGGCCGTCGCGGTCGTATGCCTTGGTCGTTTTCCGGCCCAGCGCGTCGGTGACTTCCACGACCTTCTCGAGGATGTTGCGTTTGTATTTCGTGGCGTGCCCGTTGCCGTCTGTCTGCTTGATCGGTTGGCCCGCGCCGTCGTATTCGGTCTTGGTCGTTGCTTTGTTGGGCAGTTCGGTTTCTTCGAGCTCGTTGTCGGCGTCGTACTTGTGTTTCGTGACGTTGAGTTCGGGGTCGGTCTTCTTGATGAGGTTGCCGGCGCCGTCGTATTCGTAGAGCGTTTCGTGTTTGAGCGGGGTCGTGACCTTGGTGGGTAGGCCTCGCGCGTTACGTTCGGTCGTGGTCGTGAACTTCGATGCTTTCGCGCCCGCGACGTGGCCGCGCGCGCTGACATAGCTCGTTTCCTGCGAGTCGCTGTTGTAGCCCCAGGTCTTCTTGTCGCCTTCCGGGTCGATTTCCGCCGTCTTGTCGCCGGCAGCGTCGTATTCGTATTTCGCGGTCTTGCCGAGCGGGTTCGTCATCGATTCCGGTAGGCCCGCGGTGGTGTATTTGTAGCTCGTCGTCTGCGTTTCGCCGTGTGGGGCCGGTCGTTCGATGCTCGAGGGGTTGCCGTCGGCTTCGCGGTGGTATGTCGTGGTCTCGCCGAGCGGTGTCGTTTCGGTGGTGATGTTGTGGTGGGCGTCGTACGTCCATTTCTTCTTGTCGCCTTCTGGGTCTTCTTCGAAGATCAGGTTGTCTTCGCCGTCGTACTGGTAGTTGGTTGTGTAGCCGTTTGGGTCGCGGCGGGCGGTCTTGTTCCCGTGCGAGTCGTAGGTGAAGGTTTCCGTGGTCGAAAGCGGAGTCCCGAACCCCTTGATGCTCTGTGCGAGCTGTCCCAGACTCGTCGTGTATTCGACGTTCACGGCTCCGGTCGCTTCGTTGGTGACCTTGGTGTTTCCATTTCCGTAGCTGAACTTTGTCACCCGTCCCATTGGGTCTTTCTTGCTGGCGACCTGACCTGCCGAGTAGGTGTAGGTCGTTTTGCCGGCGCGCCCGTCTTCGACTTCGCTCAGCTGGGCGATACCTTCGTATTTGAAGTGCCATCGGCGTTCCGTGCTGCCAGGCTGGGTCACGTTGATGAGGTCTCCGGCTTCGTCGTATTCGTAGCTCACCGCGTTTTTCATCGGGTCTTCGATGCGTTCGACGAGACCTTTGTTATAGGCGAAGACGAGCGCTCGTTTCGCAGGGTCTTCGACCTTTTCGAGCTGCCCTGAGCCGTTGTAGGTCATCGTCGTGCGGTTGCCGAACCGGTCGGTGATGCTTTCGAGTCGCCCGGTTTTAGCAGCGAACTTGTGCACCGATTGGTCTTCGAGGGTTAGCGCGAAACCCGCGCCTTCGCTTCCGGTAAGGACGTCCGGGGACCCCGGCGGCGCCTGCCAGCCGCCGCCTTCGGTTTCGAGGAATTCGACGGTGCTGCCGTTGTCCTGAGTGAGCAACACGTATTTCGGTTCAGGCGGGAGTTCAAATTCCGATTCTTCTGGCGGCGGCGGTTTTTCGGGGAAGCTGATGTGTTCGCTGTAGGGCGCGCTCCAACCGTTGCCGAACACGCTTTTCTCGTTGTCCGCGGCAGCCTGAGAGTTATAGGTCCGCGACAGGCTGAGGCCGATCCCGCGCCCGCCGATCGAGAAGTCGGTCTGGGTTTCCGAGAGGTCTCCTGAGCCCAGACAGACGCCTTCTTCTTGAGCGACTTCGCGTTTGGGGAAGGAGGGGTTTTCGGTGCCGCAGCCCCAGGCGTGCTGGTGGTCCGTCTCTAGGCGCAGGAACCGGAAGGTCCCGTGTTCTTCTTCAATCACGCCCTTGTTTATCACCAGCGGTTCGACGATTACGGGGGCTTCGGAAGAACCGGCGAACGCTTCGATGAAACCGTAGTTGGTGATCGCGGGTTCGACGGTCGACCCGCCGTTGATCATGATCGGGACACTCTCATGGACGGCGACGTTTCCATAGTTCACGAACCGCGCGCCGTTCGAGAGCCGGAACTGCCCTCCGGCAAGTGCCATCGCTGCGCGGTTCACCATCCTGCGTTTGTCGAGGTCATAGGAGGTCGTGCTCCCCATCGTTGCGGTGGCCGCCGACTCGATCGTGGTCGATCCCGTGCCCGACTCGTCGCCTTGTTGCCAAGAAAACGATTCGGAGACGACGAGAGCACCCGACCCAGTGAGCGTTCCGCCTCGCTGGGTCCAGGCTCCGACGTTCACAGTGCCCGGAGCGATTTCGAGAGTCCCGGAGCCGAAATTGACGTTCGCTGCTTCCGCGGCCACGTTTTCGAAGCTTGCCGTCGTGCCGATTAGTTCAACCAGGCCGGCGATTGCCCCGCCTTTGAACGCATAAGGCTGGCTCCCGATGTCATTGAGCTCGAACTTCGCGCCAGGTCGGGCTTCCCAGCGTGCGCTTGGGGTCGACGTCGCGCCCCCTTCGAGGACGAAGCCTCCGGTAGCGACGATGATTTCGCCGCTGTTTTCGATCTTGGGTTCGGACGAGAGACTCCACGAGCCTTCGGTTTTCTTGATGACACCGGAGTTGATGATCAGCGGTGTGCCGCCGGTTCGGCGAAACCCGAACGTGGTATTGGCCGTCAAGACGCTCTTATTTTCGAGGCGCGCGGTGCCGTTCATACCGATCGCGCTTGATTCGAGCGATGTCGGGCCTTCGAGGACGAGACGATGGTTTTCGAGTTCCACGCCTCCGCCGAGCACACCCGAACCGCTGGCAGCCAGCGTAGTCACGCCGCTTCCCGACATCGTCGCCCCGTGCTGGGAGATCAGTTTGCCTGTGACCGTCAACGAGCCGGCGCCCTCCACCGCGGAACCGCCCGTCCCGAAGTTCAGTTCGCTGATCTGCGACGCATCGAGAGGGTTATCGAGTTCGAGCGCTCGCCAGAGTTCGAGTCCGCCTTCTCCCTCGACCGCGGCGACGGTCGCCGCCGTGTCGAGGATCACCCTTTGACCCGATCCGATGCAAACGACGTCTTCGGACGTCGGCAGCCCTTTCGACCAGTCGCTCGATTCGGACCAGCGGGCTTCGGAGGGGCCGGTCCATGTGTCGGTGCAGAGGGGTTCGGCGCTCGCCGAGGGCACGAGGACCGCCGTCGCCAGCAGGCAAAGGACCATGCCGGTAGCTAGCAAGAGCGCGCGCCGCGTCAGACAGCGCTGGACGATGCTGCGGACGCCTCGACTTGAGTAGCCTTCCATTGCCGTCCCTCCCACCATCGCCACGTGATTTGAGCGGCCGGAACACGTCCGGTACTTGGACCAAGCCTATTCGGCACGCCGGAAGCGACGCAAGTGGCGGCAGAGTCGAATTGGCACGCAGTTTGCGGGGAAACGCCCTCCCCACCGCTTCCGCGTCCCAGTCGTCCGATCCGCGGCCTCCGCCGGTTGTACGGATACCCGAGCCGTCGCCGTCACGCGCCTCCTCGGCGAGCGCCAGCGGGGGCGCGGGCGCGGAGCCGAGCCGTCATCGCCTCCTCCGAACTCAGGCCGGCCGCCCGAGCACCGCCCGGATGTCGTGATCATTCCGTTATCCAGCGTTCCCGCTGGCCAGTGCGCGGGTAGGGCTGAAGGCGGTCAACAACACAAGCGCCGACCCGGCGCGGACGACACAAGGAACGGAGGCGAGCGTGCAACCAGGCTCGCCATCCGGCGAGTCCGCCCAGCCGATGCGGACTCCCTGCGCCGATCAAATCCGATCAGCAGGTCGATGTCAACCCCCGGTACAGTCCAGCTAATGGACTCTGGAAGCGGAAGGGTCAGCTCGGAGGGGTCGCCGTGTTTGGCCAGTGCCCGAGCTCTCCGAGTTTCCTCAAAGCTTCGCGCGCGTCGCGCTCGGCGCCTCCGGTCAGCGTGACGCGGGTGCCAGGCGGCTCGGCCGTGAACGTGACCCTGATGTGGCGTTCTGAGAATCGACGCATCCAGCGACCTGGGCCCGCCTTGCCCCGGTAGCGCATACCCCAATCCGCCGTGGAGAGATCGCGCCCGTCGCCGAGCGCCAGGCGACCGGGGTCGTTGCGATAGATCGAGAAGCCTCGAAGCCTGTGTAGCTCGGGCGCGATGTCCCGCACGAACATCGCCTGGGCCTGCCCCGGCTCGAACGTCATCGAGAAGCTGTGGTTGATCCGTGCCACGCGCCAACTGTCGCATTCAGGTGATATCGCGGTCCCGGGGACTCCCGAGGAGGCCGATACTGACGCGATGCACGCAGACGAGCTCGATTGGTGGCGCGAGCACCCCAACCCGAGCGACGAGGAGATCCGCGGGCTGTGCGAAGCGTGGCTCGCGTATCACCGCGAGGAGCACGACGGCGGCGTCGACACCGACGATCCCAACTGGTGGGCGGTCGAAGCAGCGATGGACGCCGAGTCCGAACTCGAGCGGATCTGGCTGGTGGTCCGGCTGCTCTACGAGCTGGCCACCCCGGACGACCCAGCCGTCGGGATGATCGGCTGCGGACCGATCCTTTCGATGATCTACCAGTGCGGGGGTGACGCGACGATGGATCTGATCGAACCCGTCGCCTAGAAGAACGCGACGATGTTCAGGGCGCTGACGCACGTGCGGGCGTTCAACGATTCCGTGCGGCCACGCATCGGGCGCTACCTGCAGAGCCGCGGCTAAGGCCTCGACGGCGGTCACGCGCGCGGCACCGTCCTGCTCGGACCGGCAGCCGGAGCTGCGCTACAAATGCAACCGCCACGATCGCGACGGCGGTGGCGCGAAGGCGCCCAGCGAGCATCGCGACCTGCTCGGCCGTCGCCGGCACCCAGTCGCTCGCTCCGCACGACGCGCAGGCGTTCTCGTCTCCTCCCACGTCGAGCTGATTACCGGCGGTGATCTCCTTTTCGCGGAGAATGCGGGTTGCTAGCGGGGCCCCTCTTGCAATCGCTCAGCGGTCGACCTAGGTTGCCCCACGACGCGGAACCGAGCCGCGAAGAGCGAGGCCAACGAGGTGTGAGGCCGCGCCACCGGAACCGGAAGCCGGCCCTCGGGCCGGACGCCGGGAAAGGTCCCTCAAGCGGCCCGGTTTCGCGTCGCTTTGTTCTTGGGGGCTTTTGCGTATCGGAAGACTCCGGTGGGAGAATGCGTGAGTGGGCTACAAGCCGAGGAACCGACGCGAGGCATTGCTCGTTGAGCTGAGCGACTACGGTCCAGGAAATCTCACGGCGGATGAGATCGCCCCCGACATGACCGCGGAGGCGATCGCCGAGACGATGCTTCGCCGCGAGGGGCTCGATCCGCTCGTGGACCGCGGGCAATACGAACGGCTGGTCGGGGCCGCCAACGACTGGCTGTTCGATCCAGCTGGACGGGGAGCCAGGTCGGGCCTGCCCGTTTAACGCTCATGCCGCCGCGCGGACCGGACCCGACGCGGCCGCTAACCGTTCCACCTATTCGCGGGTGCATCGAGACTCGCGGTGGCGGCGAAAACGAACTGCTTCGACGTCCGGAATCGGAGCGACATGGACGAGCGGGAACCCCGGCGCACGCGGTGCCCTCGTTGCCGCGGCAAGGGGAAGATCTCGGGCGTCAAGAAGGTGTTCCCGACCGGAAACTGGGGACAAACTTCGGGCGAGCGCGCCTGCCCAAAAAGCGAAAAACCGCCCTTTGCAGGCGGTTTGTAAGCCGACGCGGGGACTCGAACCCCGGACCCCTTCATTACGAGTCGGCCTGCGCGCCACTGTTTTGGGCTGTTACAGCCCAATCCGGTCCTGCTAATTGATCCTGGGCAGGGGCGTTTTTGCTCGCTTTGGGACCAATTTCGGGACCAAGTGGGCCCAACCAGTTCGGCATGAGCGGTCATGGACCGCCATTGGCTGCACATGCCGAAGGCCAGGTCAGCGATCCGGTACCTCTGGCGGAAGGCGGTATCGATCTGATTGCGGGCGCGGCATCTCGGTCCGCCTCTCTGCGAGGCTCGCAACGGCGACGAGGGTGAACTTGGCTACCCGCTTCTGAGCAAACTGGCGTATGAGCTCGATTCTCAACTGCTCCGCGTCCTCTCCGCTTGGCATGCGCCGCGACGCGCGCACCTCGCGGGCAAACTCGGGGTCGGCGGAGATCGCCTTAAGCCGGTCCTCGGGCGGGAGCGCTTCGACCTGACTGATGCGCGCCTGGAGCGCCGCTTCTTCCTCGCGGAAGCGACGCTGCTCCTCGATCGGCATCGCGTTGAATGCTTGGTCCGCCACGCTTTCCGGGCGGCCCACGGGCACCTCGACCTGTCGCTGCTCCGCGTAGGAGAAGGGGGGAGTGATGCCTGCCGGGGGAGTCGCGAGAAAGCAGAAGTCCGGCCCGTTCGAAGTCATCGCGAGCAGGCAGGCCGTCCCCGGTGACTGCCGGTAGAGCTTGTCTACGGTCAGCACCCGTTCCCGCATCACAGTGCTCTGCGGACCTCCGGATCCGGCGAAGATGTTGAGCAAATCGGCGAGCCCGCCTTGACTTTCGCGGTGGCGCACGTTGTGCTCGCCGAATCCGACCGAGATGCGCTCGAGCAGTTCCGCATCCGGGAGGTTCCCGAACACGAGCTTCTGAGTGCTCGAGCCCCAGATCGCGTTCGTCCAGTCCTCACCCCACCTCGCCCGCAACTGGGTGATGGACTGCGCTGCCCACACGCACAACACTCCCTGGCCGGCGCCTTGCGCCATGATCGCCGGCAAACTCGGCAGCGGCGCGATCGCGCCGACCTCGTCGAGGAGCAGAGCGAGTGGCGGGTTTAACCGTCCGTCCGCTTGGTCGCGCGCCAGCGCATACGCTCGGCTCACGATCGCCTCCACGAGACCGGCCACGAGCGGCGCGACTACTCGCTGCGTATCCTCGGGGCTGACTACGAAGATCGTCGATCCGGTTAGCAGAAAGCGATCGACGTCGAACGCGCCGTGCGACGCGTTTGCGAGGACCGTCGCATTGCCCACGATCGCCGCGAGCTTCTCGCTGACGGTCGCGAATGTCGAGCTTCGTGTCCCGGCCGTCTGGCGATCGACCCCGCTTAGCGACGACGCGTAACCCGCGGCTGCGTGGGAGGAGGAGGCGTTTCGCTCGAGGATCGCCATCGCCTCGGCCACGTCCATCGCGTCGATCCATCGCTTCATCCGTTCTAGACCACAGTGTGAAAGCGCCTCCGCGTGGAAGAAAGCGCGCATCACGACCGCCGCCTGCTGGCGGAAGAAGGGATCCTCGTGCGGTTTCTCGGGACCGAGCATGTTCTGCACCCTGATCTCGCACACGTTCGAGCTCTCACAGCCGTCCGTTGGTGACCAGCGGATGTTCCGCACCCCCCCGATCCACTCGTCCGGATCAGCCGGTGCGTAGACATACACGTCGCCTTCGCCGTACTGCCGGGCCACCTCGTAGCGACGAGCCTTCGCCGAACGCAGCACATCGGTCTTGGTGGACGCCGAGATCAACGATCCGGGCCAAGTCATCGCTTGAGGGATCAGCACACCGCTGGTCTTGCCCATCCGCGGCGGACCAAGGATCGCGACCGAGTCCTCGTGGGAAGCAACGACGAGCGAGCTCCGCCTGCCGATCTGCAGCCAGCCAAGGACCAAGCCATTTAGCCAGGGCGGCTCCGTTGCGCTGCGGTCAAGATCGAACCTCAGGATCTCCGGCATCGGTAACCAACTACCTCCCCGCGCCGCCTAGCAGGCGCAACTCGTTCACCGGCGTTCCCGCTCCGCCTTCTGGCGCTCCTGTTCCTTCTTACGCTCGGCCTCCGCCTTCTGGCGCTCGGCCTCCGCCTTCTGGCGCTCCTGCTCCTTCTTACGCTCGGCCTCCGCCTTCTGGCGCTCCTGCTCCTTCTTACGCTCAGCCTCCGCCTTCTGACGCTCCCGCTCCTTCTTACGCTCAGCCTCCGCCTTCTGACGCTCCCGCTCCCGCTCCCGCTCAGCCTCCGCTCGGGCTCGCTCCTGCTCCTTGCGTCGTAGAACCTCGGCTCGGCGCTCCTGCTCCTTCTTACGCTCAGCCTCCGCTCGGGCTCGCTCCTGCTCCTTCTTACGCTCAGCCTCCGCTCGGGCTCGCTCCTGCTCCTTCTTACGCTCAGCCTCCGCCTGCTGACGCTCCTGCTCACGCTTACGCTCAGCCTCCACCTGCTGACGCTCCTGCTCACGCTTACGCTCAGCCTCCACCTGCTGACGCTCGTGGCGTCTCCTGATCACCTCGTCTCGTCGCTCAAGCTCCTTCGTGCCCGAGCTCGCGCTCGGCGCGGCCGCTGCCCCGGTCGCGGCCAGCGGCGGCGGCCCCCCGCCTGGCGGCGGGCCGCCGCCGTTCCCCCCGCCGCCGTTGGTGCCGTCGCTTCCGAGAGGTTCGGGCGGGTCGGCGTGCCGCGCGTCGAGAAGTGCCGCGGCGATCATCGGGTCGTAACCGGCGGCGATCGCCCCGCCGTAGCTCAGAAGCTCGCGCCGGCCCTCCGGCGTGCGGTAGTGGCGGATCGCCTGCTGGGAGAGCTCTGCGACGGCGGGCACGACGACCAGCTCCGCCACGAGCCGTGGGATGTCGCCAATCGGCAGAAAGTGGATCGGCACCGCGACGACGTGCTCCCAAGCGGGAACCCCGCCGTCACGCTCGCCGCCACGGCGCGGGCGCGTGGCGCGGTTCGGGTTAGGGGCCATCGGCAATGCCGCCATGCTCAGCAAACACAGCCCCGCTGGCGACCATCGCGGGGAGGCTTCGTACGACGGCCCCGGTGACCGATTCGATGGGCAGCGAGCTTCCGGCCGCCGCAGCTCGACAAGCTGCGCCGAGGCTTGCACCGGCACCGCACCGCGCCCACACCGCGTAGGAGACCGCATCGAGCGCGGCCACGAACTCGAATCGGTGGGTGACGATCACGAACTGCTCGGGTCGCTCTGGCAAGTTGCCGGCACCGATCCCACAAGCAGTGAGGATCAGCCCGTCGAGCGTGGAAAGCGCCTCGGGCGGCGACTCGGGAAGCTCGAGCAGCAGGCCGAGCGCCGTGAGCGCCTCTACGTCGGCGGGGGCGGCCACCCCGTCCTGGGGGAGCGTCCGGGCCAAATCGCCCTCGATGCGCAGTCGCATCCAGGTGTCGTACTGTGCGAACCCGACGTGCACGAGCCGTGCGTTGTTGCGCACGATCGCCGTCTGGTTGGCGTCTCGGTCGGTGGTCTGATTCCACGCCCCGATCGGGTAGCCGAGGGGCAGCCAACGAAGCCGGCGCCCGGGCTCCCCCGAGATCGCCGTGGCGGAGTCGACTCGATCAGCCATCGCGACTCACGCGGCTCGTCGAGGAGCGCGCGTGTCAACGGTCGTAGATGACGATGTCACGCCCCACCTTGTCGTGCAATGCCTGCTTTTTGCGATCCCAGAAGACCCAGACGAAGCCCCAGAGGAACGTGACGAAGATACCGAGCAGCCGGAGCGTCGATCTCCACACACCGATCGGACGGCCGGTCGAGATAGCGACGACTCGCAGGTGGCAGATGCGTAAGCCTAGGCTCTGGCCCGTGATCCCTACAGGCAGCGCGTAAAGCGGCCAGACGACCAGCCAGAAAGCGGCCCTGCCTACGGCCTGTTCCAAGGCTGCACTGACACCAATAAGGAACACTAAGTCGATGGCCGCCGCCCGCGATCGCGATTTCAGCGACGCAAGGTTCGATGCCGGAGCCGTTGGTGGCGGTGGTGGAGACGGTTGGGTGGGGGGTAGCTGTTCAGATCCCTTACTCGGAGTCGTACGGACTTCCGGCGCGATTGCTATCGGGGCGTTGATCACTTCTGGGTACGAGCCGTTGAGCGTGACGTCATACTCTCGGCGCTGCGCGGGGTCGAGCAGGGTTTTTTTCATCTGGCCGAGCGTCTCCAGCGCAGCTTCGGCTTGCGTTCGATCAGCCACGTTGGGAGCGTTGGTTCGTTTGCTGTAGAAGCGGATCTTCGCGTCGATCGCCTTCGTGATCTGCTCGGGGGTAGCGTTCCTGGGGATCTCCAACAGCTGGTAGAAGTCGGGTGTGCTTGTCCCGGCGTCACTCATCTCTCACTCCAGCGTCATATCGCCGAGGCGCTTCGCCGTCTCTTCGATCTCCTCGGACGAGAGGCTGCTCTCGCGTTTGAGTTTGGTCTCTCCGAGGGGCGTGCCCGTCTCGCCGTCGAACACGGCGACTTCCACAATGCTGTCGTTGTCGTAGCGCCAGTCCACGCGCATCGGGTGCCCAGCGGGCCGGGGCGGGTGCGCGATCTCGCCCTCGCCCACAACCTTTACGTAGCGCAGGTCGCGCTCCTCGCCCTGCGTGACGCGGACGTGCCAAAGTGCCTGGCCGTCGTGAATCGTGCGATAGACCTTCGACACCGAGCATGGCAGCTCGGTGTTGCGGGGGATCGTGATGTCGTTGTAGGGCTGGTTCGTCGCGGAGTCAATCAGCACGACACCCAGGCTGTGTGCGGCGACGTCGACCACATCGGGGACCTCGACAATCGATACGTCCTCGGGCTCCGCCTCCTGCGAGGACGCGGCCCGCTGCCCGGCGGCGAGCATCGCGGCCTGGAGCGCGGCGCCGAGCGCCACGGCCTCGTCCGGATGCACCTCCTTGGAGGGCGGTTTGTCGGCAAGGCGTTCGAGCATCGCGCCGACCGCGGGCATCTTTGTGGAGCCGCCCACGAGCAGTACGCGCTGGACACCCGACCAGTCCAGCTTCGCATCCTCCAGCACCTCTTCGAGGATCACGCGCGTGGTGTCGAGCAGGGTCAAAGTCATGTCCTCGAACTCGTCGCGAGTGACACGGATGACCTGCGGCCCGTCCGGCGAGGAGAGGACGATCTTCGTCGAGGAGAGGCGCGAGAGGTCAATCTTCGCTTTCTCGGCCTTGTCGCGAACGTCTTGGTCGGCGGCGGGATCAGCGGGCAGCGGAGAGCCGGTCGCTTCCTCGAAGCGCTCGCCGATGTGCTCGATCAGCGCGTTGTCCCAGTTGAAGCCGCCGAGCGATCGGTTTCCCCCGGTCGCGCGCACCTTGAGCTCGTCGGGCTGGACGTCGAGCACGGTCGCGTCGAACGTGCCCCCTCCGAGGTCGTAGACAACGACGGCGCCTTGGACCTCGCGGTCGACCGCGAAGGCGAGACCGGCGGCGGTGGGCTCGTTGATGATGCGCGGCACCTCAAGCTTCGCCATTCGCGCCGCATCAATCGTGGCTTGACGCTCCGGCTCCTGGAAGTAGGCCGGCACGCTGATCACCGCCTGCGTGAACGATTCGCCGGTGAAGGCTTCGGCGTCTTCCTTCAGACGGCGCAGGATGAAGGACGAGATTTCCTCGGCCGAGTACTTGTGGCCGCCGGGCGTAAAGAACGCCCAAGAGGGGCTTCCCATCTGGCGCTTGACGTACTGCGCCAGCGACTCGGGATCGAGCGCCGCGGAGCGCCTGGCGATCGCGCCGACGATCGGTTGCTCGTCCTCGAAAAACACGGCCGAGGGCGTGATGTAGTCGCCGTCTCGGTTGGCGATCAGCTCCGGCCTGCCGTGCTTGTTGACGACACCCACGGCGGAATTCGTGGTACCCAGGTCGATGCCGAGGATTTTCATGATTCGCTCTCTGCCGGGTCTGGCGCTTGTGGCGCGTCTGGAACCTCGGGCGCATGGGCGTCGTAATCCGCGCGCGTCGTGGGATCCAACAAGATCGCCGCGGCCTGGTCGAGCTCGTGAAGCTCGGCGTTCAACTTCTCCGCCTCCTCGTCGGAGCCGCCCTCGGCGGAGAGCGCGCTCAGCGCTTGCTCGGCCGCGGTGCGGCGCCCCTCAATGCGTCGCGCGATGTCCTCTTCAGCGGCGTCTTGCTCGAGCTCCAGGAGCTGGTAGAGGTCCATCGTGGACCCGTTCGTAGCGGCGGGCGTTGAGGGGTCGCTCGCCACGGCAGGGGGTTCGGCCCCCGCCTCGCCCGCCGCCTCCGTGCCGGCGTCCTTGCCGGAAACAGCCTCCCCGTTCTCGTCCGAGCGCTCCCGTGCGGCCCCCTCCGCGTCAAGGTCGGGGGCCTGCTGTGCGTCGGTCGCCGCCTCATCCCCGGCGGGCTCTTCCCCGTCGGCTACGGTGGCCTCGTCGGCGGTGCTTTGCCGCGAGACGGGTGCTCCGTCCGCACCGCCGCCGCTCTCGCTCACGGCTTCGAACCTTCGCTGGATCAACGCCCGCTGTTCTTCGAGCGTGTCGTCGTCGAGCTCACCGCTCTTTTGCAGGAGCTGCGCTCGCGCAACACGATGGCCGTCGAGCTCCTCGGCGACGACCTCAACGACACCGCTCCCGTCGTAACGCAGCGTCACCCGTAGCTTGACGGCGCCCGCGGGACGTGGGGGCAGGTCGTCGACCCGCATCGTGCCCACGGATTCGACGTCCACCGAGAACGGATCGGAGTCCTCGCCCTGGAGCACCTCTATTTCGATCGCCCGCTGGCCGTCGCTGCGTGTCCTGTACTCCCGTTTTCGCTCGCAGGGAAGCCGCGTGAGCCGGGGAATGATGATGCTATTGACGGGTGTGCCGTCCGGCGTGAGTGCTCGCACGCCGAGGCTGTGCGAGGCCACGTCGTTGATCACGATGTCGAGCGGCTCGCGCTCACCGGTCCTGGAGGGCTCGCTGCGCTCGTGCTCCTCGAGGTCGAGATCAGCCCGCATCGCCGCGCCGATCACGACGCAATCGTCGGGGTTGGCGTCTCGCGCGGGCGCTTTCCCGGTTACGCGTTCGAGCAGCTCGCGCACGCTCGCGAGTCGGCTCGAGCCGCCCACGGGGAGGACGACATCGATTTCCTCCCAACCCAGGCCGGCGTCGGAGAGCGCTCGGTTCATGCACTCCTCGGTCTGCGCCAACAGATCGCCGATCAGCTCGTCGAACTGCTCGCGCGTGATGTCCACCCGCGTGGAGGCGCCGCCGCCCGCGAGCATGACCTTGGTGCTCTGGCGAGCAGAGAGGTCGATCTTCGCCTGCTCTGCCTTCTGTTGCACGTCCAGGCGGGTGGCGGGATCGGCGCGCAGGTCAGCTCCGTGACGCCCCTTGAACTGATCAACCAGGTAGTCCGCGAGCCGGTTGTCGATGTCGACGCCTCCGAGCTTGGAGACCCCATCCGTGGCGATCACGGTCAGCTCGTTTCCATCAACATCGAGCACGGTCACGTCGAACGTCCCGCCGCCGAAGTCGTAGACGAGCAGCTTGCGCGCGGCCTCACCGTGCACGAGCCCGTAGGCGACCGCGGCGGCGGTAGGCTCGTTGATCATCGCGATCACGTTGAGGTCGGCGATCTCGCCGGCCTTCCTCGTGGCGGTGCGCTGCGAGTCCTTGAAGTAGGCCGGCACGGTGACCACCGCATCGACGACCGCTGTGCCGAGCGCTGCCTCGGCGTCCTCCTTGAGCGCCTTGAGGATCAGGCCTGAGATCGTCTCGGGCAGGTACTCCTCTCCATCGATGCTGACCGAGAACGCAGTGCCCATCTCGCGCTTGATGCACTGGACGGTGCGCTCGGGCTCGGCGATCGCCTGGTTACGCGCGACGTCGCCGACCACCACTTCGCCGCCCGGCTCGAAGTAGACCACCGATGGCGTCGCGCGCCCCCCCGAGCGGTTGTGGAGCACGCGCGGTCGGCCATGATCGATCGCGGCAACCGCAGAGAACGTGGTCCCGAGGTCGATCCCGATCACAACGTGGTCAGGCATCGCCAGTCGCCGTCGACGCGAAGCGCCTGACGATCACGTCAGCCGTCCTGATTGCCTGGCCGTCCTGCTCATATCCCTGCCGAACGACGCGATCGATCGAGTTGTGCTGCTCCAATCGATCGACAGGGACCGTTTCGACGGCGCGCTGAATCTTGGGGTCAAACGTGTCGTCGGTGGCCGCAACGGGGATGACGGTCCTGCGAGCGAGAAGCTCGAGCAGCTCGACCTGCACCGACTCGAGCATCGCCCGCCCGTCCGCTGGGTCGAGCTCCCCTTCGAGGGCCGCTTCTAGGCGATCGATCAGGAGGATCACATCGAGAAACACGGCGCGCGAGGCCTGAAAGGCGGCCTGCGCCCGGAAGATCTCGAGATCCCCGTAGAGCCGATCGAACGCCTCGTCCTTGGTGCGATCCTCGTCGAAACGCGCTTGCACGATCGAGCGTAGCTCGGCGAGCTCCGCTCTGATCATGCGCAGCTCCGAGACCGTGTCCGTCCAGCCTGAGTTCGAAGTGGTCCCGGACGGCGCCACCCCTCGCTCGACACCGGGGGCCGAGCCTGCCTCGAGGTCGCGCTCGAAGTCGGTGATCGGGTCCGGACCGCGGTCAACGCCTGGCGCCTCCTCCGTATCACTTGAGGGCTCTGGCAATGACTGCACATCCAGCTCGCCACCCTCAGATGAAGGGGGGCCGTCGCCCACGTCCGCTGAATTGTTCGCGTCAACCACGCGCTTCCCCCATCCCGCGCTCAGGCCTTGCTCCCCCAAGCCCGACCTCGCGGGCACCGATCGTAGCGCATAACCTCAGCCACGCGACGAGTCCCACTGGGTGCGCGAGTTCGCCCGTTTCGACCGCGAAGCGCGGAACCCGATCGTACGCTACGTTGGTCGAGCGAGTTCGTTATGAAGCCGGTGGACGCCACGTGAAGAGCACGTCGCAACTCAAAGTCGCTAAAGGCGAGCCCCTCTCGAGCTTGGGCCCCGGCGGGCGCTCCGGGGGGGGCGGAGACACTGGGGGAACCGCACTCGCGGCGAGCACGCTGATCGTCCGGTTGCTCCGCCAGTTCTTCGCGATCGTCTCGCGCGCGCTTAAACTCCACCACTTCCTGCCCTGAGGTGAGAGCGCCTGGCCAGCGCCTTCACCCGGCACACGAACCAGACCCGATGGTAATGATCGGGTTAATGCGAGCGCTTTTCACTGGAGCGCTCCGCAGTGCCGTTGGGGCGGTTTCCGTATGCCAGATGAGCGTGTGTGGCAGGTGCGGCGTCGGATGAACGGAGAACAGATAGACGAGCCGCCGGCGACACAGAGAACCAACAGGCAGCCCGATACGAACGGCACGGACGCCCCAAGCTAAGCGACACCGTCTTTGTGCCTGGCCGCCGACTCCAAAGCGGCAGCTTTGCTATCGCATCGATAAGAACCCCACTGACACCCGGGAGCGTCACAGCGAGCGTACCAATGGGTGACCCGGATGGAAATCGATGGATGGCCTTCGGGGTGTCGGACCGCGAGGACGCCGGGCGGGTGCGCGAGCCAGCGATCGGCTTGGTCTTCCTGGTGGCGTTTCAGCGTTTCTGCGTGGGATTGCTGCCGGTCACGGCCCTCGTTAGATGCCCACCGCCAAATACGGCGACGAGACTCGGGGGAGTCATTCACGCGGTAGCCACCGTCTACTAGAGATGGCGGCTTGACGGCGACATCACAACCAGACAGGCCGCGGGCTCATGTCGACAAGAAGCTTCGGGCGAGCAGGCGATCAAGGTCTTTCCATTGGTAAGGTCGGCCCTGAGGTTCAGCCTGAGTCGAGAGCTCAATACGCAGCTTCTCGGCAGCGAGGGGAACGCCCGGCAGAACTGCGTTGAAAAACCTGGGCATCTGGACAAACGCCTCAACCGGGAGAGATACCTTTATCAAAACTGCCAACCCCCTTTCTCCCATGATTCCGTGATCTCCTGGCAGCTCTGGGATCTCTTGGAGAAACGCCGGGAAGAACGGGCGTTGGCTCACCCATCGGTTGCAAACCTCAAGCACCGCATTACGGACGTCCTGCCGTACGTCTTTCATCACGCCGCTCGTTAGATAGACGGTTTCTCGAGAGGACTCGGGTATCGATACAACGACTATTCGGTCCGCATCGCCCTCGTTGGCCCATTGAAGCCCAATGCCAAGCCCCAAGGGTTGATCAGTGAGAGCGACGTACTTCAAACCGAGCTGCTCAAGAACGCCTCTCAGGCGGCCCATTTCGATTCGTGCTTCACCGAGCGAGTCATTCATCATGCACTCCCCTCTCCGTTCTGCATAGGTTCGCGACCCGCAGGATCCGTGCGCCGCCAGACATCACGACTGGTGCCCTCCGTGGGGAAGGTCAGGCTGGCTGGCAGAAGATGACGCTCCGTCAAGATTCCCACGAGCTCCCCGCATCGGCATGGCACCACTTTCCCCTGCACCTGTGTGCGTGTTCGCGGGCTCGCCCCCCTTTCAGCGCGACCGCGAGTCTAGCGCCGCCCCGGCACTCTACGTAAGTCGATCGCGGATCGCTACTTGACTCGTTTCGCTGGAGAGGCAGAAGCTTGACCCCCGGTTGGTAGAGCGCAAGCCGCGTACGTGTGAGTCGTTCGCTAAGTACGCAGGCCGTACGTGGGACAAAGCACGGAGATGGGACTCACTTCGGCCGTGGCGACGGATGCGTTACAGGTGCGGGCACGCGTAGGGCGCGTACAGGCGGAGTGAGACGAATCCCGTGCTTTCATCTGGGCGATGAAGATACAAGCGGGGAGCGTAACCGTAACTCTCCGAGCGGCGGCTGGCGCGAAATTGCTTTCCAGTGTGAGGGAGCGAGCAGGATCTCGCTCCGAGCGTCAGCGGCCTATCGCACGATCCAATGGTGTCGACCCTCAGGCTCGATGAAACAAGTCTTCGGACCCGCTACTTCTTGACGACGGTTGATACGGGCCAGCACTGAGAGACAGACAGTTCCCTCCGATAGTCGCGCAGGAAGGTCCACATCGAGGAGCAGCGCGTCATTCTCGGCTGCGAGCGCCCGCAGTATCGACCGTATCTTCCGTTGCTGTGCGGCGGGCAGCGGTGAGAGGTCAAGCTCGGACATCATCTACGGCTCGCCCAAGGAACACCCCCTTTGACTCGATGTAGTCGACTAGGGCATAGCCTCGCGGGGCGTCAGTGAGCTTGGAAGAGCCAAGGCGGAGCCTATCGGCCGCACACAGTGCCCGTGGCGACGGCACGTGGTCTCGGCCCGGATGACGCAACCGACGGTTCCGTGCGGTTCGGCGATTCCGGTGCGAGTGTCGGAGCCGTGCAAGCGTTTCGGCGCCCCAAGTCCACGGCGCGCGCCCTCGTTCGCGGAGCCCTGATCTGATGACGCGATCTAGGAGTGGACATCGCGATCTCGACCGTGTGGTGCGCTCGGCGTCGGTCGCCATGCGCCAAGCCACCTACTTTAACTCCGGGGACCGTTTTCGGGACGAATGCGGAGCCAATTTCGGTCGCCGGCGATCCTCCGAAACAAGAACGGCCGTTTGCAGGCGTTTCCCAAGCCGACGCGGGGACTCGAACCCCGGACCCCTTCATTACGAGTGAAGTGCTCTACCAGCTGAGCTACGTCGGCGCGACCCCTGATGCTAGCGGCGCCCGCCCCAAGGCGAGCAAGCTCGGAACCTACCGTTGCGAAGCGCTCGCGAGCGCCCTGATCTCGGCCAGCACAGCCTCTCCGTGGCGCTCGCAGAACGCCGGCCCCACCCCCCGCACATCGATGAGCTCACCCAGCGTCGCGGGCCGGCGGTGGATCAGCTCGCGCAGCGTCGCGTCCGTGGCGACGGTGTAGGCAGGCTTGCCCTCGGCGCGCTCCATCCGCCACACGCGCAGCGCCTCGAACTGCTCGGCCGGCACCTCGTACTCGGGCAGCTCGGCGCCGCCCCGGGCCCCCGCGGCGCCCGCGGAGCCGGCCCGCCCGGGGCGCGAGCGTCGCGCGCCAAAGCCGCCCGCCCCGGCCGCGGCAGCCTCCACCAGCACCTGATCCGGAGCGCAGACATCGCAGCAGCGCCCGCTCGCATACGGCTCCTCCGGATCCCCGAAGTGCTCGAGGATCTGACGTCGCCGGCAGCGCTCGGCCCCGGCGCTGTAACGCTCGATGGAACGGTAGGACTCCCACCCCCGGTTTCGCGCTGCCCTGATCGCCTGCGCCGCCAGGCGCGGGCTCCCGCGCCCCGTCAGCTCGACGATCAACCCTTCCGGTCCGCCCGGCGAGAGCGCCACGGCACCCGCCCGCTCTGCGATCGAGAGCAGCACGCGGTCGCGCTCGCCGAGCTCCCCGTGACTCAAAAGCACCGACTCGCCGCCACCGCCCCGCGCACGCAGGCCACCGACGTAGGAGCGGACGTCCTCGACGCTCGTCTCTCGCTCCTTGATGAACCTGATCAGGCGCCCGAGGTCGCTGCGCGAGGCGAGCAGGAGGGCACGCGCCGGCTGCCCGTCGCGCCCGCCGCGGCCCGCCTCCTGGTAGTAGGCCTCCAGGCTGGTCGGCAGCGCCCAGTGCGCGACGGTGCGGACATCCGCCTTGTCTACGCCCATGCCGAACGCGTTGGTCGCGACGACGACCTCGGCGCGGCCGTCCATGAACGCCTCCTGCGAGGCCCTTCTCGCCTCGGGGCTCATCCCGGCGTGGTAGCCGACCGTCGAGAGCCCCGCCCCGGCGAGCTCCTCCGTCAAGCGCTCCGTGTCGCGGCGCGTGCCGCAGTAGACGATCGCCGGCCGCGACTCCGCGGCGGACAGGACGTGCATGAGCGCGCCGAGCTTGCGCGACTGCGCGCCCTTGCCTTCGACGGCGACCACGTCGAAGACGAGGTTCGGCCGGTCGAAGCCGGAGCGCACGAGCAGCGGGTCGCGTAGGCCCAGGCGCGCGACGATCTCCTCCGCGACCGCAGGCGTCGCTGTCGCGGTGGCGGCCATCACGGCGGGGCGGCCGAGCGACGCAACGGCCTCGCCCAGACGCAGGTAGTCGGGCCTGAAGTCGTGGCCCCACTCGGCGACGCAGTGCGCCTCGTCGACGACGAACAGCCCGACGCGCCGCGCGGCCAGGGCGCGCCTGAACGCGACCGAGGCGAAGCGCTCCGGCGCAGCGAGCACCAGCCGGGTCAAACCGCCCTCGATCTCACGCAGTCGCGCCTCGTTGTGGCCCTCCCCCATCCCGGACGCGAGCATCGCCGCCGGCACGCCGGCCTGTTCCAGCCGCCTGAGCTGGTCCGCCATCAGCGCGATCAGCGGGCTTACGACCACCACCAGGCGGTCCTCCCCGGGCCCGCTCCACGCGAGCGCCGGCAGCTGGTAGCAGAGCGACTTGCCGCCGCCCGTCGGCATCACGACCAGGCTGTCGCGGCCCTCCAGCGCCGCCTGCACGGCCTCGCGCTGCCCGGGCCTGAAGCTCTCCAGCCCGAAGCTCGCGAGCAGGGTCTCGGGCGCGAGGCCCAAGTCCGCACCGCCGCCCGGCGCCGTCTCATTCCCATCGAAGATCACGGCCCGAGACGCTAGCGCCGTCCTCGGCCGGGACCCGAGGCTGGCACCCCGGCCGGAGCGCGGGCCGCGCCGGGTGCCGCCAAGCGCCGGTCCCCTTACAACCTGATGACCCAGCGATCCCCGAGCAGCCGCGTGCGCCCGTGCTGCTCGAGCAGCGCCTCTCCGAGCATCCGGTGCGCCTGGTCCACATCTGCCGCCGAGAGCCGCATCTGCGCCCGCTCCAGATATCCGAGGAGCATCCGCGCGGGCAGCACCCGCACGCCCTTGCGTCGCGCGCCGGGTCGGTCCACCCATGCGCGGCTGAACACGATCAGCGGCTCGACCTCGGTGCCCGTCACCCAGCCGATCGCCTTGCCCTGGGCCTGCGCCTGGGCGAGCGTCGCACCGTGCACGCGGCCGACGCGAACCGGGCCGGGGTGGCTCTTGGTCTCGATCGTGAACACGCCGGGCGGCCCGATCACGATGTGGTCGACGTTGCCGCGGCCGAGCGTCGCATCGTGGATCACGCGCCAGCGCTCGCTCGGCAGCTGGTCGAGCAGGCCGCCGACCTGCTCCTCGGCGAGCGCGCCGCGATCGCGGCGCTCGACGAGCGGCAGCACGTAGCGCGCGATCACGAACATCGTGATCAGGAGCGCGACCTCCGAGCCGAGGAAGCGGGGGTCCTGCAGGCCGAAGGAGCGGCCGAACAGCGCGGTCGCAGTGGCGAGCACGCCGAGGGCGACGATGCTGCGCATGCGCAGCCGCCGCCAGGTGGCGCGTGCGTACTGGCCAGGGGTGCGGGCGATCGGGTCGCGTTCGAGTAGTTGCATCTGGTTCTCTCTCTTCAAGCCTCCGCAACCTTCATCGGCCGGCGCGGCGCCCGCCCTTGAATGGGAGCCCGCCCACCCGTCCCGTGCGCGCCGCGAACGGCACCCGGGGCCGGAGAAGCGTGGAGCCCCAGGGCGGTTCCTAAAGCAGCCACCCGGGCTGGTCGAATCCATCGGCACGGGACACAGTCCTCTCGAAGATCCCGATATACGGAACCATGCCTGAGAACCTCCAGATCGAGCACCCACCCGACATCTGCCTGATGCTGCGCGTGCACGGCGAGCAGCGCTGGCTGATCTCGAAGGTGATCCCGCTGCTGCGCCAGCTGGAGGAGCCGGGCGCGATCGCGCCCGAGGAGCTCGGCGCGGCGCTCGCCTACCTGGAAGTCGTGTGGCTCGAAGCCGGCCTCAGGGCGACCGAGACCGACGCCGCGGCCGCCGAGCTGCGCGACGCGGCGGTCACGCTCCCGAGCGTCCTCTCGGAGAAGGCCGACCGCTACCACGCAGCCGTGCGTCGCCTGCGCCACGCCGTCGACCGCCGTGTCCGCGCGCTGACTGCGCCCGCGCCCGAGCGGGCGGGTGAGGCGACCGGCGCCTGAGCGCAACCCGAGCGTCACCCAAGGCAAAGAGGCCGCCGAACGGGCGAGCCGAGCACCCGCCTCCCGCCCAGCCCAGACCGATCGCATACCCTTGCGCCCGGTGGCCCCCCGCTTCGACCTGCAATCGCACTCGACGAGCTCCGACGGCGTGCTCGAGCCCGCCGACGTCGTCGCCCGCGCGGCGGATGCCGGCGTCGAGGTGCTCGCACTCTCCGACCACGACACGATCGGCGGCGTCGCCGTGGCGGTCGCCGCGGGTGAGCAGCTCGGCGTCAAGGTCGTGCCGGCCGTCGAGATCTCCGCGGTCGACGACGGCGCGGCGAGCCCCCGCGAACTGCACATCCTGGGCTACGGGATCGACTACACGGGGCCGCCGCTCACCGAGCGCCTGGTGGAGTTCCTCGCCGACCGCGAGAAGCGCACGCTGCGGATGCGCGACGCGCTCGAGCAGGTGGGCTTCGAGCTCGACGAAGCCGAGATCGACGAGCGGATCGAGGCGGGCAGGCCGATCGGGCGCCCGCACCTCGCCGGTGCCGTGCTGCGCGCGCCCGCGAACGCGCAGCGCCTGGAAGCCGAGGAGATCCACGACATCGGCTCGCTGATCCGCGCCTACCTGATCGAGGGCAAGCCCGCGTTCCGGATGCGCGAGACGCCGACCGTCCGCCAGGCGGTCGAGGCGATCCACGAGGCCGGTGGCGTCGCCGTCTGGGCGCACCCGTTCTGGGACATCCCGGACCCGGACGAGGTCATCGACAGCCTGCAGCGCTTCCGCGAGCTGGGCATGGACGGCGTCGAGGCGTTCTACATCACCCACGACGAGCAGCAGACGCGGCTGCTCGCGGAGAAGGCCGCGGAGCTGGGGATGCTCACGACGGGCTCGGCGGACTTCCACGGCCCGGAAAACGACCAGTTCCACAGCTTCCTGGCCTTCGGCACCTACGGCATCGAGCCGAACCTCGGACCGATTTTGGATTAAGGGGGAGGATCGCCCGCGGTCGTGCTGCGCAGCGCGTTATGCGGGTCGATCCCTCAGGTGTCCGTCGCGGCGAGGTCGAAGGCCAGGGCTTCGAGCGCCAGCTCCTCGGAGACGTTGACGCTCAGCGACAGGCGCGTAGCGCCGACGAGCTCGATCGCGCGCGCCAGCGCCTCGGGCGCGACCCGGCCGGCGTCGGCTTCGAGCTCCGCAAGACGATCGACCGCGAACACCAGATCCTCCGCGCCGAGCCCGATGCAGAGCATGTCGCGCAGCCACAGCTCGCAGAGGCGCAGGCCGAGCTCGAGCGTCGCCGTGCGCGCGCGGCGCTCGCCGCGGCGCCTTGCCTCGGTCGCTTCGCGCTGGTGGCGCGCACGCTCTTTCTTCGGGATCAGCTCCAGCATCTCCTGGAGCTGCTGCTCGGCGCGCTCGCCCGCGCCCGACCCGGCCGCACGCGCCGTCTCGAGCAGCCCTGTCCACGGCCGCGAAGCGGTCTCCCCGGCGAGAGCCGAGCGCACGAATGTCTCGGCCGCGGCGCGCAGCGCGGCTCCTTCCTGACTCGCCAGACGCCGGGCCAGCGCGGCCTCGCCGAGCGCCAGCCGCGCGCAGGCCCGCGCCAGCTCCGGATCGACCTCGCCCGCGAGCTCGGCCTCGATCAGCTCGGGGGGCGGCGGATCGAAGCGCACGCGCTGACAGCGCGAGACGATCGTCGGCAGGACGTCCTGGAGGCGGTCGGTGAGCAGCACGAGGTGGGCGAAGGGCGCGGGCTCCTCCAGCGTCTTCAGCAGCCGGTTGGCCGCCTGGTCGTTCATCTTCTCCGCCCCCTCGATCACGAACACGCGCCGCGCCGACTCAAACGGCGTCATGCTCGCCGCCGCGACGACCGGCTCCTCGATGTCGCCGACGAGCATTTCGGCCGCGCCCGACGCGCGCACCCAGGTGAGGTCCGGATGGCTCTCACGCTCGACGCGCTCGGCGACCGACCCGGTGCCGGCCCGCTCGCCTCCCCCCTCGGCGAGCAGCACGGCGGCGAGATGCCTGGCGACCGCGCGCTTTCCGGCGCCCGCCGGGCCGTGGAACAGGTAGGCGTGGGAAGGTGGCGCCGCCCCGCGCGCGACGGGCCCGAGCACGGCGGCCGCGTGTGGGTGTCGCGCCGTGCCCGAGAGCGCGGCGTCCGCTCCGTCCTCTCGTTGCTCGGTGGGGCTCACGGACCGCATGCTAGAGGCGCCGCGGGCGCCGGTATGCCATAGGTTGCACGCGATGCCGATCGGGCTGCTGATCACGATCGAGGGGATCGACGGCGCCGGCAAGTCGACGCTCGCCGCCGGCTTGCACGACGCGCTCGCCGAGCGCGGGCTCGACGTCCTGCTCGTCCGCGACCCCGGCGGCGTCGAGCTCTCCGAGCAGCTGCGCGCGATGCTGGCCGACCCGCGCCTGTCGATCGCCCCCCGCGCCGAAGCGATGCTGTACGGCGCCGCCCGTGCGCAGCTCGTCCAGGAGCTGCTGGCGCCCGCGATCGGCGAAGGCGTCATCGTCGTGGTCGACCGCTTCACCGACTCCTCGGTCGCCTACCAGGGCGCCGGCCGGGGGCTCGGCATCGAGCGGGTGCGCTCACTCAACGACTTCGCGACCGGGGTCCTGCGCCCCGACCGCACGCTGCTGCTGAAGCTGCCGACCGAGGTCGCGCTGCGGCGCGTGGCCGAGGCTGGGCGCGGCGGCGAGCGCCTCGAGCGCGAGCCGGAGGCCTTCTTCAAGGAGGTCGCTGCCGAGTACGACCAGATCGCCGCCGCGGAACCTGACCGCGTCGCGGTGATCGACGCCTCCGCCCCGCCCGAGGCGGTGCTCGGCGCCGCGCTGGAAGCGCTCGAAGGCGCGCTGGCCGCCCAGGCGCCCGACTAGGATCAGAGGCAATGAGGAGCCCGAAGGCCCACACCCCCCGCGCGCTCGTGTGCGCCGCGGCGCTCGCGGCGCTGCTCGCGCTGCCGGCGGGCGCGATCGCCGCGAACGCGACGAGCACCCCGGCCGGCGGCACAGCCGCGCCGGCGGTGGGCGCGCCCGCCTCCACAGTCCCGCCCACGACGACCCCGCCCGCCGCGACCACGACGCTCACGCCCTCGGCCGCGGGCACGCCGGGGACGACACCGGCGACGCGAGCGCCGGGCACGGCGCGCGCGAGCGCGGCCAAGACCGGCGGCGGCGGCGCCTCGGGATGGGCGATCCTGGCGGCCGTCCTCGGCGCCCTCGTCGCCCTCGCGGCGCTCGTCTGGGCGGTCTTCCGCTTCGGCGCCTACGAACCTCACTGGCTGCAGTCGGCCCGGCACTCGTTCGGCGAGGCGGGTTATCGCGCCTCCGCGACGTGGGCCGAATTCGCGGACTGGGCCCGCATCGGGCACTAGCGAAAACCACGCTCTCAGCGGGTTCCCCGACGTGGCTCGCAGGGGTCCCGCCGCTATCATGGGAGGTACGGTTTTCCCTGCATCCGAGCCGAAAACCGGGTCCGTCCGAGGCGGGGCGGATGATCCGGTGTTACCCCCTTAAGTCCCTGTTTTCGCCGCATATTTGGGGGAGCCGCGGCTGGAGAAGAGGAGAAAGACGATGGCAGGCACCCCGCAGACAGCACATGACGTAACGGCTTCTCGTGCGCTGTCCATCAGACGTCTCCTCACGACCGCGGCGACCCATCCGTTCGAGGCCGTCGAGTGGGAGCTGCGCGACGCGCGGATCGGCCACGGCGACCAGCTGGCGTTCGAGCAGCTCGACGTGGAGTTCCCCAAGAGCTGGTCGCAGAACGCGACCAACATCGTCGCGCAGAAGTACTTCCGCGGCCAGCTCGGCTCGCCCTCGCGCGAGCGCTCGGTCAAGCAGATGATCAGCCGCGTCGCCGGCACGATCACGAGCTGGGGCAGCGCGGGCGGCTACTTCGCGAGCGACGAGGACGCGAGCGCGTTCGAGCACGAGCTGACTCACGTACTGCTCCACCAGATGGCGGCGTTCAACTCGCCCGTCTGGTTCAACGTCGGCTTCGAGGAGCACCCGCAGTGCTCGGCCTGCTTCATCCTCTCGGTGAAGGACACGATGGAGTCGATCCTCGACTGGAACACCAAGGAGGGGATGATCTTCCGCGGCGGGTCCGGCTCCGGGATCAACCTGTCGAACATCCGTGGCTCGATGGAGCCGCTGGCCAAGGGCGGCTCGGCCTCCGGGCCGGTGTCGTTCATGCGCGGCGCCGACTCCTGGGCGGGCACGATCAAGTCGGGCGGCAAGACGCGCCGCGCGGCGAAGATGGTCGTGCTCGACGTCGACCACCCGGACATCCAGGACTTCATCTGGTGCAAGGCGAAGGAGGAGGAGAAGGCCGCCGCGCTGCGCGACGCCGGCTTCGACATGTCGATCGACGGCGACGGCTTCTTCTCGATCCAGTACCAGAACGCGAACAACTCGGTCCGCATCACCGACGAGTTCATGAAGGCCGTCGCGGACGACGCTGAGTGGCCGCTGCTCGCGCGCACCACCGGCGAGGCGGTCAAGACGGTCCCCGCGCGCAAGCTGATGGAGGAAATCGCCGAAGCCGCCTGGCGCTGCGCCGACCCGGGCGTGCAGTACGACACGACGATCAACAACTGGCACACGTGCCCCGAGAGCGGGCGGATCAACGCGTCGAACCCCTGCAGCGAGTACATGCACGTCGACGACTCGGCCTGCAATCTCGCGTCGCTGAACCTGATGAAGTTCCGCCGTCCCGACGGCACGCTCGACGTCGAGACCTTCGAGCACGCCGTCGACATCATGCTGCTCGCGCAGGAGATCATCGTCGGCCCCTCCAGCTACCCAACGCAGGAGATCGGCGAGAACGCGCGCGCGTTCCGTCAGCTCGGCCTGGGCTACGCGAACCTCGGCGCCTACCTGATGAGCAACGGCATGCCCTACGACTCCGACGAGGGCCGCGGTGCCGCCGCCGCGATCACGGCGCTGATGACCGGTCGCGCCTACAGACGCTCGGCGGAGATCGCCGGCGCGCTCGGCCCCTACGAGCGCTACGAGCTCAATCGCGAGCCGCACAACCACGTGATGCGCATGCACCGCGACGCGGCTCACGCGATCCCGGGCGAGGCGTGCGCCGACGGTGAGCTGCTGGGCGCGGCACGCCGCTCCTGGGACGAGGCGGTCGAGCTGGGCGAGCGCCTCGGCTACCGCAACGCGCAGGCGACCGTGCTCGCGCCGACGGGCACGATCTCGTTCCTGATGGACTGCGACACGACCGGCGTCGAGCCCGACTTCTCGCTGGTCAAGTTCAAGGAGCTGGTCGGCGGCGGGCAGATGACGATCGTCAACCGCACCGTGCCGCTGGCGCTGCAGACGCTCGGCTACTCCGAGCCGCAGATCGAGCAGATCGAGGCGCACCTCGCCGAGCACGGCACGATCGTCGGCGCGCCGGGGCTCGAGGACGCCCACCTCCCGGTGTTCGACGTGGCCGTGGGCGAGCGCGCGATCTCGCACATGGGCCACATCAAGATGATGGGCGCCGTGCAGCCCTTCATCTCCGGCGCGATCTCCAAGACGGTCAACCTCCCGCAGGAGTCGACGGTCGATGACATCGCCGACGCCTACATCCAGGCCTGGCACCAGGGCATCAAGGCACTGGCGATCTACCGCGACGGCTCCAAGACCGCGCAGGCGCTGCGCACCGACGCGCAGGAGAAGGCGCCCGCCGACATCGAGGCGCTGCTCGAACAGGCGCGCGCGGAAGGCCGCGCAGAGGTCGGACCGCGCCGCAAGCGGATGCCCGTCGAGCGCCAGTCGATCACCCACAAGTTCTCGATCGGCGGACACGAGGGCTACATCACGGCCGGCATGTACGAGGACGGCACGGTCGGCGAGATCTTCCTGACCGACATCGGCAAGGAGGGCTCGACGCTGCGCGGGATGATGAACTCGTTCGCGACCGCGATCTCGATCGCGCTGCAGTACGGCGTGCCGCTCGAGACGCTCGTGCAGAAGTTCAGCTACATGCGCTTCGAGCCCGAGGGCATCACCGGCAACACGGAGATCCCGTTCGCGAAGTCGATGCCCGACTACATCATGCGCTGGCTCGCCTCGCGCTTCCTGGACGCGGACGCACAGGAGGAGCTGGGCATCCTCACGCCCGAGGTGCGCGCTCGCAAAGCCGCCCAGGACGCGCTCGCCTACGGCGGCGACACGGCGGGACCGGCGGCGCAAGACGCGCCGAGCGAACCCGCTGCCACGGCCACCACGGGGGAGGCGACGGCCCCGACGAGCGCGCTGACGGACGCCCCGCCGGTCGTCCCCGCGACGATGCAGGGCCTCGACCTCGGCCCGGCGTGCAGCCAGTGCGGCGGGATGATGCAGCGCACGGGCAGTTGCTACACGTGCAGCTCGTGCGGCAACAACACGGGCTGCGGCTGAGGGTCGATAGCCGTCGCCTCTCGGCGTCCTCGCTCGCTCGCGTGCGAAGCACGCCACGCTGCTGCCTGTGCCCCGAACGGGTACGTCCTTGAGCTGCTTGGCGCTTGTGGCGCAGCGGTTCGGACCCCCGGCAGGCCCGCCGCCGGCGCTCGAGCGACCTGGGAGGATTTCGCGATGAGCGCACCCTCCCCCGACCGGCCGCTGCAGGGCGGATGCCTCTGCGGCGCGGTGCGCTACGAGATCACCGCGCCGTTCCTCTCCGCCGGCTACTGCCACTGCACGCGCTGCCAGCGGCGCACCGGCACCGGCTCGTCGGCCAACGGCCGCGTGCTCCAGAGCGGCTTCGTCCTGCTTCAGGGCGAGGAGCACCTGAAGGCGTACACGCCGCCCGGCGGTGGCGCCCCGAAGCTGTTCTGCGTCGAGTGCGGCTCGGCGGTCTTCAGCGGCGAACCACTCAGCGACGAGCAGGTCGCCGTGCGGCTCGGCACGCTCGATGCCGACCCCGGGATCCGCCCCGAATACAGGATGTTCGTCGACTTCGCGGCGCCTTGGGAGCCGCTGCCCGGCGACGACCTCACACGTCACCCCGCGGCGCGCCCCAGCTGAGCCGAGAGAAGATGAAGGGCGGCGGGTGCGCGTCCGCCGCCCTCGATGAAGAAACCCCGCCGAGCCCGGATCGTTCCCGGCGCTGGACGTATCGCCTAGCGGCCCGGCGACGAGGCGGGGCCCGGCTCGCGCCGGGCCCCGGCCTGTCCTCGAGCTTTGCTCACGGTTTCGGGTAGAGCTCGACCTTCTCCCAGACGGCGCCGGCGCTGCTCACGTTGAGCTCGGCCAGCTGGACCTTCGCACCCGACACGAGCGCGGAGGTGCCGCAAGAGCCTTGATCCTGCGGCGAGGAGCCCTGCTCCCAGTCGCCATGGTTCTCGGCGAAGGAGCCGCCCTGGTCCTCGTCGCCGCCCTGCCAGCCCTGCTGGCCGCCGTCGTGCTGGGATTCCGGCGAGGCGCCGAAGCCCTCATGGCCGGAGCAGCCGCACGAGATGAACGTCGATTCGGTGACCTTGCCGGACACCGTCGAGCCGTCGGGCAGCGTGATCTTGAGGATTTCGTTTTCGAACGACGCGACGGTTGCCATCGTTTCGGTCGCGGGCGTCGTCGGCGTCGTAGCCGGTTTCGTCGACGGCGCGAACACCACCGTGTGCGCCTTGTGGTGGTGGCGCCGGTGGCGGTTCGCGTGGTGGGCCGACGCCGCCGCGGGAAGGGCGAGCGCCAGAAGCGAGGAAGCAACCAGCGCGGTCAGGATCCTTCTCATCTGGCAATCCTCCTATCGCCGCCCCCTTTTCGGGCGGCAGTAGTTGGCACAAGCCAACAGAGTCCCCGCCGCGGCGCGCTGAACGCGGAGGCTGGACGCCTATACGAGCGCCGCGCCGGCGCCGCCGGCCGCGATCCGGGGGGCTCCGGGGCGCGCCCGCAGGGCCAGGCGCGCGGCCCGCATCCGCAGCCACTGCAGCGAGCCGGGCATGCCGCAGTGCTCGCGCCAGCCGCTCAGCGCCCGCTCCAGCTCCTCGCCGTCGCGGGCGCGGCCGATCACCTCGACGGCGCCGCCGCCGTCCGAGGCCGCCGCGAGCCGCACCAGGTACAGCTCGCCGGTCTCCTCGATCCAGGCCGCCCGGTGGATCGGCCCGTCGCCGCTCGACCGCCACCACAGCCCGACGTCGCGCTCCCGCGAGCTGAGCCGCACCGGGTCGGCCTTGTAGAAGGACACCAGGGTCGGATAGCGCTGCTTCGCCGCCGGCCGCTCGTCATCGGATGCCATCGAGACCACCCATCGTCGAGGAGGAAGGTTCGTGACAGCACCTTCCCGCTCGAAGCTAAACAAACGGTTACCGGCTTGTAAGGATCGCCCGAGACGTCACCGGTCCGGCGGAACCGGTGACACTCGAGTGCTCCTAGGGGTTCAGGCGCTTCTTCAGCGCGCTGGCGGCGGAGAATTTCGCCGCTTTGGACGCCGCGATCTGGATCGTCGCCCCGGTCGAGGGGTTGCGCCCCTGGCGCGCGGCCCGCTGGCTGACGCTGAACTTGCCAAAGCCGGCAAGCGCGACCTCCCCGCCGGAGGCGAGCTCGTCAGAGATCGTTTCGATCGCCGCCTCGACCGCCTGCCGTGCCTGGCTGGTGCTCATGCCGGATTTCGAAGCGACGCTCTCAGCTAGCTCGTTCTTGGTCATGCCACTCCCTTCTCGAGTGTCTTTGCTGCGCGCAGGCTAACCGCTCATGCGGACGCGGCCCCGGAAACACGGGCTCTACGGCCCGAAAAGCCCCTAATTTCCGGGGAGATCGACCCGCGCCACGCCGCGCAGGGGCGTCTGGGGCCTCTTGCGGCCGGCCCGCGCCCACAGGCGCCCGTCGGCGGCCCCGGCCGCGCAGGCCGCCCACAACGCCAATACCCAGCAGACGCTGGCCAGCGCGACGTGCACCCACACGAGCTCCGTCGGCAGGTGCGTCTCGTACTGGTCGAGCCCGACGGCGCCCTGCAGGGCGAGCAGCCAGCACAGCAGCGTCAGCGGCCGCCGGACCTGCTCGGGCGCCTCGCGCCGGCGCGCCAGCCACCAGACGCCGACTGCTGCCAGCGCGAAGGCGAGCGCGATCTCGCCATGGCGGTGGATCACGAAGTCCATCGTCCCGCGGCCGTCGAACGAGAGCCTGTTGATGCGCTGGCCGGGCGAGCCACCGGCGTGGGGGCCCGCCGCCGTGGCCGCGGTGCCGGCGAAGATCGTCAGCGCGCCGAGTGCCGCCAGCCCGAGCAGGGCCCGCAGCAGGCCGCGGTCCAGCGGCAGCTCGCCTGGCGCCGGACCGGCCGGCGCGCCGCCTTCGGGCCGGGCCGCCGCTTCCAGCGGCTGGTAGCTGCTTCGCCAGACGAGCGCGACGGCGGCAAGCAGGATCAGCATCGACAGCGCGAAGTGCCCCATCACCCAGCCGTAATCCAGATCGCCCTTGACGGTGAAGCCGCCGAGCACCGCCTGCGCGATCACGCCGAGCGGCAGCAGCGCGCCCAGCCACACGAGGTCGCGGCGGTACGGCCGCCGCCGCAGTGCCCCGACCCACGCGAGGCCGGCGGCGATCACCACCGGGACGCTCACGACGCGGTTGGAGAACTCGATCACGGCGTGGCTGTTCAGCGGCGGGTAGTAGTTGCCGTAGCACTTGGGCCAGGTCGGGCAGCCGAGCCCCGAGCCGGTGAGCCGCACGGCCGCCCCGGTCAGCACGATCAGCGTCAGCGCGACCAGCGCGACCTTCGCGATCAGCGCGTACTGCGCCGCGGTCACCGTCCAGCCGTTCGTCCTCTCGCGCAGCCGCTCGAGCATCGCGCTTAAGGATGCCATCGAAACGGCAGCTCGTGCGCGATCTCCGCGAGGCTTGGCGCCGCCGCGTCGCGCGCCGAGACCGTCAGCTCCTCGGCCGGCAGCGGCCACTCGATCCCGACGTCGGGATCGTTCCAGGCGATCCCGCGTTCGACCTCCGCGTCGTAGTAGGCCGTCTGCTTGTAGAGCACGTCGGCCGTCTCGCTGATCGCGCAGAAGCCGTGGGCGAAGCCCACGGGCACGAACAGCTCCCCCATCCCCTCGTCGTCGAGCTCGATCCCCTCCCACTGGCCGTAGGTGGGGGACCCCATGCGCAGGTCAACGGCCACATCGAAGATCCGCCCGCGCGCGCAGCGCACGAGCTTGGCGACCCCGTCGCCGACCTGGAAGTGGAGTCCCCGCACCACCCCGCGGGCCGAGCGCGAGTGGTTGTCCTGGACGAAACGCTGCTCGGGTCCGATCCCGAGCTGCGCGTGCCATTCGTGCCTGTAGGTCTCGACGAAGAAGCCGCGCTCGTCGCCGTGGACGGCCGGCTCGATCGCGACCAAGCCGTCGAGACGCAGGGGCCGGGCTTGCACGAGCGCGCAGATTAGCTCACCGCTCGCCGCAGGCGGTCGGGTCAGTGGCGCTTGCGGTGGTGCTTGCGGTGGTGCTTGGCCTTGTGCTTGCCGTGCCGCGATCCGCCCGAGGGCGAACCCCCGCCGCCGGAGCCAGACCTGGCGTGGATGATCGTGATGCTGCGCTGAGAGACGTTGTGCATACGGTCGTACGCGAGGAACGTGAGCGTGTGGCGCCCGTAGGCGATGTGCTTGGCGCCCTGCCATTCCAGGTAGCCGGAGAGGACGTCCGGATAGGTTTTTCCGCCGTAGTTGCGGATCAGGCGCCCGTCGACCTCGAGGGTGATCCGGAATACGCCTGCGCGACTGTGTGCCGAGACGCTGATCCGCAGCGGCCCGCTGTAGGTCATCAGATTCGACGGTGAGGCGATGTCGATGGTCGGGCCGGTGAACGTCCCGCATTCTTCCTTCAGCGTGTCGCCCTGGCGCACGTATTCGCGCATCGCCTCATAAGAGGGCTTCTTGCTGCCGTTCGAGCGGATCAGCCCGGAGGTGACGGGGCCGTTGTCCTGCAGTGGGAACCACAGCGCGACCTGCACGTAGGGGTCCTGGGCGAGGCAGTGGTAGGCCTGGCGCAGGTACGTCGCCTGCTGTTCGTCGCTCACGCCTTCGGCCTTCTGACCGGCCCATGCGCCTTCGGAGCAGACGTTGCTCGTCGTGCGCCAGCTCAGCTCGGTCATCCAGATCGGCTTGTCGTCGCCGTTGGCAAGCATCACGGCGTGGACTTCGCGGTAGGCCAGGAACGAGTCGGGGATCATGCGGTTGTCCGGGCCGCGCAGGAATTCGTAGGGCGAGAGGATGTCGCAGGCGGTGTCGGTGTGGACCGCGACGGCGTCGAAGTAGCCCTTGCCGCCCGCGCTGTAGACGCCTTCGAGGAAGGAGTAGTCGTTGCCGGTCAGCCCCCCCAGCAGCACGGCCGCCGACGGGTCGACCGCCTTCACAGCCGGGTAGGTGGCCTGCAGCAGCTGCGTGTACGCCGCCGGGTTCGGCGCGCCCGTCCACCAGCTCGGCGCGTCCTCCTCGTTCCAGATCTCGAATGCGCCCACCCAGTGCGAGAGGCGGCTTGCCAGCGCCGCGACGAACTGCGCGTAGTCCGCGGGGTTGGCCGGTGGCGCGTGTTCGTCGGCGGAGCCCGTCTCCCACGCCGGCGTGTCCACGACGTCCAGGATCACCTTGGTCCCGGCCGGAAGCTGCTTGAAGCCCTGTTCGTAGGCGGCGAGCGTGCCGGGGTCGATGTCGCCCGGCGCCGGCTCGAAGGCACGCCAGTTCACGAACATGCGCACCCATTTCGTGCCGAGCGCCTTGGCGCTCGAGATCTGCTGGCTCGACGGACTCGAGATGTTGACGCCGGCCTCAGCAGCCCCCGCGCTCGCGGCGGCCAGCGCCGCGCCGGCGGCTGCGAGCAGAAAGGCAGCGACGACCGCGAGGACGGTCCGGCACGTCGCGTTCCTGCGCAGAGCTGGGCTCACGGCTCTCCTATCGACGGCGCCACGGCCAACTTGAGGCGCACGCGGGCCTCATGGACGCCGCGTCGCGGCGGGTGAGGGGAGGCCCTCTGCGGCCAGTGCAGCCCGCGGCCACGGGTACCCTTGAGGCCGATGGACACCGAGAAGATCGCGCCCGTGGTGGTCGAGGGCGTGCACAAGCGCTTCGAGATCCCGCGCGAGCAGGTGAGCACGCTCAAGGAGCGTGCTCTGCACCCCTTGCGCCGCAGCCAGAGCAACATCCTGCACGCACTGCGCGGCGTCTCCTTCGCTGTGCGCCCGGGCGAGTTCTTCGGGATCGTCGGGCGCAACGGCTCGGGCAAGTCCACGCTGCTGAAGTGCCTGGCGGGGATCTACGGGGTCGACAGCGGCGCGATCTACGTCAACGGGCGGATGTCGACGTTCATCGAGCTCGGGGTCGGCTTCAACCCTGATCTGCCGGCCCGTGACAACGCTGTGCTGAACGCGACGATGCTCGGCCTCAGCCCTCGCGAGGCGCGGCGGCGATTCGACAGCGTGATCGACTTCGCGGAACTCGGCGACTTCGTCGACCTGAAGATGAAGAACTACTCCTCGGGCATGCTCGTGCGGCTCGCGTTCTCGGTGATGATCCACGTGGACGCCGAGATCCTGCTGATCGACGAGGTGCTGGCCGTCGGGGACGCCGCCTTCCAGCAGAAGTGCTACGACGAGTTCGAACGGATCCGGCGCGAACGCGCGACGGTGCTGTTCGTCACGCACGACATGGGGGCGGTCCAGCGCTTCTGCGACCGCGCACTGCTGCTCGAGCATGGCCGCCCGGTCGAGCTGGGGGATCCAGAACGGGTCGGGAACCGCTACCTCGAGCTGAACTTCTCCGAGCAGGCCCGCGAGCTCGAGCGCGCCGCGGCCGACGCCGAAGACGGGATCGTCGGCGCGGAGGTCCCCCACGCCGGCGCCCAGCACCAGGACGAGGAAGAAGAGGAGCGGTATGGCGACGGCCGCGCCGAGATCCTGGAGGGGTGGTTCGAGGACGAGCACGGCACCCGCGCCGA
This sequence comes from Solirubrobacteraceae bacterium, assembly GCA_035569835.1. GTDB lineage: Bacteria > Actinomycetota > Thermoleophilia > Solirubrobacterales > Solirubrobacteraceae > Palsa-744. Next base: position 586,559 of record DATMMF010000019.1, read on the forward strand.
CACCCTGCAGACCGGGCGGTCATGCACGTTCTGCGCGCGCGTGCGATTCCGCTCCGAAGTCGAGGATCCGTTGTTCGGTATCAACGTGCAGAACACCCGCCGCGATCACGTGCTCTCCGCCTCGAACCTCTTCTCCGAGCCGCATTCGGGCCGCTTCGCGGCCGGCGAGGAGGTCACCTTCCGGATCAGCTTCGAGAACCTGCTGGCGCCCGACCGTTACCACGTCACGCCCGCGGTCGCGAGCCACGGCGGCGGGTGGATCGACCGCCGCGAGCGCATGGTCTCCGTCGTCGTCACCGGGACCCGCAACACCGACTCCCTGCTCGAGCTTCCCTACCGGATCTCGATCGAGCGCGGCACCGGGATGGCCGCGCGGGCGGAGTTGATGGGATGAGCAGCACGGCCGTGCCGGTCGCGGAGGAGCCCGGGCTCGCCGCGCTGGGAGATCTCGGACGCCCGATCAAGGGCCCCTCCGCGTTCGGGACCGACCCGCGGCGGCTGTGGCATCTGACCTGGACCCTGGCCCGGACGGAGTTCAAGCTCGCGTTCTTCGGCTCGGCGCTCGGCTACCTCTGGCAGGTCATGCGCCCGCTGCTGCTGTTCGGCGTGATCTACCTCGTGCTCAGCCACTCGGTGCTCGCCTCGACGAGCAAACAGCCCTACTTCCCCGCCGCCCTGCTGCTCGGGATCGTGCTGTTCACGTTCTTCAGCGAAGCGAGCGGCGGCGCGGTCAGCTCGCTCGTGAATCGCGAGAACCTGGTCCGCAAGATCGAGTTCCCGCGCCTCGCGGTCCCGATGTCGATCGTCGTGACCGCGCTGTTGAACCTCACGCTCAACCTGATCCCGGTTTTGATCTTCCTGTTCGCGGCCGGTGGCACGGCGATGGTGAGCTGGCTGGAGATGCCGGTGCTGGTCCTGATCCTGGCCGCGTTCACCGCCGGGCTCGGGATGTTCCTCTCGGTCTCCTACGTCCGCTATCGCGACGTGCGCCCGATCTGGGATGTCGTCCTGCAGATGACCTTCTACGCGTCGGGGATCTTCATCATGATCATCGACCTCAAGCCGGTGAGCATCTTCGGCACGAGCGTCGACATCTCCCGCATCCTGCTGGCGAACCCGTTCGCCGCGATCCTCGAGCAGGCCCGCCACGTGTTCATCGACCCGCGCTACCCTAGCGCCGCGCACGCGATCGGGGGGACGGCACTGCTCATGATCCCGGTCGGGATCACGCTTGCGACGATCGCGCTTGGCTTCTTCACGTTCACGAGGCAGGCGCCCCAGGTCGCCGAGCGCCTGTGAGCGCAGGCGCAGCGCGGCGGCGGCCGCTCAAAGTCACGTTCGTCGGCCAGAGCGTCTACTTCGCGCACTGCGCACTCCAGGAGCCGGCGGACGGCATCGAGCCCAGCTTCGTCGACTTCCGCGCTGGCGCGCCCGCCGGGCCGATGCTCGCCCGCGTGCGCGAGCTGAGCCCGGACGTCGTGCTGGTGTTCCGCCCCGAGATCGTGCCGCCCGGCCTGTTCGCGGACCTCGACGTGGTGCGGATCGGCTACCTCACCGAGCCGCTTCCACGGACGGGCGAGGATGAGCATCCAGACCTGCAGGGACGGCTGTGGTGGCTGGAGCAGGTCGATCCGGGCAACTTCGACCGGGTGATCTCCTTCGACCCCCTGATCGCGCAGACCGCCGAGCGCTTCATCCCGGTCTGGCGCTCGCTGCCGATCCCGGTCGCCGACGGCCTGTTCATGGCGCTCCGCCCCCGCTCGCGCCCGCCGCGGCTCTTGTTCCTCGGCCGCTCGACCGAGCACCGCGAGGCGATGCTCGCGCCGGTCAAGCAGCGCCAGGCAGTCGTCCACATCGGCCACGGGCTGTTCGGCGCCGCGCTGAAGCGGACGCTGGCCGAGGCCGACGTGCAGCTGAACCTCCACAACAACCCCTACCCCTCGTTCGAGAACCGCGTCTGCATCGCGCTCGCCGCCGGACACCTGGTGATCTCGGAGCCGCTCAGTCCCGAGCACGGGCTCGTGCCCGGGAGGGACTTCGTCGAGGTGGGCAGCCCCGAGGAGCTCGAGGAAGTCGCCCAGCGGCTCGGCGTGGAGCCTGAGGCGTTCGCGGACATACAGGCGGCCGGCCGCGAGCAGGCCGAGCGCTTCCGGGCATCGCGCGTCTACCCGGAGCTGTTCGCAGACGCGCTCGCAGAGCTCGGCCGCGCCGAGCTCTCGGGGTAGGGTCCGGGCGATGGAGTCGAGCACGGTCCGGCGCCGGCGCGTCCTTGCGCCGTCGCTGCCAGCGCTGTGCCCGGATATCGCGGCGCTGATCGTGCTGATCGCCGCCGCCACGGTCGTCTACCTGATCTACGGCCTGCGGGTCGGCCTGTTCCAGAACGACGAACAGCAGTACATGGAACAGGCCCGCTACGTCGCGACGCATTTCCCGTCGGGCCTGTTCGCAAGCGGCGTCTACCCGCGCGGTCCGCAGCGGCTGGACGCGTGGCTGATGGCGATCCCGTTCGCCATCTCGCGTGGACCGAAAGCGTTCGAGCTCGCGCATGCGCTGCAGGCGCTGCTGTTCGCGTCGACCGCGCTGCCGGTGTTCCTGCTCGGGGCACGGGCCGGCCTCGGACGGGCGGGCAGCGTGTTCGCGGCGACGCTGTCGCTGGCCGTGCCGTGGGCGATCGTCAGCACCTCCTATCTCGCCGAGCCGGCCGCCTACCCGGCCTACGCGTGGGTCCTGTATCTGAGCTGGATGGTGGTCGAGCGGCCGTCGCTCGGGCGCGAAGTGCTGCTCGTCGTGGCGGTGGCGGCCGCGGCGCTTGCCCGGACCCAGCTGCTCACGCTGATACCGCTGGCGCCGCTCGCGGCGCTCGTGCAGGAGTGGCGCTACGGGCTGCCCGGTGCCCCTCTGGGCGCGCGCGCTCGGGACCTCGGCCCACGCATGTGGAGGCGCCATCCGCTGATCACCGTCGTGATCGTGCTGGGCGTCGCAGCGCTGCTCGCCGACACGCTCGGGCTGCTGCCGGGGCGCGGGTTGAGCGCCGCGGCCGGCGGTTACGGCGTGCCGCGCTTCGCGGGCGCCGACGTGCTCGTGCGCTACCGCGACTTCGGCTCCCGCGTGGTCGTCGGCACCGGCTTTCTGACGCTGATGCTCGCGCTGCCCTGGATGCTCGTGAACCTCGTGAGGCCCCGCACGCCGGCCGCGCACGTCACCGCCCTGGTGTGCCTGCTGGGGCTGCTCGCCCTGGTGGCGACGCTGCTGAACGCGGGCCCGGACGAACGCTACCTCGTCTACTCTGCCGTGCCGCTGTCCGTGCTCGCCTGCGCGAGCCTCGCCGAGGCATGGCAGGGAGTGCGCTGGACACGCTCGGCCGCGGCGCTGACGCTCGCGTCCGCCGCCGGCGCGATCGCGCTGATCGCCGCCGCGCCCTGGCCGGCGCTGACGAACGTCTACGACTACTTCGCCTACCCCGGCGCGATCTTCTACCAGCGCGCGATCCTCGAGCACTTCGGCTCGCTGCACAGCTCGGTGACGTTGCTCGTCGCGCTCGTGCTCGGCGCGATCGCCCTCGCCTGGACGACGCTGCGCTATCGCGGGATCGCGGTCCGGCAAGCCGTCGTCGTGCTGGCCGCCGCGATCCTCGCGGTGTGTCTCGTGGAGCTGGTGTACGGGCTGCGCAAGTTCACACAGGCCGTGGGAGGGCCACACGCCGCACAGCGCTCCTGGGTGGACGCCAGCGTCCCCGCCGGTGCGCAGGTCGGAGCGCTCGCCGTCTCGCTCGGCGAAACCCTGGCGTATACCCCGGTGTGGCGGGAGACCGAGTTCTGGAACACCTCAGTCACGAAGGACGTGCTCGTTCCCAAGGCGGGAGCGCTGCCGCTGCCGCTCGGAAGCGAAGTCCTGCAACTGCAGATCCATCCGAACGGGCGCCTCACCGCACGCCGCGGCATCGAAGGCCACACGGTGCGAGCCGTGCCCCGCTACATGCTCGTTCCGCAGCAGGGGACCAACCGGCTCGCGCTGAACGGCAAGCTGATCGGCGTCAGCAGCTACCTGCCGCTGGAGCTCGTCCGGCTCGACTCGCCGCCCGCGATCCGCTGGAGCATGCGAGGCACCGACCCCGAAGGCTTCATCACCCCGGGCAGGCCCGTCGTCGCGACGGCATACCCTCCGGCGCTCACGGGCACCTCGCGGAGCTGTGCCTCCTTCTCGCTGCTGGCCCCTCCCGGTTACAGCGGCCGCCTGCGCTTCACTGTCAGCAGCGGCTCGCATGTCCTCGCGAGCGGTGGGCTCCTCGCGGGGCAGACCTTGCCGATCAAGGAGCCGGTGCACGCGGCGCCGGGCTCGAGCGCCACGGTCTCCGTGACCTTCGCCCGCCGGCGCAATGAAGCCGTGCCGGTCAAGCCCCGGATCGCCTTCTTCGAAGCCGGCCCCTGCGCGGGCGGCTGAATCCTCAGCCGAACGCAGCGATGTCGGCGAGCAGATCTCCGGCGATCCGCTCGAAAAGCCGGGAGGCGCGGAACCACTCCGCCTTCATCCGCCCCCGCACGCGCTCGCGCTGGTGCATCTCGGGAAAGCGACGCAGGCGGTCGAGGATCCAGACGAGCTCCTCGGCGGCGTGGAACTGGACGTAGTCGATGCCGCGCTCGAGGCCGTGTGCGGGCCCGAGCGGCTGGCTGACGAGCAGCTGCCCCGCCGCGAGGTGCACGCCGGCCTGCACTCCGAAGCCCGGACCGGGCCAGGGCGGCACGTAGACACCGACGTCGTGTTCGGCGAGCAGCCGTGCGAGCTGGGCGCCTTCCACGCCGTGGATCGCCTGGAGCAGATCGTGGTGGTGCTTTGCGGGAGTCAGGATGTCTTCGCGGTGGCGGGTCGCGCGACCGATCGACATCGCCCGCGGCGGGTGCGCCATCGGCCGTACCGGCGCGTACAGCTCATCGGCGACCGGCGGCGGGAACGCGCGCCAGAGCGGCATCCCGCCGGCCTGTGCGGCCGTCAGCTCGGGCCGGAAGGAGGCGAGCCGGTCGAGTCCTTCGGCCCGCCATTCGGCCGGCTCCTCCTCGGCGCCGGCGAGGATGATCCCGAGCCGCGCGCCCGGCAACTCGGCGAGCAGCTCAGCCGGCAGCGAGGCCGGATCGAACGCCACGCACACATCGGGCCGCCATTCGCGCGCCGCGCGCCCCGAGGCGGCCGCGTCCTCGCCCGGCCGGTACGGGAACCGCTCTGCGAGCAGCGCCCCTGAGGCCCCCGGCGGGCAGCAGGCTGACAGCCACGCCGGGTCCCCGAGGAACGCGACCCGCAGCGGGCGTTCGAGCGGCCGCCTGGCGAGCAGCCCACCAGTGGCGACGGCTTGGGGGCCCATGGACGCGGATACGATAGCGTCGCCGTCCGCTTGCAGAGCCCGCCCCCGGCCCATGTCTGACTGGCAAGAGCGCATCACACACGAGACGCCGCCGGCGATCCGCTCCGAGCACGAGCTGCGCTACAGGACCGCGGCGCCGTTGATCGCAAGCGCTGCATGCTGGGCGGATCTCGGGTGCGGCAACGGGATCGCGGCAGCGGCAGCGCTCGCTGGAAGGCGCCCCGCGCGCGCCGTGCTCGTCGACCTCGACGAGCAGACCGTCGCGACAGCGGCGGGCGAGCTCGGGATCGCGCAGGCGAGGACGCTCGCCTGCGACCTGAGCGCCCCCGCGGACCTCGAGCGCGTCGGCGCGGCCCTGCTCGAGAGCCCCGGGGAGCGCGTCGTGACCTGCTTCGAGGTCGTCGAGCATCTCGCGAGTTTTCTGCCGCTGCTCGAATGGGCGCTGCCGCTCGCCGCCGAGCGCGACTGCACGTTCCTGCTCAGCGTCCCCAACGACGAGTTCTGGGCGATCGAGAACCCGCACCACCTCGGCAGCTGGGGCGAGGGCGCGCTGCAGGAGCTGCTGACGCTGCTGCCCGGCGAGCGCACGACGCTGCGGCAGGTCGCGCTGTCGGGCTCGGCGCTGCTCGACGCCGAGTCGAGCCCCGCGACCTACGCCGTCGAGGTGCAGGCCGGAGGCCCGGCCACGGTCGCATCGCACTTCCTGCTCGCCTTCGGGCCGCGCCACGCCGAGCTCGAGCGCGGCGCGATCGCCGTCCAGACCGAGATGCTCGAGCAGCGTCGCTGGGAGCGAACGCGCGAGAGCAACCTCGCGCTCGCCCAGCGCCAGGTGCTCGCGCAGCAGCGGGAGCTCGAGGTCCGCAACCGGTGGTTCGAGGAGTGGCGGACCTACATCCACGAGCTCGAGCGCGAACTGAAACGCCCCCTCTCGGGGGTCTCCGAGGACGCGCTGCCCGACGGCTCGCCGGCTGACAGCGGCCCGGCGGCGGGCGAGCCGTCCCGGGAGCCGCACGCATGAGGGTCGCCTTCCTCGTCAACGACCTGCAGCTCTCCGGGGGCGTAGGCGTCGTCGCCCAGCACGCGCGGCGGCTCGCGGCGATGGACGGGTGGGAGGTCACGCTCGTGCTCGCGCGCGAGCAGGACCAGCCGACCTGGGAGAGCTTCGAGCAGCTGCGCCCGGTGCGCCTGCGCGCGCGCGAGGAGGCGCTGAAGGAGCAATACGACGTTGCCGTCGCGACCTGGTGGGAGACGGTGTTCACGCTGTTCGAGCTGCGCGCGGAGCGCTACGCCTACTTCGTGCAGAGCTTCGAGGACCGCTTCTACAAGCACGACGAGGCGGAGCGGCTCGGCGCCGCTCTGACCCACGACCTGCCCGTCTCGTTCATCACCGAGGCGGGCTGGATCGCCCGCACGCTCGGCGAGCTGCGGCCCGACGCGTCCTGCCACCTCGTCCGCAACGGCATCGACAAGGCGGTCTTCGGCCCGGCGCGAGAGCCCCCCGCGAACGACAGCGGGCCGCTGCGTGTGTTGATCGAGGGCTCGCCGAGCGCGTGGTTCAAGCACGTGCGGGAGGCGACCGAGGCGGCGGCGGCGATGAGCGAGCAGCGTCACGTGACCGTCGTCACCGGCGAGCGCGAGGCGCTCGGCGAGGTGGTCGCGGACGAAGTCGTGGGGCCGCTCACCCACCCCGAGATCGCGGAGCTGTATGGACGCAGCGACGTGCTGCTGAAGCTGTCGAGCGTCGAGGGCATGTTCGGGCCGCCGCTCGAGGCCTTCCACCGCGGCGCGACGTGCGTCGTGACGCCGGTCACCGGGTACGACGAGTACGTCGAGCACGGCTGGAACGGGCTGCTCACCGATTGGGAGGACCTGCGTGGCACGGCACGGCAGCTCGACCTGCTGGCGCGCGACCGGGCGCTGCTCGCGTTCCTGCGCACCAACGCGCTGGAGACGGCGCGGGCCTGGCCTTCGTGGGACCAGGCGAGCCAGTTCATGGCGGGGGCACTCCAGGCGATCCTCCGCGAGCCCGCCCCCGGCGGCGCGGCCGCTGCCGGCCGGATGCTGGCGGACCTGCGCGGCGGTCTCGAGGACTACCACCTGCACCTGCGCGAGCGCGCGGTCAACGCCTACCGGCTGCAGCGCATCCAGGCGCGCGTGCGCGGCGTGCTCTCGCTCTGGCCTGTGCGCCGGCTGCTCGCGCTGCGACGGTTCCGTGCCGTGCAGATCGCGGCCCGGCCCGCGCGCCCGGTCACGAGCCGGGTTCGGCGGCTGCTGAAGTGATGCCCGCGCGCCCGCAAGCGCTGCTCATGGCCCCGGGGCCGCGCGAGGCGAAGTGATGCCCGCGCGCCCGCAAGCGCTGCTCATGGCCCCGGGGCCGCGCGGCGAAGTGATGCGAGCCCGCCTGCAGAGGCTGCTCGGGCGCCGCTCTCGCGTGCTCGCGCCGGCGCAGCCGGGCGAGGCGATGCTCGAGCTCCAGCGCCGCGGCCCCGCGCCCCTGCGCGGCCACCCGGGCGCCACGAGCGAGCACTTCAGCGTCGCCGCCGTGATTCCCTCGTTCCGGCGCGGCAGCGGTGGCCACGGCACGATCGCGCGCTTGCTGCGGACACTCGCCCGTCGTGGCCACGAGGTCTCCGTGTGGCTCGAGGACAACGAAGGCCGCCACGCGCGCGAGGATCCCGAGCTCACAAAACGCAGCTTCCGCGAGTTCTTCGGCGCCGGGGAGCTGGTCCTCGAGACCGACTTCGCAAGGTGGCCGGGAGCCGACGTCGTGCTGGCGACCGGCTGGCAGACGGTCGCTCGCACGCTGCTGCTGGAGGACTGCGCGGCGCGGGCCTACCTCGTGCAGGATCACGAGCCCGAGTTCTACGGCACCTCGGCGGAGTCGCTGTGGGCAGCCGACAGCTACCGCGCGGGCCTTCACTGCATCGCTGCGAGCCCGTGGCTGGCCGGGCTCCTGCGCGAGCGCTACGGCGCGAGCGCGACGCACTTCGACCTCGCGCCCGACCACGCGCTCTACCGCGAGCAGGGCACCCCGCGCGAAGACCTGGTCGTGTTCTACGCGCGCAGCGCGACACCGCGGCGAGCGGTGCCGCTCGGGCTGCTCGCGCTCGCCGAGCTCGCGCGGCGCCGTCCCGGCACCCGCATCGCGCTGTTCGGCGAAGCCGGCCGGGTGGCGGCGCCGTTCGCGCACGAGGATCTCGGCGTGCTCGAGCCGGCGGCGCTCGCGCGCCTCTACGGACGAGCCCAGGTGGGGATGGTGCTCTCGATGACGAATCCCTCTTTGGTGAACCTCGAGATGATGGCCTGCGGCCTGCCCTGCGTGGAGCTGGCGAGCGATGCGATGAGCGCGAGCTTCGGCGAGAGTGGCGCGCCGGCGCTCGCCGCTGCGTCCGCGACAGCGCTCTGCGAGGCGATCGAGCGCCTGCTCGACGACGACGACGCCCGCGGGCGCGCCCGCGCCAAGGGCCTCTCCGTGACCGCTGCCCGCAGCTGGGAGTCGGCCGCCGAGCAGGTCGAGCAGGGCCTGCGGACGGCCTTTGCGCACGCACGAGGAGCCTCCGCCGAGCCCGAGCGCGCGCGCGGCGCCGCGCAGCGTGGAGGTCCCGGCTGACACCTATCATTGCCCGTTCTGCGCGGGCCGCAGCACTGATGGCGACCGATACGATCTCGACACCCTCGCGGCGGGAGCCTGTCCGGGCCAAAGCGCGCCGGACGCCCGGGCGGGTCGTCGCACGGGTCCGCGCGACACCCGCTCCGCTGGCTCTGCTGCTGGCAGTCGCCGTGGCGCTGACACTCGGTTGGAACGTGTCGCTCCCGGCCTTCCAGGGCCCTGACGAAGCGGGGCACTTCGCCTACGTCCAGCGGCTCGCGGAGAGCGGCCACCTGCCGAGCGCCACCACGGGCCCGACGCCCACCTCCACGGCGGTGCACGAACTGCTCACCCAGCTGAACCTCCAGCCGCTGATCGGCGACCTGTCGGCGCGCCCGGCCTGGAGCCGGGCGGACCTCGAAAGGTGGGTGAAGATCGAAAACGCGCTGCCGCCGGGATCGAGCTCCAACGGCGAAGGACCGAACCCGATCGCGAAGAACCCGCCGCTCTATTACGCGTTGATGGCGATCCCCTATCGCGTGTTCTCCGGGATGCCGCTCCTGAAGCGGATCTTCGTGCTGCGGCTGTTCAACGCCATCTGCTACCTCGTGACGATCCTGCTGACGTGGCTGCTCGCCGGCGAGGTGTTCGGCCCGGTCCGCTGGAAGCAGACGCTCGCCGCCGGCGCGGTCGCGCTCGAGCCGCAGCTCTCCTACATGAGCGCGGTGATCAACGCCGACAACCTGCTGATCGTGCTGACGACCGGATTCCTGCTGGCGGCGGTGCGGCTCGTCACGCGCGGGCCCTCGATCGGGCGCGTCCTGGCGGCGAGCCTGCTCGCCGCGGCGGCCGTCCTGACCCACGGGCGCGGGCTCGTGACGCTGCCCGTCCTGGCAGTGGCGCTCGTGGTGTGCGCGATCCGGTTCCGGCCGCCGCTGCGCGATGCGCTGATACGCGGCGCGCTCGCGGCCGCGACCGTCGGCGTCGCCTTCCTCGCCTACCTCGCGCTCGGCCGCGGCGCCGGGAGCGGATCGCTCTACGGAGGACAGGTCTCAGAGCTCAACGGCACCAGCTTCAACCTGCGCCAGTTCCTGTCCTCGGTCTACCAGTTCTACTTCCCGAAGCTGCCGAGCCTGCAGCCGCGCGTCGGCCCCGCCTACGGCTACCGCCAGGTGTTCATCGACACCTTCTACGGCACCTTCGGCTCGCTCGAGGTGAACTTCAGGCCGCGTGTCTATGACCTGCTCCAGGTGTTCTCGGCGCTGGGGCTGGTCGGCCTGTACACCGCTGTGGTGGTCTCCTGGCGGGCGCTGCTGAGGGCCTGGCCGACCGTGCTCGTGATGCTCTCGCTGCTGGTCACGACGCTGTTCTTCCTGCACTACGTCTCCTACCACGCGCTCATCGGAAACGGCGGCACCGATCCTCTGATCGTCGGGCGCTACCTGCTGCCGATGGTCTCGCTGTTCGGGCTCGCGATCGTCTTCACGCTCGCGAAGCTGCGCCGCGCCGGCCCGCTGCTGGGCGCCGTCGTGCTCGTGACGGGGCTGGTGCTGACGCTGGCAGGCATCGGCATGACGCTGGAGCGCTTCTATGCCTAGGCTCGGCGAGCGGCGCTACGCGGTGGTGGCAACGGGCTTCGCGGTCGTGCTGCTCCTGCTCGCCGGCCTGCTGTGGTTCCGGCCCTACATCACCGAACAGCGGCGGCCGGTCACGGGCGTGCCGACGCCGCCCGCGCTGTTCGCGCTCGACGAGCTGGCGGTGGGGCGCGGCTCGAGCGCGTGCATGAGCCCGATCACGATCGAACCGGGGACCGGCTACGCGCAGTTCGATCTGCGCCCGAGCAAGGTGGGGCAGACCGGACCCCCGGTGGAAGTGGTGTTGAGCGCCCCCGGCTTCAAGGCTGTCGCGCACGTGCCCGGCGGTTACCCCGGCGGCTCGGTTGCCCTCCCGGTCGCGAGTCCGTCGCGCACGGTGAACGGAACTGTGTGCTTCATCAACCGCGGGCACACCACGGTGCTGCTCGACGGCACGAACGAACCGCGCACCGTCGCCGCGCGCACCGCGACGACGATCGGCGGCCGCCCGGTCGTCGGCGACGTTGCGCTGACGTTCCTGGCCGCCAAGACCTCCTCGCCGCTGGACGAACTCGGCCGTGTCTTCGGCCACGCCTCGAACCTCACCGACCGGCTGATCCCGGTCTGGCTGATCTGGGTGATCGCGCTGCTGTGCGCGATCGGCGTGCCGCTCGGGGTGCTGGGCGCGCTGTACCTGTCGCTGCGCCCGGAGGAGCCGGCGCGCTCAGCGCCGGCGTAGCCCGAGGATCGACAGCAGGAACGACGAGAAGAAGATCTGGATGCCGACGATCAGCACCGACGCTGCGATCACGGCGAGCCGTTCGTAGGCCAGCGAGCCGAAGCCCTGGGAGATCCAGCTGACGAGGATCGCCACGCCGATCCCGACGCCGACGAGCATGAACAGGCCACCCAGCAGGAGGCCGTGCTCGAGCCTGAAGCGGGCCCGCATGCGATCGAACCAGGGATCGCGCTCGTGCATGAAGTAGGTGCCGTAGGCGTGCGCGCATAGACCGAGCGCGAGGACCTGGGTCCCCACGATCATCAGCAGGGCACCGCCGATCACGACGTGGATGCCCCACGGCCTGCCGAACAGGTCCAGGCGTGTCTCGGCGACCACGAGCACGATCGTGCCCAGCCCGGCCGCGATCGCGCCCGGCAGGATGAAGAGGTGGTTCGGGCTGTGGACGAGCAGGAAGCGCAGATGCCGCCAGCCGTCGCGGAAGCTGGAGAGCTTGCTCTCGCCGCCGCGGGGGTGGTATTCGATCGGGAACTCCGCGATCTGCAGCTTCTCCTTCGAGGCCCGGATCACCATCTCGGAGGCGAACTCCATGCCCGTCGTGCGCAGGTCCAGGCGCGGCAGGACGTCGCGGCGCAGCGCCCGCATCCCGCAGTGCGCGTCGCTGATGCCCGTGCGGAAGAAGAGGTTGAGCAGGCCGGTGAGGACCGGGTTGCCGACGTACTGGTGCAGCCACGGCATCGCGCCCGGGTGGATGTTGTCCATGCGATCGCCGATCACCATCTCGGCGCCCTTCTCGAGCTCCTCGACGAAGCGCGGGATCTCCTTGAAGTCGTACGTCAGGTCGGCGTCGGCCATCACGATGTACTTGCCGCGGGCCGCGGCGAACCCGGCCAGGTAGGCGCTGCCATAGCCCCGCCGGCGCTCGACGATGACTCGCGCGCCCGCCGCTTCGGCGAGGCGCGCCGAGTCGTCTTCGGAGTCGTTGTCGGCGACGACGACCTCGCCCTCGACGTCCATGCGGACGATCGCTTCCAGCGCCGCGTTGACGCAGGCCTCGATGTTCTCCGCCTCGTTCAGACATGGGATCACCACCGAAACAAGCGGGCCCGTGGACCCGCCGTCGTCGGCGCGGCGCTGCGTCGGTGTCTGGACGGCGATGCTCATGAGGTGTGCCCGCCGGACTTCGGCGAGAGCTCGGTCAAGCCTTTTTAACTCCCCGGCGGGCGGAAAGTGGCGGCACTCCGCGTCGATGCTAGCGGAGAGGCCGGATTCCAGGGATGATGCCCGACCGTGCGAATCTGCGTCGTCTACGACTGCCTGTTCCCCTACACCGTCGGCGGCGCCGAGCGCTGGTACCGCAATCTGGCCGAGCGGCTGGTCCAGGAGGGTCACGACGTCACATATCTGACACTTCGGCAGTGGGATCGCGGCCAGAAGCTGGATCTGGACGAGCGGATCGAGGTCGTGACGGCCGGACCGCGTATGGCGCTCTACACCGAGAGCGGCAGGCGGCGGATCTTGCCGCCGCTTGTCTTCGGGCTGGGCGTTTTATTGCACCTGCTGCGCCACGGGCGCCGCTACGAGGTCGTGCACACCTGCGCGTTCCCCTACTTCTCGCTGCTCGCCGCAGCGCTGGTGCGGCCGCTGCGCGGCTATCGCCTCCTCAGCGACTGGTTCGAGGTCTGGAGCGACTCCTACTGGCACGACTACCTGGGCGGCGTCGGAGGGCGGATCGGAGCGTTGGTCCAGCGACTGTGCGCGCGCGTCCCCCAGCAGGCCCACTGCTTCTCCGAGCTCCACGCCCAGCGGCTGCGCGAGGAGGGGGTGCGCGGGCCGGTTCAGGTGCTCCGCGGCCTCTACGCCGAGCCGACCGGTCCGGCGCAGGCACGCGAGGCCGACCCGCTGGTCGTGTTCGCCGGGCGTCTGATCCCCGAGAAGCAGGCGCCCCTCGGCGTCGCGGCCGTGGCCGTGGCGCGCGAGCGGATCGCGGGCCTCGAAGGCGAGTTCCTCGGCGACGGGCCCGAGCGCGACGCGCTGCGCCAGGCGATCGCCGCGAACGGCCTCGACGGCGTCGTGCGAGCCCCGGGCTTCACCGATTCCGAGACGCTCGACCACGAGATGCGCCGCGCCCTCTGCGTGCTGTTGCCATCTCGGCGCGAGGGCTACGGGATGGTCGTGGTGGAGGCCGCGGCGCGCGCGACCCCGAGCGTTGTCGTCGCCGGAGAGGACAACGCCGCCGCCGAGCTCGTCGTGGAGGGAGTCAACGGCGCGATCGCGCCCTGCGCCGAGCCGGACGCGATCGCCGGGGCGATCCTGCGGGTGGCCGACGGCGGCTTTGCGCTGCGCGCGCGCACCGCGGCGTGGTACGCCGAGAACGAGCAGACCCTCTCGCTCGAGAGCTCGCTCCGGACCGTGCTCGACGGCTACGCGCGTGGCGCGGCGGGCGGGCGGGCGTAGACGCCGACCGCCGAACGCTGCCCGGCGGCGTCCCGGCCATCAGGCGGGCGGGCGTAGACGCCGACCGCCGAACGCTGCCCAGCGGCGTCCCGCCCATCAGGCGGGCGGCGGCGCCGACAGCGAAGGCGCGCCGAGCACCCGCGCGTAGACATCGAGCGTCAGTCGCGCCGTCCGCTCCCAGCTGAACTCCTCGGCGCGGCGCTGGCCCCGCTCGCGCAGGCTCGCCGCGAGCTGCTCGTCGTAGAGCACGCGCTCGATCGCGGCAGCGATCGCTCCTGTGTCCCGGGGGTCGAACAGCAGCGCCGCCCCGCCCGCCACCTCCGGGAGCGAGCTGCTGTTCGAGCTCGCGACGGGGACGCCGCGCGCCATCGCCTCGAGCACCGGCAGCCCGAAGCCCTCGTACAGCGAGGGGAACACGAACGCGCGAGCGATCGCCCACAGCCCCTCGAGCATCTCGGCCGAGAGCCAGTCCGGGAAGCGGACATCGGCGGCGACACCGGCGGCCGCCGCGCGTTCGCGAAGCTCGCGCTCGTGCCAGGTCGGGTACCCGGGCAGGACGAGCACCGGGCGACGGGCCGCCTCGATCAGCGCTACCGCGTCGATCAGCGCCGCGAGGTTCTTGTGCGGGCGCTTGGCCGAGAGGCTGAGCAGCACGGGCCGCTCGCCGAGCTCCAAGCGCTCGCGCACCGCCGCGGCCGGAGCGGTGGGGCCACGGCGCAATGCGCCGAGGCCGAGCGGCACCACATCAACGCGATCGGCGGCGATGCCGAGCAGCTCGACGATGTCGCGGCGCGTGCTCTCGGAGTCGGCGATCACACGGTCTGAGCGGCGCGCGCCTGCCGGGACGAGCACGCGCATGCCGCGATCGCGGAGCCCGGAGTGGGCGTCGGGGAAGCGCGCGTAGATCAGGTCGTGGATCGTGACGACCTTGCGGAAGGGGCCCCAAAGCGGGGCGGTGCTCGCGAGGCTGTGCACGAGACCGACCCCGGCCCGCGCGGCGAGCGGCGGGAGCAGGGTCTGCTCGCCGAGCACCCACTCGGCACGCCGGCGGGCGTGGACAGGCACCGTGACGGCGGGCAGCAGATCTCCCCACGGGCCGTCTCCAGCCGCCTCGCGGTTGACGAACGCCGTGAAGCGCACGCCGGGTGCAGCGGCTGCGAGGAGCGCGGGGATCAGCTCGCGGGCAGCGACCTCCATGCCCCCGGTCTCACCGGGGACGAGGAAGACCATGTTGAGGCCGATGTGCGGCCCGGCCGCGCTCAACCGGCCGCCTCGCGCCGCTCCTGCCACCACGCGACCGCGTCCTGGAGGCCGTCGCGCAGGCCGAAGCGCGGCTCGAAGCCCGCCTCCTCGCGCAGGCGCCGCACCTGCGCGCCGAGCAGCTCCGGTTCGCCCTCGCGGTCCGGCAGCGCCCCGAGGCGCACGAGCTCGGGGCGACCGGCGATCTCGGCGATCGTGCGCACGACCTCGGCGATCGGCACCGCCTGTCCGGATGCGATGTTGACCGGGCCGCTCAGCTCGCTGTCGAGGACCGTAGCGAGCGCGCCCGCCACGTCGGCGACATGCATGAAGTCGCGGCGCTGCGCGCCGGACGTCGTCTCCGCGGGTTCGCCGGCGAGAAGCGCGTTGATCACCGACGGCACGAGCCGGCCCGGCGCCTCGCGCGGCCCGTACAGGAGGAACAGCCGCCCCCAGGCAAGCTCGAGCCCCTCCTGCTCGGCGTAGCCGCTCGCCACGCGGCGGAGCGCGTCCTTCGCGGTTCCGTAGAGAGTCGCCGGCGCGAGCGGCGAGCGCAGCTCGTCGAATGGCTCGGCGCTTCGACCCCAGTCGTACTCGGCGCACGTTCCCGCCAGCAACGCACGGCGACCGCCCGCCGCGACGAACGCCATCAGCAGGTCGATGCTGCGGCGAACCCAGGCGACGTTCTCAGGCGAGGTCCAGAAGCTGCCGTGCTTGACGTACCACGCCATGTGCACGAGCTTCTCCGGGCGCAGGCGCTCGAGCAGCTCGCGCACGCCGGCCGCGTCGTCGAGGTCCACCTGCCACCAGCGCACCTCCCCGCCGTCCCGGTCCGGGGGCAGGACGTCGAGCGCGTGCACCTCGTGCCCGCGCGCGAGCAGCTCGTCGAGCAGCGGCCGCCCGACGAAGCCGCCCGCCCCCGTGAGCAGAACGCGTGCCACGCGTCAGGAGGGCCCGGCCGCGGGCGTCGCCCACTCGGGCCACTCGCTGCCGTGGCGCGGCGCTTCGAAGCGGGCGGGCGTGAAGGACGGCGTCTCGATCACTGTAAGCAGCGGGTAGCGGTGGACCGAGGCGACGTGACGGTGCAGCGCGTTCGGCGGGTTCTCGCGATCGGGAAGGTCGATGTCGCTCAGCGGCCTCGTGAGGCCGTCGACGAACGAGTGAAAGCCGTGGAAGGAGCCGTGGATGTCCTCGCAGATGTAGACGCCGCCGGGCGAGATGCGCGGCAGCAGAGCTTCGAGCGTCACCGTCTGCTGCTCGGCCGAGTGCCCGCCGTCGTCGAGCACGATGTCGATCGTCGGGTCGCTCGCCAGGAAGCGCTCCCAGAACGAGCGGTCCGCCTGGTCGCCGATCAGCACCTCGATCCCCTCGCCCTCGAGCTGCTTGCATGCCGGGTCGATGTCGACGCCGTAGATGTGCGAATCGGCGCCGAGGAACTCGCGCCACATGCCCATGCTGCCGCCGCCGAACACGCCGATCTCGACCATCCGCACCGGCCGCCCCCGGAAGCGGGCCAGGTGGCGCTCGTAGATGTCGAAGTAGTGGCGCCACTTGAACAGGCCCGGCCCCTCGGTGTGGGCGTCGAAATACCTCTCGAGCGCCCCGGGCGGCTCCGTGCGTTCGCCGGCCCCGGGACGCGCCGGCTCATCGAGGCCGCGGGCGTAGCGGTAGCCGCGCACGAAGTACTGGATCGAGCGGCCGAGCGGAGCCAGCGCCCCGGCGAGCTCTGCGGGGCGCAGCGACGGTCTCGAGGACGACATCGGCCGCAATATACCCGCGCCTGTCAGCCGTCCCAGCCCCGCTGGGACGGCGGTTCGATCTGGCATACTGCGCCGCCGTGGCGGCAGAGCTCGAGCACGTCCATCCCACGCGCCCGACCGAGAAGATGCTCGCCGCCCTCGCCTCGGCGGTGATGCGCTCGGGCGCAGATCGCTGGATCCGGGGCGCGATGCTTCGCACGACGCGCCCCACCTACACCCGCACGCTCCGGGTCGTCCCGAGCCGGCTGGAGCTGCCGATGCTGCTGAACGCGCGCCACCTGCTCGGCACGGCCGTCGAGGTCGGCGTCGACGAAGGCGTGTTCTCGGACTACCTGCTCAGCTGGTGGAGAGGGAGCAAGCTGATCTCGGTCGACGCGTGGCTGGAGATGCCGGCCGACGAGTACACCGACACCTGCAACACCTCGCAGCGCTCGATGGAGGAGAAGTTCGAGATCACGAGCGAGCTCCTCGCGCCGCACGGCGAGCGCAGCGAGATCCGTCGCGAACTCAGCGTCGACGCCGCCGCGCGCTTCGAGCCGGGCTCGCTCGACTTCGTCTATCTCGACGCGCGCCACGACTTCGAGGGCGTGACCGAGGACCTGGGTGCATGGTTCGAGAAGGTGCGCCGGGGCGGCCTGATGGCGGGGCACGATTACAACGACGGCGTGTTCGTCGAGGGCGTCCACGGTGTGCGCTCCGCCGTCGACAGCTTCTTCGCGGCCCGCTCGATCCCCGTCCGGCACACCTACACCGACGTGCCGGCGGCCTCCTGGATCGTCGAGATCCCACCGCGCTAGCAAGCGCCTGCGAGCGCACGGTCCCAGAGAGCGGGCCGGTCGATCCGCTATGAACACTGATCGGGTGAGCGAGAGCGAGCAGTTCGACATCGAGTCGGCCCTTGCCGCGGATGAGGTCGACGTGCTCGACACGAGCGCCGCCGGCCCCGCCGCGGTGCGGGGCGGTGCGCTGCGCGTCATCTCCTACGGCGCCGGATCGCTGGTCAGCGCCGGCGCCGCGGCGCTGCTGTTCCGGCAGCTCGGCCTGCACGAAGTCGGGCGCTATGTGACCGCCGTCTCGATCGTCGCGATCGTCGGCGGCTTCACGGATCTGGGGTTGAACGCGGTAGGGCTGCGCGACGGAGCGACGCTCGACGGACGCGGACGCTCCGAGCTCTTCGCCAACCTGCTCGGGCTGCGGCTGGTCTTGACGACGGTCGGGCTCGGGATCGCGCTCTTGATCGTCGCCGTGGGCTACCCGGCGATCATGGTCGCGGCGGTCGGCCTCGCCGGCGTCGGACTGGTCGCGCAGACGGCGGGCGACAACCTCGGGCTGATGCTCCAGGTGCGAATGCGGGTCGGGACGATCGCCGGCCTCGAACTGCTGCGCCAGGTGCTCACGGCCGCGGGGATGCTCGTGCTGTTCCTGGTGGGGGCCGGGCTGCTCGCGTTCGTCGCCGTCTCGATCCCGGTTGGGCTGGTCGTGCTCGCGATCGTGAGTCGCCTGGTGCGCCACGAACGGCGGCTGCGACCGAGCTTCTCGTGGTCGCGCTGGCGGCCGATGCTCGCGCGCGTCGGCATCTACGCGGCAGCCACGACCGCAGCGATCCTCTACTTCCGGGTCGCGATCGTGATGGTCTCCCAGCTCGCCGACCGCCACCAGGAAGGCCTGTTCGGCGCCTCCTACCGCGTGATCGACTTTCTCACGCTGGTGCCCGGCATCCTCGCCGGCACGGCGCTGCCGATCTTCGCCCGCTCGGCCGGCGACGATCACGAGCGCTTCTCCTACGCGCTCGGGAGGGTCTTCCAGGTCGCGCTGATCGCCGGCGCGGGGACTGCGCTCGTGATCTCGGTGGGCGCGCCGTTCATCATGGAAGTGCTCGGCGGCGCGCAGTTCTCCGGAGCGGCGGGCGTGCTGAGCATCCAGGCGATCGGGCTCGGGGCGACGTTCGTCGGCATCGTCTGGGCGAACGGGATGCTGAGCCTTTCCCTGTTCAGGCAGATCCTCATCATCAACCTGATCGCGCTCACCGGGATCATCGTGCTGCTGTCGATCCTCGTCCCGGCGGACGGCGCGCACGGCGCTGCGATCGGGACCGCGACCGGGGAGTTCTTCGGCGCGCTCGCCTGCGGCGTCGTCGTCGTCCGCCGCCACCCGGCGCTGCTCGCGTCGTTCAGGACGGTGCCGCTCGTGGCGCTCGCGCTGGCGGCCGCCGTCGCCACGCTGGCGATCCCCGGCCTCGGCTCGCTCGCTCAGGCGGTGATCTCGGGGGCCGTCTACCTGCTCGCGCTCGCGCTGCTGCGGGCCTACCCGGCCGAGCTCGACGCGCTGGTGCCGGCGCGGCTGCGTGCGCTGCGCGGATGAGCGCGCGCCTGGCCGTCGTTCACCTCGTGTGGGGCCCGCTGGGCCCGGCGCCGCTAGCCGCGTTCCTGGATGCCTACGCGGCTCGGGACGCGGGCGAGGAGCACGAGCTCGTCGTCCTCTTCAACGGCGTGCAGGAGCGCGAGCCGCTGCTCGAGCTGATCGCCGGCGTCGAGCACACGCTGCTCGAGCTGGAACGGCCGGTGCTCGACCTGGCCGCCTACTTCGAGGCCGCGCGGAGCTTGCAGCACGCGCGGCTGTGCTTTCTGAACTCCTACTCCGAGCCGCTGGCCGACGGCTGGCTCTCGATGCTCGACCGCGCCCTGTCGGGAGCGAGGATGGCGGCCGCGAGCGGCTCCTGGGCCAGCCACTCCGACCACGTCCGCTACCTGCTCGGCCTCGGCGGCCCCTACGCCGGGCCATACGGCGCACGCACGGCCGCGGCGAGCGCCTTCCAGCCACACGGGGAGCAGCAGCCGCAGGCGCCGGCGCCGGTGCAGCAGGCTGCCTCGCGCTGGCGAAAGCCGCCCGGGGAGCTCTTCAGGGCGGCTGCGCTCGCCATGCGCCAGCTCACCGGCTTCCCCGGCTTTCCCAACCCGCACCTGCGCACGAACGGCTTCATCGTCGAGCGGGAGACGATGCTGGGGCTGAAGCGGGGGCGGATCGCGGACAAGACCGACACGTACGCGCTGGAGAGCGGGCGGCGCAGCCTCACCCGCCAGTTGAACAGCCAGGTCGCGCTCGTTGGGCGCGACGGGCGCGCCTACACGCCCTCGGAGTGGGCGCACAGCAACACGTTCTGGCAGGCCGCGCAGGAGAACCTGCTGATCGCCGACAACCAGACGCGCGCATACGTCGAGGGCGATGCGGAGCAGCGGCGGATGCTGGCCGCCCACGCCTGGGGCGATCAGGCGCGCCCGAGCTGAGCCTCAGGCGCGCGGGTGCGCGGCGCGCCAGGCTTCGATCGCCGGGCGCGTGAGGCGCGCGACGCGCGGGTGCAGCACGATCGGGCCGAACGTGTCCCAGACGACGTCGAGCGGGTGCCCGGCGACGATCGCGGCGGCGCCGGCGAGGCCGAGGAGCAGGCGGCGCACGCGCCCGAGGCGGGCATAGGCGGGCGACTCGAACGCGATCTCGCGGAACTGACCGTAGGCGATCGCGAGGTGCGGGTGGCGGGCTTCCCACGGCGCCAGCCTCGAGACCTCGGCGATCCGCTGGAAGCTCGCGCTGGCGCCGCCCTGCTCGCGGTTCAGGTGCGTGTCCTCGGTTGTGACCGCGCGGCCGCCGAACACGACCCCGGCGATGAAGATCCAGTCGGCGCCCATCACGTTCGGGATCGGCAGCGCCGGCTTCACGGCGCTCGTGCGCAGCAGGCCGTAGAAGGCGGTGCTCGACCAGCGGCCCTTGAGGTAGCGCAGCGTGCGCCGCGAGGGCGAGTGCTCTTCGAGATACAGGTTGCGCGCGAGGCGGTGGCGGGAGTCGCTGACCTCGTATTCGTTGATGCCCGTGACGACCGCGAGCGTCGGGTCGGCGTCCATCACCGCCAGGCAGCGCTCGATGTAGTCGCGGGAGAGCCAGTCGTCGTCGGCGACCATCAGCGTGAACTCCGTGTCCGAGCGTTCGAGCAGCCAGTTGAAGTTCGGCACCGGCGTGATGTTCTCCGGCTGGCGGTGGTAGGTGACGCGGGGGTCGGCGCGGGCGTACTGCTCGCACACCGCCTGCGTGTCGTCGGGAGAGTCGTTGTCGGAGATCAGCACCCGGAAGTCGGCGAACGTTTGCGCGAGGAGGGAGTCGAGCGCGCGGCGCAGGCGGGCCGAGCGGTTGTAGGTCGGCACGAGGACCGTGACGCGGGGCGAGTCCGGCACGGTCAGGCAGCATAGCCAGCGGCCCGACGCCCTCAGGGCCGCTGCTAGGGTTCCGCGCGGCTTGAAGGTCGGACTGAACCTCGTCTACCTCGTTGAGGACTCGGGCGGCTCGGGCACCTACGCGCGGCACCTCACGGCAAGCCTCCTGGAGGTCGAGCCCGGCCTGGAGCTGACCGCCTGGATCGGCTCGAGCGCGCCTGAGTCGCTGCTGCGCGAGCCGTGGGCCGAGCGCGTGCGCTGGGTGCGCCTGCCGGTCGTCGGCATCGGCAGCCCCTGGCACCTGTGGCACGAGCTCGCGGCGATCGGCTTCGACGCCCGCCGGCGCGGGATCGAAGTCGTGCACGGGCTCGCGAACATCAACCCGGTCGTTCATCCCGGCGTGGCGACGGTGACGACGATCCTCGACGTGATCTGGGCGCATCACCCCGAGGCGGCTTCCACGCGCTTCCGGATGATGGGCAAGCTGGTGACCCCGGTCGTCGGGCGCGCCTCAACGAGGCTCGTCGCGATCTCCGAGGCGGCCCGCGACGACGTCGCCGCGACGCTCGGGCTCGACCGCGAGAAGTTCGACGTGACGCCGCTCGGGATCGATCCACCGCCGCCGCGCGCGAGCGCGCCCGACCGCGCCGCCGTCGCAGCACGCCTGGGGCTCTCAGAGCAGCCGGTCGTGCTCTGCCTGGCGGCGAAGCGGGCGCACAAGAACCTGCACGGACTGATCCGCGCCTGGGCGCTGCTCGCCGAGCGCCCCGGCCAGCTCGTGCTTCCGGGTTCGCCGAACGCCTACGAGCAGGACCTGCGCGAGCTGGCGGGGACGCTGGGGGTGCAGGACAGCGTGCGCTTCCTGGGCTGGCTCTCAGCCGAGGACGTCGAGGACCTCTACGCGATCGCGGCGTGCTTCGTGCTGCCGACGTTCCTGGAGGGCTTCGGGCTGCCCGTGCTCGAGGCGATGGCGCGCGGCGTGCCCGTCGCCTGCTCGGACATCGGCGCGCTGCGCGAGGTCGCGGGCGATGCGGCGCTGTTCTTCGATCCGCACGCGCCCGAATCGATCGCGGCGGCGATCGAACGGCTGATGTCCGACGCGCCGCTGCGCGCCGAGCTCGTCGAGCGGGGCCGGGCGCGCTGCGCGCTGTTCACCTGGCAGCGGACGGCGCGCGCGACGCTCGAGAGCTACAGGCGCGCGCTCGGCTCGTAGTCGGGGTAGGAGCGGTCGCGCTCTGAGATCACGCGCCCGCCGGGTGGAGCGGGCGGCCACTCGATGCCGAACGCGGGGTCGTCCCAGCGCACGCCGCGCGCCGCCTCGGGGACGTGGGGATCCCCCATCACGTAGTGGACCTCGCTCTCGTCGGCCAGCGTCTGGAAGCCGTGGGCGAGGCCCGCGGGGATGTAGAACGCGAGCCCGTTCTCGGCGCTGAGCTCGGCGGCGTGCCAGCGCCCGTGCGTGGGCGAGCCCGCGCGCAGGTCGAGCGCGACGTCGAAGATCGCCCCGCGCACGCAGCGCACGAGCTTGCTCTCGCCGTGCGGCTCGGCCTGGTAGTGCATCCCGCGCAGCGTGCCGGCGCGAACGTTGAAGGAGGCGTTCGTCTGGATCACCTCCGGGTTCATGCCGTGCGCGGCGAACTCCTCGCGGTCGAACGTCCGCGCGAACCAGCCGCGCTCGTCCGTCAGCAGCTCCGGCTCGATCACGACGACGCCGGGGAGCGAGGTCTCGACGAAGCGCATCGCGCTAGGGCAGGATCGTCAGCTCGGGCGTGCGCGCGGCGAAGCGCCCGCCCCACTCCGAGATGAACGAGAGCTGGCCGACGATCTCGTCCTTGAGGTTCCAGGGCAGGATCACGACCACGTCCGGACGGTCCTCGCGGATCTGCTCCGGCGAGCGGATCGGGATGTGGCTGCCCGGCAGGAAGTGGCCCTGCTTGTGCGGGTTCAGATCGCACGTGTAGTCGATGAAGTCCGGGCCGACGCCGCAGTAGTTGAGCAGCGTGTTGCCCTTCGCCGGCGCGCCGTAGCCGACCACGCGAAGGCCATCGCGCTTCAGCGCGATCAGGAAGTCGAGGATCTGGCGCTTGTCCTCCTGGACACGGCGCCCGTAGCCGAGGTAGGTGTCGAGGCTCTCATAGCCCGCCGCGCGCTCGCGCTCGCGCAGCTCCTTCGCGGCGGGCGTCTCGGCCTTCTCGCCGTCGTCGGCATGCGCGGCGTAGATGCGCAGCGAGCCGCCGTGTGTGGGCAGCTCCTCGACGTCGAACAGGCGCAGCCCGTGGGCCTCGAACACGCGGCTCACCGTGACGAAGGAGAAGTAGGAGAAGTGCTCGTGGTAGATCGTGTCCCACTGGTTCTCCTCGATCAGGCGCATCAGGTGGGGGAACTCCATCGTGATCACGCCGCCCGGCTTCAGCAGCAGCTTCATCCCCGCCACGAAGTCGTTGAGGTCCGGGACGTGCGCGAGCACGTTGTTGCCGAGCAGCAGGTCGGCGGCGGACTCCTCGGCGAGCGACCCGGCGGTCGTCACGCCGAAGAACTCGACGAGCGTCGGGATCCCCTTCTGCAGCGCGACCTTCGCGACGTTCGCCGCCGGCTCGATGCCGAGCACCGGGATCTGGCGCTCGTGGAAGAACTGCAGCAGGTAGCCGTCGTTGGAGGCGATCTCGACGACGTGGCTCGCGGGGCCGAGGCCGAGGCGCTCGATCATCTGCTCGGCGTAGCGGCGGCTGTGCTCGAGCCAGCTCGAGGAGTACGAGGAGAAGTAGGCGTAGTCGGAGAAGATCTCCTGGGGCGTCTCGAACTCCTCGAGCTGCACCAGGAAGCAGTTGCCGCAGACCAGCGCGCGCAGTGGGTAGAACGCCTCCATCGCGTTCACGCGGTCGGGCGGCAGGTAGGAGTTCGCGAGCGGCGACATGCCGAGGTCGGCGAACACCGCCTCCAGCGGGGCGCCGCAGAATCTGCAGTGCGTCTGGCTCACGTCGAGGGAGCAGGGTAGTGAAGCGCGGCGATCTGCCCGAGCGTCGCCGCGCGCATGTCGTCGCCCTCCGAGAGCGCGCGGTACCAGTCGACGATGCTCTGCAGCGTCTCGTCCAGCTCGATCAGCGGCCGCCAACCGAGCCGCGCCCGCGCGAGCGAGGAGTCGAGCTTCAGATAGCGCGCCTCGTGCGGGTGCGGCCCTTTGTCGAGCGTCCAGCGCACGCCGCCCGGCCACAGCTCCGCGAGGCGCTCCACGAGCCACCCGACGGGGCGCGCGTCCTCTTCCGGTGGGCCGAAGTTGAACGCGGGCTCGAGCGCGGGCGCGTCCCACAGGGCCTGCGCGAGCACGAGGTAGCCGCTGAGGGGGCTCAGGACATGCTGCCAGGGGCGGATCGAGTTGGGGTTGCGGATCGGCGCCTGCTCGCCCGCAAGCGCCGCCTGCATCACGTCCGGGACGAGCCGGTCCTCGCCCCAGTCGCCGCCGCCGATCACGTTGCCCGCGCGGGCCGAGGCCAGCCGCGTGCCGTCGTGATCGGCGAAGAAGGAACGCCCGAAGGCCGCCGCGACGAGCTCCGCGCAGCCCTTCGAGCTCGAGTACGGGTCGTGGCCGCCCATCGGCTCGTTCTCGCGGTAGCCCCACTCCCACTCGCGGTTCTCGTAGCACTTGTCCGAGGTCACGTTCACGACGACTCGCACCACGCCCGCGCCCTCGACCCGCACCGCGTCGAGCACGTTGACCGTCCCCATCACGTTCGTCGCGTAGGTCTCCTGCGGCGCCGCGAAGGAGCGGCGCACCAGTGACTGCGCTGCCATGTGGATCACGACCTCCGGGCCGGAGCGCTCGATCGCCTCACCGACGGCGGCGCGGTCGCGTACGTCGCTGCTGACGATCTCCATCTCCTCCCCAACCCTCGCCAGCTCGTAGAGCGAAGGCTCAGTGGGCACGCCGTTCGCGAGGCCCGTCAGCTCCGCTCCCATCGATTGCAGCCACAGCGAGAGCCACGCGCCCTTGAAGCCCGTGTGGCCGGTCAGCAGCACCCGGCGGCCGCGCCAGAAGGCGGGGTCGACGAGCGCCGGCTCGGCCAGCTCGGGCACTACCACGTCTTCCACGGCGCTTTGCCGCCGTCCCACAGCGCCTCGAGGTGGTTGCGGTCGCGCAGCGTGTCCATCGCTTGCCAGAAGCCGTCGTGGCGGTAGGCGGCGAGCTGGCCCTCGCGCGCCAGCGCCCGCATCGGCTCCTGCTCCCACACGGTCTCCTCGCCCTCCAGGTAGCGCTCCACCTGCGGCGAGAGGACGAAGAAGCCGCC
Organism: Solirubrobacteraceae bacterium; assembly: GCA_035569835.1. Lineage (GTDB taxonomy): Bacteria > Actinomycetota > Thermoleophilia > Solirubrobacterales > Solirubrobacteraceae > Palsa-744. The sequence goes on from DATMMF010000019.1 coordinate 611,755, forward strand.
GTTGGTCCAGCCGCCGTCCCCGCGCGGCTTCTCCTCGAACTCCCTGACGCGGCCGGCGCCCGGGTCGAGGTCGAGCGCGCCGAAGCGCCCCGGTGGCTGCACGGCCGTGACGGTCGCCAGCGCCTCCTGATCGCGGTGGAACGCGATCGTCGCGCCGATGTCGACGTCGGAGACGCCGTCGCCGTAGGTGAAGCAGAAGTCCTCCTCGCCCACATACGGGAGCACCGCCTGCAGGCGGCCGCCCGTCATCGTCGCTTCGCCCGTGTCCACGAGCGTCACCCGCCACGGCTCCGTTTCCGAGCGGTGCACCTGCATCTCGCCGCCCGCGAGGTCGAAGCTGACATCGCACGTGTGCAGGTAGTAGTTGGCGAAGTACTCCTTGATCATGTAGCCCTTGTAACCGAGGCAGATCACGAAGTCCTCGATGCCATGGGCGGCGTAGATCTTCATGATGTGCCAGAGGATCGGCTTGCCGCCGATCTCGACCATCGGCTTCGGGCGCACGGCCGTCTCCTCGCTCAGGCGCGAGCCGAAACCGCCGGCGAGGATCACGGCCTTCACGGCGCTCAGGTTATTGGACGCGCTGGCGCGCTCACGGCGAGACGCCCGAGGACGTCGCGAGCACGCTCCCGTCCGCGCCGAGCGCCTGAACCGCCATGACGGCCTGCGCTTCGGGCACCGCGATCGCCGTCTCGAAGCCGGTGCGCGGCGCTTCGAGCAGCGGCGTCATGTTCGAGGAGCTGGCGCCGCCGAGCACGCGCCAGGCGGCGACGGAGGTGGCGCCGTTCCAGCTCGCGTAGGCCGTCACCGCTCCGGAGGACGACTTCTTCAGGGCGAGCGCCGGCTCCGAGGCGGGCGTGGCCTGCCACGGGAAGCGGAACGTCCGGTAGGACTGGGTAGGGGCCGCCAGCCGCGCGCTGAACGTGATCTGGCCGCTCGGGTTGTATTCGGTCATGTAGGGGGCTTCGCCCCAGCCGACGAACACGTTGCCGTCCTGCAGCGTCTGGCTGTTGCCCTGGCTGCCGGCGACGATCTTGCCCGCGTATCGCGCCACCAGGCTCACCTTCCGGTGCGCCCAGTCGATGCTCTCGCGGATCGCGCGCGATTCGCGGTGCACCGAGGGGTAGGCGCCGTTGTCGAAGATCGTCAGCGTGCGGTCGGGCTGCCAGCGCACGTCGTGCTGCCAGGCGGTGCCTGTGCCCGGGCCCATCTTGAAGCTCGAGCGCCGGCCGCCGAGCCGCCAGAGCACCTCGCCGGTGACGTGGTCGATCTCGTACGCCGCCCAGGTGTTCCGCGAGGAGACGATGAAGTTGCCGTCGCCCCACGGGTCGAGCGAGACGGAGTTGATGTGGAAGAAGTCCCACGGCTCGGAGGGCTGGAAGAGCACGTGGGAGTACGAGTCGCCGAAGGGGATGTGCCCGTCGGCGTGCCACTCGAACATCACGAGCCCGGTCGGGACGTCGATCTCCTGCAGGATCGAGTCCTGCAGGATGCCGTTGCGGGAGCCGCCGACCGAGCGCAGGTCCGTGTAGACGAGCGATACGGCGGTCAGGAACGCCGAGCCCTGGGGTGTGATCTGGAATTCATGCAGGTCGGTCTGGTAGCCGTTGCCCGCCCCCACCGAGGCGAGCGGCCGGTAGGAGCTGTCGACGATCTCATCGCGCCCGAAGCCCGCGCCCAGCCGGCCGGGCACCTGGCCGTGCCACCACGTCAGAACGGGCGCGCCGCGGAAGCTCTGAACCTGGAGGTTCGCCGCGACTTCGCCTCTCGAAACGGGGTGGAACCAGACCAGTCTCCCGGCGCCGTCGATGATCATCAGCCCCGCCTGGCCGTAGCCCGCGGTCGGCGTCAGGAAAATATCCCCCGGCGAAGCCCCAGCATTGGCGGTCACGTGCACGACGGACGGTTTCAGCTTCGGCTGCGTGACGAAGCTCTGTTCCAGGTCGTGCCGGACCGGCAGCTTGCTTGTTGTGGACGGCGGCGACGCGTACCCCGCGATGTGGGCGATGGTGAACCGCGTCTGCACGTGCGCCTGGTGGCCCTTCGGGCCGATCAGCGCGCTCGCCGTCACGCTCTCGCCTTCCGAGAACCGCCCGTCCGGGACGAAGCTCGCGCCGGGCGCGGTCGCGTACGCAAGAAGCTTGCCGTGGTGGGCACCGGTTTTCGAGCCGGTCACGCTCACGCCCGCGATCTCCGAGGGCGGGACGCCCAGGAAGCTGATCTGCGTGTCCGGCGAGGCGTCGGGCGTGCCGTTCAGGGGCGAGATCGCCACGGCCGGCGCGGCTCTCGCGCTGCTCGCCTGCCCGGCGAGGGCGAGGAGCGCCGCGAGGGTCATCGCCAACGCGAACCCCGGGCGCCGGGTCCGCCGTGGGTCGAGCGCTCTCGCCAGCTTCCCTGCGCTTCGATCCATTCTGTGCGTCCTGGCCTCCCGCTCCACCGCCGGCCGCGACTCGCCGCCGGATCCGTCCCGACATTGCCATCAAACACGAGTCGGCTGGCGAACGTTTCGCCGCGGAGTCGTTAACCCCTTTGGCCGGCGGGGCGGTCAGCGCTCGGTGACGCTGACCGTGGGAGAGCTCCCGGTCGCGAAGGGGTAATCGGCTTCGGCTTCGCACACGACCCTGAACCTGTAAGACGCCGGACCGGGGAACCTGAAGCGGTATCTCGATCGGTAGCGGCCGTGCCCGTCGGTTCTCGCGACGTGGAACTGGATCCACGCGCCGTGACCGCTGCGCGCCTCGAGGATCACGGACTTGCCGCCGCGCGGGACCGGGCCCGCGAGGAGGCGGCCGTTGAAGCGGATCGTGCCGCCCTGGTGGGTCGTGCGGGGAGCGATCGCGAGCGTCACCGGCGCTTGGACGGCGAGTCGCAGCGTCGAGGCCGCGGCCGGCTGCGCTTCCGCGCTGCTGGCGCGGTAGATCAGCCGCAGCGTCCGGGAGGACAGGCGGGCGGGCAGCGTCAGCGAGAAGGTCCCGTCGCCGCGCGTGCGCGCCCCGGTCATGCGCACGCTTGCGGCGCCCGCGAACGCCGGCGTCGCCGAGAGTTCGAGCTGCGCACCGGCGATCGGCGCTCCGGCCGGTCCGGTCAAGCGCCCGGTGATCGTCTCCCGGCGGGTGAAGGTGCTCGTGATCGCGGTGCGGTTGTTGCGCCGCCAGTGCGCCTTGAGGACCGCGTGGGAGGAGGCGCCGATGCCGTTCGGGAGGGCCCCGGCGGTTGCTGACCCGATCGCGGCGCCTGTCAGGCCGGCGGCGAGGCTCGGCGGGACGGGGTTGGCGACGGTGAGGGTGCGGTCGAGCACGGGCGCGGCGTTGCCGGCGGCGTCGAGCACGCGGACAACGAGGTGGTGAGCGCCGTTCGACAGTCCGGCCGTGTCGAGCGGTACGTCGGCGCTCACGGACGCGGGGCACGGCTGCAGGTAAAGGAACGCGGGAAGCCCGTCCGTCGTCTGGCCCACGTCGCGGCAGCGTCCGCCCGCTTCGTCGAACACCTTCCGCTGCACGACTGTGCCGTCAACTGTGATTTCGGCGACGTAGACGCCCGCGCCTGGGTCGGTGGCGGTGAATGTCACGTCGGCCGTGCCGCTGACGGAGGGGGCGGTGGCCAGTTCGCCCCCGACCGAGGAGGCGCTCGGGCCTTCCGTTTGTTCCAGGGTTAGGTCGGCGGCGTAGAGGTAGATCGCGGCGGCGTAGTTGTTGGGGTCGGTGAAACCGTTGCCGCATTCGCTGCCTTCAAAACCAGCTCCGCAGGACACACTAAGGAAGAGTCGTGAGCCGAGGGATTTCGACGGAACCGCCTCGCGGTTGACTTCGCCCGCGAGTTCAGCCGTTTCGCCCCTGCTGTGACAGTTTTGCGTGTAGACGCATTCATCGAATGCGTCCTTGATTAGGGGGCCCGACAGCCAGAACTCGTACGCGGCTTCTTCGCTGGGGCGTCCGTGGACGTAACCCGCTCGCCAGAGGCTCGCCCCAACGAGTGAGTCAAAGCTCGGGGGCAGAAATTCCCAGGTTGCCCTGTCGGTGTACGCAAGGTGCTCCGTTTCGTTCCCGAGAGCCGCGATCAGTGCACCTCCCGTGGCACATCTGTTGATCGTGTAGTCGTCGTAGGCGCCACCAGGAGCCACCGACCCACTCCACCCATCCACCGGCGCCGCAGCCCCCGAGGGCATCCGGCACGAGTAGACGTGATAACGCCCAGCGTCGGCAACAGCCGGGAATACAACAGGAATCAAGAACGACGCAAGCCATATTTTTCGAATCATGTGTGTCATCTCGACGAGTAAGTCGGGCCGAGCAGCGTCATCCCACCCCCCTCAGATGCTCACGCTGGCCATCCGTTCGACCCGCGCGTGTTTCCAACTAACGGAATCGATATCCGACCGCCGGTCGGCTACCCGGCGGCGTTTTCGCCGCGCAACCGTCAAAGCCCCGCCGAGACTCCCGGGGTCACCCGATGGCCCCCGGCCGCCTAGCCGCGCAGCGTGAACCGCACGGGCAGCGCATCCAGCCCGTAGATGCCCGAGACCGTCCCGAACTCCGGCTCTCCGTCGAGAGCCAGCTCGTCGATCCGCTCGGAGAGGAACGCGAGCCCCTCCTGCATCTCCAGGCGCGCCAGGTTCGCGCCCAGGCAGTAGTGGACGCCCGCGCCGAACGTCAGCGGCCGAGCGCGGCCGCGCTCGGCGGCGATGTCGAACACGTCGGCCTTCGCGGCGACCACGGTCGCGCCCGCGCTGCCCAGACCGCCACGCTCGCCTCCGTCACCGCCCGCGTCGTCGGAGAGGTCGCGGTTCCCGGTGAACGCGCACACCATCACGATCGTGTCCTGCGGGAACGTCACGTCGCGGAAAGTGACCTCCTCGACCATGATGCGCGCGGTGAACGGCGTGATCGGCTCGTAGCGCAGCGCCTCCTCGACGGCCGCGCCTGCGAGCTCGGGCCGCTCGGCGAGCAGCCGCCACTGATCGGGGTGCTCGGCCAGTAGACGGATTGCGTGCGCCATCTGGCTCTGGGTCGTGTCGACCCCACCCGCGAGGATGTTGAAGACGAGGTTGATGCACTCGACATCGGAGAGCTTCTCGCCTTCCTCTTCGGCCTCGATGAACCGCGACATCAGATCGTCGCCCGGATCCTCGCGCCGCGCACGCAGCAGACCTTCCGCGTACTCGTAGAACTCCTCGACCGCCTGCTCGATCAGCTCCTTCTCGCTCGCCATGCTGCCCGCGTCGAACTGCCTCTGGATCCAGTTCGACCAGTGGTGAAGGCGCGGCGCGTCCTCGACCGGCGCGCCCATCACCGAGGCGATCACCTGCGACGGGTATGGCTTCGCGAACGCCTCCACGAAGTCGCAATGCACGACGCCCTCGCCCGAGCCGTCCGCCGCGACCGCGCTCTCCATCAACCCTTCGAGGAACCCCCGCATCCGCGGCCGGTAGCGCTCCACTGCGCGCGGCGAGAGCGCCGGGTTCACAAGGCTACGCAGGCGCGAGTGGTCCGGGCCGTTGACGTGCAGGATGTTGCGCTTCATCTGCTCGAACAGCGGCCCCTCGGTCACGCCGAAGATCTCCGCGATCTTCATGCCCGGGAAGATCGCTGAGCGCGTGCGCAGGAAGTGCTCCCCCGCCTCCCGGTCGAGCACCATGTAGCCGTAGGGCGCCTGCGCCAGCCAGCCCTGCTCGCCTACCTCGGTCATCGCCGCGTGGAAGCGCTCGCCCCGCAGCGACGGGTCCATGTAATCGAAGACCGGAAGGTCGAGCTCGCTGACGAGCGCCATCGCGAAGCCAGGCTACCGGGCGAGCTTCTTGCCGGGGTTGAGCAGCCCCTTCGGGTCGAACGCCTGCTTGATCCGCTCGTGCAGCTCGACTGCCTGGGGGGTCCACTGGCGCGCGAGCCGGCCCCGCTTCAACAGCCCGACGCCGTGCTCGCCGGCGATCGAACCGCCCGCCGCCGCGATCAGCTCGTACAGCTCCTCCATTACGGCCTCGGCCGCGTCGAGCTCGGCCTCCGAGGCGGGGTCCACCAGAACCGTGGCGTGCAGGTTCCCCTCGCCCGCGTGCCCCCACGAGCATGATTCCAGACCGTGCCGCGCTGCGATCTCGTCGAAGCCGTCGAGCATCGCTTCGAGCCGCTCGACGGGCACCACCACGTCCGCGCTCACCTTGGCGCCGCGCACGCCGGTCACCGCCGGGTTGATGCCGTCGCGCCAGCGCCACAGCGCCCGCTGGTCGTCCGGTTCGTGGATCTCGCTCGCCAGCCCGCCCAGCGTCTCGACGAGCTCCCGTCGCTGTGCGGCGACGTCCTCCGCGCTGCCGTCGAGCTCGACGATCAACGCGAAGCCGGCCCAGTCCGGCGGCCCGGAGAGCTCGGCGTCTGCGAACACCGGCCCAGCAAGAGCCGAACCCGAAGCGAGACGCGACGCCGGATACGCGCCTCCCGCCAGCGTGAGCGTGCTCCCGTCCAGGAAGTCGAGCACCGACGGGCGCAGCCCCGCCGCGAAGATCTCGAGCACGGCCCGGCAGCCCTCCTCGCGCGAGCGCGCGAACGCGACCAGCACGGCCGTCTGCTCGGGCGCGGGCAGCAGGCGCAGCCGCACGGCCGTGATCACGCCGAGCGTCCCCTCCGATCCGATCATCAGGTCCTTGATGTCGTAGCCCGCGACGTCCTTGCGGATCCAGCCGCCCACGTCGGTCAGCTCGCCGGGTGCCAATGCCACCTCCAGGCCGCTCACCCACGCACCCGTCACGCCGTACTTGAGCGCGTGCGGCCCGCCGGCGTTAGTGGCGACGTTGCCGCCGATCTGCGACTGCTCGGCAGCCCCCGGGTCGGGGCCGAACATGAGCCCGTTCTCGCGGGCGAGGCGTTGAACATTCCGCGTCGTGACCCCAGCCTCGACGCACATCCGCCACAGCCCGGGCTCGAGCTCGCGCACCCCCCGCAGCCGCTCCAGCGAGCAGACCACGCTGCCGAGGGTCGGCACCGCTCCGCCGACGAGCCCGGTGCCGCCGCCGCGCGTCACGAGCGGCACGTCGCGGTCGTAGCACCAGGCGAGAAGCGCAGCGACCTGCTCTGCGTTCGAGGGCAGCACGACCGCCTCGGCGCGGCCGTCGAGCCCGCGGCGCGCGCTCGCATCGCTGTTGTAGGGGGAGCCGGGCGGCGCGTCGAGCACACCGTCGGCCCCGACGAGCCGTCCCAGCTCGGTTCGCAGCGCGTCTGTCGCCATCGGACCATTCTCACCGAAGGCCGCCTTGCGGCCGACGACGACCCCGCCGATAGCATTGGGCGCACTTATGGCAGTTGGCGCAGGGCCGAAAACGGGGCAGCAGCAGGCGGCGGATCGCTCGCAGGAGAGCTTCAAGACGCTTTCCGGCGAGCCGGTCAAGGAGCTCTACACGAGCGGCGACCTGCCTGCGGGCGCTGGCACGGGCGGCCCGGAGGACCCGATCGGACTCCCGGGGGAGTACCCGTACACGCGCGGCATCCACGCCTCGATGTACCGCGGCCGGCTCTGGACGATGCGCCAGTTCGCCGGCTTCGGCACCAGCGAGGAGACCAACGAGCGCTTCCACTACCTGCTCGACCACGGCCAGACGGGGCTCTCGACGGCGTTCGACATGCCCTCGCTGATGGGCCACGACTCCGACCACGTGCGCTCGCTCGGCGAGGTCGGCCGCGAGGGAGTCGCCGTGGACACGCTCGACGACATGCAGACGCTGTTCGCCGGCATCGACCTCGGCGAGGTCAGCGTCTCGATGACGATCAACGCGCCCGCGGCGATCATGCTCGCCTTCTACGTCGTCGCCGCCGAGCAGGACGAGGCGCATCCCACCCCGCCCGAGCGCCTCTCCGGCACGGTTCAGGCCGACATCCTCAAGGAGTACATCGCGCAGAAGGAGTGGTGCTTCCCGATCGACCCGGCGATGCGGCTGTGCGGCGACATGATCGAGTGGTGCTCGCAGCGGATGCCGCGGTGGCATCCGATCTCGATCTCCGGCTACCACATCCGCGAGGCAGGCTCGACGGCGCAGCAGGAGCTCGCGTTCACGCTCAAGGACGGCCTGACCTACGTCGAGCAGGCCGTCGCCCGCGGCCTCGACGTCGACGACTTCGCGCCGCGCCTCTCGTTCTTCTTCAACGCCCAGATCGACTTCTTCGAGGAGATCGCCAAGTACCGCGCCGCCCGGCGCATCTGGGCCCGCGAGCTCCGCGACACGTTCAAGGCGAAGAACCCCAGGTCCTGGCAGATGCGCTTCCACACGCAGACGGCGGGCGTCAGCCTGACCGCGCAGCAGCCGCTCAACAACATCGTGCGGACGGCGATCGAGGCGCTCGCCGCCGTGCTCGGCGGTACGCAGTCACTGCACACGAACTCCTACGACGAGGCGCTGGCGCTGCCGACCGAGGAGGCGGTCAAAGTCGCGCTGCGCACCCAGCAGGTGATCGCCAACGAGACGGGCGCGATCAACACGGTCGACCCGCTCGGCGGCTCCTACTTCATCGAGGCGCTGACCGACGAGATGGAGCGCAGCGCCTACGACTACTTCGCCAAGATCGACGAGCTGGGCGGCATGGTCGAGGCGGTCAAGCTCAACTACCCCCAGCGCGAGATCGCCGAGGCCTCGTTCGCGCTGCAGCAGGAAATCGACGCCGGCGAGCGCAAGGTCGTCGGCGTGAACAGCTTCACCGCACCGGAGGAAGAGCCGATCCCGACGCTGCGCGTGGACCCGGCGCTCGAGCGCAAGCAGATCGACCGCCTCCAGAGCGCGCGGGCACGGCGCGACGGCGCCGCCGTGGAGCGTTCGCTCGCCGCGCTGCGCGAGCAGGCCGCGCACCCCGACCGCAACCTGATGGAGCCGCTGATCGAGTGCGCCCGGGCTCGCGCGAGCGAGGGCGAGATCGTCGAGGCTCTGCAACAGGTATTCGGCGACTACGCCGAGACCCCCGTCTTCTAGGAGGAACCTGGGAGCCGCGCTGCGGCTCGCAACCTTCCGAGCCCCGTGGTGTCCTTTGGTCAACCGCCCGTGACGAAGACCGATTCTCGCCAACACCGCCGGCGGCACCGGCGCATGCTGCTCGTCGGCTCGGCGCTCGTCGTGCTCGCCAGCGCGACGACGCTGGCTGTCGCCTCCCGGCGGATCACATCCGAGGAGTCGGCGTTCAGCGCGCCGGCGGCGGGGCGCTGCGTGCCGAGCACGCTGAACCGCTCGTCCGTGCTGCCGGGCACGAGCCTGTCCGTCAACCCGCTGCCTGGGTCCTACGACGCCCTGCCCGCGGCCCAGATCAGCCTCCTCGGCGTCCAGCCGGGAGCGCTCGGCGCCGTCAGCGTCCGCGGCTCGGTCAGCGGCGAGCACAGCGGCAAGCTGCGCGCCTACTCGCAGGGCGACGGCGCGAGCTTCGTGCCGAGCGCGCCGTTCGTCTCGGGCGAGACCGTGACGGTCAGGGGCAGCCTCGCGGCCGGCACGAGCCACGAGCCGTTCACGTTCCACTTCGTGGTCGCCCATCAAGACGCGATCCCCGAACCGCCGTCGGTGCACCCCTCGCGGGACCCGAACGAGAAGATGCACTTCCGCTCGCGCACCGACCTGGAACCGCCGGGCATCGTCCTCGGCGCGCGCTCGCCCGCGACGGACGGGGGCGACATCTTCACCGCGCCGTACAACGGCCCAGGCCGGGCGGGGCCGATGATCTTCGACGAAGCGGGCAACCTCGTCTGGTTCCAGCCGGCGCCTGAAAACGACGCGGCCGCCGACCTGAAGGTGCAGCAGCTCGGCGGCAACCCGGTCCTGACCTGGTGGCAGGGCTACATCCCGCCGGCGGGCTTCGGCAAGGGCGAAGAGATCATCGACGACAGCTCCTACCACCAGGTCGGCCGCGTGCACGCGGGCAACGGCTACAAGGTCGACCTGCACGAATTCAGAATCACGCCGCAAGGGACGGCGATCTTCACCGCCTTCGAGCCGCTGCGCTGCGACCTGTCGAGCCTCGGCGGCCCCCGCGGCGGCGCCGTGACCGACAGCCTGATGCAGGAAATCGACCTGCACACCGGACTCGTGCGAAGGGAGTGGCACGCCCTCGACCACGTGCCGCTCGGGGACTCCTACAGCACGGCGGTCACGACCAGCACCCAGCTCCCGTTCGACTTCTTCCACCTCAACTCGATCGAGCAGCTCGCGGACGGCCGCACGCTGATCTCGGCCCGCAACACATGGGCGCTGTACGAACTCGACACGCAGACCGGCCAGGTCCAGCTGACGATCGGCGGCAAGCACTCGGACGTGAAGCTCGCCAGCGGCATGCAGACCGCCTACCAGCACGACGCCGAACTTCTCCCCGACGGGAACATCAGCATCTTCGACAACGGCGGGGTGCCGATGGTGCACCCCCAGTCGCGCGCGCTGATCGTCAACGTGAACACGGCGACCCGCACCGGGAGGCTCGTCGCGCAGTTCGAGCACCCGACGGCACTGCACTCTGGCAGCCAGGGCAACGTCCAGAACCTCGCCAACGGCGACGTGTTCATCGGCTGGGGCTCGGAGCCCTACTTCTCCGAGTTCAGCGCCCAGGGGGCGCTGCTCTACGACGCCCACCTCCACGGCTCCTACCAGACCTACCGCGCCTACCGCTTCCCGTGGAGCGCGCGGGGGATCGGCCAGCCCAGCGTGGTCGCGTCGGCCTCGGGCGGGAAGCTGTCGGTGTACGTGAGCTGGAACGGCGACACACGCACGGCGAGCTGGCGCTTGTTGGCCGGGACGAGCGCGGCGCAGCTCGCACCCGTCGCGACGGTGCCGCGCACGGGCTTCGAGACCGCGATCGCCGCGCCTGCGCCCGCGCCCTACGTGACCGTGCAGGCGCTGGACGCCTCGGGCAAAGTGATCGGCACCTCGAAGACGATCAAGGGTTGAAGGGGCTGAGAGCGACGCCGGGGGGAGGCGAGCAGATGACCGACAAGCCGATCCGAAAGCCGCGCCGGCGCCCGCCTGCCCGGACCGAGCGCTACCGGCGGCTGCCGGCGGGCAGCCACGGCCTGGACCCGGAGCACGTGCGCGGCGACCAGGCGCGGCGCCTGCGCGCGGCGATGGTCGAGCTGATCGCCGCGAAGGGCTACGCGGCGGTGCGGATCTCCGATCTGGCGAAGCTTGCGCACGTCTCGCCGCCGACGCTCTACAGCCTCTACGCGGACAAGGAACAGCTGCTGATGGGGGCCTACGAGGACATCGCGCGGCGCGCCGGCCAGTCGATCGTGGCCGCCCACGACCCGGACGACCCGCCGCCCGCACGCCTGCTCGGCGCGACGCGCGCGTTCGCCGGCTTGGCCGCGGAGGAGCCGCAGGCCGTGTCGCTGCTGGTGCTCGGCGCCTTCGGCGCCGGCGCGCGGGTGCGGAACAAACGGCGCCTGGCGCTCGATGCGCTCGAGGCGTACATCCACGCGAACCGCGCGCCGCGCCGGCCACTCGACGACGGCGACCTGACGGTGATGGCGCTGCTCGGAGGCATCCGCGAGGTGACGGGCAATCGCCTGCGCCAGGGCCGACACGCCGAGCTGCCGGGACTCGCCGACGCGCTGATGGGCTGGGCTGCGTCCTACCCGGCAGCGCTGCCGGACGGGCTCGCGGCCGCGCCCCTGGCCGGGGCGGCGACGCTCGCGCCCTCGCCGCCCGGCGGCAACGGAGACCCGCCGGCCGAGCCGGCGCGCAGCAGGGCGGAGGGACCTCTGCCGCCGGGCCGCAGCGAGCTGCCCCGCGAGGTGATCGAGAAAAGCCAGCGCGAGCGGATCGTCGACGCGACCGCGGCGATCGTCGCGGAGAAGGGGCTGCAGGCGCTCACGATCCCGGAGATCGCCAGCCGCGCCAGCGTCTCCAACCAGACCTTCTACGCGATCTACCCGTCGAAGGACGCGGCCTTCCTCGGCGCCCAGAAGGTCGGCATGCACCAGGCGCTGCAGGTGACGGTGACGGCGTACGAGGACCGCGCGCGCGACTGGCCCGGCGCGGTCGGAGCGGGGATCCGGGCGCTGCTGGGCTACCTCGCCTCCGAGCCCGACCACGCCCACCTGACGCTGGTGGACACGTTCGCCGCGAGCCCGGAGGCGCTCGCGATCCGCGAACGCGGGCTCGAGAGCTTCCGCGCCTACCTGGAGCCGGCGCCGGGGCGCGCGGGCCCGGACGGCGCGCGCATCGCGCGGAGCGAGCAGGCAGTCTTCACGGAGGCAATCGCCGGCGGGATCTGGCAGGTGCTGCACCGCTACATCGAGAAGCGGGCGACCGCGGCGCTGCCCGGCCTCGCGCCGCAGCTGACGTACTTCGCGCTCGCGCCGTTCCTGGGCAGCGAGCGCGCCGCGGCGGCCGGGCTGGCTCGCGCCTAGCCCGGCTCCTCAACGGACGTCCAGAACCACCTTGCCGAGGGCCCGGCGCTCGTCCAGAGTGTGAAGCGCGTCGGCCGCCTGCTCGAGCGGATAGCGCTGCCCGATCAGCGGGCGCACCACGCCCGCGTCGATCAAGCGGGCGATGGCGGCGCCGATCTCGCGGTTGAGGTCCGGCTTGCTCAACACGTATGCGCCCCAGCCGGCGCCGATCACCTCGGTGTTCTTGAGCAGCAGCCGGTTGACCCGGACCTCCGGGATCGAGCCGCCCGTGAAGCCGACCACGACGAGGCGGCCCTCCTCACGAAGCGAACGCAGGCTGTCGAGGAAGCGATCGCCGCCGACGGGGTCGAGCACGAGGTCGACGCCACCCCCTGAGAGCTCGATCACCTCGTCCTTCCACCCGTCGGCAACCATCACGACGTGATCGGCGCCGGCTTCTTCGGCGACCTTCTTCTTCTCCTCCGAGGAGACCGTCGCGATCGTCCTGGCGCCGAGCCCGCGCGCGACCTGCAGCGAGGCGGTGCCGACGCCGCCGGCGGCGCCGTGTACGAGCACCGTGTCGCCCTCTTTCAGCCGCCCGCGCAGGCGCAACGCGAAGTAGGCGGTGTGGTAGTTGAGGACCAGCGCGGCGCCCTGCGCGAAGTCGAGCTCGGCCGGGAGCGCGAAGGTGAAGTGCTCCGGCGCGACGGCCGTCTCCGCCCAACCGCCGAGCATCCCGAAGGCCGCCACGCGGTCGCCCTCCTTGACCGCGGCGCCCTCGGGCGCGCTGATCACGACGCCGCCGACCTCGCTGCCGGGGACGAACGGCAGCGGCGGTTTCATCTGGTACTCGCCTCGCGTCTGCAGCAGCTCCGGGAAGGAGACGCCGGCGGCGTGCACCTCGACGAGCACGCCGCTCCCGGGGGTCATCACGTGCGAGGGCTCGGGCTCGGGCAGATCGACGAGCTCGAGCGCCTCCTCTGGTCCTTCCTCGTTGACGATCTGGATCGCGCGCACCGGCGCGGGATTATTCCCGACGGGCGTCTCGCGCGCTCGCCGGTAGTGTGCGCGCAGCGTGCGCAATCGACGCAACCGACGCCGAGGATGGGCGCCCGCGCTGCTCCTGGTGGCGGGCGCGGTCGTGTGGGCGGCAGCGAGCCCCGCCGACAAGCACGCCACGCACACCACCTCAACCGTCTCAGCCGCGGTGTCGCGACCCGTCACCGCCGCCGCCTCCGCTCCGGCACCGGCAGCCGCGCTCGCGGGTCGCACGATCACCGTCGACCCCGGCCACAACGGCGGCAACTTCACACACCCGCAGCAGATCTCGCGCCTCGTCCCCGACGGCAACGGCGAGAAGGAATGCGACACGACCGGCACCGCAGCGCCGGACGGCTACCGGGAGACGGACTTCAACTGGAGCGTGGCGGTGCGGCTGCGGGCGCTGCTGCAGGCGGCCGGCGCCAGGGTCGTGATGACGCGCACCGGCAACGACGGCGTCGGCCCGTGCGTGAACGAACGCGCGGCGATCGGCAACCGCGCCGACAGCGACGCCGCCATCTCGATCCACGCCGACGGCGGCCCGCCGGGCGGCTCGGGCTTCGCGGTGCTGGTGCCGGCGCCGATCCCGGGCGGCGCAGACGGCAGGATCATCGGGCCCTCGCGACGGCTCGGCGAAGACGTCCGCGCGCAGTTGGAGACGATCGGGCTGCTGCACACCTCGACCTATGACGGCCGCGATGGGATCGCGCCGCGCACGGACCTCGGCGGCCTCAACCTCTCGCGGGTCCCGAAGGTCTTCGTCGAGGTCGCCAACATGCAGAACCGCGCCGACGAGGCGCCGATGGAGCGCGCGTCCTACCGCGAGCGCGTAGCGCGGGCGCTGCTGGCGGCGTTCGAGCGCTTTCTGCCCTAGGAGGGTCGAGCGCGAGCCGCGCCGCCCGCGGCGCAGCGCGCTACTGGATACTGAGGGGGCGATGTCGCGGCAGAACGTGGAGACGGTCGAGCGGGCGATCGCGGCGATCAACGCGCGGGACATCGACGCCTATCTCGCGTGCTGCACCGAGAACGTGGAGTTGTTGTTGCCGATGGCCGGGGCCGAGTATCTGGGGGCTGGCGGGATCAGGCGGTTCTTCACCGACATCGAGGACGTAGGCCCTGACTTTCGGATCGAGGTGCAGCGCGTGCAGGCGATAGGCGAGCGCACCGCGATCGCCTTTCTACGGGTCGGAGCGACCGGCCGTGCCAGCGGGATCGTGACCGACGCTGAAAGCGCGAACGTCTACGACTTGATCGAAGGCAAGATCAGTCGCGTTCGGATCTTTCTCGACCGCGCCGAGGCCGTCAAAGCCGTGGGGCTGGCGGAGTCGCCGTAGCGGGTTCGCCAGGCCCTCCTAATCGACGAAGAGCACGGCCTTGCCGGCGATCTGCCGGTCGCGCAGCGCCTGGATCGCCGCCGGCGTCTCCCGCCAGGAGGTTTCGCGGTCGATCGAGCAGTCGAGGCGCTCTTCGGCGACGAGCGCTGCCAGGCGCGCGAGGTCCTGCGGCGCGGTGTTCTCGCGTTCGAGCATGCCGAAGATCAAGAACGCGTGAAGCGTCGCGCCAGGGGCGCGCCCAAAGAACGCGCGCGCGGGGAAGCTGACTTCGGAGCTGTCGCTCGAGGCGAAGGAGACGATCGTCCCGAACGGCGCGACGCGCTGGATCGCGGCAGCGAGGCTCTTGCCGCCGACGCCCTCGAGGATGGCGTCGAACGCGGGCCCCGACGGCTCGAGCTCGTGGATGATCTCGTCCGCGCCCAGATCGAGCACGCCGCGGGCGCGCTCAGGGCTCGACGAAACGCCGGTCACGTGCGCGCCGGCAAGGTGCGCGAGCTGCACAGCGAAGCGCCCGACGCCGCCGCTCGCGCCGGTCACGAGCACCCTCCGCTTCAGCACCTGGCCGACGATCTCGAGCGCTTTCAGCGCGGTGATGCCGGCGATCGGCAGCGTCGAGGCCTGCGCGTCGGTGATCCCGTCCGGCAGCGGCGCGAGATGCCGCGTCTGCACCGCGGCGAGCTCGGCCCACGCCCCGCGCGCGACGAGCCCGACGACCCTCGTTCCCGCGCCCGGGCCGCTGCCGTCGCCGGCCTCGCGCTCGACCACGCCAGCCAGGTCCCAGCCCGTGAGCGCTCCGTCATCCATGTCGGCGAGCCGCGCCACCTCGCCACGGTTCAGCGAGAACGCGGCGACCCTCACGAGCGCCTGCGAGCTGAACGGCTCGGGGTCCGGGACCTCGCGCAGCTCGACGTTGCCTGGCTTCTCCGGGGCGGCCGTCAGAGCGCGCATCGCGCGCTACGCGCGCGCCTGGGCGCGGGCGACCGCGGGGGCGTCCGAGCGCACCCACACGACGGCGGAGGTCGCGGCGGCGACGCTCAACACCGACGGCCAGGCGCCGATCTCGCGCGCGATCACATGCGAGAGCGCGAACGCGAGCAGCCCGACGCCGGTGAGCGCGGCGGCCGTGCGCGGCCCGTCGCGCCGCGCCCAGACGCTCGCGCAATAGAGGCCACCCGCCGCGAGCACGAGCCCGCCGAGCGGGCGCGAGCCGCTGCCGGCGGCGACGCCATAGCCGCCGATCAGGGAGCCCGCCGCGATCGCTGCTGTGGGGACGGGGCGCATGCTCCTCCAGCCTAGCGGCGGACCAGCCGCCCGTTCCCGTCGAGCTCGAACCCGCGCAGTTCGAAGCGCTCGGCGAGCAGCTCCGGAACCTGCTCGCGCTCGACCCGCAGCGGGCTCGTCCGCTCAGGCGTGCGCTCCGTCAGCATCAGCTCGCCGAAGTCGGAGAGGATCAGGCGTCGCCCGTCGGGCCATTGGCGGCTGATCAGAAAGCCCGTGACGAACGGCGACTCCGGGTGGGTCGCGGTCCACCAGTTGTTCATCTCGACGTCGATCATCGGCGGCGGCTGCGGCTCGAAGGCGTAGAGGTCGCCCCAGCCGTCCGCCTCGCGGAGCTGCAGCACCCAAAGCCCCGCATCCTCCACGACACGGAAGCGCCAGCCGGCGAGCTCGTGCTCGCCGCCCGGTCCCCACGGCAGCGGCTCGATCGGCGTGCCGCCGCCGAACCCGACGTCCACGTGCCAGTGCTCGCCCTGCTCGTCGATGACGTGGAGCAGCAGATGCGTGCGACCGCGCACCTGCCCCCCGGGCGCGACGCCGAGACGGACGCGCGCGAGATGCGGTGAAACCCCGTAGCCGAGCGCTTCCAGCGCCGCCGCGAACAGCAGGTTCTGCTCGAAGCAGTAGCCGCCGCGTCCGCCGTCGACGAGCTTGGCTGCGAGCGCGTCCGCGTCGAGCGGGACGGGCTCGCCGACGTGCGCGCTCAGCCCCTCGAAGGTGATCGACGTCGTGTGGGCCCGCTGCAGCTCCGCCAGCGTCGCATCGCGATCCACGCCGATGCGCTCCAGGTAGCGGTCGAGGTCGAACATCGAGGCCGGACTCTAGTGTTCCCGACGCGCTAGCTTCTGGCGGCAATGGCGCGCACCTACGAGCGGGGGCTGGCGGAGGTCGGAGCGGGCATCTACGCCTACCTCCAACCCGACGGAGGCTGGGGCTGGTCGAACGCCGGCCTGGTAAGCGACGGCGAGGCGACGCTGCTGATCGACACGCTCTTCGACCTGAAGCTGACCGAGGCGATGCTGGCCGAGATGCGCCGCGCGGTGCCGGCCGCAGCCCGCATCGACACGCTCGTGAACACGCACGCCAACGGCGATCACTGCTACGGCAACGAGCTCGTGTCCGGCGCTCGCATCCTCGCCTCTGAGGGGACGGCGGCCGAGATGGCCGAGCTGCCGCCGTCGGCGATGGCTGCGCTCGTCAAGCAGGCGCCGAACATGGGAACGCTCGGCGAGTTCTTCCTGCGCTGCTTCGGCGGCTTCGAGTTCGATGGCATCCAGCCGCAGCCCCCCGGGGATACCTTCAGCGGTGAGCTCGTCCTGCGCGTCGGCGACCTCGAGGTGCGCCTGATCGAGCTCGGCCCGGCGCACACCCGCGGCGACACGATCGCCTGGCTGCCCGAGGAGCGCGTCGTGTTCACGGGCGACCTCCTGTTCAACGGCGCGCATCCGATTGCCTGGGCGGGGCCGGTGTCGAACTGGGTCGCTGCCTGCGAGCGGATCGAGGCGCTCGCGCCGGAGTCGGTCGTCCCCGGCCACGGCCCGCTCGCGACGCTCGACGACGTGCGCGAGCTGCGCGCGTACCTCGACTACCTCTACGACCAGGCCCGCGCCGCCCACGCCGACGGCCTGACGCCGGTGCAGGCGGCGCGGCGCATGGAGCTCGACCGCTGGGCCGACTGGGGCGAGCGCGAGCGGCTGGCCGTCAACATCGCGACGATCTTCGGCGAGCTCTCCGGTGGGGGTCCGCCGAACCCGCTGGAGGCGTTTCAGATGATGGCCGAGCTCTCGCTCGGCGCGCCCGCCGGGAACTAGGCCGTGGTGAGCCTCGAGGACGTGCGGCGGATCGCGATGTCGCTTCCGGGCTCCGAGGAGCGCGTTTCGCGCGAGCGCCTTCAGTGGCGGGTGGGCGGCAAGCTGTTCGTCTGGGAGCGCCCGCTGCGCCCCAAAGAAGTGGCGGAGCTGGGCGACGCTGCGCCGGGCGGCGCGATCCTGGGGGCGCGCGTCGAGCACCTCGTCGCGAAGGAGGCGATGCTGGCCGACGAGCCCGAGGTGTTCTTCACCACCTCGCACTTCGAGGGCCACCCATCGGTGCTGGTGCGCCTCGAGACGATCGCGCTGCCGGAGCTCGAGGAAGTCGTCACGGAAGCGTGGTTCGCGCGCGCCCCGGCGAAGCTCGCCGCCGAGGCCGAGGCCGAAGCGCGCGGCGGGCGCTAGCGCTCAGCCGACGACGACGGCGCGGAGCGTCGCGTGCGCCCCCTGAAGGGTGACGTTCAGCTTCGCGGCGCGCGGGTGGTGGGCGGCGTTCGCCAGCAGTCGCCGGCCGGTCGCGTTCAGCTGGATCTTCACCTTTGCGAAGGCGCCCTGGGCGAGCTGGAAGCTGCCGCTGCCCAGCACCTCCGTGACGTGCTTGGTCACCGTGTGTCCATGGACACGGTGGCGCTTGACGACCGTGGCAAGAAGCCGCAGCGTGCCCTTGCACGGGCCGACGCCGCAATGCAGCTTCACGCTCGCGACGTGGCCGGTGGCCTTGACGCGGCCAACTACGGTAAGCAGGGGAAGCACCGATTTCGATGTCAGGACTGACACCTTCGGAACCACCGCGGCGGGCACCTGCTGTGTCACCGGTGGCAATGACGGGGACGGTTTGGGCATCGTCGCGTTTATGCCCGGGATCAGTTCACCTGCGGTGTGGATTTCGACCGGAGTGGAGCCGGCGAAGGAGGCGCTGCCGGCATAGAACTGAGTCGGATAGAGCGGATCGGAGAATTCGACGTAGTAGAGACCCGGCAGCAAGCGTTCGATCGCGTAGCCCCCGCTCGGGCCGGTGGTTCCGCATTCTTCCGGGAACAGGAAGCCTTCTTCGAAGACGTCTGCACAGGCGCGCGCGCCGACGACCGGCGCGCTCGCGGGGGTGGTGACGGTTCCCGTGATCCTGGCGCCTTCGAGCAGTTCCGCGTTGACGTTGGTCGTACCTTTGCCGGCGAGAACGAACACTTCTTCCTTCGCTTCCGGCACGTAGTCGCGCCCGGGAGGGACGAGGAACAGAACCGCATATTCGCCGGTTGGCAGCGCGGTGATGCGGTACTTTCCGCCGGGCCCGGTCTCGGCGCATTCGAATTCGATCCCGAACGCGCA
Source organism: Solirubrobacteraceae bacterium (assembly GCA_035569835.1). GTDB lineage: Bacteria > Actinomycetota > Thermoleophilia > Solirubrobacterales > Solirubrobacteraceae > Palsa-744. The sequence goes on from DATMMF010000019.1 coordinate 630,872, forward strand.
CACGAGGAATTCCGCGAGCGGTTCGCCGTTCCGCGCCGAGGTGACCTCGCCTTCGACATAACCGCCTTTGACCAGGGCGGCGTTCACCGGAGAGGTCGTCGCGCCCGCGTTCACCGTCACGGCATTCGGCAACTGGATGCGTGACTCGCCGTTGTAGAACTGCGTGACGTAGGTCCGCCCGGGGTCCCAGAATTCGACCACGTACCTGCCTGGCGCGAGCCCTTCGATCTCGTAGCTGCCTGACGGGCCGGTGACTTCGCAGGCGCCTTCAGGCGCTTCACCTTCTTCTTCGCCGAACCCTTCTTCGTACGCTTGCTGTTCGTACGCGCAAACTTCGATTTCAGGGACACCGAGGCTCGTGCCCGCGTCGGTGACCGTGCCGGCGATGCTGCCGGGAGTCACGATCGAGGGCCGCGCCGCATCGACCCGCGCGCGTCTGCGCGGGTCGCGAGCGGCCGGGCCGAACGCGCCGCTGCGCAGGGCGCCAAATGCCGGGCAGCGACCGTGGATTCGCCCACACGCCTCGGCAATCGCCGAGAGATCGGACTGGCTCCAGCCCCCGCCTGCGGTAGGCGGCCCCTGCGCGCGCGCTGAGGGCGGGACGAGAACCCACAATGCGAGCACGGCGAGTGCGAAGGCCGAGGCGAGAGCGCCGCACCTCATCCTCCGGACATGCGTCCCCGCAGAGCCCGTCGTCTCCATTGTTCCCTCCCGTCTCGGTGCGCCAACGACGTCCGGAACATACCAGCCCTCCGGATCCCGGCGAACAGGGGGGAAAGTGGCTGGGCTCAGCCGCCGAGCAGCTCCTCCGTGCGTGGATCCGGCGCGTCCGCGAAGTACCGCGCCAGCACCTGGACGAACAGCGTCTCGCCGGGCTCGGCGCGCGCGAACAGCGTCATCGAGGAGCGCAGCTTGAGGGCGTCGACCGGGCCAAGGACCTCCTGCGCCGGCGCCGGCTGCGCCAGCTCGCACAGGGCCCGCGCGCTCTCGCGCAGACGTGGCCCGAGAACCGGGTGGGCGAGATAGGCGCGCGCCTCCTCGAGCGAGCCGATCGCGTACCGCCGCGCGGTCGGGCTGGACCCGAGCCCCCCGAGCTGGGGGAACACGAACCACATCCAGTGGCTGCGCTTGCGCCCCGCGCGCAGCTCGGCGAGCGCGTGCTGGTAGGTACCGCCGTCGTCCTGCGCGCTCACGAATCGCTCCAGCGAGAACGGGTCGTTCACGCGAGCGCCCGCCCGCGCGAGCCGCGCAGGAAGCGCTCCGTGGCGTCGGCGACCAGCGACTCGACCTCGTCCGGCTCGACCAGCCCGCCGCTGACCAGCGCGGCGATGCCCTGCACCGTCGCGAACAGGACAAGGCCGACGCCCTTCGGGTCGCCGCGCTCGAGCACGCCCTCGCGCTGGCCCTGCTCGATCAGATCCAGCATCACCGCGAAGGCTCGCTCTGAGGCCTCGGCGAGCTCACCGGACGGCTCGCGATGCTTGCCCGCGAACATCAGCTCGAGCAGCGCGGCGTCCTCGGTCGCAAAGCGGATGTACGCGCCGGCGATCGCACGCAGCCGCGGCTCGAACTCCTCGCCGGCGCCGGCGGCCGCGGCCCGCAGCTCAGCACCGAGGCGCTCGAAGCCGTCCTCCGCGAGCGCGTCGAGCAGCGCCTGGCGGTCGGGGAAGTGCCGGCGGGGCGCGCCGTGGCTGACGCCCACCTCGCGGGCGAGCTCGCGCAGCGACAGCGCCTGCGAACCACGCTCGCGCAGCGTGCGCTCGGCCGCTTCGAGCAGCGCCGGACGGAGGTTTCCGTGGTGGTAGGGACGCGCGGGCATCGGCACCGGGCTCATAGGGTAGCCCGAGAAGTAGACGTTGACAGCTTTGTTGTCATCGACTACATTGTTGCCCATGACAACTTCGCGCACAACCCCCTCCCTCCCAGACATGACCGGCCGCACAGCGATCGTGACCGGCGCCAACAGCGGCATCGGCCGCGCTGCCGCGAATGCGCTCGCGGGCGCCGGCGCCCGGATCGTCCTTGCGGTGCGAGACCGCGAGAAGGGCGAGCGCGCGGCGGCGGAGATGCCCGGCGAGACCGAGGTCCGCCCGCTGGACCTGGCGAGCCTCGCCTCGGTGCGCGAGTTCGCCGGCGGCTGGGACGGCGGCGAGATCGACCTGCTGATCAACAACGCCGGCGTGATGGTGCCGCCGCTCACCCGCACCGCTGACGGATTCGAGCTGCAGTTCGGCACCAACCACCTCGGCCACTTCGCGCTCACCAACCTGCTGCTCGAGCGGGTGACAGGGCGCGTCGTGACCGTCGCCTCGAGCGCGCACAAAATGGGCCGCATCGACTTCGACGACCTCAACTGGGAGCGCAGGAGCTACCGCGCGTGGCCCGCCTACGGCCAGTCCAAGCTCGCCAACCTGCTGTTCACCGCCGAGCTGCAGCGCCGCCTCACGGAGGCCGGTTCGCCGGTGATCGCGACCGCCGCGCACCCCGGCTACGCCGCCACCAACCTCCAGTTCCACAGCGGCAAAAGACTGCAGGACTGGGCGAGCCACGTGAGCAACGCGCTGCTCGGCCAGAGCGAGGAGGGCGGCGCGCTGCCGACGCTCTACGCGGCGACCGCCGACGTCCCGGGCAACAGCTACGCCGGCCCCAGCGGCTTCATGGAAGGGCGCGGCCCGGCCAAGCTCGTCGGCCGCACCGACGCCGCCAAGGACACCGATGTGGCGCGCCGGCTGTGGGAGGTCTCCGAACAGCTCACCGGCGTGGCGTTCCCGCTCGCGGCGCCCACCGCGGCCTAACCCTCCCGCGAGCCGGGAGCGAGGTCGTGGCGGTAGGCGTAGGCGACCCCGGCTCTCTCGGCTAGGCGCGGGGCGTGCGCCGGGGCGCTCGCATCAGCGCCCCTCGTCCTGCACGACCGAGGAGCGCGCGACGGCGGTGTAGATGGCTGTGAGGTGCTCGACGATCTCATCGGTTGACGCCTCCACGTAGCCGTGGATCCAGTCGCCGAGCACCTCCATCGACGCGCCCATCAGCGAGCGCGCGGTGAGCACCGGGTCGAGCCTCAGCTCGACGTCCTCGCCCGCCACCGACAGCGCGTTGCGCACGAGCACGTCGGCGAACGCGTGGCGGTTCTCGCGCCGCGCCCGTTCGATGCGCTCGCTCACGCCGACGACCTCCAGCAGGATCACGCGCGCCTTGCGCCGGTCGCCGGTCAGGATCCGCCATGAGACCTCGAGCCCGGCCCGCGCCTGGCCTTCGACCGTCTCCTCGCGCGCCGTCGCCTCCATCATTGCGACGGCCACCTCGGCGACGGTCCGCTGGTAGACCTCGTACAGCAGCTCCTCGCGACTCGCGAACGACTCGTAGAAGTAGCGCGAGTTCAGGCCGGCCGCGGCGCTGATCGCGCGGATCGAGCTCGCGGCGTAGCCCTGCGTGCCGAACAGCTCGAGGCCCGCATCGAGCAGCTGCTCGCGTCGCATGGCGCTCCGCTCTTCTGGACTCAGGCCCCGGTAGCGCCGCGGCGCCTGGGGGGCGGCCACGTCCGAGGCAGGTGTCGGCCCAGCGCTCATGATCGCCCGCTCAAGATAGAGGACCGCCCTCGCGCTCCTGGACGGTTTGAGACATCCCACAGGGTATGTACAAAGTGGTCAGGCTGTGTTACATTCGCCCGCGCCGAATCTGGCATGGCAGCGCTACAAAGATCGAGGAGAGGGGTGGCTGTGTCTGGTTTGAGGGGACTTGCGCGTGCGTCGCTCGCGCTCGTAGTCGTGCTCGTATTCGCGCTCGCGGTGTACGCCCCGGGTGCCTCCGCGGCTCCGGTCGAAGGGCCCTCCGGGCCGGCGTTCTACACGCCGCCCGCGCCCGCGCCGACCGGCAGCGCGGGTGAACTGATCCGCTACAGGCCGGCGACCGTCGACCTCAAGGTGACGCTGCCCGCCAACAAAGCCTGGACGGTCATGTACCAGTCCAGCGACCAGCACGGGCAGCCCGACTTCGTGACGGGCACGGTGATCGTGCCGAGCGCGAAATGGGCCGGCAAAGGCAGCCGGCCGGTCGTGACCGTGGGCATCGGCACGCAGGGCATCGCGCCCCAGTGCGCTCCTTCCAAGCAGATCACCACCGGCAGCGAGTACGCCGGCGCGGAAATCGTCGAGTCGCTCAAAGCCGGCTACGCGGTCGACGTGACCGACTACCAGGGCTACACCACCGGCGCCATCCCGACCTACACCGCGGGCCGCTCCGAGGGCCAGGCCGTGCTCGACATCGTGCGCGCCGCCAGGCAGCTGCCGGGCGCCGGGCTGAGTGAATCGGATCCGACGTACGCGTGGGGTTATTCCCAGGGCGGCCAGGCCGTCGGCTGGGCGGGCGAGCTGCAGTCAAGCTACGCGCCGAACGTGAAGCTGTCCGGCGTCGCGGCCGGCGGCGTGCCGGCGAACCTGCGCGAATTCGGTGCCTTCAGCGGTCCATCGGTCGGGTCAGGGCTTGCGGTCCTGTCAGCCGTCGGCCTGCAGGCGGCGTACCCCGAAATCAAAATCGGGACGCTGACAGCGGCCGGCGAAAGCGCCGTGAACTCCGCGCTCACCGAGTGCGTGGTCGAACTCATCACGTCGCTGAACGGCTCGAACTTCAGCGAATACACGACCGAACACAAGTCGCTGCAGGAACTGGAATCCTCGCAACCGGCATTGCGTAAGGCGCTCGAAGAACAGAACCTCGACGAAAAACCGGTCTCCGCGCCCGTCTACCACTACCACGGGCTCGAAGACGAGCTGGTGCCGGTCCAGCAGGACGTCAACCTGCACTACGACTGGTGCAAACTCGGGGTCACGGACGACTTCCAGCTCTACCCGGCCGAGCACCTGTTCACCGACGGGATTGCGGCCGGCAACGCGTTGAAGTGGATCGAAGAACGCGTCGCGGGCAAGACCGCGCCGAGCACGTGCGGCCAGCACTCGACTGGAGCCACGCTCCCGGCGGGCGCGCGCCTCGTGCCCGAGGTCGGCGACCTGATCGTGAAGCTGAACGAATGGTCGCTGAAAGGCAAGGTGACCGAGCGCAGCGGAATCAGTGAGGAAGTGCCGAAGGGCGCGACGATCAGCTCGACCGCCGATGCGACCAGGGGCACGCTGAGCGCGACGCTGAACATCCCGCCGATCAACCAGACGTTCTTCATCGGGCTGATCCCGGTGACGGTGAGCGGCGGGCTGACGCCGACCGGGCCGGCGACCGGCACGTTCGGCTTCAGCAAAGACGGCAGCGAAGTGTCCGAGAGCGCCGACGGCAAGGCCAACGAGATCGTCAAGGGAGTCAAAGTCGGCCTGTTCAACCTGCCGATCGGCTGCAAGACCGTCGAACCGATCGACCTGCCGCTGAGCATCTCCGAGCCGACGAACGCGCTGGCCGTGGGCAGCTTCTCGTTCAAGGCGGAAGTGACGGTGCCGCCGTTCGGCGAATGCGGCGCGCTCGGGCCGATCATCTCGTCCACCACGTCGGGGCCGGGCAACACGGTCGAAATGACGGCCGCGCCGCCGCCCCCGACCAGCTGGTAGCCGAAAGCCGCCCCCCTTCTGGGCGGACGAGGCGGGGCGGCGCGCCTGGCGTCGCCCCGCTCTCGGAGCGGCTCGAGAAGGGTTGCGAGGCGTCGTCCCCGTCCACGCGGGGCGGCGCTTCGCGCCTTCAGCCCAGCAACCCCACCTGCCGCAAGATCGAGACCGAGTCCGAGTAGACGTCCTTGCGCTTGACGAGGCCGTTCTCGAACGGGATCACGTCGGCGCCCTCCCACTGCACGCTGCGCCCCGTGGGCTCGGCGACGATCTCGCCGCGGCGCATCGTGCGCGTGTGCGTGGCGCGCGCCGTCCACTCCTGTGCGACGACCCCGTCGCGCACGTACAGGCGGTTGGTCTCGAAGCTGATGTCGGGCCAGGTCTCGAAGATCGAGGCGATGTGCGCCCGGACCTCCTCGCCACACGCGGACTCCCCCGCGGTGTGGTTCGCGAACACCATGTCCGGCGCGTGCATCGACATGATCGCGTCGAGGTCGTGCGCGTTCCAGGCATCGTTGTAGCGCGCGATCGTGCGCTCGAGCTCTACCGGTGCGTCGCGCGTCGCGGTCGCGCTCATGACCAGAAACCGTCCTGCTTGCCGAGCGGCGGCTCGGCACGGCGCTCGGAGAAGACCAGCAGCTGCGCCTCCTCGCCGGTGTCGTTGTGGACCGAGCGGAACGAGTCACCGCCGATCCGCACGGCGGTCTGCGGCCCGGCCTCGAAGACGTCGTCGTCGACCTTGAACGTGACGGTCCCGGAGATCACGAAGTAGACCTCCTCCTGACCGGGATGGCAGTGGCCGTAGCTGCCGCGGCCGCCCGTCCCCGCCGCCATCCGCCGCCAGCTGAACGAGACCTGCTCGGTCCCGAGCGCGTCGCTGTACCAGCGCATCTCGCCGTAGTCGGGGTATTCGGCCATGAAGTCGACCGCTTCCTCGCGGCTCGCCACGGTGTAGGGCCGGCCCTGCCGGCCGGGACCCGGGGCATCCTGTTGTGAGGCGTCCAGGGAGCTCATCGCCCCGTCTCCCGGATCTGCTCGAAGCCCAACTGCCGCTCTGCCATCGGAGCCTCCTTTGTCGTCCCCCGCGATCGCCGCTAATCTAACCTACTAGTAGGTAGATTGTCAACGCGTCGAGCAGGCGAGGATGGGGACATGGCGAGCGGCAAGGACGGCGGCACGGGCGACACGGCGAGCAGGATCCTCGACAGCGCCGAACGGCTCGTGCAGAGCCGCGGCTTCAACGGCTTCAGCTACGCGGACGTGGCGGCCGAGCTGCAGATCACGAAGGCGAGCCTCCACTACCACTTCGCGGGCAAGGCCGAGCTCGGCCAGGCGCTGATCGAGCGCTACTCGGCTCGCTTCGCCGAGGAGCTCGCGCGGATCGACTCCGCCGGCGGCGAGGCGTCCGCCAAGCTCGCCGCTTACGCGGGCATCTACGCCCAGGTCCTTCGCCAGCGGCGGATGTGCCTGTGCGGCATGCTCGCCGCCGACTACGACACGCTCTCCAAGCCGATGCGGGCGGCCGTCAAGCACTTCTTCGACGCCAACGAGGAGTGGCTGGCCGGGGTGCTCACGGACGGCGAGGCAGACGGCTCGGTGCACCTGAGCTGCCCGACCCGCGACGCTGCGCAGGCGCTGGTCGGCGGTCTGGAGGGCGCGATGCTCGTGGCCCGGCCCTACGGGGACGTCGAGCGCTTCGAGGCCGCGGCGGGGCGGCTGCTCTCGAGCCTCGCCGGCGTCAGCGAGCTATCGGACCTCGAGACCGCATAGGCCGTCGCTGAGCGCGCGCAGCCGCTCGCGGGCCACTCGGTCCTGCGCCTGCGGATCGGGCGTCGCCTCGCGCAGCCCGTTGAAGTAACGCCCCGTCACTCCGTCGAGCTGCGGGTCGGCGACGAGCCGCAGCGTCGCCTCGGTGCCCTGCTCGAGCGGGCTGACCGGGGTGACGCCGGCGGCGCGGACCATGTTCGTCGGCATGTAGGTCGCCGGGTGCAGGCAGTTCGCGGTGACACCGGCGTCGCGCAGCTCCTCCGCGAGATCGAACGTGAACATGATCTGGGCGAGCTTGCTCTGGCAGTACGCCCGCACGCCGCTGTAGCCGCGCGTGAGCATCACGTCGTCGAAGTCGATCGGCGTCTGGCCCGCGGAGCTGACGTTGACGATCCGCGAGGGCGCGCTCGAGCGCAGCAGATCGAGCAGCACCCGCGTGAGCAGGTAGCCCGCCAGGTAGTTGACCGCAAAGCGCAGCTCGAAGCCGTCGCGGCTCTCCTCGCGCGCTTCGGCGCCGTCGCTCGTCGTGCCGATGCCCGCGTTGTTGACGTGCGCGTCGAGCCGGTCCGTCTCGCCGAGCACCAGCTCGCCGAGCCCACGCACCTGATCGAGCGAGGCGAGATCCGCCTGCACGAAGCGCAAGCGCTCGTTGCCGCTCGCGGCGGCTATCTCCTCGAGCGCGCGCTCGCCCTTCGCCGGGTCGCGGCCGTGCAACAGGAGCGTCGCGCCCGCGGCGGCGAGCTCGCCGGCGAGGGCCCGCCCGAGGCCGTCGGTCGCGCCCGTGATCAGGATCGTTTGCTCGCGCAGCGCACGCACGGCTCCCACCCTACGGGCTTCGGCGCCCGGCGCCGAAGCCCGGTGCCGGCCCCGGTCAGCCCTCCCCGTCCCAGCCGAGCGCGCCGCGAACGCGCTTGGGCAGCTTGCTCACGACGAGGTCATAGGAGTCCTCGATCATGTCGCGCACGGTCGCGTCCGGCAGCGAGCCGTCGAGCAGCACCGTGTTCCAGTGGCGCTTGTTGAGGTGATAGCCGGGGCTCACCGCGGGATGCGCCTCGCGCAGCGCGTCGGCGAGCGCCGGCTCGCACTTCACGCTCACGCTCAGCTCCCGCACGCGCAGGGCCGAGAGCGCGAACATCTTGCCCGAGACCTTGAACACGGACGTCTGCGGGCCGAACGGGAACGTCTCCTCGGCGCCGGTGAAGGAGAGGCAGCAGTCGCGAAGCTCGGCGGCCTTCACGACTCCGGCACGCTCCAGTTGCGGGTCACCTCGGGCCGCCATCGGCCTTCCGGTTCGCCGAGCAGCACGAACCGCGCGATCGCGGGCTGACCGCCCTCGTGGTCGGTGTAGAGAAGGTCGACCGTGATGCGCCCGTCGGTCTGGATCGCCTCGAGCATCGCGGCGTGACGCGCGTCTGAGGGGTCGCGCAGCGCGGCCTGCCAGAAGCCGACGCCGGCGGGCGCCACGTAGATGTCGCGCTGCTGCTCGCTGAACGAGGACGTCGCGGGAGCCGGGTCTCCCCGCCGGTGGCGAGCCGCGCCGCGGGGATCACGCCGGGCGCTCTCCGCAGACTCCGCTTCCAGGTGATAGCCGCGCAGCAGCGCCATCCCCGCACCCACGTTTCGCACCTGGATCGCAAGGTAGACCACGCCCTTGTCCTCGCGCACGAGCGCAAACCCGGCACCGGCCGCGAACACCCGTCCATCGGCGAACTGCACCTGTGCCTCCGAGTCGTCGGGACCGGTTGGTGCGAGCAGCGGGCGCAGCCCGGCCATCAGCGCGCGCTCGGCGATCCGCGCCGAGCGGTTGGAAGAACGCACCGCGGCGAACGTCGCACCCGCGAGCACGAGCGTCCCGACCGAGGTACCCCAGGCTGCCCAGTCGGTCATCGCGGCCAGCGTAGCCGGGCGCGATGGCCGACTCGGCGCCGGCCCCCCGAGGAAGCACGAAACGGGAGTGACGGGACTCGAACCCGCGACCTCTGCCGTGACAGGGCAGCGCTCTAACCTGCTGAGCTACACCCCCGCGATAGCTGCGGGAGCCGGGGCGCCCGCGCGTGGGGTGAACAGTATGCCAAGCCTGCCCGCCCCGCCCTGGCCGCCGAAACTGGCCAGCCGGCCAGCCGCTCGGGTAGGCTTCTGGCGTGGCGCTCGTCGGTCCTCCTCCGATGCTCAACAAGAGCCCGGTGCGGGTTCTCGTCGATGACCTCATCGACGAGCGCCGGGCGCGCGTCCCCTACCCCCCGGGCGAGAGGAGCTTCTCGCTGCCGCGCACACGCCGCTTCGCCGAGGAACCGCTGGAGATGCTGCTCGAGAGCTACGAGCGCTTCGGCCCAGTCTTCACGCTGCGGCTGCTGCACAGCAACGTCATCTTCATGCTCGGCCCGGCGGCGAACCACTACATCCTCGTCTCGCACGCCTCCGACTTCGAATGGCGCGAAGGGAGCTTCCGCGACCTGATCGGGTTGATGGGCGACGGACTGCTGACGATCGACGGTGACTTCCACCGCCAGTCGCGGCGGATCATGCTGCCCGCCTTCCACCGCGAGCGCATCGGCGCCTCGGTCGAGACGATCTTCGAGGAGACCGACCGGGCGCTCGCCGGGCTGGAGCCCGGCGCCGTGGTCGACCTCTATTCGTGGACGCGCCACCTCGCGATGCGCGTCGCGCTGCGCGCGCTGTTCGGCCTGGACCCGGACAGCGGCCGTGCACGCGAGATCGACGCCGCCTCCCTGTTCGAGGAGGCGCTCGCCTTCTATGCCAGCGACTACCTGCTGCGGGTGTTCCGCGGCAAGCGCTCGCCGTGGGGGCGGATGCAGGCCGCGGCCCGCAAGCTCGATGTCCTGATCTACGCCGAGATCACAGAGCGGCGAGCCTCCGGACGGCGCGGCAGCGACATCCTCAGCCTGCTGCTTGACGCCGAGGACGAGGACGGCAACCGCCTGAACGACACGCAGATCCGCGACGAGGTGATGACGCTGCTGTTCGCGGGCCACGACACGACCACCTCGACGATCTCCTTCATGTTCTACGAGCTGGCGCGCCAGCCGGCGATCGCCGACCGTCTGCGCGGGGAGCAGCGCGAGCTCGCGCCGGCCGGGCGCCCGAGCGCCGCGCAACTACTCGGCGGCGAGTTGCCTGAGCTCGAGATGACGATCGACGAGACGCTTCGCAAGTACCCGCCGGCGTGGGTCGGGCCGCGCCGGGCGGTGCGCGACGTCGACTTCGAAGGCGTGCCGATCCCCGCCCGCGCATTCGTCAACTACTCCTCCTGGGCTTCGCACCACCTGCCCGACGTGTTCGCAGACCCCGAGCGGTTCCGCCCCGAGCGCTTCATGCCCGACGCGCGGGCAGCGCTCCCGAAGGGCGCCTACGTTCCGTTCGGCGGCGGCTCGCGGACGTGCATCGGCATGCGCTTCGGCCAGCTCGAGGTGCGGACGATCGCCTCGCTGCTGCTCAAAGAGCGCTCGCTCTCGCTCCCCGACTCCTTCGAGCTGACGATCCGCCAGATGCCGACGATCAGCCCCAAGGAGGGGCTGCCCGTGATCGTCGAGGCGCCCCGGATGGCGGGCGAGCCGCTGCGCGCGGCCGCCTGAGCCGGGCCGCTCCCGGGGGCGGGGCGCCACCGACGTCGGGCGGAGCGCACCTCAGCGCAGCAGCGCGTTCATCCCGAGCACGTACCCCGGCGGCGTCGCCCCGTCTTCGGAGGCGGCGACGCCGACGACGCGGACGTGGCGGTCGGAGAAGAGCGTCAGGCGGAAGGCTTCGAGCAGCCCCCCTTCGGGATGCACGACGAGCTTGCCCTGTTCGCCTTCGGCGACCGCGGCGACGCTCGCGCCGACGCCGAACAGGTTGCCGCTCGCGGCGACGCGCACGCGGCCGCCTTCGCTGCCGAGCAGCCGCACGCCCACGCCCGGGCCGAGCGCGGCGCGCACGGCGGCGCGGCTCGCGCGGGCGTGGGCGGAGAGCTGCGCGCCGCGCTTGCGAAGCACCGCGCTGCTCAGCGCTAGCGACCCCACCCGGACCGCTTCGGCGCTGACGTCGATGTGATCGGCGCCGCGGCCTTCCCAGAGCAGCGCCGCGGCCTGCGACGGCGAGAGCGCGAGCGAGCGTGCCCGCACGTCAACCGAGTCCGCGTCGCCCCACAGCAGCTTCACCGCCGGCCACGCCGATACCGACACGTGCTCGACGTGCCCGTAGCGGCCGACGCGCGAGGAGATCCGCGAGGCGGCGATGTGCGGCAGCACCAGCTGCGCGAGGACGAGCAGCGCAAGCACGATCGCCGCGGCGATCGCGGCGATCCGGATCGCCCTCGAACCGCCGTCGCGCCGCATCCCCGAGAGCTTGGCAGGGAAAGCGGGCGACCGGGCCGGCGCTCCATGCCGGCCCGGGGGCGCGCAGTGACGGTTACCCGTCGGACACCCGCTAGGCGAGCCCGTTGGCGCTGAGGAATTCCTTCGCGACGCTTTCCGGCGACTGCTTGTCGACGCTCACCGCTTTGTTCATCTGCTGCATCGCGGGGATCGTCAGCAGCGCGCTCACCTTGTTCATCGTTTCCGTGAACGCCGGGCCCTCGGCCGCGACCACGCTTTTCTTCATCACCGGCGCGACGTTCTGGAACCCGAACACGTGCTTGGGATCGCCCAGGAGCTTGAACTTCCCACCGAGCAACTGCCCGTCGGTGCTGAACACGCTCTGCACGTTCACCTGGCCGCCTTCGATCGCCTGGTAGGAGAGTTCGATCGAGACGGGTTTGAATTTGCCTTCGACGCCGTAGAGCTTCTTGATGCCCGGCAGGCCCTCTTCGCGGGTCGCGAGTTCGGGCGCGCCGCCGATCGTGAACTTGTTGTTCAGCGGCTTGAGGTCGCCGATGTTGCTGAGTTTGTGTTCGCTGGCGTACTTGGGCTGGGTGATCAGCACGTTCGTGTCGTAGAACGGCGTCTTTTCGAGCAGCGTGAAGCCGTCTTTTTCGACGAACGCCTTCGCCTGTTCATACGCCTGCTGTTCGCTCGACGGGCTCGTCTTCTGTTCTGCGACGGCCGAGAGCAGGACGCCTGTGTACTCGGGGTAGCCGTCGATCTGCCCGGCTTTCAGCGCCTTGTAGATCAGCTCGGTCGAGCCGATTTCGGACTTCAGGTTGACCGTGTAGCCCTTCGCACGGAGCGCCTGCGCATATAGCTGCCCGAGGATGTTCTCCTCGGCGAAGTTCTTGTCGCCGAGCGTGACGGTCGGCTTGCCCACGCCGGGGCCGGACGACGCGGATTTGCTCGCGCTCGTTGTCGCAGCCGTCGTGGTGGTGCTGCTCGATTTCGAGCTGCTCCCGCACGCGATCAGCGCCGTGCCGGCCAGGACCGTCGCGAGCCCGGTGAAAGCGGCCGCACTCAGCCTCGTGAACGTGGTCGATCTGCCGTGTTCCATCCGCCGTCTCCTCATTTGTTTTTTGTTGATTTGAAGATGTTGATTGATTGCGCGTGTCAGGCCGTTGCCGCCGCCGTCGCCTGCGCGATCGAGCCGCCTTCGCGTCCGGCGTAACGCACCCCGCGCGGGGTCAGGAAGTACTGCACGATCGTGAGCGCGGCCTCGACAGCCAGCGCCAGCAGCGCCACGCAGATCGCGGCGCCGAGCACGCCGGAGAAGTGGTAGCTGGTCTCGTTGGCGATGATGTCGCCGAGGCTTCCGCTGAAGCCGGCGAGCGAGGCGATCGTCGTGGTGCTGATCACGAACACGGCGGCGGTGCGAATGCCGGCGAAGATGCCGGGCACCGACAGCGGCAGCTCCACGCGGAACAGCACCTCGCGCTCGCTCATGCCCATCCCGCGAGCGGCGTCCACGAAGTCGGGGTCGACGCCCTCGATCGCGTAGTAGGCGTTCGTCACGATCGGCGGGACCGCGAGGATGACCAGCGCCAGCTCCACGACCGTCAGGCCGAGCCCGAGGAAGGCGTCGCCGATCGCGAGGATCACGAGGCTCGGCAGCGCGCGCCCGACGTTGCCGAGGTTGATCGCGAGGAAGCTCCCGCGATGCAGGTGGCCGAGCACGACGCCGACCGGCACCGCGATCACGATCGAGATCGCGACGCCGATCGCGCCGACCTTGAGCGTCTCGAGCGCGAGGTGGGCGAGGCTGGGCAGGTTCGGCTCGCCGGCGACGGCGCCGTTGTGGGCGATGAAGCGGAATGCCTCGACGAATTCGTGCATGCGTCTCCTATCCGGCTCGGCGTGCCCGCGCCCATGGCGTCAGCGCGCGCTGGATCAGCACGAGCATCCCGTCGGCGAAGATCGCGAGCCCGATCGTGAGGACCGCCGCGGCGATCAGCTCCGTCTTGAACGGCCCCTCGCCGAGCGCGCTGTGGATCGGCACCCCGAGCCCCGCGTCGTAGATCGTGTAGACGATCGTGGCCAGCGCGATCGTCGTCACGACCGCGATGCGAAGGCCGGCGATGATCCCCGGCAGAGCGAGCGGGAATTCGATTCGCAGCAGCTGCTGGGTGCGCGTCATGCCCATGCCCTCCGCCGCGTCGAGCACGTCGGGGGGGACATCGCGCAAGCCGGTGAGGATGTTGCGGAACAGGATCAGCAGCGTGTAGGAGACGAGCGCGATCTCGGCCGCGTAGATGTTGGCGCCGACGGGGGCGACGAGCAGCTCGAACAGCGCCAGCGACGGGATCGTGTAGAGGAACGTCGTGATCAGGATCGTCGGCTGCTCGGTCCAGCGCCAGCGGCGCGCCAGAAGCGCGAGGGCGATCGAGAGCACGAACCCGATCGACACCGCGACCACCGCCAGATAGACGTGCTGGCGCAGCGCCGGCCACAGCACCGAGCTCCAGTTGCCTTCCACCCAGTCCCAGCAGAACAGGTGGTTGTGCACGACGCACTGCGAGCTCTGCGTGCCGTAGTGGGGGATCACCGGCCCGGCGGCGGCGAGCTGTGGGGAGGCGCTCACGCCCCGGCCCCGCGGGCGCCGGCCGGCGCCGGCTCCTGCCCTTCGCCCGGCGCGCGATCTTGTTCGTATTCCTCTGCGATCAGGCGCTCGAGATGTGAGAGCGTGAGGAACCCCAGGAGGCGGCCCTCGCCGCCGTCCCCGCCGCTCTCGGATCCGCCTTCGACGACGGCCAGCGCCCGGCCCCCGTCGGTGAGCAGGACCGAGAGCGCATCTCTGACAGAGGCGCTCGCGGAGATGCGCCTGGCCCCTGCCCGGTCCCGCGCGGGGTCGAGCAGCTTGATCTCAGAGAGCGTCGTCAGCGACAGGCGCTTGATGCCCCGGTCGGCGCCGACGAACTGCGCGACGAAGTCGTTCGCGGGGTGCGCCAGGATCTCCCTGGGCGTGTCGTATTGCTGCAACATGCCGCCCTTGCGCAGAATCGCGATGCGGTCGCCCATCTTGATCGCCTCGTCGATGTCGTGCGTGACGAACACGATCGTCTTCTTGACTTTCGCCTGCAGGGCGAGGAACTCATCCTGCAGGCGAGCGCGGTTGATCGGGTCGATCGCGCCGAACGGCTCGTCCATCAGCATCAGCGGCGGGTCGGCGGCGAGCGCACGCGCGACGCCGACACGCTGGCGCTGCCCGCCGGACAGCTGCGCCGGGTAGCGGCCCGCGAGCCCTTCGGCCTCGAGACCGATCAGCCGCAGCAGCTCCTCGACGCGCGCGTTGATGCGGTCCTTGTTCCAGCCGAGCAGCTTCGGCACCGTCGCGATGTTCTCGGCGACGGTCAGATGCGGGAACAGCCCGATCTGCTGGATCACGTAGCCGATGTCGCGGCGCAGCTTGCGCACGTCGCGATCCAGCACGCTCTGGCCGCCGAGCAGTATCTCGCCGCCGCTGAGCGGGGTCATGCGGTTGATCAGGCGCATCGTCGTCGTCTTGCCGCAGCCCGACGGTCCCACCAGCACGCAGAACTCCCCCGCGGGCACCGTGAAGGAGAGGTCGCCGATCGCGGGCTCGCGCTCGCCGGGGTAGCGCTTGCTGACGTGGCGCAGCTCGAGCTCAGCCGCCTGCGGGTAGGCGGACGGCCCCTCCGGGTGGGCGGTGTCGTCACGGCTCAAGGGGAGCTCCCGGGCCGGTTGGCCCGCGTCCTAGCCTACCCGGCTTGCCTGGAGCGCTACCAGCCCGCGCCCAGGAGACTCCCAGCCGCTCCCGCTAGCCTTCTTGGTGAATCGAGAGGGCGCGTAGCTCAGCTGGCTAGAGCACCTCGCTTACACCGAGGGGGTCGCCCGTTCGAGTCGGGCCGCGCCCACTCCTCCGCGGCGCCCGCAAGGAGCACATTTGACCGACCCCAAGCCCATCCGCATCGCCGTCATCGGCTCCGGCCCTGCAGGCTTCTACGCGGCCGGCCATCTGCTCAAGGACGCCGACGCCGCGTTCGAGGTCGACATGTTCGAGCGGCTGCCGACGCCGTGGGGCCTGGTCCGCTCGGGCGTCGCGCCGGACCACCCGAAGATCAAGTCTGTGACGCGCGTCTACGAGAAGACGGCCGCGCATCCGCGCTTTCGCTACTACGGCAACGTCACGTTCGGGGAGCACGTCTCGCGCGAGGACCTGCTGCGCCACTACCACGCGATCGTCTACGCGACCGGCTCGCCGTCGGACCGCCCGCTCGGCATCGACGGCGAATCGCTGCCGGGCTCGCACGCGGCGACCGAGTTCGTCGGCTGGTACAACGGCCACCCCGATCACACCGATCTGGAGGTCGACCTGCTCTCGGCCGAGCGCGCGATCGTGATCGGCAACGGCAACGTCGCGCTCGACGTCGCGCGCATGCTCGTGCTGACGGCCGAGGAGCTGGCGCCCACGGACACGGCCGATCACGCGCTCGATGTGCTGGCGGCGAGCAAGGTCAAGGAGGTCGTCGTCGTGGGCCGCCGCGGCCCGGCGCAGGCCGCGTTCACCAACCCGGAGCTGCTGGAGCTCGGCGAGCTCTCGGACGCGGACGTGATCGTCGACGCGGCCGAGCTCGAGCGCGGCCTGGCGGTCCACGACGAGCGCGCCGAGCAGGATGTGACCGCGCGGCGCAACGTCGAGATCCTGCGCGGGTTCGCGGCCCGCGAGCCGACCGGGAAGGCCAAGCGCGTCGTGCTGCGCTTCCTGGCCTCGCCGGTCGCGCTGCTTCCCGATGCCCGCGGCCACGTCGGCGCGGTCGAGCTGATCCGCAACGAGCTGGTCGAGGAAGCCGACGGCGCGCTCCGCGCACGGGCCACGGACGTGCGCGAAACGTTGCCGGCGGGGCTCGTGTTTCGCGCGATCGGCTATCGCGGCATCCCGCTGCCGCGGGTCCCGTTCGACGAGCGCACCGGCGTGATCCCCAACGAGGAGGGCCGGGTGAAGGACCCGGGCTCGGGCGAGCAGGTAGCCGGCGAGTACGTCGTCGGCTGGATCAAGCGCGGCCCCTCGGGCGTGATCGGCACGAACAAGAAGGACGCGCAGGAGACGGTCGATGCGATCTTCGCCGACCTCGCGTCGCAGAACGGCGCCGGCCGCCGTCCCGAGGTGCCGGACGCCGACGCCGTCGAGCAGCTTCTGCGCGAGCGCCAGCCGCAGCTGGTCACCTACGCCGGCTGGGAAGCGATCGACCGCCATGAGCGGGCGCTCGGCGAGCCGGCCGGACGCCCGCGCGTGAAGGTCACGAGCATCGAGGAGATGCTGCGGATCGCGGCCTCCGAACAGCCTTAGCCGGCTGGACGTCTGTTGGAAAAAAGTTCCTCTCCTCGGGACGAGGGGTATCGCCGCTGCGAAGCCCTCTCTCCCTCACGGAAGGAACGGATGTCCTCTCTGATCGCTGGAAGCGCCCTGGCCGGACGCCGGGCACGGGCGCTAATCGCCCTCACCCTCGCCACCGCGACCGTCGTCCTGCTCGCTGCGCTGCCGACGGCGCCGGCGCATGCCGGCACGTCGCCGGCCGTCAGCCTGCCGCCCACCGAACAGGTGGAACAGGTCCTCGGGCAGACGCCGCTCGGCTCGTTGCCGACGGCCGAACTGACCAAAAAGCTCTCTGAACTGCCGGCCTTCGAAGGCGTCGAAGCGGCGGCACTCGAAAAAGCGCTGAAAGAAGTCGTCGAAGCGCTCACGAGCAAAGGCAAGAGCCTCGAAGAACTGCTCGGCGGCGGCGAAGCCGCCCAGCTCCTGCAGGAAAAGCTCGAACAGGCGCTCGGGGTGCTCACGCCGCAGCTCGAAGCGCTGCTCGGCGGCAACCCGCAGCAGAAGCTCACCGAAGCGCTCGAATCGACCAACGTGAGCGAACTGATCTCGAAGCTGCTCTCGGGCTCCTCCGAACCGCAGGTGCTGATCGAACACGTCCTCTCGGCGCTCGGCCCCGAAAAGCTGCAGTCGCTGCTCGGCACGCTGCTCTCCGGCGAACCGTTCGTGAAGACGACGCTCGAAGATCTCGCCGCCCAGCTCGGAACGACGCCGCAGGCGCTCGCCGAACAGTTCGGCAAGACCGCCGAACAGCTGCCCGGCACGACGATGGCGCTCGTCGCGCCGCTCGCCAACGGCGAAAAACTGAGCATCCTCGGCAACCCATCGGGCGTCAGCGTCGGCGTCGTCAAAGAAGCCGGTGAAGCGTTCGGTCTGACCGGCGGAACCGGCGGACCGGGCGGCACGACGACCGTGACCGTGCAGGGCACGGCGACGCCGCCGCCCGCCTCGCCGGCGCCTTCCGCAGCCGCCGCGGGCGCGACGACCGGCAAGCTGAAGGTGCTGAGCCACAGCTTCCGCGGCCACCGCGCGACGATCGTCGTGCAGGTCCCGTCGGCCGGCGTGCTGAGCGCCTCCGGCAAGGGCCTTCACGCGATCCGCCAGGAGACCGCGAAGGCCGAGCGGGTCACGCTGCACCCCTCGCTCACGCGCGCCGGCACCGCCTCGGTGCGCAGGCACCGCCGCCACGGCGTCAAGGTGCCGATCAAGGTCTCGTTCAAGCCGGTCAGCGGGTCGGCCTCGACGTCGACCGTGGCGGTCGTCTACCGCTGAAAAGCACCGTCCCTCGACACCCCTACAGGGGGCGGGCCCGACCGCAGCGGGCCCGCCCCCGGGAGTGTGCGCCCGCGCCACGCGCTGCGGGGCATCTGCGACACTGTTCGGCCGCAGGCCCCGTTAGCTCATCTGGTAGAGCGCCGGACTTTTAATCCGGTGGGGCGGGTTCGAGTCCCGCACGGGGCATGGCGTCGTGATCCTCGGACGGCCATGCCTGTAGAAGTGCCCGCGTCGTCGCCTTTGTGCTGCGGCTCATCGCACCCCGCGCCGGCGAGATCATGAGCGGGCACGTTCGAGACCCCCTGAGCCCGCCTTCACGACGCCGGAGCGCGGCGGCCGAGGCTGGAGCGGATTGCCGTCCGCGGCGGGGGTACGCTCCGCTCACGATCGGTTCGCCCAACCGCCTATCGAGAGGAAGCCACATGGAAACGACGGAGCCCCAGCAGCCGGCGGCGCCCGCGGCCGATCCCCTGCGCCACCACACCCACTACCAGCGGGGCGGCAAGAACCCCTCGCCGTACGCCGGCGGAAGCAGCTTCATGGAGCGCATGGCCGAGTGGGTGGCCTCCGCCATGGGCACCGTCCAGTTCGTGCTCGTGGGCAGCCTCATCATCCTCGGCTGGGTCTTTGTCAACGGGGCCATCACGTACCTCGAACACACCGGCAAAGCGATCGCCAAAGGAGGGGAATTCGACCCCGAGCCGTGGATCCTGCTGAACCTCATCTTCTCTGGCGTCGCGTTCTACACCGGCGCCCTGGTCATCATCGCGCAGAAGGCGCAGACCAGGACAGACAAGGCCAACGAGGAAGCAGCCGCCAAGCACAGGGACGAGCTCGCCAAGTTCCAGACCGACCTCCTCACGAAGAACACGGAGCTCACCGAACGGATCCACACGCTGAGCGAAAAGCTGAGCACCCTCACAGAGGAGGTCCACGCGGCCACCTGCAGGCCGGCCGGCCCGCTGCCGACCGTCCAGCTGCCGCCGAAACCACCTCAGGGCGGGGGATAACCGCGGGCCCTCGGCGCTGCGAACGGCCGGAGCCGTTTGACCCCGCCGGGAGACCATGAGAGACCCCTCACCGGCACGGCTCAAGATCGCAACACCGCGGACTCGGGCTGCGCTAGCTTCGAGGCTCGGAAACCACGAGGTCGGGGGCCGACAACTCGCGGACTGTCCGCTCTCCCGGCCAGATCCAAGGGGGAAAGATGACCATCAAGGTCCTTGGTCGCGTGGCCGTGGCGCTCGGAGTCATGGCGCTCGCGGCGCCGGCTGCGGCGCAGGCGGCACCGCCGGTGTGGTTGAGCGAAGGGAAGCCGCTTCCTGCCGGAGTAGTCGAGAAGGTGGCCACGAAAGGCAAGCTGACGCTGACGGTGCGGGCGGCGACCGGCGCGCCGATCACGACGATCAAATGCAAGGTCAAGGACGAGGAGGAAATCCAGAACGGTCCCAACGGCGGCACGGACGAGATGACCTCGTTCGTTCTGTTCGGATGCAAGGCCAAACCCTCGCCCTGCCCCACGGGAGTGGCGCCGGTGTTGACCGCGAAGAATCTGCCTTGGCGCACCGCCCTCGAAGAAACGCCCGAAAAAGTCATCGTTGACGCGATCTTCGGGGCGAACATCGAAGTCAGTTGCCAGGGAACGACCTTCGAAGACTTCTTCGAAGGGGTCTTGCGGCCGACGGTCGGCGCGAGCACCCTGATCTTCGGACCGGGCTCAGGCAGCTTGCACGGCACATCCGGCGACAGCTTGGAAATCCAAGGTGTCGACAAACTCAAAGGCCCGAAGGGCGACAAGAACATCACCGCCGCTTAGAGGCGTTTGCAGACGGGGGGCGTGGCGCCTCGTGCGCCACGTCCCCCCCGCCGGCCGACTCGTTCGCGACGAGCCACGGCACGTTCCCGGCGACCAGGACGGTCACGCTCACCGTCAAGCTGCCGCACGCCGCGCTCCTGGCGCTCGCGCACAGCGCGCGCGAGACGGCGTCGTTCAAGCTGGCCTACTTCAACGCGAACGGCAGGCTCACGGCGACGCCGAAGCCCTTCACGCTGAGAGCCGTGCGCTGAGGACGTTCGCCCGCGCAAAGCATCTCGCAGGAGGTGCGCCGAAGCCGACGGCGCGTGTGCGTTGATGTCAACCCGCGCGGGTATATAGCGTGGGGCAGGCACTGCGACGAGGAGGGGCAGCACGCCCATGAGCAGCGAGCGCGCCGGGGACAGCGACTCCCCGAACCCTGGATCGGCGCCGGCGAAGCCGGCGGAGGCCGAGCTCGGCCGCTCGCTCGAGCGCATGCTGAGCGTGACCGACGCGGCACTCGGCTACCTGTCGCTGGAAGCGATGATCTCCGAGCTGCTCGAGCGCATCCGAGACGGCCTGCGCGCGGACACCGCCGCCGTCCTGCTGCTCGACGAGGATCGTGGCGTGCTCGTCGCGAGGGCGGCGCGGGGGCTCGAGGAGGAGGTCCGCCAGGGAGTCCAGGTCCCGCTCGCGCGCGGCTTCGCCGGGCGCATCGCGGCCGAGCGGCGCCCGGTCGTGATCGAGGACCTGAGCAAAGCCGACGTCGTCAACCCGATCCTGCGCCAAAGGGGCATCCGCTCCATGCTCGGCGTGCCGGTGCACGTCGAAGGGCGCGTGATCGGGGTGATGCACGTCGGCACGTTGCAACAGCGGCTGTTCGACGAGGACGACATCGCTCTGCTGCAGCTCGCGGCCGACCGCGCGGCGCTCGCGATCGACAGCGCGCGCCTGACCGAGCAGCGCTCGGTCACCGAGATCATGCAGCGCGCCCTGCTGCCCGATGCGCTTCCGTCGATCCCGGGGCTGCGCTTCAGCGCCAAGTACCTCCCGGGTGGCAGCGGCGTGAAGGTCGGCGGCGACTGGTACGACGTCTTCCAGCTTCCGAGCGGCCGGCTCGGCTTCGTGATCGGGGACGTCGTCGGTCGCGGCGTGCTGGCGGCCTCGGTGATGGCCGAGATCCGCGCCGCGCTGCGCGCCTACCTGACCGAGGGGCATCCGCTCCCGGACGTGATGCGGCTGCTGAACGAGCTGTTCGTCGCGATGGGACGTCACCGCAGCGCAACCGTCGCGATCCTCGAACTCGACTTCGAGCGCGGGACGCTCGAGGCCGTGAGCGCAGGGCACCTGCCGCCGCTGCTCGTCGCGCCCGGCGGCGAAGCCTCCTACCTCGAGCTCGTACAGGGGCTGCCGCTCGGAATCCGCCGGGGCGGCGAGTACGCGAGCCGCATCTACACCTTCGACGTCGACAGCACGCTGCTGCTCTACACGGACGGGCTCGTGGAGCGCCGCGGCGAGTCGATCGACGAAGGGCTCGACCATCTGCGCGCCGCCGCGCGGCGCGCGGCGCGAGCCGAGGATGCATCGTTCGCCGACCGCGTCTACCGCGCGATGCTCACGGACGTCCCGCTCGAGGACGACGTGGCCCTGCTGGCGATCGAGTCGCTGCCGCTCGGGCGCCAGATCGAGGTGACGCTGGACGCGCAACCCGGCGTGCTCGCGGGATTGCGCAGCACGCTCGGGCGCTGGCTGCTGAGCGAGGGCGTCGGCGCGGAGGACCTCTTCAACATCACGCTGGCGGCCTCCGAGGCGGCGGCGAACTCGATCGAGCACGCCTACGGCGCGCTCGAGGCCACCTTCCGCGTCGCGTGCGTCCACGAAGGCGACGAGATCCGCGTGACGGTGAGCGACGATGGCCGGTGGCGCTCCTCCCGCCCCTACGGGCGCGGGCGCGGACTCGCGATCATGCGCGCGCTCGTCGACGACGCCGAGATCGATCGCCGCCGCGACGGCACGAGCGTGACGCTCATCAAGCGCCTCGGCGGGCGGGGTCCGGCGTGAGCCAACCGACCCTCGAACGGCACGACGGCATCCCCGTGGTGCGGCCGAGCGGGGATATCGACGCGGCGAACGCGGCCGCGCTTCGCGAGCAGCTGGCCGACAGCATGAGCCATGGGGTCGACCGCCTGGTCCTCGACCTGAGCGCTGTCCGCTACCTCGACAGCGCCGGCATCGACATGCTGTTCCGCCTCGGCGAGCTGCTGCGCCAGCGCCGGGCGACGCTGCTGCTCGTGATCCCGCCCGACTCCAACCTCGCGCGCCTGGCGGAGATCGTCGGGCTGAGCCAGGCGCTGCCGGTCCACCCCTCCGTCGACGAGGCGCTCGGCGCGGCTCCGCCGCGCCCGGTCGGGCCCTAGCCGGACGGCCGCAGGCTCAGCGCGCGAAGCGCAGCGCCAGCACGCCGTTCGCCGGCAACGTCACGAGCCGGCGCCCTGCCCCGCGCGGCGTGACCGTCGCGAGCGCGCCCGTGGGGCTGAAGCCCTGCAGCACGCGCAGCGCCCCCGCGCCGCGCAGCACCAACTTCGCGGGATTGGCGGCTTCGTTGTCGAGCAGCAGCAGCGGTTCGGCGCCGGGAGCGGCGATCGTGGCGAGCGTCACCTTGCCGAGCGAGCGCAGCGCACGAAGCGTCGAGCCCACCGGCAGCCACTGCTGCAGCGCGAGCATCGCCCCCTCCAGCGGCCGCCGCACG